>CAZVYY010000030.1:0-51304 GCA_964630775.1 uncultured Pirellulales bacterium | reverse complement strand
GGACGCTGTCGGCCCCGAAGGCCACCGGCTCGGTCTCGAAGGCCACGGCCCCATCGACAATCCGGTACCGCAGGCCGGTGGTGTCGGCGTAGTTGCACTTGACCGGCAGCAGCAGCCGGCTGGCGTTGCCGATGGCATCCTCATCCCGCACGACCAGCCAGACGGCACGGGCCACGGCGGTGAAGGCAGTCGCCCCGCTGATGCGGTGGACGCTGGCCAGGTCGGGCTTTTTATTCAGGTGCAGGATGCCCACCATCGCCACGCCGCGACGCTCGGCCAGTTCGCTCAGCGGCCCGAGCGTGCGGCGGACGGCGGCGTTGTCGTTGGGGTCGCAATGGCCCAGGAAGCCCGCCAGCGAGTCGAAGAACATCAGCCGGCAGTTGGGATGGGCTTCGAGGAAATCGTCCAGCAGGCTCAGCCGTGTGCTGATATCGAACGGCGCGGGCGTGCCATCAGCCAGCGTCAGGCCGTCCAGTACGAACACCCGCGACAGATCTGCCCCGCAGGCCTCCAGCCGGGGACGCAGAGCATACGAGACGCTTTCCTCATCGGACAGAATCGCGACTTCCATCGGTGCACACGGATTGCCGCGGTCGGGCCACGAATAGCCCTGCGAGGCCACCGCCGCCATGTAGCACATCAGGAAGCTCTTGCCGTGGCCCTGGATGCCGGCAATCAGCGATAGCATCCCCAGCGGAAACCGCCCCGGCCACAGCCAGTCGATGGGCATGCTGGTGTACTCCGACACCGGCCGCATCGACAGGATTTCGCCGGGCCCAATCAGGCTGCGATAGCGTGCGGCAATGTCGCGGAACTGGGTTTCCATATCCAGCAGCGCCCCCGGCAGCGACCCCAGTGCCGCGGAGTTGGCCAGCGTGGTGCCGAATTCGGCCATCTGCCGCAGCAGGTACTTGTCGCGGACGATGCGGGCATAGTAGGCGGCATTGGCGGCCGTGGGTACGGCCTCGGCCAGCTTGACTAAGTAATCGACGCCGCCGATGGCCTTGAGGGCCTTGTGCTGCTTGAGGCCGTCGGCGATGAGCACCAGGTCCCAGGCTTTATTATGCTGTGCCAGGTCCGTCAGGACGCGGTACAGCGTCTGATGCTCGGGGCGGGTGAATGCCTCCGCAGCCGGCAGGATGTCGCGGACGGCCTGGGTGACCGAGCGGTCCAGCAGAATCGAACCGAGTACGCCGCCTTCGGCCGCGATGTCCTGCAGATGGGGTGAGGTGATGACTGTGTTTTGCAGCATGTGTTTAGCTCCTTTCGTATCCTATTCTTTTTATTCCACCCAAACCATAATGGGCTCTCACAAAGGGGACGGAATTGCAGTTTTTGTTCGAAAAATCGAAATATCGCGGGGCGTGAGAAAATATAAGTCCAGTGCGGACAGAGAATAAAAAAAATATGGAATTTTTGCCGATAGCAAGATAGTGTTAGCGTAATTTGTGCTATTCAGACAATGGGAGTGCAGAATGCGGCGTACAGGGAGCCGACTAATCCGGCATTCAAAACGATGGATTATTGGTGGCAGTTGGTCTGGTTCGAGAAGTCCGGGGCATCGTCGGAAACCCCGACGATATGAATCCTGTTTTTGCCGCTGCGTTTGGCCTGGAGCATGGCCTGGTCGGCCTGTTCAAAGAGCTGTTTCATGTCCCAGCCGTCCTTGGGGAACGACGCCAGCCCGCCGCTGATGGTCAGGTGGCCCTTGCCGGAGGCGCCCAGGTAGGACAGCTTGGTCCTGCTGAGCTGCAGGCGGAAGCGTTCCGACATGAAGACGGTCTCTTTGGGGTGCTCGCTGAGAGACTTGCGGCGTTCCGGCTCCTTCTCGGTGTGCGCGACTTCCGAGGGCAAATCCCAGAACACCACGGCGAATTCATCTCCGCCGACGCGGGCGACGACGTCATGGCTGCGGCAGCATCGCTTCATGATCTGGCCGACCTGGTAGAGCACTTCATCGCCCACGGCGTGGCCGTACTGGTCATTGTAGTGCTTGAAGTTGTCGATGTCGAACAGCAGCAGGGTGACATGGAAGTTGTCGGTACGAGCGTACTCCAGAATCTGAGTAAGGAATTGTCGGATATATCGGCGGTTTTTCAGATGGGTTAAGTCGTCTTCCGTGGCCAGCCGTTCAAGCTGCTCAATCATCTGTTCGGCGGCGGCAGAGATGACAGAAGCCTGCCCGGATGGCTCGATGAATGATTTTATTTTCTCAACAAAGCCCAGCGGGTAAAGCAGATAATCATCGACTGTTTTTAAGCCGTGGATTCGTTCCTGAAGCAGTTTATTGGCAAACGGTTCCTGGCGCATCGAGCACAGCAGTACAATCCGTGCTTGGGGACAGGACTGACGCAGCGTGTGCAGTCCATGACTATTCCCGGCGATTTTGTCAAACTGGATAAGGATGAGGTCGTAGGCAGTGCGTGCGGCAAACCCGATGGCATTCTGAATAGTGTCGCAGAAGGTCAGACAGACCTGATATCGGGCGCATAAATCCCCCCACGCGGTCTGGTGGTTGGCCAGGACCAGGATTTGCCTGGTTTGTGATGTGATTGGAGCAGCCATCAGGACAAGTCTTTCAATGAAATCGTCCACAGTTCCCGACGGAGTTTCCGGATTTCACGCATCATATTATCTTGTTTTCGCATCATACCCTCGATTCTCCATAGAAAAAGATACCAAATAGAATCACTAAAGTCAATTCTGAAGACTCAGGGCGATGCGGGGGCAGTGTGGCTTGTCGCGTCGGGGACTCAGACCAGATTGGTTCTGTACCAGGCGATGGCTTTGTGCAATCCCTCTTCAAATAAGACCACGGGCTGATAGCCGATGACGGCTTTGGCCTGGTCGATGGACGCCAGCGAGTGTTTGACATCGCCGGCCCGGGTCGGCTGATATTTTATCGGGACATTCCTGCCCAGAATCTGGTTAATCAGGCCGATGATCTGGTTGACGGAGATCCGCTGTCCGCAGGCGATGTTGACCACTTGTCCGCTGACGGATTTGGCCCTGGCAGCCAGCAGGTTGGCGTGAACGACATTGTCGATATAGGTGAAATCCCGTGTCTGCTCGCCGTCGCCATAGACCGTCGGCGATTCATTTTTGAGGATTTTGGTCACAAAGGCCGGGATAGCCGCGGCATATTGGCTGGTCGGGTCCTGATAGGGACCGAAGACATTGAAATAGCGTAACGCGATGGTTTCCAGACCATAGACTTTGGAGAAGACGCTGCAATAGTACTCGCCGAACAGCTTGGCCGCCGCATAGGGCGACAGGGGATTGGTCGGCATCGATTCGATTTTGGGCAGCGTTGGCGTATCGCCATAGGCCGAGGAACTGGCCGCATAGACGAAGCGTTTGACCTTGTTTTCTTTGGCTGCCAGCAGCAGGGTAAATGTGGCGTCCACACAATGCCGATGGGTGGTTGCGGGATCGGCCACGCTGCGGGGCACCGAAGGGACGGCCCCCTGATGCAGCACGACATCGATATCTTTCATCGCGGCACGGGCGACGTGGATATCGCCCATGTCGGCTTCGATAAACTCGATTTTATCCAGAATGCCGTCCAGATTTTTCTTCTTGCCGGTCAGGAGATTATCCACCACCCGGACAAAACAGCCTTCCTGCACCAGTTTTCGACAGATATTCGAGCCGATGAAACCGGCGCCGCCTGTAACCAGATATCGATTCATACATGTAGTCCGTTTGTTAGTAAGCCTGTTTGAGCTGAACGCGCTGGTAATCCTGATACGAACGATAGAACTCGCGGAAATAGCCTCCCTTGCGGGTCTTGACGCCCATCAGGACGGTGCCGAGGGTATTGGCATGGACATTCTGGAGTTCCCGCAGGATGCGCTGAGCCGTACCGCGGTGCGTTTCGGCGGCGCTGAAGACCACCAGGGTGCCGTCGGCGTTGGTGGCCAGGACTTTGGCATCGGTGACCAGCAGGGCGGGACCGTCGAGGATGACATAATCATACACCTGTTTGCAGCGTTCCAGAAGCTGATGCATGCGGGGGCTGTCCAGCAGTTCGGCGGGATTGGCCGGCAGGGGGCCGCTGTCGATAATATCCAGCCCTTCGATGCCGCTGAAGCGAATGATGTCTTTTTCTTCGGGGCACTGGCCCATCAGGTAGTTGCTCAGTCCGAAATCGGGGTGTTCGGATACGGCACCGTTGGTTTCGGTGCGGGGGAACAGATGGGCAGTCGAAGGTCTGCGCAGGTTGGTATCGACCAGCAGAATCCGTTTGTTTTCGTACAGCATGGTGCTGGCCAGGTTGACGGCGACCGACGTTTTGCCGTCGCCTGCGGCGGGGCTGGTGACCAGCAGGACCTTGTGGTCGCTGCCTGCGGGGCCGGCCAGTTTCAGGTTGGTCCGCAGTTGACGATAATTTTCGCTCATAATCGAATAGGGCGCCTGGCGAACCACATGTGCCAGTTCGACTTTCTCCACATCTTTGTCGTCATCCGAATGACAGATGGTGCCCAGCAGCGGCGTTCGCAGGTGCCGCATGACATCGCTGGGGGTGCGGAGCAGGTCATTGAGCAGTTCCACCGCAAACGCCAGGCCCAGACCGGCCAGAAGACCCAGGATAATGCCTGCCGGCAGCAGCAATTCGATTCTGGGGAAGCTCATCTTCAGAGGTTCGGGAGCAAGTCCGATGACCCGCAGCTTGGAAATCAGGGGGTCCTGAATCTGAGCATACAGCTTTTCAATATACGTGTTCATTTCATTGAGCATGGCAATTTCATCCTGGCGCTGCACTTCGAGTTTGTTGTATTCGGCGCGGATGATATCGATATCCTTATATTCCGCCTGGGCGGTTTTAAGCTGTTCAGTGATGGTATCCAACTGCTGGGTCAGAGCGGCCATCTGGTCTTCGGCGGACTGGTATTGGGATTTGCGGACGATGTCGCCGATTTCTTTTTGACGCTTAGCCAGGTCTTCGTTCATCTGTTTGAGAGAATCACGGACTTCCTTGACCGAACGATGTTCTTCTCCAAACCGTGTCAGGCGTTCGGCCAGAACGGGCTGAGTGGCCGCGATATTGGCCCGAATCTGACGGGCAATAATATCCTGTTCAATCTGGTCCTGAATGACTTCGTCGAACTGGGTGCTCTCCGCGCGTCGTTTCAATGTGGCAATCTGGACTTCCAGGTTGGCCCGGGCACTGTCGAGACTGCTGTAACTGCTCTCAATATCTGCTATTTTCTGGTCCATGTAATCGCGGAAGGTGTTGTTGTCCGACAGATTCAGGCGGGCAAAACGCGTGCCGGAACGAATATTTGCCAGCGAGGCTTCGATGGTGTCGCGTCGGCGAATGATCTCTTCACGCTGCTTGGTGCGTTCGGCCAACTGGGCGCGGATGGACTGCAATGCCAGTTCGCGCTGGGAGGCCATGAATTTATCGACCATCTTGTTGACGATTTTGGCCGATTCTGTGGCGCTGCCGCAGGTCATGCCGACTTCGATGAAGACGAAATCACGCGGGGCCGTGGCGGTCAGATAATCTTCAAGATCTTCGATGGCTTTTTTGAAGGCCTTGTCGCGTCCCCCGACGATGTTGCCATTGGCATCGACGTCAGCGAACTTTTTGAACCAGTTGGTATTGCGAATCTCTTCGTCCTGAATGAGTTCATTGAGCAGGGTCTGCTGCTTGACGAGGGCGGCCTTGGTAAAGCGGAACTGGTAATAGGTGTCTTTCTGCGGCTGGCTGATATTAAAGGTCAGCGGGTCACCTTCCACCGGGGGCATAACCTCGATCTGGGCACGGGCCGTATAGCGCGGATAAACACGCTGCAGCAGAAAATGGGCACCGGTTCCCACGATGGCCCCGCCGATGGTAAACAGGATAATCATCCAGATATGCCGACGGAGGATGCCCACAATCTCCTTGGGCGTCATCGCATCGGCGGCGGGCATTGGGGCTGTCATCGGACGCGGCAGTGAAACGGCTGCCGGGGTCGTTGCTGCACGCTGTATGTTCTGATTCATAAGTCTTGCTCCTTAAAGGGCATTGCCAGTTTAAAGTTTTAAACTTTGAATAGTCTTTTGTAAATATTGTTTTTCTTTATCCGGGATATCCGTTCCCAGTTCATTGGCTTTTTCGAATGCGGCCAGGGCTTCCTTATTTTTCTTCTGGCCTATCAGTGCCATGCCCAGATGCTTATAGACATCCCACGGCGGTACGGTGTTGATGCGTTCATAGGATGCGATGACCTGCCGCATGTAGGTTTCGGCCTGGGCATATTCACCGGTCTTGCACAGGGCATAGGCGTAGGTGTCGAGGAAAACCGCATTGCCCGGCAGTTTCTGGTAGGCCCGCCGTGCATACGATACCGCTTTGTCCAGTTCGATATCATTATCGGCCATCAGATAGGCGATATTGTTCAGCATGGTTTCGTCGTTGGGCCGCAGCTTGAGGTTGGCTTCCAACTGGGCCATCGCCTGCTTGAGATAATTTGCGTCGGCGGTTTTGGCATACGCCTGCATCAGGATGTTGGCCTTGCGATTGGAAAACTCCAGCCACTGCATGCTGTTTTGCGGTGCGTTTTCAAGGCACTGATCAATGTGCGTCAGGGCCTTGTTGAAGGCCTCGGCCTTTTCGGCCAGGTTGACGAGCATCAAATGGGCCGGTATGAATTTGGGGTCTGCCGCCAGCTTCTGTGTGCACCAGGTTTCGACATTGGCCGCGCCGAGTACCCGTTCCATGGCGGACAGTGCTGCCAGCAGGGAAGAGGGATTGTCGCCGGCCTTTTCGATGGCCCGGGCGAAGGATTCCGCGGCTTTGTCCGGCTGATTCAATTTGGCCTGGACCGCGGCGATGTTCCAATAGGCTACCGGGGCCAGCGGACCATCCATGTATTTTGCCGCAACAGCGGTGACGTTATCCAGCTTTTGTGCGGCGATGAGCGCCCCCAGATAATTATCCAGAGCCGCCGGGTCATTGACGCCTTTTTTCTGGGTCAGGTTCAGACAGGTTTCCAGCAGTTTCAGGGCTGTGGGGTAATCTTTCTGTTCGAGATAGAACAGCCCCGCCCGGCTGGTCCAGAAGGTATCTTCCGGGAATTTCTCGAGTGTTTTGGCATAGAATGTCTTTAAATCATTATAGCGTTTATTTTCCCGATAGAGCGTTTCAAGCATCAGGCGAAGCTGCTGGGGCGCCTTGGGGTCGTTCAGGCCGGTGTTCAATTCCCCGGCGGCCGCTTCAATCTGCCTGCTCTGGCTGTAAAGGGTGGCAAGTTCCATCCGAACGGACGAATCCGGCGTAATGGATTTACTGCGCTGCAGCGCGTCGATGGCCTGCTGCGGCTGATCCATCAGGCGATGAATGCGGCCCTTGAGCCGCCATCCGCCGGCGCTGTTGGTGTCTTTTTCCAGGTAACGCTGCGTTTTGGTCAGCGATAGCTCCAGATTGCCCCGCATCATCTCCAGCCATGCGTCCAGCAGCAGGCCGCGGTTGTCGTCGGGGTGCCGTTCCTGGAAGCTGGCCAGCTTGGTTTCCGCGGGCTGATTATGCCCGGAATCGAGATATTTCTGGATCAGCCATAATTCCTGATCGACGGTCAGTTCCTTCTGGGCCAGGATATCCAGATAGGTCTTCATCGCATCCCACTGATTCAGGCCCTGATGGGCTTCGACCAGGCCCTGCAGGACGTCCATCTGGCCGGGCGTTTTCTGGTTGACGGCTTCGAGAATCTCCAGGGCCTTGACATACTGGCTGTCGCTCAAATAAAACCGCCACAGGATATTGTCATTGCCGGCAAACATCTCAACGGCTTTCTGCCGCTGATTGGTGATTCGCAGATATTCAGCATACGCGGTCTGAACGGCCGTGTCGGATGGGGCCATCTGCCAGGCTTGTTCATAGGCGTTGCCGGCGATTTCCAGCAGGGCACTCTGTTTGGCCTGGTCCTTTTCATCCTGGGCCTGCCGCATGGCCATGTTGGCCAGCATGATGGCATTGGTCGGGTTCGGATTGTTTTTCAGCAGCACCTGCCGCATGGCCAGCGCCCGCTGGGGATCCTGCTGATAGAGTGTTTCAGCATAGACGCTCTGGAGCTGCCATTCGCCCGGATTGAGCACCATCGCCAGGCCCACGGCACGGTCGGCTTCGGCAAGCTGCTGGTCGGTCACCTTGCTTCCGAGGTCGCGGTTGCGTTCGAACAGCGACGAGGCCAGTTGCCTGGCGGCGACTCCATTCTGGGGGTCCATCTGAAATGCCTGGGTGGCGTTCTCGACGGCGGCGGTGTAGTTTTTCTGCTGGAGATAGACCTGGCTTTTGAGGATGGCCGCTGTCGTCAGCGAGGGACGAAGAGCAAGGCACTCATCCAGACGCCGCAGGGCGGCGGTGTAATTATTCCGGGCGATTTCAAGCTGGGCGGCAAACAGGTTGCCTTCGCAGCCGTCGGGATTTTTGTCACGAATTTTCTGATAGATGGACTCTGCGGTTTTAATGTCCTTCTGGTCCAGCAGGAATCCGAAATAGCCGCTGCAGACTTCGATATTGTCCGGGGCCAGTTGGTAGGCTTTTTGATAGTGTTCTTTGGCCAGATCGACTTTGCCGACGGAACGATAATGCTGCCCCAGCCCCAGCGCCCGCCGGAGGGGGTCCTGAGTCTGCAGCAGAACCTGTTCCATCAGTTCCGTCCGCCGGCTGGCGGAAACCGCTTTGGGATCGGGTTCAGCCAGTTCCAGCTTGAGCAGTTGGGCGGTGGTATTGGTCGGGAAGGCGACCAGATACTGATCGACCAGTTCGGCGGTTCCCTTGATGTCATTGGCGATTGCATATCGGCAATAAGAGGCCAGAATTCCGGACTCGATTTTGTCCGGGGCCTTGTCCATCAGGCGCTTGATCAACTCACCCTGCTGGCTGCGAAGCTTTGCCAGTTGGGCCTGCTGGGCCGAAGAGGCTCCCGTTGAACCGCCCAGATTGATTTGTCCCTGGAGTCGTCCAACCTGCATGGTCACCGACATCAGCCGGGTCAGCAGGGTCTGGACATCATCCGGGTCGAGATCCTTGACAATGGCATCCACCTGCTCGAACTGGCCCGACTGAATCAGGGCGTTGGCCAGCATAATCTGGACCATGGGGGTTTTGCCGTAGATGTTCATATACGACTTGATGATATCGGTGGCCCGCTGTCCGCCCTGGAGTTCCAGCAGGACCGAGGCGTATTCCAGAATGGCGCCCGGTTTTTCGGGGGCGATACTGTTTTGATTATATAAGGCCTTCTCCAGAAACTCCCGCTGCATGCCGACGGATCGCTGCTGGGCGGCGATGCGGGAAAGCACATAGCACAGATGGGCATCGATGGTGGAATAATCGCCGGTCTTGTCGAGGGCTTTATATTCCTGATAGATTTTATACAGGGCACGGAAGGCCTGGTCGGTTTGTCCTTCGGCAAGAAGCTGCATGCCTTGCCATTGTCTGGCCATGAGGTTGTTTTCGCCGACAGCCTGGGTGATGCTGCTGACGGTGGTTTTGGTTTTGGCCAGATAGTCCGTTTCCGAGGCTTTATCCTGGGATTCGCGGGCCAGCAGGGTCTGCTCCAAATAACACCTTGCCAGGAATATCTGAATCATCAGGCGATTCTGGCGGGCGGCACCTTCTCTGGGGCCGGGCAGTACGGTGGATTCAGGATAGGCCAGGGCTTGTTCTGCCTCTTTGATGGCTCGCAGGGTCAGGTCTTTTTCGCCATAAAACGAGCCGGTGCGATACAACAGCGATGCCAGTCGCATGGCGTGAGAGACCTTTTTATCCGTGGCGATACTTAAGGCTTTTTCTATATTCTGGATGGCCAGGTTGAGTTCCTGTCTGCGATCCATGGCACCATGCAGTTCGTAAGAGGTTGCGACAATGGCATGGATGCGGTCCGAGTCGGGGAAAGCCGCCGCAAGCGCCTCGGCTTCTTTGCGAACGGCAGGCAGCAGGTTGGGGTCGGACTGGGCCTGCCGAACACGCATTTCGAGGGCGAAGGCATTGGCAAGACTTTTATCGGAAGCGTTTTCCCTGGCCTGCTGGATAATTTGTTTGACATCTTCCTGTGCCTTTTCGCGGGCGGTTTTTAAGGCGAACGCCGACGTATTATCCTTCAGCTCGGCCGCTCCCTTGAGATATTCCAGTTCACCTTTGAGCAGGGTGGCTTCGATGAGGTATTCGTAGATTCTGGCGTTGTCGGGGGTTTTCTTTTTGAGTGTTTCCAGGTCAGTGATGGCTTTGGTCACCAGTGCTTCGCGGAAGGCCGACGTGCCGACGCGGGCGATTTCCAGCGAAGCCCGTGCATTGGCCATCAGAACCTCGATATCCGGCTCTTTCTGGGTCTTTGTGAAGGATTCGAGCAATTTGGACGAATGCTCTTCAACCATCTTCCAGGCACCGCTGCCGCCGCTGTCGCCCATCTGATAATAATAATCCATCAGTTTCCGGCGGGCTTCGAGATGATTGGGATTGACATTGAGCACGGTCTGCCAGCAGCCCAGGGCCTTGCGCCAGTTGGGTTCATGTTTTTCCGTGTTGGTCAGATGGAATTCGGCCATCTCAAACAGGATATCGATTTTGTCCTCATCCAGTTTGGTGTAGGCATACGCCTTGCCGAAAAACTGTTCAGCGGTTGGAAAATCCTGGTTCTTGAATGCTTCGCGGGCCTTGTCGAGGCTGTATTCGGGATTTCGCTCCCGCCACATCCGAAGCCCGACAACGGAGCCGCCTGCAATACAGACAACCAAAAGTGCCAATAACGAATAGGCTATTTTTTTATTCAGCTTTTTTGCCATTCTTCAGGATTCCTGTTAAAGGTCGCATGGGCTATGGTTCAATGATTTCGCCGCGTTTGGCTTTGTCCCAGTCGGGCCAGTGGTCTTCTTCCAGTACGGGAAGCACTTTGGCCAGCAATTTCTGGCTGGCCAGCATCATCTGTTCCTGATTCGGATAAATCAGGCCGGTATAGTCCATGCCGTAAAACTTCCATTCTATTTTAGCAAAATAGGAGTACTTCACAAAAAAGTTGCTGCCCAGAACCGCCCGGGTTTCGGTCCGACTGCCGCAAAATTCGCCGTTGGCTTTGAAGCAATACTGAACGGAAAACTGGGTTTCCGGGGTCAGGCTGTTTTTTTCCTGGCGGCTGAACAGCACCGACTGCATGGAAATCGGAACCGGCTTTTCCTGTCCGGGCCAGGTGATCTCCGTGGACAGGGTATCGGCCCTGAGTTTGGTGTTGCCGCTGCCGGCGTAACACTCATCCGGCACATGCGGCACCATGTCCGGATTGCCGGTATAATAGGTGATAAACAGCGTACTATACTTCGTCGGGCTGTCGCTTTGAGCCTGCGGGTCTTCCAGGGTCCAGTTGAGATATTCTTCGGTGCCCAGGCTTTCCACCACATCCTGATTGGCGATCTTTTCCCGGCTGCGAACGATATACGGCTCCAGCTTTTTGGCATCCAACTGTTCCAGCGGCTTTTTCAGGGGGATTGGCAGTTTTGTCAAATGAACCCCCAGTGCGTGGATAATCACGGTTTTGGTGGCCGCGAATAAAGCCAATATGACAGCACAGGCCACAAAGGCCGGATTCAGCAGGGATTGGTTGGGCCGGGTCATGGCTTTGGCTCCTTTGCCATGGAAGATTCGATGCGCCGGATAATCAGGTCGGACTGGACATCCTCTTCATCGGTATATAAATTGCCCATCAGCCAGGCCAGAATCCCGTAAAATCCAAACGCCAGCGGCAGCATCATCAGTCCCAGCATGTCGTGATAGATCCCTTTGGCATACTCGGGATTCCACAGGATATAAATCAAACCGGTGATAGTGACGCGGACCACGTTGCACAGAATGGCAATCGGAATGGTGCTGAGCAGCAGGACCAGCCGCTGCCAGATGGGTCGTTCGTGCAGATAGGCCATGGCCACCCCCAGGGCGACAAAAGCCATCAGCAGCCGCATGCCGCTGCAGGCCTCGGCGACATCCAGGCCGGGCGAAAGCAGTTGTCCCTTGTAAACGACATCAATGACCACACCGTTGGCGGTGGCAGTCAGATTCGGAATCAGGTTTAATACCCAGGTTGCAGCGACCGCCGCCATCTGCCGCAGGGGGATCGTCATCTGAGAATACAGACGGTCGGGCAGCGGGATCGCAAAAAACAGAAAACCCACCGGCAGCCAGGTCAGACGCAGCAGGCTCCATCCGCCCAGAAACAAGACCATCGCTCCCAGTGTTCCCACCATCAGGATAGGGCGGCCATAGGCAAACTTAAACTGGACAATGTTCAGCGGGTACAGCAATAAAAAGAAAATCAGGACGGGAATCCCCAATTTCCAGTTCGGCTGATAGGAATTGGACAAAAGCAGGTCTTTTTTCTGATGCAGAAAGTAAAGACTGAACAATGGAATCAGAAAACCATGCGACCAGCTTGAGTCATTGATCCATCGATGGACCATGCCCCACAAATCCTGTCCGAAAAACCATCCGAACAGAATCGCCAGGACTGCAATCTGTATCCAGACCGCAGCCGGGATATCCGTCCAGCGGTATTCACGCCCCGGAGTCTGGCAAGACAGTTGGGTTTGGCTTGTAGATAATTGAGTCATCATATTCAGACAAATGGCCTATCATTAAAATATATGACCAGGGATGGGGTTTCCCCCGGCATCCAATTCCCCAAAGTTACGGTCATAGATAAAGCCAAAACCATACGTTGCACGAAAGCCATTGCGCAATTCCAACAGCCATCTGCTTGTTCCCGTAGTACCTACGTTGATCAGGTCATAGGGTTTGATGAAAAAGTCAGGCTGAAGGCCCTGGGATATTTTTTTCAGGTCCACCATCACGATTTGTTCCTGCATCATGCCGGCCTTGTTTTTACCGATACGGCGGACGACTTCCACTTTTTGGGGAGCGGCAATGCCGTTTAATCCGCCGGCTGAAGCAATCGCCATTTTGAGGGTAATGGGACGTCCGGTGATGGCGATGGATCCCTGGGCATTGACGTTGCCGGCAACCCAGAATTCACCAATCAGGTCCACGGGAACGGTGATGCGATCGCCGGGACGGATGGCGATGTTGTAGCGGGGATCCCCGGCCAGCAGTCGATCCACTGGAATACGCATGACACGGGTTGACTTGTTTTTGGAACCGATGGCATCAACTCCAAATCCGCGGGAGATGGGTTCCTGGACGGTCGGCCCAAGCGGTTTCTCAACCTGCTGCTGCGAGACCGGGACGGTCGGCTGCGGTGTTAGCTGTACCTGGCCGCCTGCACGAACCGGCTTCCATTTGCCATCCTCAAAGATCCACTTGACCTGTTCGGATTGCGGCTGGGTGGCGGGGGCTGTCTCCGGTTCATTGACCGGCTGTGTCGGAGGGGTTTGAACCGGATCGAGTTCCTGCGGCATTGCCAGAGACTCTAATTGCTGTGTGGCTGCCATTTCTGCGGTCGTGAACATGAGGCCGCTTTTCTGGGAGGCCACCGCCGGAGCAATAATATTCAGCAGTTCGTCTTCGGCACTGGGTTTTTTCGGCTCGACGGGAGTCATTTCGATTTTGGGTTCGGCAGGGGTAATCTCCGTTGCCGGAGCGGGTGCCGGAGCGGGTTCCGAAGCGAGTGCAGTATTCTGCACCACAACATCCCGCGAGACGTAAATATAGCTGACATTGAATTCCGCCACACCGCCGGCCAACGCAATGGCATCGGTCAGGCGGAAGGAATAACGCGGGATCTGAAACCGGGCCGATTGGCCGACACCCTGGCCAACAATCGAGAAGTACCGGGATTCGGAGTTCAGCAAAAGAACCGTAACGGATGGATTTTTCAGAATAGCCGGTGACAAGATATCCCGGACTTCCTGTTCCAACTGGGCTTCTGTCAGCCCCGCGGCCTGAACCTGTCCGACATCCGGTATGGAAATGCGTCCGGTTTCAGTGACAACGTAATCGTTGACGTACGTCTGGCCGGGCTGATATAACTCGAAAATGCTGATGCGAACAATGTCGCCGGAACCGAACACGTAGTCCGTTTCGATATCCACCAGGTCTTCGGGTTTTGGATCTTCGGCCCCTTCATACGTGGGGGAGGGTTCATCCGCCACGCCCAGCGAATCCAGAATGACATTGACTGTGGGAGTCGGCTCGAAACGTCCTAATTGCGTAGGGTCGAGAATGTCGTTGTAACAGCCGTTTAACAAAGTACATACAACGACGATTGTAAAAAAGGCCCTTGTTTTACCCATCGCTTTTACAATCCTTTATAAAATTATTTTATTATTGTTTATCGGCCCATCGGCCGTTACAGAGTCCAAACTTGCACATACAGCGATACTGCACGTTATTACTTCGGTCGTTAAATGCGACCTCTTAATTCTAAAAATATAGTAATACCACAGACTTAGGTCAGTTTTTCTAACGTATTTTTACGAGAAAAAATATCTTTTGACAAGCCTTTTTTTGATAGAACGAGCAATAATCTATCCACTTTCTATATTGATAATGCATGTTTCGCCTTTTCCAAAGTCACGGAAAAACAAGAGAGGCAGGATTATTTTGTGACGCTGACGGAGTCGTATTGGACTTTAACAAGCAGCTTTTTGTAGGACAGGCCGTCTGTGGCGTCAAAAATATCAATAGTTCTGGGTAAATTATTATTTAAATCCTTATCGAAACGAAGATTATAACACAATACCTGATGTATTTGGTTGTCTTTCTGGAGAATGACTTGTTCAAACCGGTCATTGAATTTATTTTTCATCAAACGAATTTTCGCGTCTTGTGTGGTGAGAAGATAGGGAATATACCATTTCCCTTCGATACGTACCGTTTCTTCCTCAACTGCATGACTGTCGGTAAGCAGTTGTGCTGAAGACATCATGCCATAATAAATAGCCTGGAGATAGGCCTTATTATAGAGGTCTTCATGGGTTTTGCTGGTTGTCGGATTTTTAACGCTGTATTGTTCGCCCTGTAATGACCAGATGTATCGCCCCGAGGGTTCTTTGGAGCTGATTTGAAGGCTTTGGGAAGACGGTGTGAACAGATGTTCCTGCTCGGTGACATAAAGGGAGTTGCCCTGATAGAAGTTCACATGACAGGTCATCTTCAGATGGGCTTGTTTTGCGGATGTCACCTGCTCAGCGGATGGTGTCTGGTTTGACTGACAGCCGCAGACGGCGATAGAAGCGATGAACAGCAGAAATTGATACTTGCCTCGCATATCTACTCCTTAACACATTGAATATCTGATTTCCGATGAATTCGTTTGATTTTAGTATAAACCAAAAAAAACGGCCCTGCAAGTTTATTACAGGGCCGATATAAGACGGAGTCTTAAATTTTTACAGCTTAGACAGCTTTTCGAGGCGAGAATACTTATTCTGTGTATCCTGTTTTGCCTGTTCCATCAGGGCTGCTGCCACTTCGGGCTTGGACTGTTTGAGTGTCCGGTAGCGGTTCTGACCATAGGCATATTCCGCGAAGTCCATGCTCGGTGCTTTGGAGTCGAGCTGCAGCGGATTCTTGCCTTCGTTGGCCAGTCGCGGGTCGAACCGATACAAGGGCCAGTGGCCGCAGGCGACCGCCTTTTTCTGTTCATTATAGCCAGTCGCCATATCGATGCCGTGGGCAATGCAATGGCTGTAGGCCAGGATAATGGACGGTCCGTCGTAGCTTTCGGCTTCGACGAATGCCTTGACGGCCTGATTCGGGTCGGCGCCGATGGAGATGCAGGCGACATAAATCCCGCCATAAGTCATCGAAATCATACCAAAATCTTTCTTGGGCATCCGTTTTCCGCCGGCGGCAAACTGGGCGACGGCACCGCGCGGGGTGGATTTGGACATCTGACCGCCGGTGTTGGAGTACACTTCGGTGTCGAGGACCAGGACGTTGACATTTTCACCGCTGGCCAGAACGTGATCCAGACCGCCGTAACCAATGTCGTAGGCCCATCCGTCACCGCCGATGATCCAGACGCTCTTTTCGACCAGGTAATCGGCCACGGTCAAAAGCTGTTTGCAGTCCTTGCAGTCGCTCTTGGTGCAGGCGGCTTTGAGTTTGTCCACGCGGGCACGCTGGGCTTCAATACCGGCCTGTTCTTTCTGAGTATTCAGTCCGGCCTTGATTTCTTCGGCCAGGGCTTTATCGACACAACCGGCGGCTGCGACTTTGTTCAGCAGTTCGGCGGCAAAGCCTTTGAACTTATTGACGGCCAGACGCATTCCAAGGCCGTATTCGGCATTGTCTTCAAACAAGCTGTTGGACCAGGCAGGACCACGCCCGTCACCGCGTTTGGTATAGGGAGTGGTCGGCAGATTGCCGCCATAAATGGAGGAGCAGCCTGTTGCATTGGCAATCAGGGCGCGGTCACCGAACAATTGGCTGAGCAGTTTGACATACGCGGTTTCGCCGCAGCCGGCGCAGGCACCGGAGAATTCAAACAGGGCCGGGACAAGCTGGCTGCCCTTGACGGAATTGAGCTTGTACTTGTTCGGGTCGGTGTCCGGAATCGACAGGAAGTAATTGAAGTTGTCGCGTTCGTTGAGCCGCAGGGGTTCCTGCAGGGCCATATTAATGGCCTTGCGTCCGGTCGGCTGCTTGTTGGCGTCTTTTTCCTCGACCGGGCAGTTCAGGACGCAGGCGGCGCAGCCGGTGCAGTCTTCCGGGGCCACCTGGACGGTGAACTTCATGCCGGCAAACTCTTTGCCTTTGGCTTCAGCACACTTGAAGGTCTTGGGGGCCTTTTCGGCGAATTTGGGGTCATAGGCTTTAATCCGAATCGCGGCATGCGGGCAGACCAGCGAGCAGCGGCCGCACTGAATGCAAAGATGGGGTTCCCAAGCGGGAATGTGCACGGCGATATTTCGTTTTTCGTATTTGGTGGTGCCGGTGGGGAATTTGCCGTCCACGGGCATTTTGCTGACCGGCAGCTTGTCGCCGCGGCCGGCAAGAATTTCGCCGGTGACTTCCTTGACGAATTCAGGAGCATCGGCGGGCACTGCGGCGGCGATGTGGCTCTTGCTGGTCACCTTCGCAGGCACCTTGACTTCGTAAATTTTATCCAGCGCGGCATCCACGGCGGCATTGTTCATGGCGACGACTTTTTCGCCCTTCTTGCCGTAGCTCTTTTTGATTGCGCCCTTGATGGAGTCCACTGCGATTTGCGGATCAATGACGTTGCTGATTTTGAAGAAAGCTGTCTGCATGATGACATTGATGCGGGCACCGAGGCCGAGTTCTTCGGCGATGCGGATGGCATCGATGACATAGAATTTCATTTTCTTATCGATGAGGTGCTTCTGCACTTCGGCAGGCAGCGAATCCCAGACTTTGTCCGGGCTTTCGAGGCTGGTCAGCAGGAAGGTGCCGCCGACTTTGGCACTGGCCAGCATGTCGTATTTTTCAAGGAAGCTGGGATTGTGGCAGGCAACGAAGTCCGCCTTGCTGACTAAGTACGGGCTGCGAATCAGGTCTTTGCCGAAACGCAGGTGGGAGACGGTCATGGTGCCGGCTTTCTTGGAATCGTACACGAAGTAGCCCTGGCAGTAATTGTCGGTCTCTTCGCCGATAATCTTGATGCTGTTTTTGTTGGCGCCAACGGTGCCATCCGAGCCGAGGCCGAAGAACATGGCCGAATACACTTTCTGGCCGGTGTCGAAGGATTCATCGACAGGAAGGCTGGTATGGCAGACGTCATCATTGATACCCACGGTGAAATGATTTTTCGGTTGTTTCTGATCGAGGTTGTCAAAGACAGCCTTGGCCATCGCGGGTGTAAATTCCTTGCTGCCCAGACCGTACCGTCCGCCGACAACCACGGGATATTTATCGAGGTGAATTTTCCGTTCGCTCATCAGTTCGCCGAAGGCGGTGCGGATATCCAGGTAGAGCGGTTCGCCGATGGATCCCGGTTCCTTGGTGCGGTCCAGAACGGCCAGTTTGTAGCAGGTCTTGGGCAGGGCCATCGCAAAGTGTTCATTGCTGAACGGACGATACAGGCGAACCACAATCACACCGACCTTTTCACCCCTGGCGACGAGGTATTCCACGGTTTCGCGGACGGTCTCACTGCCCGAGCACATAATCACGATCACTTTTTCCGCATCGGGGGCGCCGTAGTAATCAAACAGCTTGTATTGACGACCGGCGATTTTGGCAAACTGATTCATGGTCTGTTCCACAATCCCCGGAACAGCCTGGTAGAATTTATTGACGGTTTCACGGCCCTGGAAATAGACGTCGGGGTTCTGGGCGGTACCGCTCATCATGGGATGGTCGGGCGACAAGGCACGGGCTTTGTGTGCGGCGACGAGCTTGTCGTCAATCATGGCCCGCATATCATCATAGGTCAGTTCTTCGACTTTTTGCACTTCGTGGCTGGTGCGGAAGCCGTCAAAGAAATGCAGGAAGGGGACACGAGAAGCCAGGGTTGCCTGCTGAGCGATCAGGGCAAAGTCCATGGCTTCCTGAACGTTGGCTGAGGCCAGCATGGCAAAGCCGGTCTGGCGGCAGGCCATCACGTCGGAATGGTCTCCGAAGATGCTCAGGGCCTGACAGGCCAGCGAGCGAGCGGTCACATGGAACACTGTCGGCAGCAATTCGCCGGCGATTTTATACATATTCGGAATCATCAGCAGCAAACCCTGTGATGCCGTAAATGTGGTGGTCAATGCACCGCTGGCCAGGGCGCCGTGGACAGCACCGGCGGCTCCGCCTTCGGACTGCATTTCCGTCACGGAAGGAATCGTTCCCCAGATATTGGGCTGATTGGCCGCTGTTTTGGCGTCCGAGATTTCACCCATCGGTGAGCTGGGGGTAATCGGATAAATCGCGATTACCTCATTGGTGGCATGCGCGACATGCGCTGCTGCCTGATTACCGTCAATTGTTACCATTTTTCGCTTCATATATTACTCCATAAATTTGATTAAAAACAAAAAGACCTCTATCGCATCCTTTCGGGTTGATACCGGAGTGGATGTTCGTTGTGTTTAAAAGATAGATAAATATAGCACAGATGGCGGGGGCAAGCAACCTTCTTTTTTGTGTTTTGTCCTATCAGGATACTTTTTGAAAGCGATACATGAGTATTTTGTCCTATTTGGTGCAACAAAAATATCAGAAAATGGTTTCACAATCATCCACAATCCCTGTATAGTTGGAAGCATGACTAAGGAGACAAAAAAACTATTTATTATCGATGGGCATGCGCATATTTATGCGGCGTACTACGCCCCGATGCGGCCGCTGAATAGTCCATCGGGGGAGCCAACAAAAGCTGTTTTTGTGTTCACGACTGCATTACTGGGATTACTGGACCGTGAAAAGCCGGATATGCTGGTGGTGGCGATGGACTCTAAAACGCCGAGTTTTCGTACTAAAATCTATCCGGAATACAAGGCACATCGCCCGCCAATGCCTGAGGACATGCCGTCCCAGATTAACCGGATTGAGCAGATATTGGAGGCCTTGAATATCCCCATGCTCAGGGTCGATGGCTGGGAGGCGGATGATATTATTGGAACACTGGCGAGCAAAGCTGCCAAGGCCGGTGTTTATGCGTATATCTGTTCCAAAGATAAGGATATGCTGCAATTGGTCGGGGATTGCGTTGCGACCTATGACATCAAAACCGGCCAGAAGACCGACCTGCAAAAAATGCACGAAGAGATCAATCTTTTGCCCCGGCAGTTTATTGATGTACTTGCTTTGCAGGGGGATGCCTCGGACAATGTTCCGGGGGTGCCTGATGTCGGGCCCAAAACGGCACTGGAGTGGATTCAGAAGTATGGTTCGCTGGAAGAACTATATCGGCATGCCGACGAAATCAAGGGGAAACGGGGCGACAACCTCCGGAACAATAAAGACCTTGCTTTCCTCAGTCAAAAGCTGGTGACGATTGACTGTAATGCGCCGATTGCATTCGATGAAAAGTCGTTTGCTGTCACGGAGCCAAACCGGGAAAAACTGGCGTCTTTGTTTAAGGAACTGGGCTTTATCCGGCTGCTGAGTCAGCTTGATATCAAGCCTTCGGAAGCAAAAGCCCAGATAGACAAGCCTAAAGCCGCAGAATCCGCAGGCAGTGCCGGCGGACAGGGAATGCTCTTTGCGATGAGTGGGGACGATCCGGCCAAACGGACAGACAAACAATATCATCTGATTGATACACTCGAAAAATTTAACAGCTTTTATCATAATTTGGAGCAGCAGGCGGCGTTTGCGGTGGATACGGAAACGACATCGATTGATCCCATGCGGGCGGACCTGGTTGGGATGAGTTTCTGCTGGAAGGAGCATGAAGCCTATTATCTGCCGGTGAAGGCTCCGTTAGGGCAGGGCCGGCTGGATTTGAACAAAATCCGTCCTGTATTGGCTGCTGTGCTGGCCGATGCCAAACGCTACAAAATCGGGCAGAATCTTAAATATGATATGCTTGTGCTTGAAAATGCCGGAATGCCTCTGACGATTGCTCCGGGCGGGGCCTTTGATACGATGATTGCCTCGTATTGCCTTCATGCCGACCGGTCGAGCCATTCGATGGATGCGATGGCCAGAGATTATCTGAATTATATCCCAATACCGATCAGCGACCTCATTGGCAAGGGCAAAAACCAGATTACCTTTGATATGGTCGATACTGTCGCGGCCTGCGACTATGCAGCGGAAGATGCGGACGTGACCTGGCAGTTATGGCAGTATTTATCGACTCGCCTGGATGGCCAGCCTGCGATAAAGAAATTGTTTGAAGAGGTGGAAATGCCGCTGATGCAGGTGCTGGCTCGAATGGAAGCCCATGGGGTCTCGCTGGATTGCGACCTGCTGCGTACGATGTCGCGTGCGATTAACAAGCAAATTGATGAACTGGCTGACAAAATCTATCAGCAGGCGGGCTTTCCGTTTAATATTGATTCAACCAAACAGCTTGCCGAGGTCTTATTTGACCGGCTTGGCCTGCAGAGCATTCGTCAGGGCAAAACCCAGCGCAGTACGGATGCCGATGTCCTTGAACAGTTATCCGGCCAGCATCCGATTGTTCCGCTGGTGCTGGAATACCGCCAGCTTGTCAAGCTGCAGAATACCTACCTCGACAAGCTGCCGCTGATGATCAATCCCAGAACCCAGCGGCTTCATGCCTCGTTTAACCAGACGATTACCGCGACAGGGCGGCTGAGTTCGTCGGACCCGAATTTGCAGAATATTCCTGTGCGTACCGAACTGGGGCGGCAAATCCGTTCGGCTTTTGTTCCGGCAGACCGCACGCATGGGTGCATCCTCAGTGCCGACTATTCCCAGATTGAGCTGCGGCTGCTGGCTCATTTTTCCCGGGATGCTGCGCTGTTAAAGGCGTTTTCCGAGGATATGGACATTCATACTTTTGTGGCGTCGCAGATTTACGGCGTTGAGGCGGGGGAGGTTACATCGGAAATGCGCGGCCGGGCCAAGGCGGTCAATTTCGGCATTATCTATGGGCAGGGGCCTTACGGTCTGTCGCAGACAATCGGCATCAGCCAGGCCGAGGCCAAACGATTTATCGACGATTATTATAGCCGGTATCCTTCCATTCGTAAATTTATGGACGGTGAAATCGACAAGGCGTCCAAGCGGGGGTTCGCCGAAACCATTTTAGGCCGGCGTCGTCCCATCACGGGTCTGACCAGTAAAAACTTTACTGTCCGTTCACTGGCCGAACGCCTGACGGTCAATACCGTGATTCAAGGCTCGGCGGCGGATTTAATCAAGGTGGCGATGGTGTCCATCCAGCGGCGCATTGAAAAAGAAAAGATGCCGATTCGGATGATTCTGCAGATTCACGATGAACTGGTCTTTGAATTGCCGAAAACAGAAGCAGACAAGCATGCCGAGTGGATTGCTTCCGCGATGAATAGTGCTCTGACGCTGGATGTTCCGCTGAAAGTGGATGTGTCGATTGGTGCATCCTGGCTGGAATAGGTTTCGTTGTGCCGGTCATGGATATACCCAACGGGTATAGAAGCAGAACAAAAATCAAAGAGCAAAAATTAAAATGATGGAAACCGCCGGAGGCGGAGGCTGAATTGTTCTCAGGCGCAGAGGCTTGAGCCACAATCGTCGCGACGAAACGGGAAATTTCAAGTCGGATCAGTACACAAGGAACGCCTTGAGGTATTGTGCGGATTGAAAGCAGGAACTGAAGATGATGGATGAGAACAGGAATCAGATGCTGCGGCTTGCCTGTGCCTGGATGAATAAGCAGGTCGAGAAGCTGGAGCTGCATCTGGGGAGTCTGGATCAGATGGATGATCCCGAGCAGATTCACCAGGCACGCGTCTCATGCAGACGACTGCGGCAGGGATTTATGCTCCTGGAGACATATATCGAATCGGATATCCTGGACGACTGGAGCAAGGCAACCAGGCGACTGCTGAAGAAACTGGGACCCGCCCGCGATCTTGATGTTCATATTCTTTTTTTGGAGGATGTCCTGAGCGGATTGAGTTCTGAACAGAAACGAATACGTCCCGGTATCGAACGGCTGTGTTTCCGGCTGGGTCAGCAGCGTCAGGCAATTCAGAAGAAACTGCTGAAAACCGCAAAGCAATTCCAGAAAAAACAGATTTTGATGAATATCCGCCTGCAATGCGAGAAACTGCTGTATCTGCTGGAGACCTCCAGCGGGACCGAATCCAGGCAGGTGTTTGTCGGACATTTCATGGATTGCTGTCTCCACCAGGCACAGGAATTGACCAAACGGGAAGCCGCACTTGGCGATGTCGAAGATGCAGCCGGCCACCATGCTCTGCGAATTGCCGTCAAGCGATTCCGTTATCTGCTGGAAATCGGAAATGAAATGAGCCGGGGAGGACTTGCCCAGTTGCTGCAGGCCGCCAGGACCTATCAGACGTTACTGGGGGAGCTTCACGATTGTGATGTGTGGCATATCATGCTGGACGAATTTGAATCCGCGGAAAAACGGCGCATGCAGGAATTTTCCGGTTCGACACGGGCATTCGGCAGGCTGCGTCCCGGTCTGGAGCATCTCCGTCAGACGCGGAGCGAATGCCGACGGACTTTGTTTGACCATATTTGCGGACTTCCGGAACGTCAGAATCTGGTGTCAGAGGCCATGCAGAAGCTGCAATTGCTGTTGAGCATCAGGCAGGAGGTGCAGGATGAAACCGGCACAGAGACCCGACAAGATGCGAGTTGCAGGGGTGTATCAGAAGCAGATTCATGCAGTTAGACAGTTTGCTCGGCAATGCCGATATGAGCAGGGCCACAGCGAACAAGTGACCCGGCTTGCTGAACTGTTGTTTGACCAGCTTCAGCCGCTGCATGGATTGACCGAATCGGAACGATTCCTGCTGACCTGCGGCGGGGTACTTCACGATATCGGCTGGGCCGAAGGGCAAGCCAGGCATCATAAAACATCGATGCGGATGATACTGGAGGATATTACAATGCCGCTGGATCAGACTCAGCGGATTATGGTGGCTCTGATTGCCCGATATCACCGCAAAGCCTTGCCGGAACAGGAGCATCCCTATTATGGCGAAATGAAAGAATCTGAGCGATATAAAGTCCGGCTTCTGGCTGGTATGGTACGGCTGGCCGATGGCCTGGACCGGGGGCATGTCAACGCCATCTCCGGCCTGACCGTGCAAATCGATGCCGGACGGATTATCATTCATTGTGATAAAACAGGGTCTGCTTTGGAGGAACTGCGTAATGGCAAAGCCAAAGCGGATCTGCTGGTAAAGGTACTTGGTCGCACTGTGGATATTGTATAGCAGGAAATGCTTTCTGATGATTTCCATGGACGGGGCCCATGCAATACAACCCAATATTATTGTGGCTGAGTAACGGATTATATCCAGATGAACTTTTTTACATCTTGTGTTGTATAACCTGGAAAGACATTTAAAAACAGGATGGTTATGAGCAAAAAAGTGTGTAAATTAGTCAAAAAGGAGCTTCCCAAAGAGGATATTGAAAGTTTTATCGCGTATATTCTGCCAGCAAACTATCTATGTAAAAAATGCGGGAGAACCGCTTGCAAAAAAGACTATTTATGCAAGCCGGTTAAAATTACTTCAAAATAGGGGGCGGGGGGTATCAAAGCCGCAAAAAAAGGCTGTGTCGCAGGACACAGCCTTTTATCGTTGATGCAATCCGGCGGTTTAAGCCTGGCCGGGGATGGCTATGACATCATCCGCAGGGGCTTTGACGGTGCCGTTTTCAAACTCTTCCGAACCGGGTGTGAGTTTGAGGTTGTACCACGGGGAATTGGAGGACGCATCAGTCAGATCACGCCAGCGGACCAATTGACCGGTGTAAGCGCTGATTCGGCCCATAATGGCGGTCAGTGTGGATTCGGCCACATCTTTGGCGGCATTGATGGGTTTGCCGTCAATGATGCCCCGCAGCAGTTCGACGTGTTCCTGCACCATTTCGCTGCCGTTGGCCTGTTCGTAATCCGGATACTTGATGTCCACGGCTTTGATGAGTTTGACCGGGCCGGAACCGTAGGTGGTGCCGTTGGAGCCGGTGAACAGTTCGGAGACCTGATTGTAGCAGCCGTTCACCTGGCGGCACATGCTGTGAATCCGGCAGCCTTCATCGTAATCGAAATCGACATTGAAGAAATCGAACTGGTTGCCGGTCTTTCGGCGGGCGCGTCCGCCGAAACCGATTGCCAGTTTGGGAGTGCGTCCGATGAACCAGTTGGCGATATCGATATTGTGAATATGCTGTTCGACGATGTGATCGCCGGACATTTCGGTAAAGCTGACCCAGTTGCGGACCATGTAATCGGCATCGCTTTCGCCGTCTCTGCGTTCCTGGTGCCACAGTTTGCCGCCGCACCAGTACACCGCACCGCCGAGAATCGGCCCGAGGGCGCCCTGTTCAATCGCGAATTTGGTCTTGCGATAGTTTGCCGCATACCGGCGCTGCGTGCCGGCGACAACGCACAGTTTCTTCTGTTTGGCGATTTCGCCGACTTCCATGATTTTGCGGGCACCCGGGGCATCCACGGCGACGGGTTTTTCCATAAAGACATGCTTGCCGGCATTGATGGCGGCTTCGAACTGAGTAGGCCGGAACGCCGGCGGGGTGACCAGAAGAACGACATCGGCAATGGATTCCATTACCTTTTTATACCCGGCGGGACCGTCAAAGCAGATATCCGGCGACAGGCCGTGCTGTTCGGCGGTTTTCAAGGCCCGGTCTTTAAAATGGTCGGCCAGGGCCACGATTTCCACCGGAATGTTCAGGTACTTGGCGGCGTTGATGCAGTCGCTCAGGGCGCCATTGCCGCGTCCGCCGCAGCCGACGAGGGCCAGTCGGATTTTTTCAGGACCTGCGGCATAGACCGCCCCGGCCTGAGATAACACTGCCGCAGCAGAAACCGCGGCGGTGCTTTTCAAAAAGTCACGTCGAGAGAAGCTGATTTGTTTCATAATGCCTCCAAATAGATGATTTATACTAACTTTGTCTTACCGGGGATAGCCACCTGGGGTTCCGGTATATCAATAAACTCATATTTTTCGGGCGTATAGTCCAGTTTGGAACTTTTCATTGCCCAGTCCCATTTCAATGCATTTCCGGTATAGGCGCTCATTCGCCCCAGGATGGCTGTCATGGTGCTTTCTGCGACATGACGGGCTTCGTTGAGCGGTTTGCCGGAGCGAATTCCCGCAATCAAATCCTTGTGCTCCTGGACATAAGGATTTTCGCCCTGACCGGTAAACGTCCAGGGCTTTGCACCTTCAATGCGTCCGTTGGAACCGTCCAGATACGCGACACCGGTGGTGCCGATGATGTATTCGCATACCCGGTCGCTGCAGCCGTTGATCTGCCGGCACATGCTGGTAACCCGGACGCCGTCGGCATATTCAAAATCCACGGCAAAATGATCATAGATATTGCCGAGGGTACGGAGCTGCCGGCCTCCCATTCCCATGGCGCTGATGGGATGGCCGTTGATGGCCCAGTTCACGACATCCAGATTATGGACATGCTGTTCCACGATATGATCCCCGGAAAGCCAGGTGTACCATGGCCAGTTGCGGCACTGCCATTCCATTCCGGACAGGTTGTTTTTTTCGTACCATTGCCAGTACCCCAGCATATCAGCGCCGTTCCAGAAACAGGTGGCCGAGCGAATTTGTCCGATTTGGCCGTCTGCGATGCGTCGGATCGTTTCAATGTAATGGGCCTGATGCCGCCGCTGTGTGCCGGCAGTAATCGAAAGGCCTTTGCTGTCGGCCAGGTCGGCTGTTGCCAGAAGCGAACGAATGCCTGCCGGGTCAACGCCTGCGGGTTTTTCCATAAAGACGTGTTTGCCTGCCTCAATGGCGGCTTTCACATGCAGCGGACGAAAATGCGGCGGGCAGGCCTCGATGACCAGCATGGCCTGGTTTGCAGCGACCGCTTTCTGATAGGCGTCAAATCCGATGAAGCAGGTATTTTCGGTGACTTTGATGCGGTTGGCAAAAGGGGATTCTCGCAATTGTTTCAGGCAGCTTTCAAGGCGGTCCTTGAATAAATCCGCCAGGGCCACAATCTCCACGGACGGATCGGCAGTCAGGCAATCCAGGGCTGCACCGGTGCCCCGACCGCCGCAGCCGATTAAGGCCACGCCGATTCGGTCGCCGCCGGCGGCAAACACCGCCCCATTCAATGTCAGAATTGCCGTTGCGGAAGCCGCTGCCGCTCCTTTGAGCAAATCTCTTCGCGATAGTACCGTCATATCCGCACCTCGATCCTTTATTTCAGGGGTTCCAGATAAATGTTTCTGAACTCAATTGGCGAACCTTCGCTTTGCAGACAAATACTGCCGGTGGTCTTGCTGGCTTTGGTGACTTCATTCTGGAGAAATCCATTGACAAACAGCTTGATGGAATCATTCTTGCAGAAGATGTCATAGGTATTCCATTCGCCCGCAGGATTTTCCGAGCTGTCCAGTTGTTTGGGAACACGTTTGACGGTGTTTTTCTCATCGGTGGCGATGGTCATATCAAATTTGGCAACCGAGACACCCTGGCCAATCAGGTAAATATCCCCTGCATTGCTGTTCATCAACTGAGCTTCGATGGCATTGGGCCAGACCGTATCCGGCCCGGTTGTGTGCAGCAGAACGCCGCTGTTGGTGGGAGTCTCGACCCATCGCCATTCCAGATGGAGATGATAATTGCTGTATTCCTGCTCTGTGCGAATATAGCCGTTGGGCTTGCCTTCGCAGCGGATGACGCCATTCTTGACCGACCAGATGCCCAGGGTGTTGGCGGGATATGCCGTCCAGCCGGTGAGGTCTTTACCTGAAAAGACGCGATGTTTCTGGCCGCAGCCGCCGACAGCCAAGGCCACAACCGCCGCCGCAAGCAACAGGTTGAATGCTGATTTTCTGCACATGTCGAATCCCTCCGTATTTTAGACTTCAAAGTCATCACACCAGCGGTACGCCGCCAGCAGCGCCTGTTCGCCTTCTTTGCCGCCCTTGCTGATTCCATGTTCCATGCACAGGACTCCCTGGTAGCCTTTTTTATGGATATGAGCAAAGACATTGCGATAGTTGATTTCACCGGTTGTGGGTTCTTTGCGGCCGGGATTGTCGCCGATATGGAATGCCCCGATTTCGCTCCATGCCCGATCGATATTGGGGATAATGTTGCCTTCGGTAATCTGCTGGTGATACATATCATTGACAATCTTGCAGCAGGGGCTGTTGACGGCCCGGCAGATTTCATACGCCTGCGGCATTTTGGTCAAAAACAATCCGGAATGGTCATACGGATTCAGCGGCTCAAGGACCAGCACCATATTGGCCGGTTCGCAAATCTCCATGCAGTACCGCAGGTTGTCAATCACATTGGCCGTCTGGTAGCCCCATTCCATGCTCAGGTCATAGCGTCCCGGAACCAGCAGGGCGGTCTTGGCATTGCACCGTTTGGCGCATTCAACGCCTTTTTTCATCAGGTCGATCAGCATGTCTTTGACAGAGCCGCTTTTATAGACCATCGAAGCCTTGCCGAAATCGGCATACAGAACAAAGGGTCCCAGGTCCATCTTCAAATCCGCCAGTGTTTTGGCGATTTTTTCCTGTTCTTCCGGGGATTTACCCATCATGCCATTCTCGAAAATCGCCCGGAAGCCCTGGTCATAGCAGAATTTGATGTTGTCAATTGGGTCGTTGCCGGCATGATTTCGGAACATTCCCAGTGAGGGGGCATATTTGAGCTTGAAAGGTTTGATTTCAGTGGGGGAAGATTCCTGGGCGATGGCCGATGCCGCCAGAGGTAAAGAGGTAAGCCCTGCGGTAGCCAGCGTTGTGGCTACAAAGTCTCTTCGATTCATAAGTTCGTCTCCAGAAATGGTTTATAACCCTGTTATCGACGTCTTTATGGCTTGCCTTAGCGGCCAATCCGCAATTATTATCGACAGGCAAAGCCTTCTTTACAAAGATGACTCGTGATTACTGGAGGTTACAGTTATTTTATACAGCGATAAACAAACGCTGCCGGCAGATTTCTCCAGATAATCCGGCCGATATGGACTCTGGAAAAAGTCTCGCGCAATTTTTTACGGAACCGCTGACCCGAGGGTAATAGCAGCCCTTGCAGATAGGCAAAGGTGGCAAATCGTCCGCCGGGACGAAGGGATTCCATCGCCGCATTGAGCAGTTTATCCTGAAGCTCAGGCGGAAACGAAGCCCACGGCAGGCCGGATACGATGCAGTCCGCCTCGTTCTGGTGATAATCGGTGAGGATTTTACGGGTATTTTCCGCAGAATCCGCAAGAATCGTCGCCTCGGGCAGTTCCTGTTTGAGGATTTCAACAAGCCTGGAATTGGCTTCGATTCCAACAAAAAAAGCCGACTTCTGCTTTTTCCGGAGGATTTCCCGCGTAAAAGAGCCTGTTCCGGGTCCAAATTCCACGATAGTTCGGGCCTTTTTGACCCCAGCCTGACGGACAATCTCGGCAGTCAAATAGGGGGAACTGGGAGAGATCGCCCCAATTTGTCGTGGATTCTTTAAAAATTCACGGATAAAAACCGCTGAATTATTTTTTTTAGCTATCATAAATCCCAAAAGGATTTTTCCTGACCCGCAATGACTATCATATTGGGTATAAATTTTCCACATTGTACGCTAATTTACTATTCAGGCAAGAGGTGAAATGTGGAGTTTTCGGGCTTTTTTTCAAGATGTCAGGTTGAAAAATAACGACAATGCAAATCTTTAATAATCTTAGTTTTAAAAATGATTGCTATTTTTCAACCTTTTGCTAAGATGGCACGTAAATACTTATAATGTGTCAGGGGAGCTTGGCTGATGGCCGAGCTGAGAATCCTGCGGGAGACCCTTTGAACCTGATCCGGTTAATGCCGGCGAAGGGAGGCACAGGGATTGTGAATTGACGCCCCTGGTTGCCAGGGGCGTTTTTTTTTGACCTGATGCATATGGATCGAAAAATTTGAGGTAGAACCAATGGCCAAAATGCCTTGTCCATTTTTTGAGCTGAGAAATGCAGTCGTTGGGATCGCGGGCCTGGGAGGGCTGGGGTCCAATGTGGCGGCTGCGCTGACGCGGCTGCGGGTGGGCAAGCTGATTTTGGCCGATTTTGATGCCGTGGAAGAAAGCAACCTGAACCGCCAGAATTATTTTCATGACCAGGTGGGGATTCACAAGGTTGATGCGTCCATAGAGAATCTTCGCCGGATTGATCCGGATGCTAATCTGGTCGGGCACAAAATACGTTTGAATCCGGATAATATTCCACAGGTATTTGCCGGGGCGCATATTATTGCTGAATGTTTTGACCGGGCCGATCAAAAACAGATGATTGTTGAGACAGTCCTGTCAAAGATGAAAAAAACGATTGTGGTGACAGTCAGCGGCCTGGCGGGTTTTGGCCGAAGCAATGAGATAACCACCACGCGTCTTTCACCCAGGCTGGTATTTATTGGCGACGGTGTCTCGGGAACCGGCCCCGGCGTTCCGCTGACAGCGGGGCGGGTGGGGATCGCCGCCTATCATCAGGCTAATGCCATCACCGAGATCCTGTTGAATGAATTGAACTTTATGCTATTGCGAGGCGGTACATGGACAAACGATTGAGAATTAATGGTCAGGTTCGCGATTTTGGCGATCAGCTTCCCTCCACACTCAGTGAACTGCTCAAGCTGCTGCATATCGATCAGGCCACTGTCGTTGCTGAAGTGGACGGACGGATTATCCCTCGCACCGCATTTGGTCAGACAGAGCTGAAAGACGATGCCGTCATTGAGTTGGTGCGTTTTGTTGGCGGCGGATAGATGTACACCACTTTTTGAAGTAGTTGAAAAAGGCAAAGATTATGGACACACTGGTTATTGCAGGTCAGGAATTTGAATCGCGATTATTCATTGGAACCGGCAAATATGCATCCAATGCTATTATGGCACAGTCGATCGAGGCCTCCGGAACCCAGATGGTCACCGTGGCTTTGCGTCGGGTGGATATCGATAATCCCAACGATAATCTGCTGGCCGCGATTGACCGGAAAAAGTATCTGCTGCTGCCCAATACCTCCGGCGCCCGCGATGCCGCCGAAGCGGTTCGGCTGGCGCGTCTGGCACGTGCCGCGACGGGAATCGCCTGGGTTAAATTAGAAGTCACTCCGGACCCGTATTATCTGCTGCCCGATGGCGAGGAAACGCTCAAAGCCGCCGCCGAACTGGTCAAGGAAGGATTTATTGTTCTGCCGTATATCAACGCCGACCCGATTCTGGCCAAAAAGCTTCAGGATATTGGCACCGCGACGGTCATGCCGCTGGCGGCTCCCATTGGCTCTAATAAGGGAATCAAAACCCGTGATGCGATAGGCATAATTATCGAGCAGGCCACCGTTCCGGTCGTAGTCGATGCCGGCCTTGGGGCGCCGTCTCACGCGGCAGAGGCGATGGAAATGGGCGCTGATGCAGTCTTAGTCAATACCGCTATTGCCGCCGCAGCGGACCCGATTGCGATGGCATCGGCGTTCAAGCTGGCGGTGGAGGCGGGGCGGCTGGCCTATCAATCCGGCCTGGCTGTTCAAAGTCATCGGGCCAGTGCATCCAGTCCTCTGACTGGTTTTTTGCGAAATGAATAGGGTATGATGGATATCAAGACTCAATTATCCCAGTTACGACTGGATGGTTCACGCGGGTATTGGAAAAACGCTCTCGATCAGGTCACTTCCCAGGATGTTCTGGCGGAACTGGAAACCCCGCCGGGACGCTACTCGATTCACCGCCTCGTGCGTCTGCTGTCCCCGGCGGCTCGGGATTTTCTGGAGCCGATGGCTCAGCAGGCCCGGATGCTGACCTGTCAGCGATTCGGCAAAACGATCGCGTTGTTTGAGCCGCTGTATGTTTCCAATGTCTGTATCAATAGCTGCGTGTATTGCGGATTCAACCGGACCTCCGATCTGCCTCGTACTCAGTTGACGGTTGAGCAGGCGATGTCCGATGCCCGTGCGATTGCCGAACAGGGATTTCGTGATATTCTGCTGGTCAGCGGGGAAGACCCGAAGTTTGCCTCGGTGGAGTATTTTTGCGAACTGGCCCGACAGCTTCGTCCTCTGTTCAGTTCGATTTCGGTTGAAATATACCCCATGGGCCAATCGCAGTATCAGCAGTTGCTGGCAGCCGGCATCGATGGAGTGACGGTCTTTCAGGAGACCTATGACCGTCAGGTGTATGAATGTCATCATCCCGCCGGCCCCAAACGAGACTTTGACTGGCGGCTGGAATGCCCCGACCGCTTTGCCTCGATTGGGATGCGGCGGATCGGGCTTGGCATCCTGCTGGGCCTGACCGACTGGCGGCTGGATACGCTGGCGATGGCCGAACATGCGGCGTATCTCATGAAGCGATACTGGCGGTCGTCGGTGTCGTTTTCGTTTCCGCGGATGCGTCCGGCGGCCAATGTGATGGATCAGTGGCCGCATTTGATTGACGATACTGACCTGGTTCAGATGATGCTGGCGCTGCGGCTGTGTTTTGCGGATGCGGGCATGGTTTTATCGACGCGCGAACGGCCTCAATTGCGCGACCGGCTGATTCATCTATGTGTAACCCGGATGAGCGCCGGGGCCAGAACCAATCCCGGGGGTTATACCCGCGATGACCGGGATGGCAGCCAGTTCGAAGTGGCCGATACCCGAAGTGCTTCTGAGATTGCCGCGATAATTCGGCATGCGGGCTATGAGCCGGTCTGGAAGGACTGGGATGCGGCCTTTTGCGGACCTCAAACCTGATAGCAGGCGAAATCCTCTTTTTTTGATAAAATATTATACTTTACCCTGAAGCTCATGAAGCAAATTTTATATATCTTTTACTCTTCATGTCCTTCATGGTAGAATTGATTTCTTACTTTTCAATTCTAACTTCTCCATTGCCGCAGGCCACGCATTCCTGCATCCCTGTACACCTATATTCTTATTCTCACACCATTCCCGGCTCATCTTCATCCGTACAAAATATCTCACGGTCGATTTTGCCGGTGACGATGCGGTTATCCTGTCGGATGAATTGGAGAATGGCGTCAAGCTGCTGATGGACGAACGGGCCTTCGTTGGCAACCACAGCCAGCCCGATGACCGCGATGCGGTGGTTATCCTGGGCGGCGACCTCGGCGACCGAGGCGTTAAACCGGCTCCGCAGGCGTTCGATGACGCTTTTGACGATTCGCCGTTTATCCTTGAGCGAGTGGATGCCCGCCAAGGGAATCTGGATGACTAAAGTGCCTAGGGTCATAGCTTTTCCTGTTGAATTGGATTGTATCACGCGGTCGGCAAATGGAAAGTAAAAAGTGATTCATTGCCGGTTACCAACACCGGCGCAGTTTCTGCTCAAAGACTTTTATGGAATGCTGATCTGTGCTTTCTGTCACTAATGAGCCCGTCCAGCCTGCCGGCAGGTCCAGGGTATGCACGCTCCAGCGATGATTTTGTTCGGGTGCCAGCGTGTCGAGTATTTGATGGGTTTGCAGCCCGGTATCGAAGCTGTCCAGAGGGCGAATGCCGGCGGCCTTGAGATAGGCTTCTTTGCGGGTCCAGCACTGATAAAATGCCAGGAGTCGGGCTTGCGACTCCAGATGTTCAAGATAGGATGCTTCATCGGCGGTAAAATACTGTCGTGCCAGAGGCAGTAATTCTATTTCAGGGTCGATTTTCTCGATATCAATCCCGACACGGCGGCCCATGGTGAAGGCAAAGGCCGCGATTCCATGGGAGTGCGATAGCGAAAACTGAATTGCGGATGGATGTTCGGCCGGATTCAGTCCCGGCTTACCTTCTGCGGTGCAGTGGATGGAAACGGCATGAGCTGGGCGGTTCAGAAAGGCTGACAAAAGCCGACGCAGCAGGCTGCGGCGGACGATAAATCGATTCCGGTTGCGTGCATGGACATACTGGCCGGCACGATGTAGTTCAGTATCAGACAAAAGCTCTGAGGATGTCTCCCATTCATCTACATTGGCCCAATACACTAAAATCTCATCAGGCTTGGGGGCAGCCAAACGTGTCTGCGGCTTGAATGATACGGCATCAGGATTGTGCTGGGTTAATGTTTTCATATTAACTTATGCTGATGGAGTGTTTCCAAAATTTCTTTTTCCAGCAGCGTCGCGCAGGTTTGGACATGGGGCTGATTGAGAATGTTGGGATGGATGCAGTCGATGTCATGAACGCGAATTTGTCCGGTAACAAACTGGTCCCAGCCAAACGTCGGATGATTGTACATCTCCTTATCCAGCAGATTGAAATCCTTCATCTCCCGAAACAGGACAATGTCTCCATTGTACCGCTGTTGGGTCTGATAACGGATAAACGCCTTAAGACCTACTTGATGCAGCTTGCGATAGTTCGGGAACTCGTGGATATCCCAGTTGTCCTTTGGAGCGGTTTGCCGTTGTTTTCTGTGTTTTTTGTATTGACGCTGCGACTGGAGATACCGCATTTTTTCATTGAGGCTCAGGCCGCAAAACTTCCAGAACCGTTCCAGATAATGAGCCGGTTTCCATGAGTAGGCTTTCGGAAAACCCGGGGCCGAGGTCCCCAGAATTCCCAGAAAGGCGACGTTGTGCCTCTGTTTGGTCAGTTGGAGGGCCATTTCGTATGCGATCCGTCCGCCCATGGAAAAGCCGCACAGCCAATACGGGCCTTCGGGTTGAACCTGCTGAATTTCCCGGATGAAATACGCAGCCATCTCCTCGATGGTATGCAGGATTGAAGAATTTCCATTCAATCCCGGCAGATTCAGGCCATACTGGGACAGCGGAATCGTGAGTAAATGGGCCAGATGATAAAAATTCAGCGTATGACCGCCCACGCCGGGCAGGTAGAAGATGCCCTGTTTGAGCCGCCCGGATTGAATCTGCACCAGTGTTTTTGAGATGGATTCGTGACGCTGTTTCTGCAGGCAGGCAGCGAGCTGTCGGATGGTGGGGGCTTCAAATATCAGCCCCAGCGGCAGGTCAATCTGGAAGCGTTCTTCCAGTCGATAAAAGAGTTTCGCCGCCAGCAATGAATGCCCGCCCAGGTGGAAGAAGTTGTCGTCCAGATAGACGGTATCAATCCCCAGCATGTCCTGCCAGACGTCGGCCATAATGCGTTCCATGGGGGATTGCGGAAGTTGTTGTTGACCGTCTGTGCTGTCATGCTGTTGTGGTTTTGGCAGACGGATTTTGTCGATTTTCCCGTTGGCGGTCAATGGAAGCTGTGTCAGTTCAACGATAACCGATGGAATCATATAGTCCGGAAGCGACCGGGCCAGGTGTTTTTGAATCTGGTCCTGCAGGATGGATCCCGGATTTTCAAGAACAACATACCCAACGATGTGTTTTTGACCGGGGATGTCTTCCCGGACGATGGTGGCGGCCTGCTGAACGTGCGGACAGTGCCGCAGGGCGTTTTCGATTTCGCCCAGTTCAATCCGGAATCCCCGGATTTTGACCTGGTCGTCTGCCCGGCCGCTGAATTCAATAGTACCATCCTCCATCCAGCGGCAGATGTCGCCGGTCTTGTAAATGCGACTGTTGGGCTCCGCATGAAAAGGATTGTGTATAAATCGTTCGGCGGTCAGCTCTGGACGATTGAGGTAGCCTCGGGCCAGTCCGTCCCCGCCGATGTAGAGTTCGCCCCAGACGCCAATGGGAACCGGCTGCAAAGAACTGTCCAGAATATACACCTCAGTATTGGCGATGGGTCTGCCGATGGGGATCGACTTGAGATTGTCCGGGATCAATTTGGGAATCGGATAACAGCAGGCAAAGGTCGTGCTTTCGGTTGGCCCATACCCGTTAACCAGCTCGACCGAATCCAATAGTTTTAAGGCTTTTCGAACATGGGGTACGGAAAGGGCTTCGCCGCCAGTCAGAACGGTTCGAACCGAGCTTAGTATCTCAGGTTTCTCATCGATTACCATGTTAAACAGCGAGGATGTCAGCCACAGGGCATTGACCTGCGATGCGGCCAGAATATGGCCCAGCAACTCCAGTTCCGGGATTCGTCCGGGATAAAGGACACACTGCCCGCCATGCAGCAGGGCGCCCCAGATTTCCAGAGTCGATGCATCAAAGCTGACCGGAGCCAGTTGCAGGAAGATCCGATCCGGCCCGAACTGCATATAGTCCTGTCCGAAGACCAGCCGGACGACTCCGCGATGAGGCACGGCGACTCCCTTAGGCGTTCCTGTTGAACCGGAGGTATAGATGATGTAGGCCAGATGTTCCGGCGTGGTGCAGACAGCAGGATTGTCGGTTGAGTATTGGTCCAGCCTGTCCCATTCCTGTTCAATCAATAAAAGCTTGATTTTATCCGAAACAAGGGTTTCTGCCAGGCCGGAATGGGCAATAACGATGGAAAGTCCCGTATCGGATGCCATGAAACGGAGCCGCTCCGCCGGATAGGTGGGATCCAGCGGCACGTAGGCCCCTCCGGCCTTGAGAATCCCCAGCAGTACCGGCAGCAGTTCGATGCAGCGGTCCATGCAGACCCCTACCGGCACATCCGGCCCGACGCCATGCTGCCGTAGATAATGCGCTAATTGATTAGCCCGTTCGTTGAGCTGGCGATAGGTCAGTGTCTGGTCCTCAAAGACCACTGCCGTTACATCCGGCGTCTTTTGGGCCTGCCGTTCAAAAAGCTGGTGGATGCATTGTGGATTGGGATACGTTTTTTTAGTGATAGTATTGGCTTCTTGAACCAGATTTGCAGTCAGTGGTGAAATTATGGATCGTATTGTTTGCTCGGGACATTCAGCAATACGGGCCAGAATTTGTTCATAACTGCTTAAGCAGCGACGGATGGTTTCATTGGTATAAAGAGCAGTGTTATATTCTGCCCGAAGCTGTAATCCTGAATGGCTTTCATCACAGAATAAGGTAAAATCAATTTTGGAGGTCTTGGTGCCGATCTCAATTGTTTGGCATTTCAGATTTGGCAGATTCACAGCCCAGTAGCGGGAATCCTGGTAGGCCAGCATAGTCTGAAAATAGAGATTCCTGTTGGCTTGTCGCGGTGGATTAAGAAGTTCCACCAGCACATCATAGGGTAAATCCTGGTGCCGTTGAGCTTCAAGGCAGATTTGACCAACCTGATGCAAAACATCAAGAAAAGACATATCTTTTGTAATTGAACAGCGTAAAACAGTCGTGTTGACAAAAAAGCCGATAATATTTTCAATCTCTTTATGAGTTCGGCCTGAGATGGGGCTGCCGACAGTGATGTCTTCACTCCGATTGTAATAATATAATAAAATATGAAATGCCGACAGCAGAAGAGTATAAAGAGTTGTGTTTTTCTGATGTGACAAATCTTTTAATGCTGTATAGACACTGTCGTGAACATGCCTTGTTTCCCACTGCCCAAGATAGGTATAGGTTGTGGTGCGCGGAAAATCCAGGGGTATGGTTACTTCAGGAATATCGCCGGCAAGTTTTTGTTTCCAGTAGTCAAAATCCTGCTTTTTGAGAGTTTCAATCTCAGTCTGCTGCCAGCATCCGTAATCGGCATACTGGACTGGCAGCGAGGTAAAATTAACTGGTGTATTTTGTGTATAATGTTGATATAATTCAGTTAATTCTTGTGTAAAAATCCCCATGGACCAGCCGTCTGTAATTAAATGATGCATATTCAGCAGCAGGGCATAGTCATCCGGTTCCGTACACAAGAGTGTAAATTGAAATAAGGGGCCTTGTTCCAGATTGAACAGGCGCTGTGCCCGTGATTCTGCAATAGTTTGAAACGCCTGTTTTGGCGATAAGGAACCAGGGGCTATTGTTTCGACTGGAAGATTCCAGGCGGCGTCGGACCTGATAGACTGGACGGGTTGTCCGTTGTTTGTGGGAAATGTGGTGCGAAAGGACTCATGTCGCCGGATAATTTCTTGAAGGCTTTTTTCTAAGGCTGTGCTATTCAGACAGCCTTTGATATAAATCATCCACGAAATATTATAAACCGGCAATTCCGGCGAAAGCTGCTGGATAAACCACATTCGTTTTTGCGCAAACGACAACGGGAGAGCTTGGCTTCTGGAAACAGTTGGTATCCGCAGACCATGATGTTCAGACTGGGTACGGTAATGATCCACAATCCATGCGAATCGTTCCAGTGTCGGATTCTCAAATATGGTAGAAACCGGCAGATTAATCCCTAATTTTTTCTGAATGGAATAGACTGTTTGAATCGCTTTGAGTGAATGTCCGCCCAGGTGGAAAAAGTTATCCTCGCGATAAACGTCTTTTATGCCCAGCAATTCACTCCAGATCTGGGCGAGAGTGCGTTCGGTGAGTGTTTGCGGCAAACTGGAGCCGCTGCTGTGGAGTGCTTCGAATGCAGGCAGAGCCTTGCGGTTGGTCTTGCCGCTGGCAGTCAGGGGAATCTGATCCAGCTCCATAATCCCGGCAGGCACCATGTAGTCCGGCAGCCTCTGCCGCAGGTAAGTCATAATGTCATCGACTGAGACGGTATGGCTCTGCTTGCAGACATAATATCCGGCAAGCATTTTCTGTCCCGGCTGGGTTTCCTGCACTTTCACCGCAGCCTGGGCAACATCAGGATGGGACCGCAGAGCATTTTCGATCTCACCTAATTCGATGCGAAAACCCCGGATTTTGACCTGGTCGTCTGCCCGGCCGCTGAATTCAATAGTACCATCCTCCATCCAGCGGCAGATGTCGCCGGTCTTGTAAATGCGACTGTTGGGCTCCGCATGAAAAGGATTGTGTATAAATCGTTCGGCGGTCAGCTCTGGACGATTGAGGTAGCCTCGGGCCAGTCCGTCCCCGCCGATGTAGAGTTCGCCCCAGACGCCAATGGGAACCGGCTGCAAAGAACTGTCCAGAATATACACCTCAGTATTGGCGATGGGTCTGCCGATGGGGATCGACTTGAGATTGTCCGGGATCAATTTGGGAATCGGATAACAGCAGGCAAAGGTCGTGCTTTCGGTTGGCCCATACCCGTTAACCAGCTCGACCGAATCCAATAGTTTTAAGGCTTTTCGAACATGGGGTACGGAAAGGGCTTCGCCGCCAGTCAGAACGGTTCGAACCGAGCTTAGTATCTCAGGTTTCTCATCGATTACCATGTTAAACAGCGAGGATGTCAGCCACAGGGCATTGACCTGCGATGCGGCCAGAATATGGCCCAGCAACTCCAGTTCCGGGATTCGTCCGGGATAAAGGACACACTGCCCGCCATGCAGCAGGGCGCCCCAGATTTCCAGAGTCGATGCATCAAAGCTGACCGGAGCCAGTTGCAGGAAGATCCGATCCGGCCCGAACTGCATATAGTCCTGTCCGAAGACCAGCCGGACGACTCCGCGATGAGGCACGGCGACTCCCTTAGGCGTTCCTGTTGAACCGGAGGTATAGATGATGTAGGCCAGATGTTCCGGCGTGGTGCAGACAGCAGGATTGTCGGTTGAGTATTGGTCCAGCCTGTCCCATTCCTGTTCAATCAATAAAAGCTTGATTTTATCCGAAACAAGGGTTTCTGCCAGGCCGGAATGGGCAATAACGATGGAAAGTCCCGTATCGGATGCCATGAAACGGAGCCGCTCCGCCGGATAGGTGGGATCCAGCGGCACGTAGGCCCCTCCGGCCTTGAGAATCCCCAGCAGTACCGGCAGCAGTTCGATGCAGCGGTCCATGCAGACCCCTACCGGCACATCCGGCCCGACGCCATGCTGCCGTAGATAATGCGCTAATTGATTAGCCCGTTCGTTGAGCTGGCGATAGGTCAGTGTCTGGTCCTCAAAGACCACTGCCGTTGCATCCGGCGTCTTTTGGGCCTGCCGTTCAAAGAGCTGGTGGATGCATTTGTCTTTGGGGTATTCAGCCGCAGTATCATTGACCGCCTGGATAAAGTTCCACAGCGTCTCCAGATCCATCTTGTGTAATGTCTTGGCGTCAGACATAAACAGTATAGTCGTGTGACCTAAACACCTTGTAATTAACCGGTAATGTCTAAATACTAACCACTAATCACTAACAACTAAAAAATCAACAAGTGTTTTTTATTATCGTCAATAAAATATATCCTGATTACAAGAATAATTCACCATGAATGCGATGATAATCCAGAAAAGACATGTAATATCTGTATATCTTGTTCGTACTCAATAAAAAACGAAAGTATTTTTTAGTTTCGCCACAAATGCTTTTAACAAGAGTAAGAATGTCTATATTGTCAAGATAAAATGCCCATATATTCTATTCTCAATTATGTAATATTTGCCCCCGTAATCCGGCAGCTTTTTTGTTCTCGAAATAGACTATAAAATTAGTCTTGCGTCCCTGTTATCTTTTTACTTGTATTCATGTATTCCTGTACAGTTATCTCCCTGCCTTCTCATACTGCTATATGTTTTTCAAGAAAAAATCACTATTCCTCCGTCCGTAAAATGCCGACAAATAAAATGGACAATACATAAATTTTCGATAATAATTTTTTAAAGAAATCCTTATTTTTTAGTGTTTTGTTGTTAAAATAGGTTTCGGATCTTTTTTTCGCGTTCTGGTTGGCGAATAATCCAATTGAAAATTGAAATTCGAAAATGAAAAATAGAAATTATTCTTGCGTCCCTGTATCCTTATATTCTTGAACTAAAATCATGGATATAAATAAAGAAAAGTCAAATACCTTAAAAATGGTCCACCGTCGCATTCTGCTGGGCATATTTATCAGCTCAGCGATTCTTGCAGCCTCTGCGGCGGTGTTTCATGTCTATTCGGCTCAAATGGATCGCGGCCTGGCTGTCCCCGTCAAGCTGCCAGTTCCCTTGTCAGGGTTTCCCATGCAGGTTGGCGATTGGCAAGGCCAGGAGATAGAGCTCTCCGAAGCAACCAAGGAAGTCGCCGGCAATGACGACTACATCAGCCGATATTACCGCAACCAGACAACCTATAAATCCGCATCGCTGTATGTCGCTTTTTCCGGCCGTCCGCGATATATGAAAGGCCACAAGCCCACCGTCTGCTATCCCGCCGCCGGGTGGAATTATAAAGGCACCGAGTCCCGACAAATCGTTACCCCCTCCGGCAAAACCATCCCCTGTGTAGTGCATCGATTCCATAAAATCAAACCCCTCGACCAGGAAGTGGTTGTATTGAATTTCTATCTGGTCAACGGTAAATTGACCACCGATGACCACAGTTTCGATGGCCTGGCCTTCCGTCGCCCCAATATCGAAGGCGACCCCGCCCAATATGTCGCCCAGATCCAGATCAGCTCCACCAATGAAAACTCCGTTCTGGAAGCCGGGCGGGACTTGACCGATGAAATTCTGCGTTATTTCCCGGACGAAGAGGGTCAGGTGGATATCAGCGGTACCGTTATTGCCCCGCAGACTGGAAAATAGGCATGTCTGTGTTTCAGACACTGTTAAGCCGAATCCCCGCCCGATTCAAATCCGATGACCTGGGTAGCCGGTTTATGCGCGGCGGGGCGATCCTGACTGCCGCCGTTGGCATGGAGCGTCTGCTGCGGCTGGTGCGTTCAATTGTATTGGCCAAGCTCATCAGCTCTGCCGATATCGGCCTGGTGACTTTGGTTGCGGTGGTCTTGACCGTCTTTGAGACCGCCGGTGAAGCCGGAATTCGCCTCTCGGTCATCCAGAATAAGCAGGGCGATACCCCCGCTTTTCTCAATGCCGCCTGGTGGTTTCAGTCGATTCGCGGCCTGATTCTGACTGCAGTCGGAATAATAACCGCCGGCCTGATTTCATCCTGGATGCAGAAACCCCAATTGACCCCGCTGCTTCAGGCGGCCTTTCTGGCCGTGGCGTTGAATGCCCTGGTCAGCCCGGCATCGTTTCTCCTGGAAAAACACATGCGGTTTGGCAAATACGTCCTGCTCAATCAGGGGACGATGCTGCTCGGTACGGTTCTGACGATTGCCCTGGCCGTCTGGATGCGCAATGCCTGGCCGATGATTATTGGCATTGCCGCAGAAGGGGCAATCCGGCTGGCCTTGTCGTTTCTGATGTGCCCATTTATGCCGCGATTGTCCATCGACCGTGGATCGTTGCGGGAGTTATTCCATTTTGCCCGCGGCCTGGCGGGGATGCCGCTGTTGATTCTCGGGGCCTTATATGCGGATATGCTTGTGGTGGGGCGGATGCTGACGGCCCGGCAGGTGGGCTATTACGGCATGGCCGCACTGCTGGCCCGAATTCCCCGGGATTTGGCCATGCAGATTGTGGGAAAATTGCTGTTGCCCGCCTTTTCCGCTCATCAGGATAATCCCGAGGCATTAAGCAGGGGGCTGATGCTGGCTTCCCGCTGGATGACGCTGGCGGCAGGGCCGCTGGCGGCGTTTTTTATCCTCTGGGCAAAGCCGCTCCTGACGCTGGCCTTTCAGCCGGAATATGCCGCTGCTGCCGGGGCTCTTGCGATTCTGGCCGGCGTGGTATTTCTGCGGGTGCATGGCGTGATTATGTGGAATTATTATGTCGCCACGGCTCAATTGAAGCACAATCGTTTATTTACGATGGTTCGCTTTGGTTTGCTTGCGGTCTTGATTGTTCCGATGACAAATAGATTCGCCATGGCCGGAGCCGCGGCTGCGGTTTTGATTGGTGAACTGGCTGGGTTCATCCTGCAGGTGGTGATGTTGTCCCGCCGCATTCCAAAGGCGGGGCTGGGTTATGTCCAGAATCTCCTGCCCGGCCTGCTGCTGGGTGGTCTTCTTGCCGTAGCAGGGGGCATACAGCTGAATATGACTGATTTGAGTATCGCTGCCCAGTTCGCCGCAGGTATCTCCATGTTGCTTATGACATATAGTACAGCCGCGGTATGGGAATATGTTCACCGCCGGCGCAAAGTGTAACTGTTTAATGTTCAGTGATACGTGGTAAGCTTCCGGCTGAAAGCCCCAGCCTCCATCAATAACAGGCTTGAAGCTGGCCGCTTATTAATTTCTCAAATCTCAATTCTAAATTCTTAATTGCCGTAGGCGCCTTGCCCCTATCGCGTCGATAGCGTTATATGCTACGAACTCTGAACAATGAACTATGAACTAATTCAATTCTAAATTCAGCAATGACCTTATCTCACTTTGGTCAGTTGCCCTTGACCCAAAGTATACCAACTGGTCATGCTGCTGGGATGTACTTCGACATTGACTATTTTTTCAGGCTGGCCTGTGGCGGTGAATCGGAATGTATGCAGCCCGAGCTGATTATGCCAGGGCGTCCACCTGACCGATTGCGTAGCCGCATCGAAGCTCGCCCCCGCGGGCATGGCCGATACCTGATAGACGATGGGAATCCCCTGGGCGTTGACCGCGTTGACGGTGAATTGCAGATCTTTTCCCTGCCGGACATCATGCGTCAAGTAGAGAGCATCAATTTCTTCCGCCGCCAGGGCGCGATTATAGGCGCGGATATCATCGATCTTGCCCGCAAATCCCAGCGAGCGGAAGGCTGGATCGCCATAATTGCCGATATCGATGAAGGTGTTTAATGCTGTCAGCCCGCTGAAGGTCCCGGCGGCTTTTTGCACGCCGTTGACATAGACTGCGTAGGCCGTCCCTTCCCAGCTCAGGGCTAAGTGCACTGGCTGATTTAAAGACAGGGGTGTGATATTGGTTTTCAGTGTCGCGTTCGAACCCAAGCCTACAGCCAGGCTGCCTGCTACAGTGTACAAGCTCAGCCGATTGGCATTATTAAGTACATGCCCGAAGATAAATTTCATCCCGCTGAAGTCTGTAGGTTCTACCCAGACAGCGATCGTTCCCGCCTCTGGCGACATCCCCATCGTGGGGATAGAGATTGCCTGGGTCGATTGATTGAACCCCAGCCAGTCTTCATCCCGCCATCCTGCTCCCCATAGAGGCCCGCCGATCAGATTCGCAGTCAGTTGGGCATTGGTAATATCTGCTATGGTTGCCTCGCTGAAATCGTCCAGCATGGAATGGAAAACAAGTCCATCAGAGATGGAGTTTCGTATAAATGAGGCTGTAACCAACTTATTTCGGTCCATGGTAATGGTGGTGGATTCTGCTGTCCCGCTTGCGTCACCCGACCACCCGGCAAAGCGGTAGCCTGGTGCAGCTTTGGCTGTTAGGATCACTTTGGTTCCTGCAGAGAAAGCGGTTGCTGTGGTGTCTGCTTCGCCGATCTTTTTAGTTACTGTTCCGTTGATGGGTGGATCGATGGTTAATGAGTACAAAGTTGAAGAAGCCGTAACATATTCATAGGGACCGATGTCTATGGTTCCATCTTGCACTCTGGAAGAACCTCTGATGTCTTTATTAAAATCGAAATCAGGGAATACCGATGTTGGCAGCAGATGAGAAATGCTTGTACCACTATTGATTGAAGGACTTCCAGCCTTTGTTTCAAAGTTATACATATCAGGATTGATATACATAGAATCTTTGTTTAATACAAGCATTTCACCGGATTTATAGCTGGATGAAGTCATGTACCAGGCTTTTTTTGTGTATATATTGTGGCTTCTATCTTCTACCTGACAACCGCCGTCTATAATATTGTTAAAGAAGACGTATTCATCCGTTTCTTCTCGGGATGCCGTATTTGTTCCACTGCCCTGAATAATATTGTTTAACAAACGAACATGCCCTGTCATTCCCCCCCAGTCAGCAAAGCAATATGTACCTGTGGTATAAAAAAGGTTGCTATAGATAACAATATTCTTTGAGGTGCTGATGGTGCACGCCAATCCTTTATTTGATACTGCATTATAGGCAATTAAAATATCTTCATTGTTTTGATATGCGGCTATGCCGTTACCATGAACGCCCAGGTCGGATATGGTATTATTATAAATAATGGCTCTCTTCGCCACCCGCGGAGCAATACCTGTCCCCGTTACTTTATGGATTGTATTATATCCTATTCGTGCATCATCTCCAACAAGACCGATACCATTTCCACTTCTAATATTTTTAATGGTATTATTTGTGATAGTATCGTGGCTGCTTGAGCTAACAGAAATTCCACCGCCCGCATTTTCATGAATATAAAGATTATTCAAAGTTAGATATTTGTGAGTAAATCCGGAAGGAACCACTATACCTCCGTCCCTGGTGAGGCTTTCGGAAGTGGCATAACCACGGATTTCAAAATTACTTATCGTAATAAAACTCATCCCGGTTGAGCCAGCTATGATGCCAACATTATAGTAACTATATCCAATCGTTGAATTTGTTATACTACTTGTAGCTTCCGGCCAACAATAGATGGTATAATTATTGTTGCCTTTATCAATATAACAATACTCCCCGGCTTTATCAATAAAGTCAATATGATTTGCCAACGAATACTTGTCTTTTGTGGTTTCAGCGCTATTAATAGTTTTGTCTAAGGGGACATCAAACGTAATCTTGTTTTGGGAAGAAATAAAATCTTTAACGGTTTTCCGAATAATAACATTATTTGCTCTTTGGCTCCAAATATACACAGTACACCCATTCCAATAATCATCTGCCTGGGTTAAATAAGATGAATCAATTAATCCATCCGTCAAGCCTTCTGATTCTGGTTTTAAATCCATATAAGTAACTACATCCTGATAGACACGTTCTGTTTGATTGGGTTGTTGAGCCAAATACATAAACTGGCCATTTTCAAATAAAGTTATCGTGTCAAGAGATTTATCTAAAGATAGTGTGACTTTGTAGATATGTCTCCAGTTAGGATTTCCGAAAGCATCTTCCTGCGAAGAACATGCCTGCCATCCGGTTATGAATCGACTTCCGTCTAAAATTGCATTTTCTCCCGGATAGGATGATAGTGTAATAATGTTGCCAGGTGTACCGTTTTTATTAATGGTCACTTTCTCATTATAAATGCCACCCCGAACATAAACCGTATCTCCTGCAGTGACTGGAGAGTTTGCTGACATAGCATAAGAAATGGTTGCCCAGGGCTGAGATATGGTCCCCGGGGCGCCATTATTACCTGTTGGTGAAATATAGTATGTTTCTGCTTGGGTGCAGGTAAGGCCGACGCATAACACCAATATTGCCATCCGATAACTCATTGATAATCTCCATACTATTTGACTTCATAATACTACGATCTAATAAAAATATGAAATATGTTTATATCTCAGAGCAAATAATTTCTTTGTGATTGTCAACAGGGGTGGAGTAAGTGCTAACAATACATTGGTATTTCCAATGCTATTCAGATGTAACCGATGTGTCTAACGGCAGTTACATTCTTGCGGTAATAATATGGGAAATATCATTAAAGATAGATATTTCATAACTGCCTTGAACATCTAAATAATAATAGATAAAAACTTTATTTGACAAGAATTTGCATAAATAAATGTGAATAAATAGTCGAAATAGAGGATATTAATGGGTTGTTTATCGTGTAACTGACGGGCACGGAGTATAGACACACTGGCATGACGTCTTATAATAACAATTATTTCATATCTATATGACAGATTCTTTAAAAACGAAAATGATTTATGGGGGTATTTGGAATACTTTTGGACAGATTACTAATCAATCTATCACCTTCGGTCTTACCCTGTTGTTGGCCAGATTACTTAAACCTGATGATTTTGGATTACTTCAAATGGTTACAATAATTACAGGGTTTGTCGGGTATTTTTCGGAATTTGGATTAATAGCCAGTATTATCAAAAAACAAGAGATTGATGACATGGATTGTCATACTGCGTTTTGGAGCAGTGTTTGTTTTTCACTGGTTGTGTATCTATGTTTGTTTATATCGGGTCCACTAATATCTTCTTTCTATAATCAGCCTGAACTAACCACGATTACACGTGTTATTGCAATTGTTTTTGTGATCGGTTCATTTGAATTTGTTCCAGCAGCTCTTAATGTTAAAAAATTAAACTATAAGCTAATCAATATCATTCAAATATTAAGTACGATTATTTCGACTTCCTTTTCCGTCATTCTTGCATTTTCCGGTTGGGGAGTATGGACATTGGTTTTCCAGCAATTGTCATACCGTTTTTGCTCAGCTTTTTTTAATATGTTGTTGGGGGCATACCGTCCAAAACTATTATTCAGCAGCGTTCGATTCAGGCAGTTATATAGTTATGGGCTTCACATGACCGTTAATAATCTTATCAAATTTTTCTCTGAAAACATCGACTCTTTTTTGATTGGCAAAACATTGGGGCCTGCGAAACTAGGCATTTACAGCATGGCTTTTCGTTTGACTCGCTATCCATTGGAAAAGTTTTGGCAGTTATTTGGGAAAATGCTGTTTCCTGCCTTTTCTTCCATACAGAAGGACCGGATGAAAATACGTCGAAACTATTTTAAAATTACATTTTACGGCGGATTGGTTCTGCTGCCATTTGTTATAGCGTTTTTTTTTGCTATTGATTTAATACCCTGTATTCTGGGTGAAAAGTGGTCTCATGTGACCGGGCTAGTCAGGATATTTTGTATCTATTTTTTTGTATTGGTGTTTTCGTTCAGCGATGAAACAATCTTGTCTTTATTTAACATCAAATTATTGAATATATTGAAGCTTGGATTGTGTTTTCTGATGTTGATTACCGGATATTTGGCAATTGGGCGATGGGGACTGTTTGGTATTGCATGGACTTATACGATTTTATTTTCAATCTATCTTTTAGTTATTAAGCTATTCTGTTTTCGCATAATTAACAGAACAATGCCTCCTGTGTCATGTAGTAATTGATATTTCATGGTTAGCTGTTATCCTGGCGTTAAACAATTGTTGCCAAACTGAGATAAGTATGAATAAAAAAATAATTATATTTCATTCACATGCCCATGAAAACTATGGTGATGTATTAATGCTTCGTGGCGTTTGTAAATGGATTAAAAAATATAATCCTCAGATCGATATTCATATATTAAGTATGGAAGGAATGAAGCTGGAATTTGAGGATTGTTATGATTATCATTGGCATATCAATGGTTATCCCATGCCTTACAGGACTGGAACAGCCGCCAGGTATTTTCACAAGCTCACCCTGAATAAGCTATCTGGTCCATTGCTTCATTATAAGACGAAACGAGTAATTTATTCAAAAAGGCATGAATCGCTTCTTGCTTGCGAAAAAACAAATGAAGATATTTCTCTGTACCATCTATTCAAAAGTGCAGACGGTATTCTATTTACAGGAAATGGATATTTAAACGATAATTTTCCATATCATGTAATGCTGGCTTATGAGTTGTCTAAATTGGCCGGCGAAATGTCAATTCCCTCAATAGCAACCGGGCAGGGACTTGGGCCATTACGCGATAAGACCTTAAGGCGGTTTGTCAAGCAACACCTAATTCATTGCACTCGAGCATGGACGCGGGATCCGCTCAGCAGCGACCTGGCAAAAAGAGAGATGCAGCTGTCTATCCCCTGTATTGGAGATGATGCTTTACTGGCATTATCTGAATGTCCTTCTGATATGAAAATTAGCAGCAAAAGAGTTTTGATGAATCATCGTCTTCGATGCGGTATACGAAAAGAACAGGCGAATGATTCAATCCTGGAGATGGTGAGTATTTTGGCCAAAAGAGGTATAAATCATATCACATGTGTTATTATGCAAAGTGATGAAGAATCGAATTGGAAGGCACTTCAATCCAAAATATCTGGAGACATTACGCTGGATTATTTTAGGCCGCTGCAAGATGATGCCGCTCTGGAGTCTGTCCTGACTTCGTCATATATCGGCATTGGCATCAGCTATCATTTTTGTCTGCTGTGTGCACATTACGGCCTTGCAGTTATTGGTTTATATGAAAGTGAGTACTACCTGAATAAATTAACGGGAATATCTCGTCTTTATCCAGAGACACCGGTAAAAGTGGGTACTTATCAGGAAAACGCAGTGGATATTGAAACGTGGTTGTCTCAAGTGACACCGGAGAAACGCCGGAGAAACGTCGAGGCAGAAGATCGTGTGCGCAGGACCTTCCAGGATACTTTTGCTCATATGGGAATTTATCGTTCATGACTGGGACTGGCGAGTTGATTTCTATTATTATCCGTGTGCGCAATGCTGAGGAGGATTTAAGGGTTTGCATTGCGTCAGTTAAAATGCAGGATCTTTATGAAGAAGGCAGAATTGAAATTATCGTGGTGGATAATGAGTCAGATGATAATACGCTGTCTGTAGCTGACCAGTGTGGTGCAAAAATAGTTCACATTTCGAGAGACGAGTTTTCCTGGGGAGGGGCCCTGAACAAGGGGATTGACTTTGCCAGGGGGGCTATTATTGTAAATCTTTCTGCGGATGCTTGGCTGGTGAATAGAACTTGTATCAGAGCGATGGTCAATGTTCTCGAAAACAAAGCAGTGGCAGCAGTGTATGGCAGACAGATTCCTAAAAAAGACGCTCCCGTTGATGAAAGAATTCGTCTCAAGAAGCAGTTTCCCGATGTCGCAAAGATATTCGATCTAAGCACTCCCGGTGTGTCTCCATCGGGACAGGGCATGATTGTATCCAACACTTTTGCGGCAATACGTAAAGAATTGTGGCAGAAGACACATTATAGAGAACATGTAGCGGGAGAAGAGGGATTCTGGTCGTATGAAATGATTCAGCAAGGTCGATTAATTTGTTATGAACCGAAAGCTGTTGTATTTCACTCACACAATGATTCTTTTTTTCGTCAAAGTTGCCGATTAGTGGAATTGATAAAAAAGAATTGTGAAATTCAGAATCAAAGATTGACATTCAAGGTGCTGGTATTTTCGAATTTGTCATATATTAAACGTCGTATAGTGAACTGTTTTTCTCCAGAGATACCCATGTGGGTGCGAATTCAGGGAATTATATGCCTTCCTGTTGAGGTGATGGCAAACACCATTTCTTTCTTTTATATCTGTACCTCCAGATATGAGCGATATCGCAATCGAGTGTGGGGATGACGTGAAAAGCGATCCCAAGGGAAATTCTTAAGGAGAAAATGTGTATATTCCTGGAAAATGTCGGCTTTATGGTCTTTTTCTAAGGTATTTCTATAATTTTGAATATATAGGCAGAGATGTTACAATTGATCCATCATGTGATATCCGGAGGAAGGCGTCACCTTATATCTTTATCGGTAATCATGTAACAATTGCTCAGGATGTGTGGCTGAATATCCCCTATGAGGCACCACCTCCCGTCAAGGGGAACCCCATCATTCGTATTGAAGAAGGCGTTACCATTGGCAGACGATGTTTTATCTCCGGCGTTAATAGTATAACGATTGGGCGTAAAGTACTGTTCGGGCCGGGTGTCTTTATAACCGATCATAATCATAATTCAGATAATCCAATGATGCCTATTATGGATCAGGGAATAACCGAACCCGGATCCCTGATTATCGAAGAAGGGTGTTGGTTTGGTTACAATAGTGTTGTTGTTGCTCAGAAATCTAAAACGATAACCATAGGGCGTAATTCTGTTATTGGAGCGAATTCTGTTGTCACGCAGAGTTGCCCACCGCATAGTATTCTGGTTGGTTGCCCGGCGAGAAATATTGCACAAAAAAACAAATAATAGACATGGTACATTCAGAAATATAGTTTGATAGAGACACTTGCGAATGCTTCAGGCTGCCCAGGGATTAATAATATTATTGTCATGCCTTATTCTGGTTCTTCCCAAAAGGATGAGTTTGTATCCATTGTGGATCGGATTTTTATTCATTCCATTTGAATACAGTATTTCACTTGGCAGTTTAAGCCTTTATAGTACGCAGATTATGGGTGTTGCTGGCATGTTGCGGCTTCTATTTCGCGGAGAGATGCGACCAATCAATTATAATGTTCTGGAAAAGACAATATTGGCATGGTTATTGTGCGGTGCGATCGTCTATAGTCTGTTGCGAGGTTCCCAGGGAGTAATATGGAAAGCCGGCCGATTAATGGAGTTTATCCCCTGTTATCTTTTTATCCGTCATCAATTACGTGCATGGGATGACGTGTTATTGAATATTAAAGCGATGTTATACATGAGTATATTTCTATTTCCTCTCGTAATTTATGAACATTCTACTGGAGTCAATCCATTCGGAACCATGGCGACAGAGTTTCGTGAAGGGCGACTTCGATGCGCGGCATCGTTCAGCCATCCGATTCTATTCGGTTCTTTTGCGGCCAGCATGGTTCCAATTATCTGGGCTTTAATGCAGTCTGAACGGAGGAAAAGTTACTGGATATTTATCATTATTTACATTTTTTTTGTATATGCCAGCGCATCCAGCGGTCCGGTATTATCCCTGATATTTGGCATCGTATTTTTATGGTTCTTTCGATATAGAAGAAAATCAAAACAGATTTGCCTTTATCTCATTGCGGGCTTATTCTGTTTACAGTTCATCATGAATTCACCGATTTGGTTTATAATTGGTCGGGTGAATATTGTAGGCGGTTCTACAGGCTGGCATAGAGCAGTTTTGATAGATCAAACGATACGACACTTTTCGGAATGGGCAATCCTCGGATTAATCTCCTGTGAACATTGGGGTGTCTGGGCGGGAGATGTGACGAATCAGTATATACTGGAAGGATTATGGGGTGGAATTGTTGGTATGGTTCTATTCATAGCTATTTTGTTTCAAGCCGTAAAGAGCCTGGGTGTGATGTCAATTAAGACATCATTACTCCGATATCAATGGTTTTTGTGGGGCTTTTGTTGTTCTATTCTGGTAGATTGTGTAAGCTTTATGTCGGTATCATTATTTGGCCAGATGACTCTCTACTTTATTTTCTTCCTTGTTGTGGCAGCGATGGCCAAAGATTGCTTGAATGCACAACACTATAACCTGTCACTTGGTCCATCCCCCTAAAACTGGGCCATTGACAAAGTTAGGATTTCTCTGTAACTG
>CAZVYY010000029.1:0-58134 GCA_964630775.1 uncultured Pirellulales bacterium | reverse complement strand
TTCATCGGCAAACAGCTTCACATCTCTTGAGCAAATTTAGCGCTGTCATATTAGGTTCAAAAGGAACCCTGGAGCGAACCGATAACGAAGTTACAGCCCAGCAGCCTAAAATGGAAGTTAATTGTGGGAATAGCTTATAATACTGTCTGTAAAAATCTCTTCCGAGTAATTGGTTTTGATTATTTGCATTTACCATCATTTGCAATAAAGCACTGTAATCATTTAATAACTTCCTTTGCTGTGGCGTCATGCGAGATGGTTGAAGGCGTAACCATGCTTTCCATAAAGCCTCGGAATTCTTTGACAACGTTTTCTCAAGATTACTTTTTCTTATATTCAATTCTTCAAGAGATAAAGATGTGGTTAAATCATCAAGACGTGTAAAGTACTCTTGTATTTTCAGAATATATCCGGTGTGTTCTTTTAAATGTTCGCTATATGCTATCCAATTTTCGATTGTAGCTTGATTAGGTTCTTCTTTTGGAGCAGGTAATGCAATAGATGATCCAATTTGCTCAAACGATTTGGCTGCTTGTTTAAGTTTTAGGAAGCGTTTTTTAGAAATAAATGCCCAAAGTAGGCGTACGAAGAATGGTTGATAGTATTTATCGGCTTGATCAATGGCTGTGTGGAGATTTTTTTGGTGTTCCAATAAACCTTTGGTGTCAAGAGATCGAAAACTATGGAATACCGATTCTCCAATTACTTGTCGTATACATTCGACATGTTGTTCAAGTTGGTCAACTGTATTGCGAAGTTCAATCAGCTTCTGGAATTTGTCGTCAATTTTCTCAGATTCTTGCTGCAATTGAGTATGAATATTCTGATGTTCACAGTATTGGTGTTTATCCTCATCCGTTGTCCGTGCAGCAAGCAGAGAAGCAATGTATTCGGCGAGCCTGGTTTGATAGTGATTGTTGCCAAGACGTAATAGAACAGGGCGGGATCCAAGAGCGTTTACCCTCGTTTCAACCACATCTACAGCCTGATTGTTTTTGCTGGCAAAAAGAACAGTTTTTCCCTGCCAAGCGGCATTGATCAAAATGGATGTTACGACTTGTGATTTACCAGTGCCGGGAGGGCCGGTTATTACAGTTAGTTGATTTGACATGGCTTGTCGTACAGCTTGGCGTTGTTCGCTATTCAGAGGAAGAACTTCGAGCAGTTGTGTCTCATCTGGGCCTTTAGCCTCATTTTTATATTCACTAAGCCATGTACCCAGACATGTATTTTTGTATTTACTTTCATCGACAGACTGGAGCATTCCCAACTCAGATTCGAGCCCTTTTGTATAAGGTGATCGTTCGGCTGCAATTAAAATAGCTCGATTATAGATTCCTTGTTGACTAATATTTGATAAGGGCGTTTCACAACTCAGGGATGTTGGATCAATGGTCTCCTGCCAATCCCAGTCGGGTCTAATTTCTTGCAAGCGAGCAATCAAATCGTCGGTGTCAGGTTGATCTTCAACGGCATTATTCAACCCTAATTCCGAAGCCAATTGAATTGCTTCTTCCATTATCCCATCTTTTGAATTTGATAAGGAACTTAAAGCCTCAAAATTTAATTGTGGCAATTCATTGCTAAGACTTGGATTTTCATGTATGTTTTCGATGCCTTGAAACGAAAAGAGAAATAGAGGTTCTACCTTGTATCCCTCCCATCCAGTTCTAGATCTGATGAATTTGAGACGTACAGGGTATCCTAATAGGAGCATCTGTTTATTTCTATCTCTTCTGATGCGTATAAGTAATTGCTGGACAGATTGTAATTCAAAAATATCATTAAAATCTTGGTCGGTCATAGGCAACGAGGGAAGCTCTACATAAGATAGATCCCCATACCTTGAAGATGCAAATTCGCTCACACCCCCGACATCTTCATGGTTCAGACAGTCCAAGTAATAACGACAAATGCGTGATAACGTAGTATTATGGATAGTTGGTTCTTTTTGGTTTTCTGATGAAGATATCTCCTCTTTCAGATACCAACGGTAATTACTATCTTGTCTAAGTTGATATTTTAAACGGCCGTACAGCGTTGAATTGATGGTTGTTTTATCCTCTCCTATTTTGGCAGCAATATCTTTTGCTTTCAAGCCGGGATAGGTTTTTAACACTTCGCATATTTTTCTATCCAATTCAATCATCTGGATACTCCTAAAAGGTGTACTTAAACTAATTTGTCATAGGTGTTTATTGCATTTCAGAGTTCTTAATTTCAATTTCAAAACTTCTCCGGCCCTTAACTTCTTATTCAGGCTGTGAAAAAAACAAACCGCTTTTGATGATGCAGGATAATTATAGTCACCCCTCCCGGGTTTGACAACCCCCAATTTCCCTCAAATCGGCCTATCTCCCTCTTTTATGATAAATTCCCTATAACTCCATTTACATGATTGTGTTTAGGGTTTCTCCTTTTTGGATTTCGAATTTATTTAGGATTTAGAGTTTAGTGTTTAGGATTTCTTCCCCCCTGTATCCTTGTCTCCCTGATTTTACTCCTTCACCAATTTATCAATCCTCTGCGACAGCTCCATCAGCCAGGCTTCGTCGCCGCCGCGGACTTCCGGGGTCAGGAAGTCGCGGTAGCCAATCTCGTTCAGTGCGGCGCTGACCTGCTTCCAGTTCACATCGCCTTCGCCCAGATCGACCCATTTATACCCATCGCGTTTGAAGTCTTTCAGATGGACCTTGGCGATCCGCTTGCCCAGCGTCCGAATCCAGTCCTGCGAAAACCCGTAAATAATGACGTTGCCCACATCGAAATAGGCCTTCACCCAGGGGCTGTCCAACTCATCGATATATCGCGCGAACTCCAGCGGACTGAGCAGGAACTTGTTCCACACGTTTTCCACGGCGATGACCACCTCCAGCTCTTTGGCCAGCGGGATCAGCTTGCGAATCAGCGCCTGTGAATCCCGGTACGCATCCCCATAGGCATAGTCGTCCGTCACCCGGCTGGGCACCATCAGCACAGCACTGGCCCCCATTGCCCTGGCACAACGCAGGGCGTGCTCCATCTCCGCGACCGCCTTCTGTGCCACGTCGTCCTTGTTCAAAAACGGCGGCCACCAGCCGTACAGCACGCTGTGAATCGTAATGCCCGCCTCACGCGCCGCGTCGGCCTGCTTTTTGCACGCCTCCAGCGACTCCAGCGGCACGGCCTCCACGCCGGTGTAGCCGCAGCGTTTGGCCAGCTTGAATTTGTCCACATCCGACAAATCCCCCGGCAGCATCTGAATCTGCACCGCCTTGAGCAGGGGACGGGCGGTGCTGGCTTCTTCGGCGGCTGCGGGCGCGGCGGTCAGTCCCGCACCTGCGGCGATGGCAGCGGTGTATTTCAGAAAATCGCGTCGATCCATTGCGTTCATAAGTGACTCCTTGATGGGAGGTTAGATTAACTGGGTTACGCCGGGGATGGCCACGGGCTGTTCAGGCAGCGGGCCGAAGGTGTAGCTTTCCGGCGTCAGGTCGAGCTTGGAGGCCTTCATCAGCCAGTCCCATCGCAGCGCCCGGCCGGTATAGGCACTCATCCGCCCCATAATCGCCGTCATCGTGCTTTCGGCGATCTGCACCGCCTCGTTGAGGTGCTTGCCGTTGCGGATGGCGTCAATCTGTGCGGCGTGCTGACGCAGGCACGGGTCGGGCATCTCGCCCTGAAAAACGAACGGCTTTTCACCCTTGATGCTGGCCTGGCCGAAATCGAACAATGCCGAGCCTTTGGTGCCGAAAATCCGATGTTCGTGACGTGAGGCAATCTTGTTAATCTGGGCGCCTTTGTAATCGATGCGAACATCGTCCGGATAGACATATTCGACCGCGAAATGGTCGTACACGTCTCCGAAGATTGCATCCGTCCGGGCCTGTCTGCCGCCCAGCGCGATACACTGCACCGGGTGGGAATTCATCGCCCAGTTTATCAGGTCCAGGTCATGCACATGCTGTTCGACGATAAAGTCGCCCGACAGCCACGTGTAAAACAGCCAGCGGCGAAGATGCCATTCCATATCCGACCACTCCGGCAGCCGCTGGGCCGGTCCCCAGCCGGTCATGCCGTCGCCGATGCGATAGCACTGGCCGCTGGTCATCTGGCCCAGGTCGCCGTCATGGATGCGTTTCATAATCTGCACCAGCGGTTCGAGGCGGCGCATTTGCGTGCCGGCCAGGACCGTCAGCTTCTTCTGGTCAGCAATTGCAGCCGTCTCGATGACCGACCGCACTCCGGCCGGATCGACCGCGACGGGCTTTTCCATGAAGACGTGCTTGCCCGCTTCGATTGCCGCACGGAAATAGGCCGGACGGAAGTGGGGCGGGGTCGTCAGAATCACCAGATCCAGCTCGCAGGCCAGCAGCTTGCGGTAGGCGTCAAAGCCGGAAAAGCAGGTTTCCGGCGTGACGTTGATTTTGTCGGGCAGGCTGGTCTTGAAATGCTCCTGGAAGGACGCGAGCCGTTCGGGGAAAACGTCGGCTATGGCGACAATCTGGATATTGTCTGCCGCTTTGACGCAATTGGTCGAGTCGTAAATCCCCCGTCCGCCGCAGCCGATGACGCCAACCCGAATCTTATCCGAGCCTGCGGCAAAGGCACTATGCAAACCCGCCAGCGAAAATGTTGCCACGGCCGATGTTTTGAGAAAATCCCTCCGCGAAATGTCGATAACCTGCCTGCTCTTCATGTGTTCCCTTTCGTGATAGAAAAAGATATTTATTATATGATTCGATGCCTTCGGTCAGGCCTTGGTTACAATTATCCTACCGTGTATCACATAAATCAAGAATCACTGCTGTCCAAGATAATCTGTAAGCCCAGAGTATCTCTGAAAATTCTTCACCAAAACACGTGTTTCGGACAACGTATTCCAAATGTTTAAGTTCAGGTTATCGGTTTTTCTTTCATTCTCCATGTTCTGCTGTCCCAGTCCTATCCAAACAATAGTAACTGTCCATCCGGCGGCCCCAGGGCCGGGGTTTGATACGGCTGGTTCAGCCATATCCACAAGTCACGATACGTCAACAGGTTAAATCGCAGCATGGCCGCCAGATTCGACAGGCTCCAGTCAAAGGTCGACCGCATCTGTAAAAGCTTCAGGATCAGCATACACAATAATGCTGTCCAAATCTGTGTCTTGACCGCATGTTTCACGGCCCCTTTGGTCCGCCGGAACTTCGCCCAATCATACAGCGACAGGCACAGGTCAATCGTTGAAGAGTCGAGGCTGAATAGCGGATTTTTGAAGCGAAACCGCCGCTGCTGCTGGGCCGCTAACGCACCGGCCAACTGAAATACCATCACCACAAACTGGTCCCAACACCGAACCCCCTTGGCCCCGTGTTCGGCATCTCATTGCCGGACCGCACGGCCAAAAGCGTTGCGATTCACCAAAGAAAGCACTTGCGTAAATAAACTGCCAACGGTTATCATCATTCCATCTCCGGGGTTGGTGTCTATTGTTCGGCAAAAATAATATACACCATTCCGGAGATACTGTTTAGTATTAACTTTTAAAGATTTATCTTAGACAAGAGTGATACCCCTTAGGTATCAAAACGGGCCATCATCGCGTCTGAGGCGAACCTGTTCATTTGGAATCAACAAAAAAAAGCCCCGGCCATTCGGGATGGTCGGGGCTGAGGTTCATGGGGTGTTGTTTTATGGTTTTGTTTCGATGTTGATTTCCGCGATGCTGGCAAAGGCCTGGCTGCTGACTTCGCTGAGGGCGACAATTTTCAGATAGCGGGCATTGACGGGGGCGTCCAGTTTCAGCGTCTGCGGCCTTCTGGCATTTGCGGGGAACTGGCCTTTGAAGGCCGGCTGGCCCCAGTTTTCCGGGTCATTGCTCAGATAAATCTCATAGTCTTTGAGCCGGCCGTTGGTCATATCTTGGCGCGGGGTGTAAATCACGGCGGTGATATCCTGCGGTTTTTTGAAGTCGATGACCAGGAAATGCGGATGGCTCGGGGCGCCGCCGCTGTAACGGCTGTGCCAGAAGGTGTCCGGCTCGCCGTCGATGGCATGAATCGGTTCGCCTTCATCCGGCTCAAAGCTGCTGGCCTTGATGTTCCACTTGGCCGCGGGGGATTCGGGGAAGACCAACATGCCCTGATAGGGGGCCTGCCCCGGTGCGGTGGCGCGAACCTGCACGGTTCCGCTGGCCAGCTCAAACGGTTCGGTATAGCTCTTCCACGCGGCGCCATCGATGGCGTACTCGATTTTGGCGCCGGCGGCTGCACAGGACAGCGTGACCAACCCGGCCATATCCCGTGCACCCAGGACTGGCTTGATGCGGTCCTGCGGTACGGGCAGTCGACCGACTGCCGGCAGATTATTCTGGCCGGCCGGCAGGAGTCGCAGCACATACGAAAATGTTGCCGGATCGGACCAGACAATGTATTGTTCCAGCGGACGCGGGCCGCAGCCGTTAGAGCCAACGCCGAGCGTCCGTGCGGCCAGGGTCAGAACGGTGCTGGTGCTGGCCGGCAGGTCCACGGTGTATTCAATCGGGGTCATCACTTCATCGGTATAGGGCAGGGCGGAAACCTGCATGCTGTCGCCGTCGGCCTGAGCCAGCAGCGTTGGCATCCGCTTGCCGCCAACAGCCGCCCAGCGGACGTCTTCATGATTGCCGCATTCCATCGGTTTGGCATACGGGGTCATCTGTTCTTTGACGCTGCTGCTGTAAAGACCGATGTCGAAGCCGCGTTTGCGGTCGCTGTAGTTTTCCATCGGGCCGCGGCCCAGATAACTGAACTGATCCAGCTTCGCATCCAGCAGCATCCGGACGCCCATGCGGGCCAGCGGGATGCGGCGTCCCATGGGGGCAATCGCGTTATCGACGAGGATCGAGCCGTCGCCGTAAATCGTATAGATGGCCGAGTGGGTTATATGGAATCCTTTTTTGCCGGTTGCCTGTACGACGGCTTCGATGCGGACCATCGAAGGCTGAGGCTGAATTAAGTAGGTGCTCAGTACCGTGTGTTTCAGGTCATCCAGGCCATAATCCTGCCAGGACCTGTAGGCCCACATGTCGTCGTTTCGGTGTGGTGCGCGCCACAGGTGCATTCTGGGGCCGCCGTCGTTGGTCAGCAGATTGACCTTATCCCGCACCAGTTGCGTGATCGTCCCTTCGGAGCGGTCGAATACGACGGAGAATCCCTTGCCGGACACAATGATTTGTGACTCTTTTTCGCTGAGTTTGAGCGAGTCAAATTTTGCAGTGTCCACGGCGACCGCTTCTGCTTTGACGGGTACCTGGAATTGTGCGGCAGCGACTTCAAAGCCTGCCTTGGCCCAGAGTTCCTTTTTGGCCAGGGTAAACCAGATGCGCAGGAAATAGCCGGCGCCGGGTTTGGGATTGATTTTCTTGAATGGGACGGTCAGGATTTGGTCTTCGCCGGGGCCGATGTTCAATGCTTTCAACTTGCCGCTGTCGATCTCTGTGCCGTCTTCGGTCAGCGACCAATGGCCGTTGAATCCTGACAAGTCAATAAAGGCATATCGGTTACGGATTTTGATTTTACCGGCGGCCAGGTCGTCGGCTTCGATGCCGATCCACTGATAGGCCCGCTTCATCTCAGGAAAATGCGGCTTGGGGGAACGATCGGAGAAGATGACGCCCTTGTGGATGAAATAATGGTCGTTGGGCACTTCACCGAAACCGCCGCCGTAGGCCATGTACTGGCGCTTGGGGTCGCGATTATTCCAGAGGCCCTGGTCCTGCCATTCCCAGATGGCACCGCCCAGAAGTGTCGGGTACTTGTCAAACAGGTCGTTGTATTCGCCGATGGAGCCCATGGAATTAAACATCGCGTGGGCATATTCGCACAGATAAAACGGTTTGGTGAGCGTTGTCGAATTGGCGATCTGTTCCACACCGCCGACGCCGGTGTACATCTGGCTGTCGATGTCGGCGGGATTTTCTTCGCCAATCCCAAATCGCTCATAATGCGTCGGGCGGTCCGGATCGATGGCCTTGATGGCGTTCAGGGCCGCAAGGAAGTTCTGGCCGGAGCCGGCTTCATTGCCCAGGGACCAGATAATTACGGAAGGGTGATTCTTGAAGTTCTCGACATTGGCGATATTGCGGTCCACATGGGCGGCCTCCCATGCCTTGGGATGCGACAGGGATTCGCGGCCATAGCCGTAGCCGTGCGATTCGACGTTGGCCTCGGCGACCAGATAGATTCCCCATTCGTCGCACAGTTCGTACCAGCGAGGGTCGTCCGAATAATGGCAGGTACGGACATGGTTGCAGTTGCCCTGTTTGAGGACTTCCAGATCGCGGATCATTTTTTCTTCGGTGACATAATGGCCGGAATCGGGCCAGTGCTCATGGCGGTTTGCCCCTTTGAGCTTGATCGGCACGCCATTGACGGTAAATAGCCGGCCTTTGATTTCGATTTCACGGAAACCGGTCCGGGCTGACAGAATTTCTTCCTCTTTGCCGTTGGCCAGCGTCAGGACTGTCGTATAAAGCGTGGGGGTTTCGGCGGTCCATTTGGCGGGGGCCTTGACCGGCATCGTCAGCGTCACAGTTTTTTCCTGTCCGGCCTCGATTGCCGGCACATCGATTTTCACTTTCTCGGCAGCCGTCTTGCCTTCGATGTCAAACAAGGCTGTGGTCAGGGTGCAGGCCTGGGAAGCCTTGTCACCGTAATTTTTCACTTTGGCGGTGACTTCGAGCGTGGCGTTTTTGTATTGTTCGTCCAGGTCTGTCTTGATGAAAAAGTCGCGGATGTGAACCTGCGGCGCGCTCCAGAGGGTGACATTGCGATAAATACCGCTCAGACGCCACATATCCTGGTCTTCGAGGTAACTGCCCACTGAAAACCGATAGACTTCCACGGCAACCATATTCTTGCCCGGCTTGACATACTTTGTAATGTCAAAATCCGCGGCATTACGACTATTGACGCTGTAGCCGACCTTCTGGCCGTTGACCCATACAAAAAACGCTGAATCGACGCCGTCAAAGGTCATAAATATCCGGCGTTCCTGCCAGGCTTTGGGCACCTCGAATTCCCGCCGGTAGCTGCCGACCGGGTTGCGTTCGGTGTAGGCGGTGTAATTTTTCGGCGGTTCGCTCATCACACGCGGCCAGTCCTTCTGGAAGATATAGCCGGCATTGCGGTAGTAGGGCGTGCCGTAGCCGAGCACCTGCCAGTTGGAGGGAACGGGAATTTCCTTCCACCCGCTGACGTCAAAGTCGGTCTTGTAGAAATCCGCCGGACGCTGGTCGGGCGTGGGGACCCAGTTGAATTTCCATTGGCCGTTGAGGCTCCGGCAGAAGGAAGAATCGTGGCGTTTAGCGGCCAGTGCCTCCTTGAGATTGCCATAGGGCATCAGGGTTGCATGAGCGGGTTCCTTATTGATGCCCAGGCATTCCGGGTCTTCGATTTCCGGCGGCAGAGGGGCTGCGGCCAGACAAATCACTGACAGCGTAAGACTTAGACAAAGCCCAGTGATAATGGTGATCCGTGTGTTCTTATCCATGATCGATTCCTTTTTCCTGTTTTAACCTTCCAAAAAGCGATTTTCGGCTTCTGTTTGGCCGGATTAGACCGGCTGACAGATTCCATTCAGTACTATATACCGATTTTCTTCATATTGTGACGATAATTCCATCCAAAATCTGCGCAAATAGGATGAATTTTCTTTTTCGGATGTGTTTTGAGGGGAAATTGTTACACAAAGGCTGGCATATATTCTCATCCTGCCGAATAATTTCCGGGCCGGTTCAGAGCAGTTCGCCTTATGCCAATCACTTAAAATAATATCCGCGGCTGCAATACAGCCGCGGATTATGATGATACTCCCCTCCGAAGGGATGTGCTTTTCAGATACAAAACATACAGACGTTTATTTATATACCTGCCGCCAGTAACCGCGGATATTGCTGCCGCGCAGGTCGCAACTGACCGGGCCTTTGTTCCAGAAATAATCATTGTAGCCGCCCAGGATGCCGCCGGGACCAACCGGCCCCATCACCACGGATTCAACGGAATTGGGCTGTTCTTCGGCCTTGGCCTGGAACCAGGCGTTGCGGATGGACAGCGGAGGCAGCGTTATAAAGACGATTTTTCGACCGAGTACATAATCGGCAAAACGTCCGCCGAAATTGGGCCAGTCATAGGCATTGGTCTGGAAGCCCAGCAACAGATGCAGGCCGTCAAACGCAGGTCCCCAGCGTGCTGCGCAGCTTTGTCCGCCATAATCCCCTTTGAGCACCTGACAGGACAGCAGGGCCAGCCACTCGATATCATAGTTGCCCCATGCCCCGGCAGCATCGGTATAGGTCAGCGTGCCGTCGTCATGGTTGCTTTCAAAGGTAAATCCTCCGCCGTAGCCGTGTCCGATATAGAAAGTGATATCGGTATTATCCACGTAGGTGGTATCCGTTCCGGCCGGCGGCTGCTTGAAATCGTCTTCCCAGGCCGAGGTGCCTGTCCAGTTGAATCGCATCGTGACGCCATCGCTGAGGAATCGTGAGCGGAAACCGCTCTGATTGGCCGCTCCCAGGTCTGAAACGGCACGGGAAATACCAAAGTCCCGAACTCCGCCTGACAGGGGGGTAATACCGCCGCCGGCGCCTTCTTTAATGGCACCGACTGTTACGGTTTGAGACGCCGAAATCCAAATCCCGTTTTTGTCAAGCACGTTGACAGTAACGGTTTCGGGGCCGGCCTGTGATCTGGGTAGGGCACGGTATTGCACACTGGATTGTTCCTCGGAAACCCAGCTCAAATCCGTCGATGTGGAGTGCCAGTAATAGCGATAGGGTTTCTGGCCGCCGCTTGCAAATGCCTGGGCGATGACCAGGGAGGATCCTTCAACCCAGGCTTCCAATCCGACCGTGGGTACATACGAAGGATCGGCAATGGCGGGAATCAGGCGGCGAAGTGGATGGAACTGCGCACCTTCAGGGGTAAAAATAATCCCGCCGATATCATAATGCGGAATCAGCGTTTGCGTGTCCTGTTCCGACAACGGCGGGGCGTAATAGACCAGTTGAGCCTGCTGTTCAGGCACAAAACGTGCCGCCGCCTCTGCGCCAAAGGCCCGCTGTACGGCCTGTTGGGGATTGATCAGCGGGAAGGTCTCCCGTCCGGCTTCAACTCCTCGGCGGGCCAAAAACAGCTCGGTGACATCGCCCTGAGGATTATACGACACGCTGAACTTGGCCCCCGGACCCATAATCGGAACCCCTCGGACTGCGGAGTTAAACTGCACCCGGGTATCCATCTGAACTGCCGGCAGCAGGAGATGGCCCTGCGTGTCCATCAATTCAAATGTGGAATGCGATACGCTGGGCTCTCCGTCGCCTAAGGCGATTCCGGTTTCCTGCAATGCCTTCGCGACTTCCGAGAGGGCGGTTTGCGGAGGTACAGGCACGATTTCCCGGAGCAGTTTTTCGTCGAGGGCTTCAAATGCAATCTCACTTTGGCCATCCTGTTCGGTTTCCTTGAGCAGTTCTTCAATCAATTGCGGATCCTTAACCGGCACAGTGGGTACGGCTAAATGCCTTTGCGGATCGATGAACTGAACCGGAAAGCCCGGTTCAAAAATCAATTGCTCCTGCGGAATCCCGAGGATTTTGGCAAGGCCGCCGGCTTGTGCAGGGCTGATGCCGACATCGATGACTTTCAGCACGGGCAGTGCGCTGACTCCGGAACAATCCGTCAGCCAGTTTTGCGATAAAATCAGAAAGTCATCCATATCGACTTTGCAGTCGCCGGTAATATCGCCCGGGCAGGGAATCAGGCAATCGGCGCCTCTTGCCGGCACAGGAGGAAGCCAGACCAGCACCAGCAATGCTGTAATAAGTTTTACTTGAGTAATCATAATTGAATCCTTTCCTATTGTATTTTTAATTATTCACTTCATGTGCTGTTGCAAAAGACTTGCTTCATAGGCATACTCCTTGAAAAATTAAGGATAAATTAAGACTAAATCAGTCTTGCTTCTATATAGACAATTTTGTTTCAATTCCGTTGTGTGGTTTTGAAACAAATAGTTGCAGTACACTCTCGACAAAGGTTTTTGATGGTGCAAATGTTCAAAGCAGAGTGGTTTTAGCGAGGTGTTGATAAAAGATAGATTGAAAGGAAAAAGTCAAAAACCCTTTCGAAAAGCAAATTGCCAAAGAACCTGCTGTTTCTTCAAATCTGAATGAATAAATCACAAAATCCTATGGAATAACTATGAATAGGGGGTTCATTTTGTTTGAACATAAAACGCAAAATACATCCGGCTGTACCGGTGAAACTTGATTTAAGTCTTGTTTTATGATAAAGTTAATGAAATTTATAGAAGTTGTATTTTGTCAGTAATTTTAACCGCAATGACAGGATTTGCGTTTCGCTTCTTGGTTTAGCTGCTCCGTTATAACTGCTGTTGGCCGGGAAGTATGGCATAACCGTAGAGCAGCCCGCCATTCGCGGTCTTGCCCAGCAGCTTGGCGGCAATGTTATCGTCCATGAGTCCGTGGCCTTTGGCGTCGAATTCCAGGATCAGGTCGTCGCCCTGTTTGGCTGTGCTTTGCACTTTGGCTCCGCGGCCCCAGTTGACCTCCTGCCAGGCGCCAAGACGAAGCGACTTGATATCCATGTCGATGTGCGGATTGAAGCCGGGTTCGGCTTTGACCAGCAGACGGATGGTTTTGGTGTCGGAGGTAATGGGCTGATCGTTGAGAATGGTGATCAGACGTTCGGTGACCAGGGGGACAGACATGCTTTTGGAACTGTGATTGTCGCCGCCCTTGTCCTCATTTTTAATCACGTCAATACCCGCCAGCAGCAGGTGGGTGGCCCGGCCGTATTTGTCCTGGAGGACCTTGGGACGCTCGAGTTTAAACCAGTTGACACGGGTGCCGTCTTCATGGACAGTGACACTGGTGTCGTAAGCGATGCCCGGCTCATGGATCCAGTGAATGGCGTCGAGAGACCGCATATAAATGGCCTGACAGGTAGGCCAGTAGTTGGCGATGAGATGGTATTGGCTGGGGCCTCGCCAGACGACGGGGTCTTCGAGATGATTGTAGCGGCCTTCGTAGCCTGGCGGATAGGCTCTGTCGCAGACTTTTTTGTAGGGGCCTTCGGGAGCGCCGGACTGGCTGATATAGACACCGCCGTAGCGGGGAATCATGACCAGGCTGCCGTCTTTGCGATAGGTGAAGGTGGGATTGTCGACATTTTCCTCGCGCATGCCGTTGTGGTCGAGAGTGATTTTTTTATCGCACAACTTCCAGGGGCCTTCGGGTTTGTCTGCGATGTAGAAGGTCTCGCCGATGCGGAAGATAGCGTAGGTGCCGTCTTTGAGTCTGACGACTTCAGCATTATGAGCCTTGCCGATGGTGTGCTGGTAAATGAAGGGACCGGTGGGTTTGTCGCCGATGGCATAGACGACTTCGGATTCGGGCCACGCGCCATGTCCGCGGGGGTCATTGGAAGGCCAGCGGCAGGCGTACATGTGATAGCGATTGTCCTCGCCCTGGAAGCCGGAGATGCACCAGTAGCTCCACTGGGGATCTTCAATCCCGTTGTGGATATCGCGGGGAATGACGCCGTCAGCGCCCCAGATGCCCTCTTCTTCAAGGGCATCATAGATCGGCATCGGCAGGATACGGTCCTTAAAAGCCGCGCCCCAGACCAGTCCCGGCGGCTGATAGAGCGGGCCTGGATAGAGGTTCGGTGGTGCGGGACGGTTGGCAGCTTCAGCGACCGGGCAAAGAGCTGTGAGAAGTGTAATGATTACAAGGGCAAGCGATAGTAGTGGGTGCATAATAAGCTCAGATTTCCCGTTTAAACAATTAAAATCCATAGTTTTCTCTTAACGATGTCGAAAATTCTACAAAATGCGATACCGCAGGGTCAAGAAAAATCCATTCCATGCCTGCTTAAAACCGCCCAGAGACTCTATACCACCAATTCACCTCTTTTTTGCACGAATTCACCTGGGAAATCCAGGTTGAAATACTTCAGGAAATGAGTATGATAAGGACATTGTATTCAGATTAGAGTTTTTGGTGTGAAGGGACGATTACGATGATTCGCCAATGGTGGTCCAAAGTCGGACAGCGCTGGAAAGCACGCAAAGGCCGGGTGACGACAGCAGAAGAGGAATTGCTGCTGCTGAATAATACCCCGAATGCCGTGGTGCCGCTGCGCGGGCCCAACGCCGCAGATCCTGCATTGGTTCGCAAGAAAGACAGTGCCGAAATTGTCGGCGAGGCGGTCAATAAACTGGTGGATCGTCTTGAGCAGATTAACGCCAGTATATCTCTGCAAATTCAGCAAAATGAGCTGCTTGTCGATAAAATCAATCAGATTCCGGACTTACTGTCCGGCCTGCCGCAGCAAGCCCAGGAACAGCGTCAGATCTTGCAGGACCTGAGTACGGAGTTAAAGACAAAATCCGCAAACGACCAGAAGATGCTGGAGACGGTAGCGGGAATGAGTGAACAAGCGGTCGAACAAACCCAGAAGCTGGGCCAGATACACGAGCATCTGGAGGCGACGGCCAAGGTGGACCGTCAGATTTGTGATAATTTGGGTAAATTCAGCAGTTCCATCGAAAAACTGGATACCGACACGGTCAGTCAGACCGAATGGATACAGCAGATGAGCCGGTCATTTACCACGACGGACCGGTATCTAAAATATACTCTGGCTCGCCAGCAGCGACGGTTTATGTGGGTTTTTGTCATTTCGATGGCGGTTAGCCTGGTGGCTATATCCGGTTTGGTGGTCGGAATCATCCTGTTGACTCGATAAACCACGCGATGCCGGATTCTCAGCCCAAACGGATTTTCATCAGCGCACTTGAACCCAGCGCCGAACTGCATTGTGCCAACCTCATCCGCCAGTGCGGCCGGAAGATGGGCGAGAGCCAAAGTTCGACAAAGTCTATCGCATGGATTGGTTTTGGCGGGCCGAAGATGGAAGAGGCCGGTTGTGCCTTGCTGGAAAACACCGTCAACAGGGCGGCGATGATTTACAAGGTCTTTGGCCAGCTCGGGTATTACCGGAGCCTGATTCACAAAGCCCGGCTGTCGCTGGAGCAAAACAAACCCGATTTAGTGATTGTCTGCGATTCGCCCGCGTTTAATTTTCACATTGCCAAAGCCGCTAAAAAGCTCAACATCCCGGTCTTGTTCTATGTGGCTCCGCAATTGTGGGCCTGGGCGCCGTGGCGGATTCATAAATTAAAGGCCTGCTGTGATAAACTGGCCTGTATCCTGCCCTTTGAGCAGGACTGGTTCCGACAGCGCGGTGTGGATGCGACCTTTGTCGGCAATCCGCTGTTTGATGAATTGACCGAGCCTGTAGAGAAGAATTTTAAGACCTATGATGCGTTTATCCCGCAGCAGGCAAAGATTGCCTTGCTGCCGGGGTCCCGCAGGCATGAAATTGAGACCCTCTGGCCTGCAATGCAGCAGATTGCTCTGCAAATTCGCAAGGTCTATCCGGAGGCACATTTTTATACCGCGGCGCCGGACATGTCCAAGATGGTCCTGCTGCACGAGCATCGGATGAGCGGCTTTTCGTGTCTGGAGCAGATTGGCGGTCTGATGGACCTGTGCAGGCAGGTGGACCTGGCGATTGTCGCCAGTGGTAGTGCGACGCTGCAGGTTGCCGCGGCGGCGTGTCCGATGATTGTGATGTATCAATCCAGCCGGCTGATGTGGCATCTGGTGGGGCGGTGGCTGATACGTACGCCGGTGCTGTCGCTGCCCAATATCGTGGCGGGCCGTCGGCTGGTGCCGGAGTTCATGCCGTATTTTACCTCGATAGACCCGATTACGGATGCGGCGATGGATTATTTGAGTAGTCCCGAGCGTTTAAAACAAGCCAGCGCGGACCTGGTGGCACTATGCAAACCTCTGGCCGGGCGAAATGCGGCAGCCGAGGTTGCCACTATTGTATTTGGGATGATATGACTCTGATTATATCTCAAATAGGGGCTGTAGGGAGCCTTTTCTGGGCTTCGATTGGGGTGATTGACATTCTTTTGAACCGCCAGCCGTTGGTAATTGCCGCAGCGACCAACGGGAGCGGAAAAAACCGACATGCGAATCGCCTATTTACCTGCCTAAAGGCAGTCGGGGTGACTGGATTCGAACCAGCGGCCTCCTGGACCCAAACCAGGCGCTCTAGCCAAGCTGAGCTACACCCCGCGGTGCAAAGTTGGATAGATAAATATATATTCCGTCTCCAGAAAAGGCAAGAAAAACCTCCCGCGGAATATTTCGGGCCGGATTTCCCCTTGTTCGAGGCCTAAAACATTGACTTTACCCCCCGTTTCTCTTAGTATGTCCTGACTTTTAGACGTATAAGAAAATAGACTCTTATTACCGACCTGTTTTGAATATAATTCCAGATCGACAAGAAAGGTAAACTATGTCTGAATCGAAAGTTAAGCTGAGAACCAGACCCTGTGTGATGATTATCCGGGATGGATGGGGATGGAATCCCAACCCCGCTGAAGATAAATTCAATGCGGTCAAAGTCGCCAATGTACCGACCGATACGATGCTGATGAACAATTATCCGAACTGCCTGATTCGAACCTATGGCGAAGATGTCGGCTTGCCGCAGGGCACCATGGGCAACAGCGAAGTCGGGCACCAGAATATCGGGGCCGGACGCGTGGTGTATCAGGATTCGGTACGAATTACCGTAGCGATCCGCAACGGGGAATTCTTCCAGAATGAAACCCTGCTGGCCGCGATTCGCAGTGCCAAAGACAACGGCAGAAAGCTGCATCTGTTCGGGCTGTGCAGCGATATTGGTGTGCATTCGCTGCTGGGGCATCTGTACGGCCTGCTGGAAATGTGCAAACGCAATGGTCTCAAGGAGGTGTATCTCCATGCGTTTACCGACGGCCGTGATTCACCTCCGACCAGCGGCGCGGGCTATATCGCCGATATCGAAAAGAAGATGGCCGAAATCGGCGTCGGCAAGATAGCGACCGTGATGGGGCGGTTTTATGCGATGGACCGGGATAAACGCTGGGAACGTGTCGAAGTGGCGTACAAGTGCCTGACCGAGGGTACCGGCCACGCCGCCAAGTCTGTCCTTTCGGCGATGCAGGAAAGCTATGCCAAAAACATCACCGATGAATTCATTGAACCGACTTATGTTGCCAATGCCGCCGGCAAACCGATTGCCCTCGTGCAGGATGGCGACAGCGTGATATTCTTCAATTTCCGCGGCGACCGTCCTCGTGAATTGACGCGGGCGTTTGTGGATGCGGAATTCAGCGGATTTGCACGGCATATTCAGCCCAGGACGGCGCATTATGTCTGCATGACCGAATATGATTCCAAGATTCAGACGCCGGTGGCATTTCCGCCGATTCGCCAGATGCCCAATATCGCGGGCGAATATCTGAGCAAGCTGGGACTCAGGCAATTCCGCTGCGCTGAAACGGAAAAATATGCTCATGTGACATTTTTCTTCAACGGCGGGCGGGAAGAGCCGTTTGAAGGGGAAGAACGGCAGATCGTTCCTTCACCGCGGGTCAAGACCTATGATATGAAACCGGAAATGAGCGCCAACGAAGTCTGTGATGTGATTTGTGAAAAGCTGGATACCAACCAGTTTGATGTGGTCATCTGCAATTTTGCCAATCCAGATATGGTGGGACATACTGGTGTTCTTGAAGCGGCGGTGACGGCGGCCCAGACGGTGGATCGCTGTGTCGGCCGGATTCTGGACAAGGTCAAGGCGATGGGCGGCAGCGCCGTGATTCTGGCCGACCACGGCAACTTTGAAAAGATGTGGGATTTTGAAAACAATATGCCTCACACGGCCCACACAGTCGGTGAAGTGCCGTTTATTGTGTTTGATGAGGCCTTCAAATCCAGGAAAATGGCCTCCGGCGGCAAGCTGGCCGATGTGGTACCGACGTTTCTGGAGGTGATGGGATTGCCCAAACCGGCGGAAATGACCGGCAAGAGCCTTCTTCTGTAAATGTCTTTCACAGGCAGGGAAGTGTAATTATGGGCAGGATTGCCGTTCTCGATGACAATATGATTAATATGATTGCGGCCGGAGAAGTCATCGAGCGGCCTGCCAGTATTGTCAAGGAACTGCTGGAAAACAGCATCGATGCCGGGGCGACGCGGATTACGGTTCTGGTCGAAGACGGCGGACGCAAACGCATAGCCGTGACCGACAACGGCTGCGGGATGGATGCCGAGGATTTGCAGTTGGCGCTGGAACCGCACGCAACCAGCAAGGTCCGACAGGCCGACGACCTGCATGTCATACGGACAATGGGGTTTCGCGGGGAGGCGCTGGCCAGTATCGCCTCGGTGGCCCAGGTAACGCTCATCAGCCGCACGGCCGATTCCATCCAGGCCAATCTGCTCAATTGCGATTGCGGCCAGAGGGAGCCGGTTCGCCCGGCCAGTGCCGATGTGGGGACGACGGTGGATGTGCGGAATCTGTTCTATAAGCTGCCGGCCCGGAGGAAATTCCTTCGCACCGCCAACACCGAGATGACGCACATCATCGAACATTTTACACGCATTGCCCTGGCGAATTTGTCGCTGGATTTGACGCTGATTCACAATACCCGGGAGACCTATCGCCTGCTCGGCGGACAGACGCTGACCGAGCGGGTGGGGATTCTGTTCGGCAAAGAGCTGGCCGAGACGATGATGCCCATTCGCAAACAGGAAAAGGGGATGGAGATTTCCGGCCTGATTGGCAGGCCTGCTTCGGCGCGTACCAGCAGCAGTTATCAATATGTCTTTCTCAATCGGCGATTCATCCGGGATAAATTCATTCAGCATGCCGTGCGGCAGGCCTATCAGGGCCTGATGGAACCCAATCGCTATCCGGCGGTGTTTTTGTTTCTGGATATGCCGCCGGAGCAATATGATGTCAACGTTCACCCGACCAAGGTCGAGGTGCGTTTCGAAAACTCCAACCTGGTGCATTCACAGGTTCTGGCGGCGCTGCGGGATAAACTGCTCAGTACCAATCTGGATGTCGGCGGGAAAATGCCGCCTTCGATGGAATTCGGGCCTTTGCCCGACGGGGGGGCGGAAGGGGAGTTTGCCCGGCGTCAGCGGATTCTGGATGCGGTTGAGGATTTCTTTAAAAAGCCCGCAAGCTCGCAAAAGACATTCGAGTTTAAATCACAGCGGCATGACCCCTTGTTTGGAGAGCCCGCGCGAACCCCATCAGAGACAATCGCTCCAGATACAATCCCGGCCTATCGGGATATCGAACTGCCGATTGCTCCGCAGAAATATCTGCAGGTCCAGAACAGCTACCTGCTGCTGGCAACCGAACAGGGATTTGAGGTGATCGACCAGCATGCACTCCACGAACGGATTTTGTTTGAAAAGCTGTGCGAGAAAATCCGGCAGGGCAGGCTGGCCTCACAGCGATTTCTCACGCCGGTTGTGATTCAGGTCACACCCCAGCAGGAAGAAACGCTGGAGCATAACGCGGTGCTATTCGATAAACTGGGGATTGAATTGAGTTTATTCGGGCCGGGAACCATCGCAATTCAGGCCTTTCCAATCTTGCTGGAAAAAGCAGAGCCGGGTGAGTTTGTCCGGAATCTGCTGGATACCCTGGCTTCCACTGCGACGTCCGACCAGCCGGAAGATTTACTCAAGGAAATCCTTGAGCGGGCGGCCTGTATTGCGGCGGTCAAGGCCGGACAGCCCCTGACGGAGGCCGAAGTGGTGCAATTGCTTGCGGATCGGCAGAAGTATCCGCAGGCCTGTCGGTGTCCGCACGGCCGGCCGGCGACCTTGACGTTTAGCGTGGCGGAACTGGAAAAACAATTCAAGCGGACGGGATTTTAATGTCGGGCCGGCAGATACAAAACCCCGGACAGCAGCCTGTCCGAAGGATGAAAAAGACCACGCTGGCGGTGGTGCTGGCTGTGGATGCGGTGATTATTGCCGTTGTGATATTCGGTGTGTGCAGCCTATGGGGATATCTGAATGGTCGTCCCGCAGAGCATCCGCAGCAGGCAGTACGGACACCCGGGGAAGGTTCTGAACGGATTGTCTCGCTGGCGCCGAACCTGACGGAACTATTATATGCGATGGGCCTGGACAAGGAAATTGTCGCCGTGACTTCCGACAGCAATTTTCCCGACCAAACCCGATTCCTGCCCAAAGTCGGTACCTTCTGGCAGCCGGATATGGAAGCGATCATCGCCGTACAGCCGACACTGGTGGTGGCAATGGGCTTTGACCAGCAGGCGGGACTTGCCGGACGGCTGCGAAAAATGGGATGCCGGGCTTTGTCGCTGAATATTGAATCTTTTCCCGAATTGTACAGCGGAATTCAAACGCTGGGCCAATCCGTCAATCGTCCGCAGGAAGCCGGTCAGTTGATGCGGCGGATTCAGGGGGCGCAGGATCATCTCCGAAGACGATTTGCAGGCCGGGCTGAACCGCGGGTGCTGTGGGTTATTCAGCGGGAACCGCTGAGGGTGGCCGGGGTGGATACGTTTGTCGATGAAATGATTCGCACCTGCGGCGGACGGAATGCAATCGGCAAGACCATTCATCAGTATCCGCCCATCAGTCAGGAAACATTGCTGGCCTCGGCACCGGATATTATTATTGAGCCGGCCGATACCGCGGCGGATTACGAGCGGCTGTCCCATACGATTGATGAATTTTACGGGCGATACCCGAGCCTGCCGGCGGTGCAGGATAAACGCATTTATGTCCTGGATGGGGATTTGGTCAGTCGTCTGGGGCCTCGCATTGAAAAAGGCCTGAAAGAAGTCGCCAAGTGTCTCTGGCCGCAGGAGAAATTCAACTGAGCATGAAAACGCTGACGTCCGGTACAATGTGGAGGTACATTCTGGTCGGCATCGCGGGATTGCTGGCAACGGCGGCGATATGCTCTCTGTTTGGTTCCGAAAAGGTCCATTTTTCACGTGTATGGGAAGGAATTGTTGGACAAGCCGGAAACGGATTCAATCAGGATTATATTATTTATGTACAGTTTCGTCTGCCGCGGATTTTTCTGGCCGGGATAGTCGGGGCGGCATTAGCCTGTGCGGGGACGGTGCTGCAGGCCATTTTACGCAATCCGCTGGCCGACCCATATCTCTTGGGCATTTCCAGCGGAGCGGGACTTGGGACGATGCTGGCCGTAATCGGCGGCCTGGGGGCGACTGTGCTTGGAATATCTTCGATTACGCTGTTGTCTTTTGTCTGTGCTCTGGGGACGGTGTGGGTTGTCTGGCTGCTGGGGGGACGCGGGTATAAGGGCGGCATGACGGGATTGCTTCTGGCCGGTGTTGTGGTTAACGCATTTCTATCGGCGGTGATTATGTTCTTGAATTCCATTGCCGCAGCCAGCCAGGTCCAGACGACCATCTTCTGGCTGATGGGCAATATTTCGGCAATTGACAATACGTCGCTGTTGTGGATTAGTGCCGGTATCGTTGCCGCAGGAGTCATTGCATGCATGCGGTTTTCGGTCTGGCTGAATCTGATTAGTTTCAGCCCGGAAGAAGCCCGGCTGTCGGGGGTCAATGTCCGATGGCTGTACCAGGGATGCTTTGCAGTGTCTGCACTGATTACCGCGGTGGCGGTCAGTTTAAGCGGACTGGTAGGATTTGTGGGGTTGATTGTGCCGCATGGGGTACGTCTGCTGATCGGGCCGGATCATCGCCTGCTGATTCCGGTCAGTGCTCTGGGGGGGGCGGCGTTTGTGATTGTCGCAGATACAGTATCGCGGATTGTGGTGCCGCCTGCGGTGATGCCGGTAGGAGTCGTTACGGCGCTGGCGGGTGGTCCTTTCTTTCTGTATTTGCTGGTGCGTTTCGGCAGGAAGCTTCATTTGGGAGACTAAATGGCGATTATTGAAGTCGACAACCTGTCATTTCATTATAAACAATTGCCCGTATTGTCGGATTTGACAGTGGCGGTCGAGCAGGGGAGCTTCTGGTGCATTCTCGGGCCTAATGGAGCGGGAAAAAGTACGTTGATTCGGCTTTTAGCTGGATTGCTGGTGCCGCAGAAAGGCTCAATCAAACTTCACGGTAAACGGCTGAGTCTATATCAGATTCGGGACCTGTCACGACAGATTGCCATGGTGTGTCAGGAGTATATCCCGGCCTTTGGATTTACGGTGCTGGAAACGGTCTCGATGGCGCGGGTTGGGCGGGAAGGTTTTGTTTTGTTTGAAGATGAAAATGACAAGGCCATGATTCGGGAGGCGATGGAGCAGGCCCAGATTACCCACCTTGCCCATCGGAAACTAAATGAGCTTAGCGGAGGCGAGCGGCAGAGGGTCTTCATTGCACGAGCCTTGGCCCAGAATACCCCGATTTTACTGCTCGATGAGCCGACCAATCATTTGGACATTAAACATCAGGTTTATATATTTGACCTCCTGAAATCCCTGCAAAAAGACCGGAATAAGACGATTTTGGCCGTTACACATGATATTAACTTGTCCTGCCAGTATTGTGACCGGATGCTGCTGCTGGGCGGGGCGGGCCGATATGAGGTTGGGAACCCGCTGCAAGTCATTGATAATGATATACTTAAGTCCTATTTTGGTATCGAGGGCCATCGCGGGGTTATCGGCAATACACTGTTTTTTGTTCCGCTGGGGCGATTTTCAGGTGAGTCAGGTTCATGCCAATAGCAATAAGTCTTTTATTTAAAAGAAGTTAAAGATATTGTTTTTTGCTTGCTATTTTTTTGCAAGAAAGTATATTTTGGGCTTCTCAGATTGCCGACAATGGAAAAGATAACCTTGTATTTCCAGTGCAGCAGGGCTTGATAATTGCGTATATAAGGTGGTAAAAATGAAAAAACCGGCAAAAAAAACAGCGGCAAAAAAAGCAGTGCCCAAAACGGTTGCCAAAACCGCCAAAAGCACAGCAAAATCAGCGGCCAAAACGGGTCGCAAAACCAGCATTGCCAAAAAGGCCGGCAATAACACCAAATCCCCAAATAATAATACTGAGGTTTCGACCCCGAAAAAATCGATTCTTTCTTCAGTCCCAAAGGCAGTTCAGGGATCCACGAAAACCTATCTTAGTCCGGAGAAACTGGAGTATTTCCGTCAGATGCTTCTGGAAAAATTGCACCAGTTGCGAGGGGATGTAGATTCCATTGAGTCAGAAGCTCTCCGTAAAAACAGTGCGGATTCATCGGGTAATTTGTCCACGATGCCGATTCACATGGCCGACCTTGGCTCAGATACCTTTGAACAGGATTTTGCTCTGGGCCTGATGAGTGGGGAACGCAAAATCGTGGCCGACATCATCGCTGCGTTAAAGCGAATCCAGGACGGGACATACGGCATTTGTGAAGGCACAGGAAAACCGATTCCCATTCCTCGCCTGGAAGCGTGTCCGTGGGCTCGATATTGCGTGGATTATGCTGCCAAACTGGAAAAAGGCCAAGTGAGCCTGCAGGAGAAGTCGTATCGTGCAGCCGAAAAGACACGTCTAAAAGATGAGGATGAAGAGGTTGAGGAATCAGAGGAACCGGACGAAGAGGAAGATATAGAAGAAGACGAAGAACAAGAGGTTGAAGAGGGGGAGTATGATCATCTGGAAACCGATCCAGACCTGGAAGATCTCTATGAGATTGAAGATGGGCCGGACAGTCCTCCTTCCCAATAACAGAAATAGCTGTCAATTATGGTGTTTGAATGTCCAATATGTAAAAAACCAGTCTGTTCACCACAGAACGGGCGATGGTTTTTTTTTCCTTTTTGTTCTGAACGATGCCGGCTGATTGATTTGGGCAAATGGCTGGATGGGGAATATCGTGTTCCGGTGAATGCCGACCCAGTAGTGGATTCTGACAAATCTGATTCGCCGCATGAGGTCGACGGATAGTATTTTTTGTCGCAGCATTGCTGTGGTTAACCATTTTTCAACTTTTCACCCATATACTCCGATAATAGAGAATATAGACAAACCGGGTTGACTTCTTTGAATTTTTCGCCATAATGTCTTAGTTATTTCTGTACCAAGGCTTACGGAAAAGCCGGTCAGAAAAGTCTTGTTTTGTTTATGGAGATGACTATGCGTCGTTCGTTAGTGGTTCGGCTGCTTCTGGCAGCGGCAGTGGCGTTGACTTTTGCAGGATGTAAAAAGCAAGTCAAGGTGGTAAAGCCCCAATATGACAGACAATTACCGCCGGGACAATATGCCCTTCGCAAGATTACCGACCCGGCCATGATTCCGGATATCACATTTGCCTGTTATGAAACGCTGGATTTGCGTCGCTCTATCGACAATAGTCTGCGTTATCTGAATAAAAGCAGCAGTAAAAAATATTTCCCCTGCGGTGATATTACTCATGAGCGTTCTGTAGCCAGCCTGCAGACACTGGCGAAATTGCTGGATCAGGGGCTTGCGGGCCGTCCTCTGGCTGCGGCGATTAAAGAGCAATTTGAATTTTATCAGTCGGTCGGCTGTGATGACATGGGCACGGTGTTGTTTACCGGTTACTACACCCCCATCTTTAACGGTTCGATGACCCCGACAGCGGTCTATCGGTACCCGCTTTACAAGCAGCCGCAGGACCTGGTTAAGGGGGAAGACGGCACCATACTCGGGCGAAAAATGCCGGATGGAACGTTCACACAATATCCGGCACGCCGAGAGCTGGAACAGAGCGGTCAGCTCAAAGGGACGGAACTGGTTTATTTATCCGATCCGTTTGAGGTGTATATTGCTCATGTGCAGGGGTCGGCAAAAATCCGGATGGCGGATGGCAGCTTAGTCACGGTCGGTTATACCGCCAACAACGGCCATGAATACAAAAGCATTGGCCAGGAATTAATTAACGACGGGGTTTTGCCCAAAGACGGCCTCAGCCTTCAGCGCATGATTGATTATTTCAAAGCCAATCCGAATATGGTGGACCATTATATTTATCGCAACCCGCGGTTTGTATTTTTCCAGATGGACTCCGGCGACCCGCGCGGCAGTCTGAATGAGCCGGTCACGCCCATGCGGACGATTGCCACCGACAAGTCCATTTATCCGCGGGGCGGCATTGCCGTGATTAAAACCAATCTGCCAAGACCGGTGGGCATGGAGATTTCCAAGCGTCCTTATACCGGATTTGCTCTGGATCAGGACACCGGCGGGGCCATTCGTGCACCAGGACGCTGCGACGTGTATATGGGGTCCGGCGACGAGGCCGGCAAGATGGCCGGGCAGGTCTATGAAGAAGGCAAATTGTATTATATCTTCGTGAAGCCGGAGTTAATGGCACCCCAGGCGGTTTCAGGCGTGGTAGAACCTCAGCCGCAATCCCAGAATTCGGCTTATTAATCGACCGAGACGACAATTTTGTGAAATGAGACAGCATGGATTTTAAAATCAGGTTTCTTGGCGCGGTACAGAATGTAACCGGTTCGCGGCATTTGCTGGAGTTCAACGGTTCCCGGGTGCTGGTTGACTGCGGATTGTATCAGGAACGTGAATTTCAGTCCCGCAACTGGGAAGATTTCGGATTTGCCCCGGCGGACCTCGATGCGGTACTGCTGACCCATGCTCATCTGGACCATTGCGGCCTGATTCCCAAGCTGGTCAAGGAGGGATTTAAAGGCAAGGTCTATTGCACTCCCGCAACGGCGGAAATCGCAAAAATCGTGCTGATGGATTCCGGCAAGCTGCAGGAAGAAGATGCGGCCTTCAAACGCAAGCGTCATAAAAAAGAAGGACGTGAAAGCCCGCGGCCTATCGAACCTCTTTACACCATGGAAGAAGCCGAAAAAAGCTTCAGTTGTTTTCAGCCCGTTCCATTTACGCAGGTGTTTTCGCCGCTGGAGGGCATTGAGGTTAGTTTTCATGAAGCCGGGCATATTCTGGGGGCCTCGATTATCAAAATCATTCTGCATCTGAACGGCCAGTCGAGAACGATCCTGTTTACCGGGGACCTTGGACGCAACAATAAACCCATCATTCGTGACCCGGCTGTTTTTGAACATGCCGATTATGTCCTGATGGAATCGACCTATGGCGACCGGGAGCACGAAAACACGGAAAATACCAAAGACCAGCTTGCTCAGGCGGTGATTCAAACGTGGAAAGAAGGCGGGAATTTGGTCGTTCCAAGTTTTTCGATTGAACGCAGCCAGGAGGTTCTTTATTTCCTTAATGAACTGCTGCTGGAAGACCGCATTCCGCACATCATGACATTTTTGGACAGCCCTATGGCGGTCAAGGTCACGGAGGTCTTCGAGAAGCATCCCGAGCTGTATGATCGGCAGATGCGGTCGCTGATCCTCAAGAATGGTTCGCCGTTCAGTTTCAAGGGTCTGATTAAGGTTCAGGCCACCGCCGAGTCCAAGGCGATTAACCATATCAAAGGGACGGTGATGATTATCGCCGGCTCGGGAATGTGTACCGGCGGTCGCATCAAACATCATTTGGTCAATAATATCAGCCGTCCGGAATCAACCATCCTGTTTGTGGGCTATCAGGCCCAGGGGACTCTGGGCCGGCAGATTCTGGACAGCAACGGCGGCGAAGTGCGTATTCTGGGCCAGACCTATCGGGTGAAAGCCAGGGTAGTCAAAGTGCATGGATTCAGTGCTCACGCGGATCGCAGGGAAATGCTGGACTGGCTGGGCAATCTCAAACAGCTCCCGCGTAAGATTTTCCTGATCCATGGCGAAAGAGAATCTGCTGAAAGCTTCCAGCAATATCTCAAGGATAACCTCGGTGCGGATGTGATGGTCCCGGAATATCAGCAGGAAGTGACGCTGAATTAGTGCCTTATAGTCGTGGTATGGCAAGTGCCGAACAGGGGGTTTTATGAAACCGATATGTTATTGTCTTGGATTTGCGGTTCTTTGTGCAATTGCTGTGGGCCGGGCCGACAGCATTCATACCCTGACCGGCGGCAGCGATCCCTCGGCGGCGGCGGCAATCGATCCGAATTACTTTGTGGTTGCCGATGATGAACACAATATCCTGAAAATGTATCGAGCCGATGGACAGCCTGAGCCGGTGCTGAATTGTGATTTATCTTCGTTTCTGAGGGTGGATTTGAAATCCCCGGAAGCAGATATTGAAGGCGCCGCACGAACAGGCAGCCGTATCTACTGGATTACCTCGCATGCCCGAAATAAAGACGGTAAATATCGAGCCAGTCGGTATCGGTTTTTTGCCGTCGAGATACGCTCGGTGCCATTATCTGTGGTGCCGTATGAACTGACTCCGGCAGGCAAGCCCTGTTTAACGCTGCTGCAGGATATGCTGAACGCACCGTCGCTGCGGTTTTTGGATTTGCAGTCTGTAACACGTCTCGATGACGAGGATGCGTTAACAAAAAAACAGCGGGAACGGCTGGCACCCAAACGGGAAGGATTGAACATCGAAGGGCTTGCCGCAGGGCAGGATGGAAAATCGCTGTGGCTTGGGCTTCGCAATCCGCAGTATCGTGATCCGGCCGATGGGCGGAAAAAAGCCATTTTAATTTGCCTGCAGAATCCCGACGAGGTCATCGACAGGGGCGCAGTGGCTCGATTTGGAGAACCGGTGCTGCTGGATTTGAGCGGTCGAGGCATACGTTCCATTGAATATATCGAGTCGCAGCAGTCGTATTTCATTGCCGCAGGGGCCGTGGACGGTGCAGCAGATTGTGCGTTTTATCAGTGGAATCCCAAAACGGGTTTATTGAAACCGGTTGAGATAGCAGTTCCTGAGACTTTTAATCCGGAAGCAATATTGGTCTGTCCAGGCCATTCCATGATGGGTTTAATCAGTGATGATGGATCCCTGGAAGTCGAGGTCAAAAATCCGGGTGACTGTATCGACGGGCAATTGCTGCCGAACGGACGATGTCTGAATAAGAATTTAAAAGACCTGAACCGTCGGACATTTCGGGTTATGTTTTTTTGGGAACTAAAATAAATACATAAACACGACAAGATGTATGTAGAATATATTTGATACAAAAAAAGTTTTTTTGACTCTATTTTATTGTTTTGCATTTTTTTTGGGGGATTGTTATAGTTATAAATGAAATAAGGTGGGAAACTGTTCCCGCCGGACATCTGGCCTGTCTGTCGGTATGGCTCATAGGTCTTTAATTTTCTTTTTGGAGAAACAAGATGACAAAGAAAGTGTATGTTGGGAATTTGAGTGCCAAAGTGGACACCGCCATGCTGGAATCATGGTTTACCGAATTCGGTACGGTGGAAAGTGCCAACATCGTGATGGATCGGGAAACAGGCCAGAGCAAAGGATTTGGTTTTGTCCAGATGAGCAGCGAACAGGAAGCCCAGGCTGCGATGGATGCCCTGAATGGTAAAGAAATTGAAGGCCGGATACTGAAAGTTGCTGAAGCGAATCCTCCCAAAACCAACAAACCCCGGTTTGGCGGCGGCGGTGGTGGCGGCAGACGTCCGGGTGGTTTTGGCGGCGGTCCCCGCGGCGGCGGCAATCGTGGTCCCGGCGGCGGCAACCGCGGTAATGACCGTGGCGGCGACAGAGGCGGACGCGGTGGTTTTGGCAGACGCTAATTTCTAAAAATATTTTGATTCGTACAAAGCACTTTGTGATCGCGGAGGATTGCAAAGTGCTTTTTTCTTTCATAACTATCTATATTTAAAGAAGTTATTTGTTTTTTTGTGCCGGGTGCAAAACAGGTCGAAGTGAAATATTTTTTATGATGGAAAGGTCTTGACATTACGTCGTGCTTATCTATAATACTGTCCTCACTCGATAGTATAGAAACTGCGTGTGTGTTCATCTTGTGTTTTTTCTGCTCCGTTTTGACAAGCAATCAAGAGATTTCGATCCAGAATCTATGGTCTGCAAGGGCTTGTTCTGGATTTATCATGTTCTTCTCATCACCCTCCTCCGAAGCCAGACACCGAACTCGGGTCTGGCTTCATTTTTTATTTTACAAATAGCCCTATAACATAGATACATTATACACAACAACGATTATTTATCTGTAAAACTGTTGACTCTGAGCATACCCGGTCGTATCATTGAGTCTTTGGGATAATAACCATGAGTAAAACAAAAAAATCACGAATACAGTTTAATAGTGAACGCTGCAAAGGATGCGGCTTATGCGTGTTATTTTGCCCCAAAGGCCATTTACGGATGTCGGAAGAGCTGAATAGCCAGGGCAATCCTTATGCCGAAATCATAGACCCGGCGGCGTGCAATGCCTGCGGGATATGTTTTCGGATGTGTCCGGATGTCGCGATTGAGATTTCCGAACAGGCAGAAGACTCCGGCGGTAAAGAAGACGCTTCCGACAGGCAATCTTCGAGAAAGTGATCATCGATGGGTGAAAAGATACTGTTGAAAGGCAATGAACTGCTGGCCGAAGCGGCGGTGCGTGCAGGGTGTCGTTTTTTTGCCGGCTATCCGATTACGCCGCAGAATGAAATCCCCGAATATATGTCCTGGCGGCTTCCGCAGTCCGGCGGGGTGTTTATTCAGGCGGAAAGTGAGCTGGCGGCCATCAATATGCTCTTTGGCGCCTCGGCAACGGGGACACGATGCATGACCAGTTCCTCTTCGCCGGGCATCAGCCTCAAGCAGGAGGGCATCAGCTACATCACCGCGGCCGAACTGCCGTGCGTGATTGTCAATATGCAGCGAGGCGGGCCGGGGCTGGGCAACATTCGTGCTTCGCAGGCGGATTATTTCCAGTCGGTCAAGGGCGGCGGTCACGGCGATTACCGATTGATTGTACTGGCCCCCGGGACGCTTCAAGAGGTCTATAATCTGACGATGAATGCGTTTGACTATGCCGACTTCTGGCGCAATCCGGTCTTGATTCTCGGCGATGGCATACTGGCTCAGATGGCCGAACCGGTGGAAATGGAACCGTATCAGCCGCTGATGGATATTCCGGCCAAGGATTATATTCTGGACGGATGCCGAGGGCGTGCTCCACGGGTTATCAAGACGCTGATTCTGCATCCCAATATCGGACTGATTGTACATAACGAAAATCTTCAGAAAAAATACCGGCAGATTGAAAAAAACATCCAGCTTTGTGAAGTGTACCAGACGGCGGATGCGGAGATTGTTATTGCCGGCTATGGGATTACCGGTCGAATTGCCAAGGGAGCCGTGAAGATGGCCCGCAAAAAAGGCATCAAGGCCGGGCTGCTTCGGCCCATCAGCCTGTGGCCGTTCCCCAAGGATAACTTCCTGAAAACAGCACAGACGGCCAAACAATTTCTGGTGGTGGAAATGAGCGAAGGGCAATTTATTGAAGACGTGAAACTGGCCATCGAATGCCGGCGACCGGTGGAATTTCTCGGCAAAGGCGGCGGATGGTATCCGACGCAGGAAGCCATTCTTGAAAAAATCGAGCAGATGGCCGCACAGGCCAAAGGAGGCAGGTAAGATGGAATTTCTGCATCCCGAATCCCTGTGTGCATCGCAAAGCCATTATTGCCCCGGCTGCGGGCACGGCATTATCCATCGGCTGGTGGCCGAAGTCATTGACGAACTGGGCATTCGTGAAAAAACGATTGCCACGGCGCCGGTTGGCTGTGCGGTGATGTTTTATGATTATATGAAGTTTGATATTATCGAATGTGCCCATGGACGCAGTCCGGCGGTGGCGACGGGCATTAAGCGGATGCTGCCGGACCGGATTGTGTTTACCTATCAGGGCGATGGTGACCTGGCGGCGATTGGTACCGCCGAAACGATTCATGCGGCCAACCGCGGCGAAAATATCACGGTGATTTTTGTCAATAACGCCATTTATGGCATGACCGGCGGGCAAATGGCCCCGACGACGCTGCTGGGCCAGCATACGACGACCACCCCCGGCGGACGCGGCAAGCATCAGGAAGGCGGACCGATCCGCGTTTGTGAACTGCTCAGCAGTCTGGACGGCGTCAGTTATCTCGAGCGGACCTCCGTCAGTTCGCCCAGGGATGTGATTGTCGCCAAGCGGGCAATAAAAAAAGCCTTTGAAAATCAAATGGACGGCAAGGGCTATTCGCTGGTCGAGGTGCTGTCGATGTGTCCGACGGACTGGAAGCTGACGCCGCAGGATGCGGTTAAATTCGTCAATGATGAAATGAAAAAAACATTCCCGTTGGGAGTCTTCAAAGATCGCTGATATGAAAGAAACCAGAATTATCATTGCCGGCTACGGCGGACAGGGTGTGGTGGCGCTGGGCAACGTGCTGGCCCGGGCGTGCATGATCGAAGGCAAGAATGTGACCGGCATGGTCTCTTACGGTGTCGAGATGCGCGGCGGCACATGCAGCGCCACGATTGTTGTGGGGGATGATGAGATTGCCTGTCCGTTTGTGGAAACGCCGGACCAGGCCGTGATTCTCAATCAGCAGTCGCTGGATAAATATGAAGCATGCCTTATTCCGGACGGGCTGATTCTGGTCAATACATCGATTATCCAGCGCCCTGTCAAACGGGCCGACCTGGAGCAGATTCAGATTCCCGCTTCGCAGATTGCCCGGGAACTGGGCAATATCAAGGGAGCCAATATGGCGGCGCTGGGGGCGTATATCCAGCATACAGGGCTGCTGAAGATGGAAAGCGTTGAGCGGGGGATGCGTGAGCTGTTCGGCGGCAAGAATCCGGTGATGACGGAGATGAACGTGCGGGCGCTGCGGGAGGGGGCCAAACGATTTACCCTGGTCAAAGCCCGCGTAAAGGCGGGATAAATAGTACCAACTGCGGCAGGGGAATAGAACCTGTCTCAATACATAATCCATCCCGGTTATTTGTGAAAACAGGGCGGGCAGACAAAGCAAGTACGTATGGCATTATTGAGCATTAATAATATCTCTATGGGATTCGGGCAAGCCCCGATTCTCGATAACGTAAGCCTTCAGGTCGAGCAGGGGGAGCGAATCTGTCTGATTGGCCGTAATGGAGAAGGCAAGACCACGCTGATGAAGATGATTTACGGCCGGATGGAACCCCTGTCCGGCCAGATTACGCGAAAGCCGGGCCTGGAAATCGGCATGCTGGAGCAGACAGTACCGACTGGGCTTCAAGGAACCGTATTTCACGCGGTTTCAGAAGGTCTGGGACGACGCGGGCAATTGCTGCAGGACTACCACGATGTCAGCCGGCAACTGGCCGAGAATCCCGTTCGGCAGGTCATGGACAAACTCAACCGCCTCCAGCATGAACTGGAAACGCAGGATGCCTGGCATGTCCATCTGCAGGTTGATACGGTGATCTCGCATTTGAAACTGAATGCGGACGCTCCAGTCGATACGCTGTCGGCAGGATTGAAGCGGCGGGTGCTTCTGGCCCGGGCGCTGGTGCTGGAACCGGATATTCTCCTGCTGGACGAGCCGACCAATCATCTGGACGTGGATTCGATTGTCTGGTTGGAGGAATTTCTGCTGAAATACCCCGGGACGCTGATTTTTGTGACGCATGACCGGATGTTTTTACGCAAGCTCTCCACCCGGATTATCAATATTGATCGCGGGTCTCTGACCAGTTGGCAGTGCGATTATGATACCTTTCTCAAACGCAGACACAACCAGCTCGATGCCGAACTGAGCGAACAGAAATTGTTCGATAAAAAGCTGGCTCAGGAAGAGGCATGGATACGGACCGGCATCAGGGCCCGTCGGACGCGCAATGAGGGACGGGTCAGGGAATTGCTCAAAATGCGTCAGATTCGCCGGCAGCGGCGGGAGACCGTCGGTAAGGTGCGGTTTGCGATGCATGAAGCCCAGATGTCCGGCGAACTGGTGATCGATGTGCAGGGTGTGAGTTTTTCATATCCTGATACCGCAGCGCAAGTCCCCTCTCCGAAAATTATTGACAACTTGACCACGGCGATCATGCGCGGTGACAAAATCGGCATTATCGGTCCCAATGGAAGCGGCAAAACCACACTGCTCAAAATCCTGCTGGGTATTTTGAAACCCACAGAAGGCACCGTCAAGCTGGGAACCAGGCTGGAAATCTCCTATTTCGATCAGCTTCATGCCCAATTAGATGAAACCAAAGCCGTCTGGGAAAATGTGGCGGATGGGTATGGTGTGATTATGCTCAACGGCAAAGAAAGAAACGTGATTGGGTATCTCCAGGATTTTCTGTTTACACCTGAGCAGGCTCGAAACCTTGTACAGCATTTGTCCGGCGGTGAACGCAATCGTCTGCTTCTGGCCCGGCTCTTTGCCAAGCCTTCCAATGTTCTGGTGCTTGACGAACCCACCAACGATTTGGATATGGAGACGCTGGAGTTGCTGGAAGAACTGCTGATTGATTATAAGGGCACGGTGCTGCTGGTCAGTCACGATCGCGCCTTTCTCAATAATGTCGTGACAGGAACTTTGGTATTGGAGGGGCAGGGCAGGGTATCGGAATTTGTCGGCGGTTACGACGACTGGAAAGCCTTGCAGCCATCTCAGGAAGCCCAGTCCGTTCTAACGCCCGGCAAGAAAGATAAAGAAAAACCGCTGTCAGAAGATAAAGCCGCGGCCAAAAAGAAACTCAGCTATAAGCAGCAGAAAGAGCTGGACCAGATCCATGTCTGTATCGAACAGAATGAACAGGAACTGTCTGAGCTTCAGGGGCAGATGACGCAGCCTTCTTTTTATAAGCAGCCCAGTGATGCCATCGCAAAGGTCGCGGCACGTATTCAGGAACTGGAAGCTCAGAACGAGCAACTATTTGCACGCTGGGAACAGTTAGAGCAATAATATTGGATGGCTAAGGTCGAGAAGTGAGCCGCAGGCAAATAAAAAAGGCGGCTTATGGGCCGCCTTAGGATGTCTGGAAATCGACTGAATCAGGCTTTAACGACGTTAATCCGTCTGCCGGTCAGTTGAACGGTGCCGTTCTCGGTCGCAAAAATCGTGTGGTCTTTGCCCATCCCAACGTTAAAGCCGGGGATGAACTTTGTTCCGCGCTGACGCAGAATAATGTTGCCGGCAATCACAGCCTGCCCGCCGGACACTTTGAAACCCAGATATTTCGGGTTGCTGTCGCGTCCGTTTCGTGTTGACCCTTGTCCTTTCTTATGTGCCATATCAAACCTCGTATTCTAAGATATTGCCTTTGTTTATCGTAAACCCAAGAGCCATATAAAGTAACAATGCAAAAATGATTTGTCCAGCAGAATTTTCCAAAAAAGGATTAAAAATTTAAATCAAACACTACCTCTATATATACATATTCGGGCAGGTATTATCTGAAATATAGGCAAAAAAGGTGCGGGGGCCGGAGAAAACAGAGACAAGTGTTTCTGTTTCGGGGTCGGAGGCCCCCGCATTAAGTCGATAGACTTTCATCTTAAAATGCGGACAAGTCTAATGTTGTATAACGATGTCAGCTATTATGATAAAACTTAGTATAGGTATTATTCCTGGGAAATGCAAGCAAATTTTTGAGATACTTAAAAATGGTCTTTTGATGACTCCGGCGGACCCCGGCCTGCTTCCACACAGCAATAAAAGCGATTGATAATGGCGTTATTCATGAAGTTAATCCCCACAATGTCGTTCATGTAATCATTATGATAAATGGGATTATAGCAAAATATGAATTATAGAACAAGAAAATATTAAGAAAATGTGTAGTGGGGGATTTAATAATTACCACGAATTCGTATATTAAGGGATATTTTGTGTTTTTATGGGTCTAAAATAAATATAATATAAAAAATTTTATCTCCAGACAGACATTGTTTTTTAAAGTCAGACCTGTCATAATACCTCAAAACGGTTTAAATTTTTTTATGAAGGGAATTACGTCAGCCTGGGATGCCGCAGCAGAAACGATTACAAGTCAAACTGACAGGCCAGGTCCAGGGCGTTGGATGCCGGCCGTTCGTCTATAACCTTGCACACAAACTGGAATTAACCGGTTTTGTTCAAAACGATACTCAGGGAGTTTTGATCGAAGTTCAGGGGGCAAACACCACTCTGGAAAAATTCCTTAAGGAGCTTCAATCCGGCCCTGATCGTCCGGTTTTATTCCATATCGATTCGCTTGCGATGGTTGAGTTGCCGATTCGTAAAAATGAGCACCCATTTTCAATTCAAGCCAGCGGCACAGCGGACTCGCCGACGTCGCGGTTATGTCCCGATATCGCGGTATGTCCGGATTGCCTTGCGGAAATGAACACCCCGGCCGATTTCCGATATCGCTATCCTTTTATCAATTGTACCCAGTGCGGCCCGCGCTATTCGATCATCAAAACCATCCCTTATGACCGGCCCAATACCACGATGGCAGAATTTGAGATGTGCCCGCGATGTCGGTCGCAATACGGTGATGCAGCCGACCGTCGGTTTCATGCCCAGCCTGTGGCATGTCCTGTCTGTGGTCCGAGGGTGACTTTATCGGACAATAACGGTTTACAGATTGAAACAGACAGCGACAGGGCCATCTCCAGAACCGCCCATCTCCTGCTGGAAGGCAAAATCATTGCCATCAAAGGCATTGGCGGATTTCATCTGGCCGTCAATGCTATGGATGAGCAGGCGGTTCAACTGCTGCGGAAACGAAAACGCAGGGAAGCAAAACCCTTTGCGATGATGGCGGGGGGGCCTGACATCATCGAACGATACGCTGCTGTGGATTCCGCCGCAAAGACATTGCTGGCAACCCCGGCAGCTCCAATTGTTTTATTGCCTAAAAAGCACCCGAACGAGATTGCCCCAGCCGTTGCCGAAGGGACCAGCAGCTTTGGATTCATGCTGCCCTATGCTCCGCTGCATTACCTGTTCTTTGCGGAGCCGGGCATTGAGGTGCTGGTCATGACCAGTGCCAATCTCTCGGATGAGCCGCTGATTTGCGACAATGATGCGGCCTTGCAGCAATTGGGCAATGTTGCCGATTATTTCCTGATGCACAATCGCCCGGTGTATCGTCAGGTGGATGATTCGGTGACTCATATCGTTGACGGAAAGCCGGCATTGCTGCGCCGATCGAGAGGGTATGTGCCCGAACCGATTCTCAATCACACCCCGGCTGCAAAGGAAATACTCGCGGCGGGAGCGGATTTGAAAAACACTTTCTGTTTTGCCAAAGGCCATCATTATCTGCTCAGCGAACACATCGGCGATCTTGAAAATCCGGCAGTCTATCGTCATTATATTCGCTCCATTGATCATCTGGCAGGTCTTTTTGAAATAAAGCCCGAGGCGGTCGTTCACGATTTGCATCCGACCTATCTATCCACTCAGTACGCCCAAAACTATGCAAAACAGGCCGGAATTCCCGCGATGAGCATTCAACATCACTGGGCCCATGCGGCGGCGGTGATGGCCGAATATAACCTGCACGGGGATGTGATTGCTCTGGTGGCCGATGGTACCGGCTACGGAGACGATGGTGCAATATGGGGGTGCGAATGTCTGGTTTGCTCGCTGACGCAGATGCAGCGATTGGGGCATCTGGACTATTACCCGTTAGCCGGGGGGGATGCCGCGTCCGTGGAGGCCATCCGGCCGATTCTGGGGCTGTCTAAAACTGCCGGAATAACAGTGCCCGAAGATGTCCTGGCACGAATTGAACCGGACATGCAAAAGATTCGTATCATTTCCCGGCAGATTGAAAAAGAATTTGCTACAGTACTCACATCCAGTCTGGGACGGGTATTTGATGCCGTCGCTGCATTGGTGAATATAGGGACGCATAATCATTTTGAGGCTCAGCTTCCCATCGCTCTGGAAGCCATTGCCGACCGTGATGAAACCGGATACTACCCGATTCAACTGCGGCAGACTCCTGACAGCAAGGTTGTCTGGTCGATGGGTTCCGTTCTTGAAGGCCTTATCGATGACATACGTAAGGGGTGTGACGCATCGGTCATGTCTGCACGATTTCATCGTTCGACCGGCAGGGCGCTGCTGGAGTTTGCAGTCCTGGCCCGCCGGCAGACGGGATTGAATCAGGTGGTTCTGTCGGGCGGGGTATTCTGCAATCGGTATCTGGCAAATTATCTGATTGAAATCTTGCAAAACAGCGGTTTTCAGGTATTCTTTAGTCGGCGTGTCCCGGCCAATGACGGCTGTATCGCGCTGGGTCAGGCGGCGATCGCAAACGAAAAACTCAAACTCAGGAAATAACGAATCATGTGTCTTGCAATACCAGCCAGAATCGTGGAAATGACCGGAGATCGAGCGGTTGCCGATGCCATGGGCAATCGCTGGGCGATTCGTACCACCCTGACGCCCGAAGTCAAATTGGGGGATATCGTTCTGGTGCATGCCGGATATGCCATCGCCAAAGTCGAGGAAGAGGAAGCCCGCCAGACCTGGGAGCTGTTCGCTCAGATTGCCGACATGGAAACCGAACAGAACCGGGCCAAAGGAGCAGAACAATGAGGCTCGATGTCATTCAATCCGCCTGTAATGAACTGGAACAGGCCTGTGCGGTTATCGGACGGATGGTTCGGGTCATGGAGGTCTGCGGTACCCACACCGTGGCCCTGTTTCGTCATGGTATCCGTTCCATGCTGCCTGCCAATCTCAAATTATTATCCGGCCCGGGATGTCCGGTCTGTGTCACCGATCAGGGGTATATCGATACGGTAATCGATCTGGCCCGGCGGACGGATTGTCTGATAGCGACGTATGGCGACATGATTCGCGTTCCCGGCAGGAATACCTCACTGGAACGGCTCACTTTGCCGAATGTCCGGGTGGTACTGAGCAGTGATGATGCGGTCGCTCTGGCCCAAAAACATCCCGAGAAAACGGTGGTCTTTGTCGCAGTGGGATTTGAAACGACCACCCCGGCCACCGCCGTTGCCATTCGACAGGCACAAGAGCTTGGATTGAAGAATTTCACCGTCCTGTGCGGCCATAAACGGGTATTGCCTGCCATGCATGCCTTGTTGTCCGGTCGGAATGACAAAATCGACGCCTTTTTATGCCCCGGCCATGTCAGTGTGATTCTGGGCAGCAGGGCGTATGAACCTGTTGTCAAAAATTTCAATCGCCCCTGTGTTGTTGCCGGCTTTGAGGCCGAACAGATTCTGCTGGGGCTGGCCAAAATCTGTCGTCAGATTGCAGATAAAAGACCGACGGTCGATTCGGTATACAGCCTGGCGGTTCGTCCGGAAGGCAACCCGGTGGCAATCCGGATTATCGATCAGATTTTTGAACCCTGCGACGGCCCGTGGCGGGGATTGGGCTGTATTCCGGATGGGGCACTGCGTATTCGCCAGCAGTATGCCGACTTTGACGCCCAGAAACGGTTCGGAATCGACCAGATACCCACCGAAGAACCCGGCGGATGCCAATGCGGTAGAGTACTGTGCGGCCTGATGGACCCCAGCCAGTGCGGCCTGTTCGGCAAAAAATGTACCCCCGACCATCCCGTCGGCCCCTGCATGGTCAGCACCGAGGGCGCCTGTGCCGCATGGTATAAATATCAACGCTAAATACCCAACGGGTATGAGTATTCCGCGAGCAAAAGAAGCACGTGGTTGATGATGCTGTACTTAGCCGCGACGAAACGGAAAATATTAGGTAGGATCAGTATATGAGGAAGGGATTGCCTTACGACAATGACAGAACTCAGTGATACTATTTTACTTGCTCATGGCGGGGGCGGCAGGCTGATGGGAGAGCTGATCAGTAAAACCATCGGCCCCCGTGTGTATTCATCGACACCGGCCCTGACGGATGCCGCCGAAATCAGCGTGGATGACTGCCGGATGCTGTTTACGACCGACAGCTTTGTAGTTCAGCCGTTGTTTTTCCCCGGCGGGGATATCGGCAAGCTGGCTGTCTGCGGCACGGTCAATGACCTGGCTGTCAGCGGTGCCGAACCGCTTGCCTTGAGCCTGGCCCTGATTATCGAAGAAGGCTTCCCCACCGCTGACTTGGAGCGAATTCTGGATAGCATCGGCAAGACGGCTTCCCGGGCCCATGTTAAGATAGTTACCGGCGATACCAAAGTGGTTGAGAAGGGTGCCGCCGATGGAATTTTTATCAATACCACCGGCATCGGACAGAAAAAACTGGCCGCCTCTTTGGGATTTCACCGAATCGAGGCGGGGGATGTCATTTTGATTAATGGTACGCTTGGAGATCACGGGATGACCATTATGTCCAGGCGGCAGGAACTGGCCCTGCAAAGCCCGCTGCAAAGTGACTGTGCCTGCTTGAACGAAATCATTGCCATGCTTCTGGAAGAGCTTAGCGACCACGTGAAATTTATGCGCGACCCGACCCGTGGCGGGATTGCTGCGGTCACCAATGAAATCGTCCAGGCCTGCGGCTGCGGAATCGAACTGGTTGAAGAATCGCTGCCGGTGGACCCGGCGGTCAAGGCGGCTGCGGATATTCTGGGGTTTGACATCCTGAATATCGCCAATGAAGGCAAGTTTGTTGCGGTGGTCAGTCCCGAAGCCAGGGACAAGGCGTTGGAAATTATGCGAAAACACCCCCTCGGTCAGAAGGCCGCCTGTATTGGTCAAATCGGCCCCAGACAGCCGCTCAGTCTGGTCGAACTGATAACCCGAATTGGCGGCCGGCGCATCGTCCAGATGCCCTATGGCCGGGAATTGCCGAGGATTTGCTGATGCACGAAACCGCTGTTGCTCAAAGTGTTCTGGATACGATTTTGGAACAGGCCGACAAGCTCAGCGCCAGGCCGGTTCGGGCAGTCATTTCCTGCGGCCAGTTTAATGCCCTCAATGACGAAGCCCTGCGGTTTGCCTTCGAAGCCGCCGCAGAAGGCACTGTGTGCGATGCCATGGAACTGGTCATCAGGCATATTCCTCTGCGGGCCAGATGCGACCACTGTGACCGGCTGTTTGAGTTTGATATTTATACCCCGGCCTGTCCCGAATGCAAGTCAGAGCACTTTAATTTTCAGGCCGATGCACCGCTGCTGCTGGAAGAAATCGAATTCGAAAATCCTAACGATAAAGGTGGACTATGAAAGTCAATTTGAATACCCGGATATTAAGCAAAAATGAACAGGCCGCCGAACAGAATCGTGTGTTTCTGGCCGATCACAAACTGGCCTGTCTGAACCTCATCAGTTCTCCCGGCTCCGGCAAAACGACCATCCTGGCGCGCACGATTACCGATCTTAAAGACAAACTTCGCATCGGCGTCATCGAAGGCGACATTAAAACCGATTATGATGCCCAGCGTATCCGTGCAGCCGGTGCTGCGGCCATTCAGATTGAAACCGAGGGAGCCTGTCATTTATCTGCTCCGCAAGTCAATTGGGCCTTGAATAAATTACCTGTAAACGATTTGGATTTGGTCTTTATCGAAAATGTCGGGAATCTGGTTTGCCCCTCAGCCTTTGATCTGGGGGAATCCGGCAGAGTAGTGGTACTCAGTATTCCCGAAGGGGACGATAAACCCGCCAAATATCCCGGCACCTTTGCCAATGCGGATGTGATTTTAATCAATAAAATCGATCTGATCAGCTATTTGAAATTTGATCTTCAGCGTGTTCTGTCGGATATTGCCGTCTTGAATTCAAAAGCCATTATTGTTCAGATATCCGCCGCTACCGGTCTGGGTATGCAGAGCTGGTACGACTGGCTTATGGCGAGGCTGGCTTCTCGGTAGCCCGCGCCAAATCCGGCTTTTCAGGCGATTACAGCTTTTTCATAGCTTCAACAATCCCATCGGCAATCGCTGCCGCGATTCGATCCTGATAGTTGCCATCATATAACTGGGCGGCTTCTTTGGGATTGGAAAGATGACCGCACTCAACTAAAACAGCCGGACAGTTGGTGTTGGCCAGGACGACATAATCCGCTTCACGTACGCCCCGGCTGGAAAGGCCTGTTCGGGTCATCGCGGTTTCAATCAATGCCGCTGTACGACGCGAGGCCTGACTGGACGAGCGGCTGACCCAGACGGAGTAGCCATGAATGGAGCGTTTTTCGTTGGCATCACAATGGATCGAGACAAATAAATCCGGATTCATTCGATTGGCAATTTCGGCTCGCTCATATTTATCGATGAATACATCGGAATCCCGTATCAGTTTTACCTGATAGCCTCTGGCTTTTAAAATGGCCGCCAGCTTGCTGGCAATCCGAAGCGTGACGCCTTTTTCATAATATCCCAGATAGCTGATGGCGCCCGGATCTTTACCGCCATGACCGGCATCAATAACGATCAAACCGCCGGTCTTTGGGGGGGCGGTGGGGGGAGTCCATTTGGGCTGCTGTTGTACCTGGGGCGGGGTGTATTGGGATTTCAGATGAGGGCGAATCGTGCTTTCCAGGATTTCCGGCACATAAATGGTTCCATTGGCATGGATTACTGGCCCCGTACTTCCGACAGGTGTCTGGTTGACAAAAACCCGGCCACCGTCATGAATAAAAATGATGACTCGGTTTGTCGCGTTTTTCATCTCAACATACCGATCTGTCTGTTCGGTGACATCCAGACCCAGACGTTGGGCTAATTCAAAAGGCGTTAACCGAAAAGAGATAGTTTTTGTCTCCTGACCCTGCTGGCAGCCTGCTCCACCTAACAACAGGGCCAATCCCATAATTATGACGAAACTGGATTGTTTCACGCGTTACCTTTCACTGCTTTGCTGCTCACTATATCATAAACCCCCATTCCGGGTTCCTTTATACATCGGACTATGGGGCAGAATGGCTTTATATTATCTCTTTTCGGGAAATCGGCAAGTCAATCCTGTATCTCTTCGCACGCAAATGAATGAAGAATCAAAAATAAAAATTTTTATTATCTATAAACAGACAATAATTTGCATGATATAGGTGTATATTGAATGTGTTAACATGTATATTATCTTTGTGTTGTCTTATTGTTGAAATATCTGATGTATTATGGGAGCAAATGTTCTGTCATCTATGTTTTTTTCTACTTGAAACCCAAAGAGGATTTTTTCAATCTATATAACGGACTAATTCTGGCGGTTTTTGTGGCTAAATTGTTATAGAAAATTTGTTTTTTAGTTAAAAATATGTTAAAATGCACGTCATTAAGGGGAGGGAAAGTGAGTCATATAGAAATAAAAGAATTGGGAACAAAGGGAGATGCAAACAATTAAGACTGAGCCTATACAACAGGATTCAAAGTCTCCTGAGCTTTATCAGGCGGTACCGTTGCGACCAGCAGGGTCGGTGGTTGCTGCTCCGGATAAAATAGTTGTCCCGGTAGCGCCGCTAAACACGCTTCTGGCAAAGCGTTACGAATTGAAGTATCGTATCCCGGAACATGTTGCAGTAGCGATCCGTTCGTATATTAAAAGCTTTCTGCAGCCGGATCCCTACACGGCCCGTCGGCCTTCCGGGCAATATCCGATCAGCAGTCTTTATCTGGATTCGCAGCAGTTGCATTTGTTTCAGGAAACAATTGTAGATAAATGTAATCGATTTAAGTTGCGTATCCGGGGATATGATGACGACCCAAACAGTCCGGTTTTCTTTGAAATCAAACGAAAACTCAACCGGATTGTGTATAAAAGCCGCGCCAAGGTTCATAAAAGTCAGATTGGATCGATTTTGAATGGTGCCTACATTCCGGACAATCTGCCGGAAAAAGATCGTGCAGCATTGCAGCAATTCATGCATTATTGCCGATGTTTATTGGCAAAACCCGTGGTTTTGGTCCGGTATCAGCGTGAGGCATTCGAAAATCGGTCCGATTCCAAAGTGCGTATCACGTTCGACCGTGAACTCTGTTATCATCCGGCTGATGAGGCGATGGTGAAATTAAATGGTCCGGGATGGGTTAAAATTCCGATTGACTTTGTCGTGTTAGAAATTAAATTTACAGCCCGGTTTCCAAACTGGATAAAACAAATGGTTCAGATGTTCAATTTAAATCGTCAATCTATGTCCAAGTATTGCAGTTCAGTGTCGCAACTGGTTCCAGCGGCGACAACTGCTTATACCATGCCGAGACTCAAGTAAAACAATCCGAGGAATAATATGGAAAAATTGTGGCAAATTCTGGACGGATATGCCGTCAGTCCGGAAGTTGATATGTGGTCGATTTTGCTTTCTTTACTGCTGTCCTTTGTTCTGGGACAGGTGCTTGCCTGGGTGTATTATTTTACCCATAACAGCTTGTCGTATTCCAAATCCTTCGTTCAATCCCTGATTGTTATTACGATAGTGATTTCACTGGTGATGACGACCATTTCCGGCAGTTTTGTCATTGCCGTCGGACTGATGGGCGCGCTGTCGCTGATTCGGTTTCGTAATATCATCAAGGACACCCGGGATATTACATTTCTGTTCTGCGCGGTGGTGATCGGTATGGCCTGCGGTTCACAGCGCTACGCGCTGGCGGTCATTGGCACCGCCGGGCTTTGCCTGGTTTTGCTGTATCTGCATTACGCGGATTTTGGAATGCATAATTCCTATAACGCTTTTTTGCGGTTTACCTTTGATGGTGCGATGGTGCCTGATCATCTCATTATCAAGACCTTGAAACGATTTACTCGGACGATGACGCTGATTTCATCCAACTCGTGCAGTCCCGACGACAGTTCTGTGGATTTTTCGTACCAGCTCTCCCTGAAGACGGCCGCCAACAACGAGCAATTGCTGTCGGAGATTCGCAGAATCGAGGGTGTACACAACGTCAGTCTGACGATGCAGGAACAACTTTTGGAGATGTAACAAAACATGGCACGGAAAGCAGGTAAAACAATTGGAGGGATTCTTCCCATATTCATCTGGCTGGCGTCGGTTGGCGTCGTGGTGGTGCTGTACTCGCAGCGAATAGGCAGCTTTACAGTCCAGGGGATTGCGTATGCCCCAAGTCAGACTGTGATGGCCGTGGAAAATGCGACGATCCGGCACATTTATGTGCAGCCCTGCCAGGCGGTTCGCAAGGGGGATTTGCTGGTGCTGATTGAACTGGGCAACCCCCTGGAAAATGAATACGCCCGTTCTCTGGCAGCGGCCCAGCGGGCAACGGCTCGGGCGGAGATGGATCGTCTCAGGGCGGAACTGGATGCCATGCAGGCCGAGTTAGACAACAATATCAAGGTTCAGCAGTCCGAACAGAGCCAGGCCTATCGCCGGCTGGCGCTGGATGTGGAACGAGCCAGGCTGGATTTGCTCGATGCCAGGGCAACGCTGGAAGCGGATCGCGGCATGCTGGCCGGACTGGAACTGGAAAAGAAAAGCCTGGAGCTGCTGCTCGAACGTCAGGCGGTTGATTCGTATGAAGTGCAGCGCATCCGCATGGAGCATGAGAGCATGGCCCGCAAGGTTGGCGCCGAAGAGGAACTGGTCCGACAGGCCCAGCAAAATCTTTCGCTGGCCCAGAATCGACTGGACCAGGAACAGCAGGTTACGCTGAGTGATGATTATCTTAAGCGTTTGCTGACGCCGTTTGAAAAAGCCGTCAGTGTGCAGGAAAAATATATCGAAGAGTGCTTTGCCCCGGTCAGTCAATTGGCGGTTCGGGCGGAAATCGACGGTGTGGTCGGCAGTATTGCCTACAATGAGGGCCAGTCGATTACCCCGGGGCTGCCTATCCTGACAGTCACCAGCCCGGACGCCGGGTATGTGATGATCTGGCTGGATCAGCATAAGGCCGGGCTGGTCAAAGAGAATATGCCGGTTGAATTGATCAAATCAACCGTTCCTCGTTCCGTGATCCGTTCTCAGGTGGTTTCTGTTGGGGCGGCGTTCGAACAGATTCCCGCCCAGTTATGGGTCGATCCGAAATTGCCTCTGTGGGGCAAACCCGTTCGTATCGCCGTCCCGCAGGGTGTCAGTCTGGTGGCCAATGAGCTGGTCGGCATTCGCGGCCTGTAATTACGGAAATCAAATCATGAGAGTGTTCAGGGCAAAGATGCCGTATACCAAAATCTCCAATACAGTTTGTTGTTGCGCCGCATGGCGGACAGGGGCCGCAGTGGCTGCCGCTGTTTTGGCTGCGGCACTCATCGGCTGCGGCATGGACCGTCAGAAGGCAGCAGCCCAAGCCGATGAACAGGTCTATGGGATTATCGAGAATCAATGGCAGGACTCCCTGGGTTCCCGGGCGGATTATCGGATCGACCGGGGGGCACAATCGCTCAACAGCGAGATTCTTCCTCATGTGTGCGAGAAAGGTGCGATGACCCTGTCCGAAGCGGTTCAACTGGCGGTCTGGGCCAGTCCGGAATTTCAGACGGCGCGGGAGCAGTTGTACCTGGTTGGCTTGGATCAGACCGAAGCGGAACACCTGTATGATATTACCCCGTTTGCCTCAGCGGCCGCCGGTCAGGCGATGGTGCGCAATACCACGTCCAGTTCGGCCCGTCCTTATGAAAATGAAATTCGCGGCGGACAGGGCACCGCCGGCATTCAGAAGCTGCTGGCGACCGGGGCGCTGCTGACCACGGATTTAACCCTGGGTTCCTTTGATGTGGTGTCGGGCAATTACCGAACCGGCGGGGCCTCTCTGTTTCAGGCTGCGATTACCCAGCCGCTGCTGCGGGGGGCGGACCGCAAGGTCGTGCTGGAAACCCTGACCCAGGCCCAGCGCAACACACTGTATCAGATTCGGTCATTTAATCGTTTTCGCAAAACATTTACGGTCTCCGTGGTTAGCGATTATTATCGACTGGTAGAATACTCTCTGCGGGTCCGTTATGCCCGTGAAAATATCCAGCAGCTTGAGCAGTTATATCAAAAGATGCAGCATCTCAGCCAGTTTGGTTTTGTCGCCCAGCATGAACTGGAAGAAACCCGACAGGATATCCTCAAGGCTGAAGATACGTTTGCTCAGACCCAGCGCCTGTACCGTGAAATGCTGGATTTATTCAAGCTGCGTCTGCTGATCCCGCCGGATGTGGATATCGAACCCGATGTGGCCGAATGGCTGGCACTGGAAGATTTCGGCAAATGCGAAATTCAAATGACTGAACAGCAGGCCATCGAGGCGGCTCAGTTTCAGCGTCTGGATCTGGCCAATATGTCCGACCAGGTGGAAGATTCCTATCGCCATATCGACGTGGCGGCCGATGCCCTGAAAATGGATTTATCGGTCGTCGGTGTGGCCTCCCCGGCCTCCCGGGGACGAATGACCTTTGGTGCCGATCCGGGCGACTTGCAGCGAACCCAGGAACGCTATGAACTCAGTCTCCGGGCGGATTTTGCCATGGATCGACTGCTGGAACGAAACAATTATAAACGCGCCTTAATTGCCTTAAGCCAGCAGCAGCGTGCGCATCAGCAATTGACCGACCAGGTGATTGCCGAGGTCCGCAAGGCCTGGCGTGATATGGAAGAGGCTCATCAACGCAGCCTGCTGCAGGCCAATGCCAAAAAGCTGGCCCAGCAGCGTCTGGACACGACTCTGCTGCTGATGCAGCATGCCCGGGCTAACACCCGCGATGTGCTGCGGGCTCAGGAAGATTATTACTCTGCCCAGGAAGGGTATGTGACTGCCATGACGGATTTTGCCGTGGCCAAGATGAATTTCCTGCGGGATACGGAGATGCTCTGGATTCATCCGGATGGGGGATATACGGTTCAAACAGTATCGAAAGCAGAGTAACACATTCGGGGTCGCCGGAGTGTGATATTGGAAATCCAGGATTTCCTGATATCCGGTCAATTGACATGCAAATTTAGACGAATTATTAAGGCTGGCTTAAAAGCCTTATGTCTAAATTGAAATAGTAGTTATAGGACCTGTTGCAGAGGTAATATGGTTATGACCCGATGGATATTGACGGTATTGTTTGTGACGATTCTGGCTTGCAGTCTTCCGGCGGACCTGGTTCATCGTTACAGCTTCAGCGGCAACTGCAATGACAGCATTGGATCCAGCCACGGGACTCTGATTAACGGCACCGGTCTGTCCAGTTATGCCAATGGTCAGCTTACTCTGGGCAATAACGGCTCTCAGAGTTCTACCGGTTCAGCGATTGACTATGTCGATTTGCCCAACGGCATTATCTCCTCGCTGGGCAAGCAGGCGACCTTTGAAGCCTGGGTGACCTGGACGGGCAGTTCAATGTGGCAGCGCATCTTTGATTTCGGCACCAGCAGCGCCGGGGAAGGGTACTCGGCTGGTTCCTCCTATACCACCTATTTTTTTGCTTCGCCCCTGGGCGGAGCCAGTGTTCTTCGCTTTGGTTACCGGTATGGCCCCACGGCTGATGAACGCGTGATGGATGGTCCTGCCTTCACTTCCGGCCAGCATCATGTTGCCATCACCTGGAATGAAAACACCGCTGAAACGGTGATGTATCTGGATGGCATCAGAACAGCCAGCGGATCGATTCATTTTACCCTGGCGTCGATGACGGATAACAATAACTGGCTGGGTCGGTCGCAATGGGTGGACCCGATGTTCTGCGGCAGCTACAATGAGTTTCGCATCTGGAATCATGCTATGACTGATGAGGAAATTCGGGTCAGTTTCAACCGCGGGCCGGATTCCATTCCGTTGCTGCTGCTCGATATCCAGCAAACCGGAGGTGAAACATCGGTCGAGGAAGGCAAGGCGGCCGATTCCATTTCGATTGCACTTAAAAAACAGCCGACGGCCAATGTGCAGGTCACGCTGACCCCTCAGACGGAGGATTTGGAACTCAATGGCGGTTTTCCCGGCGATCCGATTACCCTGACCTTCACACCTGCCAATTGGGCTGCCGCACAGACGGTACAGATTGCGGCGGTGCAGGATGATATTGAAGAGGGTGACGAAACATGCACGATTGAGTTTGGAATCGTCAGTGCCGACACCGACTATAATAACGGGTATATTTCACCTTTGTCGGTTTTGATTGTCGACTATGTTGTTAATCCATGCCCGGCCGGGGATATTGACGGGGATTGCGAAGTCACTCTCGGCGACCTGCAGATCTTTGCCATGCAGTGGCTGGATCCCGCCGGGTGCAGCGGTCTCAATTGCGGAGATTTGATCGATGGCGACGGGGTCAACTTTGCCGATATGGTAATCCTGTCCGAATCATGGCTGGATACCTTCGGCCCGGTCGTCATCAATGAATTCATGGCCCAAAATGCCAGTACCAATCCCGATGATTCGCGGGAATCCTGGGAAGTCTTCGATGAAACCGGCGAGCCGACCGACTGGATTGAACTATATAATGTCTCGGATATTCCAATCAGCATGAACGGCTGGTATTTAACCGATGACCCGGCCAATCTGACGCAGTGGGCGTTTCCTTCCAATGTCACCTTGCCGCCCAAATCTTTTTTGCTGATTTATGCCAGCGGCAAGGGGATTGTCTCCGGAGACTATATTCATACCAATTTTTCCCTGTCTGAAACCGGTGAGTATCTGGCCCTGATTGCTCCCGGCGGTAAAATCGTATCTGAATACGGCGATGTCAACGACGGTTATCCGCCCCAGGCAGTCAATGTATCCTACGGCCTGTTCAGCTATTTCACCCAACAGCGATATTTTTATCCGGCAACCCCCAATCGACCCAACAAAAATTCCGCGATGGGCATAGCCCCGGATACGCAATTCAGCGTCAAACGCGGATTTTTCACTGCCCCCTTTGATGTCACCATCAGCACCAGTGACCCGACTGCAGTTATTCGCTATACGCTGGACGGCAGCACGCCGACTCTGGATAACGGCATTGTCTATAATCCGTCCGCCCCCATCCACATCAGCAAGACAACCACGCTGCGGGCAGCTTCCTTCAAGACCGGCTGGCTGCCCGGCAATGTCGATACGCAGACCTATCTATTTGTCAGCGACGTCATAACCCAGTCGCCCAATGGCGAACGTCCCGGCCCGGGCTGGCCGGCCAGTTGGGCCGTGAATGGCCATATCATGGATTACGGCATGGATCCGGATATCGTCAGTCATCCGACCTATTCTTCGCTGATGGATGATGCCCTGCTGGCCATTCCAACCCTGTCGCTGGTGACAGACCTCAAATATCTGTTTGACCCGATTCTGGGAGTCTATGTCAATACCAGTTCCACCACACGTGACGATGGCGATTCATTTGAGCGTCCCTGCTCGCTGGAATTGATTTATCCGGACGGAACGACGGGATTTCAGATTGACTGCGGCATGCGCATCCGCGGCGGTGCCAGCCGTAATGCCAGCAACCCCAAGCATGCCCTGCGTTTCTTTTTCCGCAGTCAGTATGGGGCCGGCAAACTGAAATATCCGCTGTTTGGCAATGAGGGTACCGACGAATTCGACAAGATGGATTTAAGGACCGCCGCCAATTACGGCTGGTCGGCCTGCTGGCTTCCTGCCTCGATTAATGTTCAGAATACCTTTGTCCGTGATGAGTATTCCCGGCTGGCTCATGGGCTGCTGGGACATCCCTATACTCGCGGACGCTATTATCACCTGTATATCAACGGCCAGTACTGGGGCCTGTATCAGACGGAGGAGCGTCCGGATGCACGGTTTGCCGCGTCTTATATGGGGGGGACCAAAGACGATTATGATGTAGTCAAGCCGGATATCGCCGCGGGCCGCACCGTGGCCGCGGGGGACGGGACGATGGATGCCTATCGCCGCCTGTATGATGCGGTGATCGACGGGATAGGGTCTCTTGCCGAGTATTTTGCCCTTCAGGGGATGAATCCGGATGGGACACGCAATCCGGCCTATGAACGGCTTCTGGATGTGGACAATCTGATCGATTATATGCTGATTGATTACTACAGTTCCGATGGCGACGGGGCCGGCTCGCGTTTTGTCGCAACCAATAATTTCTTCGGCATTTATAATCGCAATAATCCCGATGGCTTCAAGTGGATTCAGCATGACAGTGAACACACGTTTGGCGCGTATGAGGCCGGCGATGCACGGCGTGAAAATATGGTGACGCCGCTGACGACGGCAGGAGCGAATTTTGCTTATTTCAATCCGCACTGGCTGCATGAACAATTAGCCAATCAGAACCGGGAATATCGTCTGCGGTTTGCCGACCGGGCACAGGAATTATTCTTTAACGGCGGACTGCTCAGCGCCGACAGGGTCTGGCAGACGATGACGGACCTGTCGTCTCAGATTGATACGGCGATTATCGCCGAATCCGCACGCTGGGGCGATGCTACGGTATCGGAGCCGCGGACGCGAAATACCTGGCTGGAAGCCCTGACATTTTTGCGGAATTATATTTATGGAACCAGTTCGACTCTGTCCGACGCCACTGCCAACGGCTATCAGAACTGGCCCATGCAATTGCGTGAAATTCGTGTCCGTGACCAGTTCCGCTCGGTTAACTGGTTCCCGACGATTGATGCGCCGCAGTTGGGTCAGCAGGGCGGTTATGTCACATCGAATTACGCCTTGTCGATGACCAATCCCAACAGCAGCGGGACGATCTACTATACGCTGGACGGCTCGGATCCCCGGCAGGCGCCGACCGACGAGCAGGCCGGAACGGAAGTGGTCTTTGTCGCTGAAAACGCCGCCAAGCAGGTGCTGATCCCAACACAGAATATCTATGCCGCCGATGGAACCGTGCGGGCTGAGACATGGACAGACATCACCGGTGATACCATTGCCAGCCTGACCGGAAGCGCCAATTACCCGAATAATCCGACCAAAGTGGAATTCTGGAACAGCTTTCAGATGCCGACGATTGACTGGGCGGATTACTATGGTACGCGTGTCCGGGCGCTGGTCTATCCTCCGACGACAGGCTCCTATACCTTCTGGATTGCAAGCGATGACAACGGCCAGCTTCTGCTCAGTACCGATGCCGCTGCCGCCAACGCTTCGGTCATTGCCTCGATCTCGTCATGGGTCAATCCGAATACCTGGACGACCTACGGCAGCCAGAAATCGACGGCCAGAACATTAACGGCCGGAAATGCCTATTACATCGAGGCGATTCAGAAAGAACACGCCGGCGGCGACCATCTCAGCATCGCCTGGTCCGGCCCGGGTATCAGCGGCCCGGTCGTGATAGCCGGACAATACCTGTCGATTCCGGAAAATGTCTGGGCGAGCCGCAATTATACACCGACCGGCTGGATTACCGGCAGCGGGGCGGTCGGCTATGAACGCAATCCCGGCGATGCCGTGAACTTTTCCAGTTATGTCAACAGCGGCATTAATGTCAATGCTCAGATGTATAACATCAATACCTCCTGTTATATCCGCATTCCATTCCAGTACAGCGGACAGGCAGTCACGGAATTACTCCTGAAAATCCGGTACGATGATGGGATTGTTGTTTTTCTCAACGGCAAAGAAGTGGCGAGGGACAATGTCGCTACAGCATCTGCCCCCGTCTGGAATACTGCCGCAGCCACATATCGCGATGACAGCATCGCCCTGACGCAAACCACGATTGATTTAAGTGCATATATCAATCAGCTTCAGGTTGGCAGCAACGTCCTGGCGATTCAGGGAATGAATAATGTCAGTACCAGCAGCGACTTCCTGATTTCCGCACAACTGGTCGGCAGGATGTCCATCGGCACGCCTTCGGCAAATGCCATGACTTATACGTCGCCGGTGACGCTGAGTAAGAGCACCCAGGTCAAGGCCCGCGTCTTTACCGGCTCTGAGTGGTCCACCGTCAACAAGGCCACCTTTGCAGTCGGCCCGGTCAAGGAAAGCCTGCGCGTTACGGAATTGATGTATAACCCCCAGTACCCCAATCTTGAATTTATTGAATTACAGAATATTGGAACCGGGACGATTAATCTGAACTGGGTTGCATTTGACAGGGGAATTACGCATACGTTTGGCGATGTGGATGTCCCTGCCAATGGCTTTGTCCTGCTGGTCAGCAACAAAGCCCTGTTTGAATCCGTCTATGCAGTCCCTGCGGGTGTTCCGGTGATTCAGTGGACATCCGGCCAACTGAGTAATAGCGGCGAAACAATTCAAATGCTCGATGCCGCGGGAACGGTTATTCAGTCGTTTGCCTACAAGGATTCCTGGTATCCTCAGACCGATGGCGATGGATTCTCGCTGACGATGCTCAATCCGACCGGTGCAGACCTGACTTTGTGGAGTCAGAAAACCGGCTGGGCCCCGAGTACCTTTACCGGCGGCTCCCCCGGCCGGGCTGAAACCCCGCTGACACCGGGCAGTATTGTCATCAACGAGATTCTGGCGCATTCGCATGATAATGCCCCGGACTGGATTGAACTGTTCAATACCACCGATTCGCCGATTTCGGTGGGCGGCTGGTATCTCAGTGATGATGCGACAAGTCCGCAGAAATATCAAATTCCGGATGGATTATTCGTTCCTCGAAATGGTTACCTGGTACTCTATGAAGATACGCACTTCGGCACCGCCTTCCGCTTGAGCGAGAATGGAGAAGAAGTCTGTCTGACAGCGGCTGTGGGCGGGGTGTTGACTGGCTATAGTGTCAAGCAGGAATTTGGGGCATCGGAAACCGGTGTCTCATTTGGCCGTTATCAGAAGACCTCCGGGGGCTATGACTTTGTTTTAATGACCAGCAATACACCCAATGCTGCCAATGCCGCTCCGCTGGTTGGCCCGGTCGTCATCACCGAGATTATGTACAATCCGCTGTCCAACGGAGATGCTGAGTATGTGGAAATCCAGAACATCAGCAGCCAGACGGTCGATTTATGGCTGTCCGATGCAGGACAAGTGATTCCATGGCGATTTGTGGATGAGGACAGCAGTATTTTATTGAATATCCCGGTCGATACCTGGCTTGCCCCCGGCGAAAAAATGCTGTTGATTAAGAATTTGGCCGCATTCCAGAGTGAATTTGGCTCGATTCCTTCGGGCTTGAAATACGCCGTATGGTCCTCCGGCAGTTTATCGAATGGAGGCGAAAGGCTGGAACTGCTCAAGCCGGGTGATACAGCCGAAGGAATACGATATTTTATTCGTGTGGACCGCGTGAATTATGATGATACGGCTCCGTGGCCAACCTCGCCGGATGGAAAGGGTAAAGCGCTGGGACGTATTACACCTTCGGCTTATGGCAACGATTATGCCAATTGGCAGGCAATAACTCCGACACCATGGCAGTAATAATATATAAACGGCTATACCATAGCTAAATATATAAATAGGGAATTTAGAAACAGGTTTCTTAAAAAAAATGGTAAAACAAGTAAAAAAAGAAACAGGTTCCAGAGTTTATTAAGTGACTATGGTAACACATGATAACAATCCGTTAGGACGTCTGGATCCAGATAATTCAGATACATTTATTCGGCTGCTGATACCGAACCAGAAGTCGATATTTGCCTATATTCTGGCGGTTATCCCGAACTATTCCGATGCCGAGGATATTCTCCAGAATACCATATCGGTTATCTGGAGAAAATTTTCCTCGTATCAGCCGGGGACCGATTTTCAGGCCTGGGCCATCCAGATTGCACGCTATGAAATCTACAACTTTTTCAAGAAAAACCCCTCCGGCCAGTGCACGCTGAATGAACAGTTACTGGAGGTCATTGAGCAGGAATCCGGCACTATGATTGATGGGCTTGAACAGCGTCTGGCGGCCTTGAAGGAATGTGTGATTAAATTGAATTCCCAGGATACCCAGCTTATTAAATTACGATATGAACAGGATTGCACGCTCAAGGCCATCAGTTCCCGACTGGGCATATCGACGACCGCGGTATTCAAACGCATCGCAATCATTCATGGGCGGCTGGTTCGCTGCGTCCGTATGCAGTTGGCCCTGGAGTAATCGATGAATCCGACCGAACACAAAAATTTTTCACGCGAGCTGGCCGAGCTGATTGTGCTGTCCATGGAAGGGCATGCCAATGCCGAGCAGACGCGCCGCCTCCAGCAGATTCTGCTGGAATCTGCCCCGGCACGGCAATACTATTATGAAGTGATAGCCAGTTACATCGGCCTCAACAGCCCCGAAGTGCTGCGCGAGTTAAACGGAAAACCTGATACGGTTCGCAATTATATTTCTCTGTATGATGAACTGGCCAACCAGGAAGAGCAGGCTCCGACGGTGCTTCTGCCGCGGAAACGAAAAGGCTGGAAATGGCGAAAGAAACCCCGCCGGCAGGAGCCGGAACATGAAATCGTGGAAACCGTTCAGGTTCCGCGTCCCCTGATTAAGCGAAATTATTTTGCGATGAAATTCTTTGCCGCCTGTGCGGCGGTCTTTTTGGCATTGCTGGTGTATGTCTATTATCATCCCCGTCCCGTGGAACGCTATGTTGCTCATATCGACGATGTATTGCATGTACAGTGGTCTCAGGGGTCGGTATTGCCCGGCAATCGCACCAGTTTGTCGGACCGCGGTTTTTATTCGCTGCTCAGCGGCTATGTCAGAATGCAGTTTGACTCCGGTGCCGAGGCCGTCATCGAAGGCCCTTCGGTGTTCCGCTGCAATTCGGAAAACTCCCTGTTTCTGGAACAGGGCAAGGTGTTTGTTAAAGTTGCTCCCGGACAGGAAGGATTTGTTGTGCGTACACCCTCGGCCAAGATTACCGACCTTGGAACTCAGTTTGGTGTCTATGTCAGGCCCGGCGGCCTGGTCGAGGTCCAGATGATAGAAGGCAAGGCCCTGGTGGAATATGACAATGGTGCTGCGGGCAAAGAGGCCGTTGTGCTGTCTGCCGGAAAAGCACTGAGCATTGATCCCGGAACCCATGTCAGTGAAGCGATTGATTATGACGATTACTATTTTGCCCGTACGATTAATTCGCAGGCAAGCATCGTATGGCGGGGGCAATCCCTGAGTCTGGCGGATATTGTCGGCGGCGGGGATGGATTCGGGACCGGCACCATCAATCAGTCCATCGACCTGATTTCAGGCAAAATCGACGCCGACACGCATATCATGCGAGTTCCCGGTTCCGGCAAGTATATACAGACGCCTCAGGTACCCTATGTGGACGGAGTTTTTGTTCCCGATGGAGGAGCAGGGCCTGTTCAGATCAGTTCAACGGGACTGGTGTATGAGGCCTGTCCTGATACGGATGGCCAGTATTCATGGGATATTCATTACGGCCTTTATGATGTGGAACCGCCCTCGAAACGCAAGTCATTTATGCTGAACGACAAAGAGGTCTTGCTGGCTTCCCAGCCGACATTCTGCTTGCATGCCAACGCCGGGATTACCTTTGACCTGCAGCAGATTCGTCAATCGCTGCATGGCGTCAAAACAACGTCTTTCACCGCGTTTTGCGGGATTGACAAGGAAGTCCTCGAACATGAAAAACGATTTGGGAAAAGCCGCACCAAGGCCGACATCACGGTTCTGGTGGACGGTGTGGTGGTCTTTGAGAAAAAAGCCCTGGATTTATCCGACGATTTTATCCCAGTGAATATCCCGTTTAAAGAGGATGCCCGATTCCTGACGCTGATATCCACCAACAGCGCCAGTGATGATACATCCTATTTGTCATGGGTCTTGTGGGCTAATCCGACAATCCATTTGAATACGACATCACGATAAAGGACGGTCTGGGGGGACGTCCTTTTTCTTTCTTTTTTACGGATTATTTTTTCTGCGTATAAATCCGCACGTAATCAATCAGAAATTTCTGCGGGAAGATGCTGTCGTCGATTCCCTGTTGCCCGCCCCATGCTCCGCCAATGGCCGTATTGAGAATCAGATAATGCGGCTTGTCAAAAGGCCAGACATCGCTGCCGGTTCCCTCATTGTTAAATGTGAAATATTTGTGGTTATCGAAGAAAAAATCCAGACGGTCCTCGTACCACTCCACGGCATATAGATGAAACGTCTCCCACGGCTTTTGGGCTTTGATGCTGGCCCCTTTGCCGGTCTTCTTAACGTGGTTATACGCTTTGGTATGGATATTGGCATGAATCACCTGCGGATCATATCCCACGTTTTCCATGATATCAATCTCGCCGCAGGCGGGCCAGCCGATCTGCCGGATCGAATCTCCCAGCATCCAGATTGCCGGCCAGGTTCCCTTGCCCGTCGGCAGTTGTGCCCGGACCTCAATCCGTCCATACAGAAACGACTGCTTGCCCGAGGTAATCACGCTGGCCGAGCTATAGTGTCCGTTTTTGAAGTCTTCCTTACGCGACTCAATCACCAGCCTGCCATCCTCCTGCCGGGCGTTTTCCACCCGGGCACGGGTATAATACTGTTTTTCCTGATTGCGTATAAACCCTTCTTCGTAGTCCCATTTTGACGAATCCACCAATCCGGCGCCATTAAATTCATCCGACCAGCTTAATTGCCACTGCGGATCTTCCGGTTGTACAAACGAGTCGGTTTTGCACGTCATCGAAGACCGTAAAGCCATCTGATTCTGAGTTTGCCCTCCTGTTTGCAGGAAAAAGCCGCCGTCGGCCAGACCCGCATTAATATGCATGTCCGGGTTATTGTCGGCGGTAAATGTCGCCTTCTCAAGAGCAATCCATTGCCCATCCACCGTCTGCACCCATCCGTTGCCGAATCGTGCCCGGCGTATCTGTTGGGCACTGGTGCCGTTACGACGGAAATCTTCCACAAACGAATAGTATCCCTCCAGCGTGTCCCCGCCGGTGATCGTTTGAAATGCAGCCAGATGCTTCCACTGCCTGGTTTCGGGCAGATAGAAAAACGCTGCATAGGTCGTCCGGTCGCCCTCGATGGTCGCCTTCACCATGCACCGAATCCGCTGGCCGATTTTCCAGTCATAGTCGAACATGCTTTTGCCGCCGGTGCCTTCATTGCCAAACCGGTCGATCTTGACATCCTGGCCGCTGTAGAGTACTTTGACTCGTCGTTCTTCCGGCACGCTGTTCGGATTGTTCTGGTCGCCCGGGTCCCACACCGAAAACAGGACTATCTTGCGGCTGTCGTAAAGCTCCTGTATCCCGAAATAGCCGTTCTTGAATCCGCACACGCAGAAATAGCTGCCCGGCACCGATTCTTCGACCGTCAGCTCGTTGTAATAAGTCATTCCAGCCGGGGCTGGATACCACAGATGCACACTGCGGGCGGCACGGGGGGCATTTTGTTCTGCGGCTGCACCATAACAAACGATACATGCCATCCACACCATCGGAGCAATCCAGAAAATCCGTCGCATTGTATTATCCTTTCCATTCATATACGAATTTGCTATTGGGCGAAATAACCTGCTTAACATATAAGGACACCGCAACATCGGCCCGAGATACAGCGAATTTACTCAAAAATCAAGGTGTTGAGTCTGAAAAATCTCAAAACTGGGATAAACTGGTAACAGAAAGGTAACAAACAAGGTCTATTTTGACTTTCATAGTCAATCTTTTTCTGTTACCCTTCTGGCCCGGGCAAACACCTTTCTTTGCTGCAAACGCCAGCTTGAAACGACCGTGTACACTTTCGGCGTCTGTGTCCTGGATACCACCTCCTGCAGCCTGACCCGTCAGGGCAAACCCATCAAGCTGACCCCCAAGGAATATCGCCTCCTGTGTCATTTCCTCGAAAACCCCGGCAGGGTCCTGACACGGGATTCGCTGCTCAATCAGGTCTGGGGCTATAACTATTTCGTCACCCCGCGCAGCGTGGATCGCTGCGTCACTACCCTCCGCAATAAAATCGAGAAATCCCCCCAGAATCCCCACTATATTCACACTGTCCGCGAGTTCGGCTGCAAGTTCGAGCATGAATCTGTTTCGCAATGAAAACAAAGAAGCGACCGAGGTATTCGGCCGCTTCTTAACGGTAAAAAGGAAAAAAATGGGTCGTTCCGGATGGATTTATGCGGTTGCTCCGTTGTCCATGATGGTTCCCATACCCTCAAGAACACGGTCAATATCCAGCAGTATCTTGATGGAACTGCCGGCCTTGCCGATACCGAGAATAAAATCGGTGTCTACGCCGGTACCGAATTGTGGGGCATCATCAATATTTTCCTGATCAATATCCAGAACTTCCTGGACACGGTCCACGACCAGGCCGACATTCAGGGAGCGACCTTCATGGTTGATATCCACCACAATGATGCAGGTCTGATCGGTAATTGCTTTCAAGTCCATGCTGAACCGACATCGCAAATCGATTACCGGAATCACCTGTCCTCGCAAGTTGATGACGCCTTTTACAAAATCCGGCATACGCGGTACTGCGGTAATCGACATATAGCCAATGATTTCGCGGACCTTCAGGATTTCAATACCATATTCCTCATTGGCAAGAGCAAAGGTCAGGTATTTGCCTTCCTGGGCTTTTGTCTTTGTTGCGATTGAAGTTGTCATAATTTCTCCTGAAAATTATACTTGCCCGGAAGGGCAGTCCTTCCGGGCAAGCAAATATGAAGATTATCCGTTAAAATCCTTGAATTCATGTTCGCCCAGCGGCAGTTGACTGGCCGCG
>CAZVYY010000028.1:0-58507 GCA_964630775.1 uncultured Pirellulales bacterium | reverse complement strand
ACGACATTTCTTCAAGGCTCGAGGAGGTCTCTTCCAGACCCGCAGCCTGTTCGGTTGCCCCCTGGGCCAGCGATTGCGAGGCCGCTGAGACCTGCCCGGCAGCGGCGGCAACCTGTTCAGCTCCTGCCGTCAGACCGTTGATAATCTGGTTAATCGGCTTGACTATACTGCGCGTAATCACCAGGGCTAAAACCACACCAATAACGATTCCGCCGGCCACCAGCGATAATAAAAGCCCGGTTGTTCTTGCGGAAACCGCGTCCAGATGCTTTTGAATGGATTGACTGAGTTCATTAATGTTTTTGACAATGCCGGTTGCATATCGGGCCATATTGGCGTCTTCTGTGCGTTTGGCCTGAATACCGGCATAAAACTGCTGTCCGGCTTTTTGATAGGAGTCCAGATAACCCTTAATCTCGTCGGCAGCTTTGCGAAGCTCTGAAACCGATCCCACCATCTCTGTCCACTCATCCAGACCCTTGTTGGTGACTTGGAGCTGAGTTTGGTATTTTTCCCAGTCGCTGTCACTGAGTGTCTTAATCAAAACGTTTGCAATCACTCTTTGCAGAAGGAAATTTTGGATTACTTTTTCATTCAGGCCCTTTTCGTATGTTGTCCAGGCTGCAAGCTCCTGCACATTACTATTTTTAATGGCGGCTTCTTTTACAGGTGCGATGATGTTCGTGGAGGCATCGCCGATTTTGGCTCCAATTTGTGTGCCCAGCCTGGCCCATTCTGCCAGGGCGGCCTCCCTGGACCGCGCTGCCGCAATAATCCCATCAAAGGCGCCTTTGTAGGGCTGCATGTCTTTGAGTGTAGTCTGTACCAGGTCTTTTTCATTGGATTGCAGGCCGTCTGCTTTGTCCAGGTCCTGGAGCAGAGCATTTAATTCACTGTGTGCATCATACCATTTATCGGCACTGTTTTTGGTCTGCCCGGCCGCGATTTCAAATCCGGAAATGCCAAAATCACGCCGGATAATCGCGCACTGATTTAATCCGTCCAGACAGGCGTTGCCTTTTGCGTTCAGACTGGTCAGCTCGGTGACGGTTCTCAGTCCCTGCCAGGCAAAGATACCCATGATCAGAGAAATCACCAGCAGGGTGGAAAAGCCCAGTGTGATTTTCATGGATAGTTTCAGGTTCTTAAACATCGGGTGTCTCCTTTCAAATAGGGGTTACAGAATGGTTTGTGCCATAAAAATACGACACGTTCGTCACAAATATGATGGGTTATTCATTACTTTTGTGTTTACAGCCTCAATTAAAACATTTGTTTGCATCAATAATCTATCCTGTTCTTGATTTCACAGCAAAACTCTGTTGTCATATCGACGGGCGTCTGTCCCACGTTAAGGAAGAATACCTGATATACATGGAAAGGAAAACCTTCGGAATGACGTAGGAGAAATCCGTATTCAGCCGGCTGGCAAAAAGACCGAAAAATGGTAAGACCCGATAAGGTGCGCAGTAATTAAATCGCAAAAGGAATCGACTTTTATACAAGATGTAATACATCTTGTAATAAGGACTTTTGTGGTTGAAAAATTTAATGAATCGGTTATGATAAAACGAAGTAAGAAGCGGGGCTGCACTGCGTGCATACAAACTGTTTCATACTTTCTATTGGGGTCATGAAGTTGCGGAATGAATGAGGGTGTTATTATTGTGTTGTTCAAGGTGTCGAAACAAAAAGGCCCCGGATGACCAGAGAGTGATGTATTGAAAAATGTCAAAAAATGTTCATAGCAAAGTGCAGGACTGCGAGCGAAGCGGGTCTGGTTCAGAATCCGGTTTATACAGCAGCCTCTTCGAGAATGCACCGATTTCATTGTGGTCCATGGATTTGTCCCGGGTGAAAAGGTTTTTGAATGAATTGCAGCAAAGCGGGGTACAGGATATCCGGGCCTGTTTGGCGGCCGAACCCTCTCTGCTCAAAGAGTGCCTGTCAAGAGTGGTTATCAACGATGTCAATCTGCAGACGCTCATTTTGTTTGAAGCCCAGTCCAAAGACCAGATCCTCAGTCGTTTTGCCGACATCGCGGGCCGGGAGGAATCCGCACTGTCAAATATGGATTCGATGGCAGCGATTGCCGAAAACAAAAACAACTATCAGGCATATTGCGTGCACTGGACGCTGCATGGCAAAAAGCTGGACATTCTGTACAACTGGTGGGTGCTGCCCGGGGAAGAAGTGCAATACCGCAAAGTGCTGCTGGCTGTCGTCGATATTACCTCGATCCGTGAGCAGGAACTGGCGCTGAGATTGAAAGACCATGCGGTACAGTCCTCGATACATGGAATTGTATTTTCGGATGTCAATGATCGAATCGCCTATGCCAATCCCGCCTTTCTGAAAATGTGGGGATATGCCGAAGACGACAACCCGGTGGGCAAATCCATTCTTTCGTATTGGGTGGAACCGGAAACAGCAGACCAGGTGCTGCGGTTCGTTCGGCAAACAGGGCGGGGGCTGGGCGAACTAACCGCCAGACGCAAAGACGGCTCTGTGTTTGAAGTCCAGTATTCCGCGTGTGCGATTAGCGATAAACAGGGACGCATCATTTCCATTCAGATGTCCTGTATGGATGTGTCCGAACAGAAAAAGACCGAACGCCAGTTGGTCCAGAATGAAAAGCAATATCGTACTCTGGTGGAAAGCATGCTGGATGCGGTCCTGATTCTGGTGGATGAAAAAATTGTTTATGCCAATCCAGCCGCCTCTAAACTGCTGGATGCCCGGGGCGGGGATGGGCTGCTGGATCATGTATTTACGGATTTTCTGGAACCGGAATATGCGGATTCATCTATGGAACGCTATCAGGCGGTCTGCAGATATGGTAAAATGCAGCCGTTCAAGGAAGTCCGGGCGGTTCGATCGGATGGTGCTGTTATCGATATCGAGTCGGCCATGCTGCCGTTTGTCTATAACGATAAACCGGCCGTCCTGGCGATTGCCCGAGATATTACCGAGGATAAAGCAATCAAAAAACAACTGCTCCAGCAGCAGGATCAGTTGCGCCGACTGGTCGGCCAGTTGATTCGGGCCGAGGAATTGCAGCGACGCCGAATTGCTTCCGAGCTGCATGATCATATCGGTCAGGATCTGATTCTGGCCAAGATGAAAATCGACCAGATGTCGGCTGGCTTCTCCGTATCTTCCACGTCGCTGCAATCCGTCAGCGACCAGCTTGAATCCATCGTCGAACAGGTGCAAAGCCTGACGTTCGATATGGCAAGTCCCTCACTCTTTTCCAATGGTCTCAGGGAAGCCCTCAATGACTGGCTGGACAATGAAGTTCAGTCTAAATATTCCCTGTCCGTGGGTTTTCAGTACGACGACCGGGCCGACGGTCTGGCCGAGGAAATACAGGTCTTTCTCTATCGTGCGATAAAGGAATTAGTGATCAATGTAATCAAGCATGCACGAGCCTGCCGGATTGAAATCGCAGCGGCTCTGAACAATGATTCCATTACCGTATCGGTCAAAGATGATGGTGTCGGAATGGAATGGAACGGGAAAGGCCAGATGAAATCCAAAGGCGGAGGGTATGGATTATTGAATCTGCGGCAGCGTATCGCATATATGGGCGGTTCCTTTGAGGTGACCAGTACCTCCGGACAGGGAACCCGTGTTTCATTCAGCATTCCGATAGAACTCAACTCAGGACAGAAACAATGATGATTAAAACACTGATTGTCGATGATCACGAAATTGTACGTTTTGGTATTCGTTCGCTTTTCAAGACCTTTGGGGAATTACAGGTCGAAGTCGTCGGAGAGGCCGACAACGGGCGAACCGCCGTTGAAATGACGCGACAGGAAAATCCCGATGTGGTAATTATGGATATTTCGCTGCCGGACATGAACGGAATGGAAGCGACCCGGCAGATTCGCAAATCCTGCCCGAAAACCAAAGTGGTGATCCTGTCGATGCATAACGGCAGACGGTATGTTCGGGAAATGGTTCAAATGGGAGTCTCGGGGTATGTACTGAAATCCAGCATCTTTAATGATTTGCAGAACGCCATGCTCTCAGCGATGAAAAACCAGGTCTATCTCAGCCCCAAAATTGCCCAGTTGATTACCGAAGATTATCTTGCCTTGCTGAATAATCCACAAAGAGATGAATCCCCGCTGTCCGGCAAACAAAAGGAAATCCTCCAATTGATTGCTGAAGGGAAGTCCTCCAAGGAAATCGCGGCCATTATGCAGATTGGCGTCAAGGCGGTGGAGTCCGCCAGGCATCGCATCATGGATAAGCTGCAAATCGACAATGTGGCGGATTTGACAAAATACGCCATCCAGGAAGGCCTGACCTCGCTGGATTTTTGACGACGGGCGTTTTTGATTCGAAAATGCAAACAAAAAAGGCCCGGCATATCAGCCGGGCCTTGTCAGAGTCAGACAGGGGGGGAATTATTTTAAGCCGGCGGCCTTTCTCAGGGCAGCGACCATATCCAGTTTTTCCCAGGTGAATGTCGATTGATTGCGGCCGAAATGCCCGTTGCGGGCGGTTTCCTTAAAAATGGGCCGTTTCAGATTCAGGTGCTGAATCATCTTCTTGGGCGTCAGGGGGAACAGTCTCTTGACGATATCCTCAATCTTGTATTCATCGACCTTGGCTGTGCCTTCGGTATCGACCATCACGCTGACCGGCTCGGCTACGCCGATGGCATAGCTGAGCTGGACTTCGCAGGCGTCGGCCAGATCCGCGGCAACGATGTTCTTGGCGATATAGCGGGCCATATAGCTGGCCGTACGGTCCACCTTGCTGGGGTCCTTGCCGCTGAAGGCGCCGCCGCCGTGACTGCCGCGGCCGCCGTAGGTATCCACGATAATCTTGCGTCCGGTTAATCCGCAGTCGCCCTTGGGGCCGCCGATGACAAAACGTCCGGTCGGGTTGACGTGAATAATCATCTTCTTGTCAACCAGCTTCTTGGGCAGCACCGGCATAATGACCTGCTCGATAATCTGCTTGCGGAGCTTGTTATAGCTGATGTCTTCGGTGTGCTGGGTCGAAATGACCACGGTGTGAATCCGTTCGGGCTTGCCGTTGTCGCCGTATTGTACGGTAACCTGGCTTTTGCCGTCCGGACGGAGCCATTTGGCCTTGCCGCTTTGACGCAGCCTGGCAAGACGGTCGGTCAGTTCGTGAGCCAGGTAAATCGGCAGGGGCATATAGGCGGGGGTTTCCTTGCAGGCATACCCGAACATCAGGCCCTGATCGCCGGCACCCTGTTCCTTATGCAATCCCTGACCTTCGGTGACGCCCTGCGAGATGTCCGGGCTTTGTCTGCCCAGAGTGACCAGGACTGCACAATTGTCCGCATCAAAACCGACGGCGGGATCATTGTAGCCAATTTCCCGGATTGTCTGTCTTACAACATCAGGAATATTGACTTGGGCCTTGGTCGTCACTTCGCCGGATATCACGGCCATACCAGTGGTTACGAGTGTCTCGCAGGCCACCCGGCTGTTGGGATCCTGGGCCAGTAAAGCATCCAATACCGCATCCGAAATCTGGTCGGCCACTTTATCGGGATGTCCCATGGTTACCGATTCGCTGGTAAACAGGTGCCCGCGACCGTTAAATCTCGTCCTTGCAGGTTTTGTCATATAAAAGTCCTTTCGTCTGATTTGGAATTTCATCAAATAAACGAGCTACTATACAGAGTTATGACGATCAGGTCAACGGCAAACTCTCGGAAATGTGACAAATCCGGGATCATATCATGGTATTGGGGCAGGAATCATTTCACGAAATAACTTGCCTAAATGCAGGGTTTCGGATAGAAGACACCGTAGTTAGTGCAGGTATTTCATGATTTAAAGATATGCCAATAATATTTTTATGGAAAAAGGATAAATATGATGGGAAATATGAAGGTTTGGATTTTGCGGATATTAACGCTCGCTGCTTTTGTTTCTATTCTCATTGGGTGCAGCAAGAAAGAGCCTGCACAGCCTGAATCGTCGTCGCCATCCTCTCAGGCCGTGCATGCGGTTCCCATGAAACCCGTTGAGAAGGCTCCGACCCCGGCGGCTGCCCCTGCCGCAGTTGAAAGCAAGGCCCAGTTGGGTCAGCCGGCAGTCAAGCTGGACGGCTTAACCTGGATCAAAGGGGAGCCGGTGGCTTTTCAGGCCGGCAAGGTTTATGTTGTGGAGTTTTGGGCAACCTGGTGCGGCCCCTGCAAAGCGACAATCCCGCATCTGACCGAAGTCCAGAAAAAATTCAAGGACCAGGGGGTCACGGTAGTTGGCGTCTCCAACGAAGCCAAAAATCTTGAAAAGGTCAAAACGTTTGTCACCGAACAGGGCGACAAGATGGATTACACCGTGGCTGTCGATACCACCGGCACCGTCGAAACAGGGTATATGAAGGCCTACGAACAGCGAGGCATTCCAACGGCGTTCATTGTGGATGGCGCCGGCAACGTCGTCTGGTATGGGCACCCGCTGGCCGATATGGACGAGGTACTCACACAGGTCGCTGCCGGGACGTTTGATGTGGCCGCCTATGCCAAGGCCAAAGCCGAACGCGAAGCCCAGCAGCGCCAGGTCCAGGCGTTGATTATGGAATACATAACCGGCCTCAGAGACGGCAAACCGGTTGAACAGACCCGTCCCGTCGCTGATAAACTCATCGAGGCTGCTCCTGCTGACATTCTCAATCAGATCGCATGGTTTATGCTGACAGAGCTTGACGAAGCCAACCGGGATTATCCGACTGCGCTGAAACTGGCCGAAAAGGCCAATACTCTGACCGAAGGCAAAGAACCCAGTTTGTTGGATACTTACGCCCTGGCCCTGTTTAAAAACGGCAAGGTTGCACAAGCGATTGCTGCCCAGACCAAAGCGGTGGAACTGGCAGCAGACAATAAGCAGATGCAGGAGGAGCTTAAGACTCGCCTCGACGAATTCAAGGCCGCACTGAGTCAATAACAGAATTACGTTCGGAGAAATACGGGGGGGGGCGAGGCTCCGTCGCCTTGCCCGCCACGCTATAGTTCTGCCGACTATGCTGAAAATGGAGTCTCGATGCCAAATCAATCACTGAATCACCTCGTCTGCTGCGGATGGGTCTTTCTTGGTGTGTTGTTTTCTGCATCTGCCTTCGCCCTTGAGATTGTCGCCGGACCCTGTCTGCAGAATCCAACTGAAACATCTATGTCCCTTGTTTGGGTGACCGATGTCAACTGCACAAGCTGGGTGGAATACGGCTCCTCTGAACAGACACTGGATCGGAAGGCCTTTGCCGGCAGCCATGGATTGATCGATGCCGACCAGACGGTTCATCGCATCACGATTGAAGGACTTTCTCCTGCAAGCACCTGTTATTATCGGATATGGTCAAAGGAGATACTCAACTTTGAAGCGTATAAAGTGACCTATGGGCAGACCCTGACCGGCGATGTCTGTCATTTCAATACCTTATCCAAAAACAAACCGGACTTTTCGTTTATTGTTTTAAACGATATCCACCAGCGTAACGATCTGTTCAAAAAACTGGTGGAACAGTCCGCTTCCAGGCCGTATGATCTGGTCTTCCTCAACGGAGATATCATCAGCGATATCAATAATACATCCCAAATCATCGATTATGTCCTTAAGCCCTGTGCGGGCCTGTTTGCCAAAACGACGCCGATGATTTACGTGCGGGGCAATCACGAAACCCGCGGCAAATATGCCCGAATGCTGCCGGATTATCTGGCGTTGCCCAATGGCCGGTTTTATTACGCCTTTGACCACGGGCCGGTGCGATTTATCATTATGGATGGCGGCGAAGACAAAACTGATGATAATCCGGCTTACAGCGGATTAGTGGACTTTGACCGCTATCGCATACAGCAGAAACACTGGCTGCAAAAGGAAATCCAGTCCGAGGCCTTCCAAAAAGCCCTGTTCAAAATCGTAGTCGTTCACATGCCTCCTGTCGCATCGCAACAATGGCATGGCTCCGATCACCTCTACGAACTGTGGAGGCCCGTATTCAACGAGGCCAAAATCGACCTGATGATTTGCGGCCACACCCATAAATATGAGGTCATTCAGCCCAAACCGGGCGTCTCGGAGTACCCCGTGATGATCGGCGGCAAACCCGCGGACAAAGAGGCCACCGTCATCCGAGTGGATGTCACCCGGGACAAACTTGATGCCGTGATGACCACCGATGAAGGTACGACCGTGGGAACATATCAGATCCTCCGTCGCTGAGTAGGGCATTTATACCCGACCCCTTTTATAGCAGACAAATGGAATCAGGGCGTGTTCATAAAAAAAAGCCCCGTTCTTTATAAATAAAAAACGGGGCTGATGGGTCATCACGTATAAGATTCTACCGAAATCAGATATACTCGTTGAGAATATTTTCCAGCAATTCCTGCCGGCCGGACTGCAATTTCGGCTCGCCTTTTTCCAGAATATACTTCTCCAGCTTGACGAAATCCATCTTCCCGGATTCAATCTGTTTACCAAACGGAGTATCCCAGCCTGCATAACGTTTCTGGATAGCCTTATCCAGAACTTTATCTTTGAGCATCTTGGCCGCAATCTTCAGCCCGCGAGCAAACGCATCCATCGCACCGATATGAGAATAAAACAGGTCCACATTATCGATGGACTGGCGACGCACATGGGCATCAAAATTCAGCCCGCCTGTGGTAAAGCCGCCGGCCTTAAGGATAATATACATCGCCAATGCCGCATCATAGACATCTGTCGGGAATTGGTCGGTATCCCAGCCCAGCAGCAGATCGCCGCGATTGGCATCCACCGAACCCAGAATCCCATTAGCCGCCGAAAACGCCAGCTCATGATGGAATGTATGACCGGCCAGCGTCGCGTGGTTAGCCTCAATATTCATCTTGAAGTACGGCAGCAGATCGTATTTCTGCAAAAATGCCAGGCAGTTGCCTGCATCAAAATCGTACTGATGCTTGGTCGGCTCTTTCGGCTTGGGTTCAATATATAATTGACCTTTAAACCCGATTTTCTTCTTGTAGTCCACAGCCAGTTGCAGCAGCAGGGCCATGTGGTCCAGCTCCCGGCCCATATCCGTATTCAGCAGCGTGTCATACCCTTCACGCCCGCCCCAGAACACATACCCTTCACCGCCGAGTTCCTTGGTGATTTCCATCGCCTTCTTAATCTGGCTGGCCGCATAGGCAAACACATGCGGATTGGGATTGGTTCCCGCCCCGGCCATAAAACGGGGATGCGAAAACGCATTCGTCGTGCCCCAAAGACATTTAATGCCGGTGTCTTTCTGGAGCTTCTTCGCCAGCTTAACAATCTGGTCAAGCCGCTTGTTGGTTTCGGCAAGATTGTCGGCTTCCGGTGCGATATCACGGTCATGGAAGCACCAGTAATTCACCCCAAGTTTGCTGAAAAATTCAAACGCCGCCTGCATCGTCTGCTCGGCCTTCTGCATCGGATCCGAGGCGACATTGTAACTGCGAAGAATCGTATTGGCGCCGAACTGGTCCGCCCCCAGCCCCTTAAACGAATGCCAGTAGCACACCGCAAACCGCAGATGGTCGGCCATGGTCTTGCCCAGCACCTTTTCTTTGGGATTGTAGTGTTTAAAGGCCAGCGGGTTTTTCGATTTCGGGCCTTCGTATTTGACCTTTTTGACTTCCGGGAAGAACTCTGTCATTGTAACCTCCAGAACTTATTTGATTATGTCTGTATTTTCATTTGTCGGCATTATATCCTGTAATTCAAATACCGACACATTTAAAACCGTCTACTGGTAAATATTAAACAGAATGGCCTGCCAGTACACCCGCCAGCGTCTGTTTCCATCGTCCATAAGCGTCTTTACAGGCCTTCGCTGTGCCTTTATCCGGTTCAATCGTCTCCAGCTTATTCAGGCTGGCAAAAGCCTCCGGCGCGGAGCGATAAATCCCTGCCCCCAGACCTGCCCCGCGTGCCGCACCCTGCGAACCGTCGGTATTGTACAACTCCACCGTTGCCCCCGTCAGCGTTGCGAAGGTCCTGGCAAAGATATCCGACAGGAACATATTGGCCTTGCCCGCCCGTACCGTCTCAATCCGCAGGCCCATCGTGTTCATGATCTCCAACCCGTAGTTCAGGGCAAACACAATCCCTTCCTGTGAAGCCCGCAGCAGATGCCCGAGCTGATGCGTATTCAGTGCCAGATGATGCACCGATGCACCGATATTTTTATTTTCCAGTGTCCGTTCGGCACCGTTGCCAAAAGGCAAAACCACCAGTCCCTCCGAGCCAACGGGGATTTGGGCGGCCATCGCATTCATTTCCGGGTAATCCTTCCCGGCCATGACCGTGTGCTTTAGCCAGCTATTGAGCCGACCGACACCGTTGACGCAAAGCAGAACGCCGTTGCGAGCCGCGGCAGGGGTGTCATTGACATGTAAAAATGCATTCACTCGCGATTGGGTGTCGTACGCAGCCTTGTCCGAAATACCATAAACCACGCCGCTGGTCCCGGCGGTGGCGGCAATTTCTCCCGGATTCAGCACATTCAGCGACAGGGCATTGTTCGGCTGGTCGCCCGCCCGATAAGTCACCGGTGTTCCCTGCTGAAGTCCCAGTTCAGCCGCTGCCGCCGCGGTCAATTGCCCCTGCATGCCAAACGTCGGTACCAGCTCCGGCAATAGCGACGGCTCAAATCCATAATACTGCATTAAAATATCGGCCGGCTTGCGATTGACAAAATCCCACAGAATCATTTCTGACAGGCCCGACGCCGTAGTCACCGCCTGACCGGTCATTTTCATCGCCACCCAATCCCCCGGCAGCATGATTTTAAACACCCGCTTAAAATGCTCAGGCTCATTATCTTTAACCCATTTTAACTTCCCGGCCGTAAAATTCCCCGGCAGGTTCAGCATGTATTTCAGGCACGTCTGGCTGCCGATCCCCTCGGCGGCCTTTTGCCCGATCCCCACCGCCCGGCTGTCGCACCAGATAATCGACGGGCGAATCACCGCCATCGATTTATCCACGCACACCAGCCCGTGCATCTGGTAGCTGATACCGATGGCCTTGATGTCGGCAGGGCGGACCTTCGATTCACTCAGGACCCGTGCCGTTGCTCCTTTCAGGGCGTCCCACCACATCTGCGGGTCCTGCTCGGCAAAACCCGGCTGGGGGCTGCTGATGGGCATTTCCGTCTGAGGCCAGGAACAGGCCGCAACGGGCTTGCCCGTCTGGGCGTCCAGAAGTGTCGCTTTCACCGATGAGGTGCCGCAATCATAACCGAGCAGATACATAATCAGGCTCTCCGTTGAACAGACTTAATCTACCGTTACAGATTCACACAGCGTAAGACGAAAGCCTGAAAAGTCAAGTCTGAAGTTGGCCGGTGGTAAATTTCAAACACTCACCGGCAAGGCCGAAAATCCATCCAGGGGCATAAACCGTCTCTGTAATGGTTTTCAGGCTGAATTACCGGCAGAAGATATTACTCCTTTTCGCGCGTCAAGGGAACAAAACGAACCGGCATCATCGAACGCTTGCTAATCTTGCCTTTCGGGTCTTTTGTCACCAGAATCAGGTGCTGGCCATCCCTCTGTTTGCCAACCGGAATAATCATCTTTCCGCCGGGTTTGAGCTGCTCCAGCAGCGGCTGTGGAATTTTATCCGGCGCACAGGTCACGATAATCGCATCAAACGGCGCATACTCCGGCCAGCCCTTATATCCATCGCCGATCTTGACACGAATGGTATTGTACTGATGTTTCTTAAACACCTCAATCGCCCGTTCCCCCAGCGGCTTAATGATTTCAATACTGAACACATGCGGCGTAAATTCATTCAGCACCGCCGCCTGATACCCCGAACCAGTCCCAATCTCAAGCACCCGACTGTTGGGATCCAGCGCCAGTACGCTGGTCATATACGCCACGATAAACGGCTGTGAAATCGTCTGGTCGTGTCCAATCGGCAGCGGGGAATCGACATAGGCGTTGTCCTGCTGTTCCGCCGGCACAAACCAGTGCCGCGGCACATTCTGCATCGCCTCCAGTATCTTTGGAGCGTTGAGGCTGTAATAACGGCGAATTTCGCTGACCATCTGGTTTCGCTCCTGCTGTCGTTCTTTGGACCGAGGTCGGTTCCAGGCCGGCAATTGATTCGGCTCGGCCTGCTGTGCCGACTTCTGGTATTCAAGGCTCGAATTATCTGAATTTGCCCCGGTGTGATCGCCGGCATTCCCCCGACAGGACAGGAACAGGCATCCTGCAAAGCAGACCAGCAATCTGAATGGAATGGTTTTCATCGCTGCACCAGACTTCATTTTAACGTATTCTTTGCCGTCAATGCAAGGTAAAAAATAGTGTGGCAGGCTGTTGTGTATGATCTGCTTAAACGATACAATATCGCATGTTTCGCGTGCCAATGCCTTGTTGCCGAAAAACCAATATCGATATTGGACAATCGAAAGGAAACCCTATGAAGACATGTCTCAAATCAGCAGCCGTCATCATTTGTACCACCGTAGTGTGTCTGCTCTTGGCCGCAGAATCCCAACCCGGCCCCTCGCAAACCGGACAGGGATTTACCTCCTGGCTGGCCGATCTGGAACAGGCCTATCAGGGCAATAATCAGGACAAAATCGGCCAACTGATTCAGCAGGCCAAACAGCGTCCAGAAGCCTTCCAGCCGCCCGCCGGTGGACCACCCCCGCAAAGGCAGCGAGGCTCAGGCCGCCAATTTGGTTCTGCTCAGTCGGATTCAGGATATGAAAAGGCCCCCATCCCCAAAGATGAAAATGAAAAAACCATCCTTGCGGTCCTGGACGATATCATCGCCAATCAGCGATATCTGAATGTGCCGCAAAACGATGGCCGCCTGCTTCGTCTGCTGGCCGAATCCACAAACGCCAAACAGGTCGTCGAACTGGGCACCTCGACCGGCTATTCCGCCCTCTGGCTGGGTATGGCCCTCCAGAAAACCGGCGGCAAACTGACCACCTATGAAATCGACACCGGCCGTGCCGCCGCCGCCCGTGCTAACTTCAAAAAAGCCGGGTTAGCCGACGTCATTACCGTCGTCGAAGGGGATGCCCACGAAAAGCTCACCCAGTTCAAAGACCCCGTTGACATCGTTTTTCTCGACGCCGACAAAGAAGGCTACCTCGATTATCTCAACAAGCTCCTGCCGCTGCTGCGTCCCGGCGGGCTGATGATCGCTCACAATATCACCCCCGGCAGCGCCGACCCCCGCTATATCGAGGCCATCACCACCAATCCCGGCCTCGAAACCATCGTTCGCTCCGGCGTCAGTCTGACCCTCAAGAAAAGATAAACGCCCTCAGCAGGCTCAATGAAAGAAGCCCATGCAAGCAACGCCCCACAGAGCGCTGTCGCTGTTTGATTCGACCTGCATCATTGTCGGCATCATCATTGGTGCCGGAGTCTATCAGATGGCCCCGGACATCGCCAAAGGCGCCGGTTCTGCATGGGGCGTGCTGGCTATCTGGATTATCGGCGGACTGCTTTCATTCTGCGGGGCCTTAAGCTATGCCGAACTGGCCTCGGCCTACCCCGAACACACCGGCGGCGACTATGTCTATCTGACCAAAGCCTATGGCCGACCGGCGGGCTTTCTGTTCGGCTGGGCTCAATTGGTCATCGTCCGCCCCGGCGACATCGCCGTCATGGCCTTTGCCTTTGCAACCTATGGCCGACGCATGTTCGACCCGCTGGCCGCCCATCCACAAATCAGCCAGCGTCTCTTTGCCGCCGCCGCCGTCATCGCCCTGACCGCAATCAATATGCTCGGCATCCGGCAGGGCAAAGGCACACAAAACCTCCTGACGACCGTCAAAGCCCTCGGTCTCCTGGCCATCGTCGCCGTGGCCATCGCCGCGCCCGCCAATACCACTCCGGCCCAGCCTGTCGAGCCGCTGCCGGCAAGTCTGGCCCTGATTTTTGTCCTGTTTGCCTACGGCGGCTGGAACGAAATGGCCTATGTGGCCGCCGAGGTCCAAAATCCCCGCAAAAATATCGTCCGTGCCCTTGTAGCCGGCACCGCCGCCGTTATGCTGCTGTATCTTCTGGTCAACGGAGCCTTTCTTGTCACCCTCGGCTATTCCGGCCTGGCCGCATCAGAAGCCCCGGCCGGCGATACCCTCGCCGCCGTCTTTCCCGCCGCCGGCCCCCGGTTCATCAGTGCCCTCGTCTGCATCTCCGCTCTCGGCGCAGTCAATGGCCTGATTTTCACCGGCGCCCGCATCTCCTATGCCCTCGGCAGTGAATACCGCATGTTCCGTCTGCTGGGCGACTGGAACCCCCGGCGAGGCACGCCGACCCCGGCCCTGGCCGTCCAGGGCCTGATTGCCCTGATCCTGATTCTCGTATTCGGCGGATATATCGATGCCGTCCTCTACACCGCCGCGGCAGTCTATGCCTTCTATCTGGCCACCTCACTGTCGGTCATGGTGCTTCGCTTCAAAGAACCCCATCTCGACCGCCCATACAAAGTCACCGCCTATCCCCTCTCGCCCCTGATTTTCAGCCTTGTCTGTGCCTTCCTGATATACAGTTCCATCACCTATGCCCTGACAATGAAGCCCGTCAGTCTCATTGTCCTGCTGGCGGCGCTGCTGACAGGCCTGCTGATCTACGGTTTCGCAGAAAAACACCCCCGTCCCGACCGATAGCTCCTTTAGCCTCCAATCTCCTCTGGACAGGGCATCGTCTTTACGGTATAAATACCCCAATTCAATCGCTTAAATACGGAGAACCAATGAATCAGCAAAACGAACCTGTTGCGGAATTAACTCTGAGAGTCGTCATATTGGGAATTGTGCTGGCCATGATTCTGTCGGCCGCCAATGCATATCTGGGCCTGTTTGCCGGCATGACTGTCTCAGCCTCCATCCCCGCCGCAGTCGTCTCGATGGGCCTGTTCCGGATGCTGCGGAAAGCCTCCATTCTCGAAAACAACCTCGTCCAGACCGCCGCCTCAGCGGGCGAATCCGTCGCCGCCGGCGCGATTTTTACCCTCCCGGCGCTGCTGATTCTCGGATTCTGGACAGAGATGAACTTTCTCTACGTAACCCTCTTGTGCGGCCTCGGCGGCCTGCTGGGGGTGCTGTTCACTATCCCGCTTCGCCGCTCGCTGATTATCCAGGAAAAACTCCAGTTCCCCGAAGGCGTTGCCACCGCCGAAGTCCTCGAAGCCGGCCAGAAAGGCGGCAGGGGGCTGGCCGTCCTGATCAAAACCGCCATCGCCGGGGCGATCTATAAAACCGCAAGCCTCGGCGCCGGCCTCTGGCCTGAAGCCATGGAAGGGGCCGCCCGCGTCTCAGGCTGGCTTTTCTATGGCGGTATCGGCTTAAGCCCCGCCCTCATCAGCGTTGGTTTCATCGTCGGCCTCAACATCGCCATCCTGATTTTCGTCGGCGGGGCGATGAACTGGCTGGCCGCTATCCCCCTGTATGCCCTCCTGACCGAGGCACCCGCAGGTCCGGATGTCGTGGATTCCGCCTATGCCATCTGGAAATCACACACCCGCTACATCGGCGTCGGCGCCATGGTCATCGGCGGATTCTGGACCATCTTCCAGATGCGTCGAACCCTCCTGTCGGGCGTATTCAGCGGCTTGCGTGCCTATAAACAGGCCTCTCCCGGCCGGCAGCAGGTTGACCGAACCGAAAAAGATATCCCCATGAAGTGGGTGCTGGGCTTGACGATTTCGTCCGTCGTTCCATTGTTTGTTTTATATGAAGTATTTATCAAAAGCACTACCGTTTCTCTGACGATGGCGGTTTGTATGGTCGGCGCCGCCTTTATCTTCTCCGCAGTAGCCGGCTACATGGCCGGACTGGTCGGTTCCTCCAACAACCCCATTTCCGGCGTCACCATTGCCACTGTCTTATTCTGCTCGCTGCTGCTGCTGGGCCTGATGGGCAAAGGCTCCGTCAGCGGTCCCGCCGCCGCCATCATCGTCGGCAGCGTGGTATGCAGTGCCGCCGCCATCGCCGGTGACAATATGCAGGACCTCAAAACCGGCCACATCATCGGCTCAACCCCCTGGCGTCTGCAGACTGTGCAGATTATCGGCACCCTGTCCGGGGCCGTCATTGTCGGCCCGGTCATGGCATTGCTCAATCATGCCTACGGTTTTGCCGGCGCTGCCGGTGCCGGCGAAAAAGCCCTCTCCGCCCCGCAGGCCAACCTCATGGCCTCCATTGCCAAAGGCGTCTTTGCAGGCAACCTGCCCTGGACGATGATTTTCATCGGCATGGTCGTGGCGGCAGTGATTATTGCCTGCGACCTGTGGCTCAAGGCCCGCAATAGTGCCTTCCGCTTGCCCATCCTGGCCGTCGCAATCGGCATTTATCTGCCGTTCCAGTTATCCGTGGCTATTTTCCTCGGCGGCCTGCTGCATTTTGCGGCCGGGCGGGTGCGGCGTTCCATGGCCCCCAAAACGGAATTCGAAAAGGAAGGCGGCATGGGCCTGCTGGCCGCTTCCGGCCTGATTACCGGCGAAGCCCTCATCGGTATCCTGCTGGCAATCCCTTATGTCCTGCCCGGCGTCAAAGATAAAATGCCCCTGGTCAAAAACGCAGGTCTTGTCGGCGATATTGCCGGCGTCGTCTGTTTGCTGGGGATCTGCTGGCTGCTCTATCGTGCGGCAATCAAACGCTCCGAATCATAAGAGGATGGCATGGCAAGACCCTTTACCCTGCTGATCAAGCCCACCGGCCCGGATTGCAATATTGACTGTCGGTATTGCTTTTATTCCGGCAAGACCGAGCTGTTTGGCACCGAAGCCCACCGCATGAGCCGTCAGGTTCTGGAGCATCTGGTCAAAAGCTATCTCGGGCTGCGTTTTGCATCCAGTTGTTTTGCATGGCAGGGAGGGGAACCGACCCTGATGGGGCTGGATTTCTTCAAACAGGTTGTCGATTTCCAGAAGCAATACGGCACAGACGGCCAGCTCGTCACCAATTCACTGCAAACCAACGGCATCCTGCTGGATAAGGACTGGTGCACCTTCCTGGCCGAACATCATGTTCTGGCCGGCATCAGCCTCGACGGCCCGCAGGAATTGCATGACTATTACCGCAAAGATCGCGCCGGTCGCGGTACCTGGGAACGAGTCATGGCCGGAATCGACCAGTGCCGCAAAAACGGCGTCGAATTCAACATCCTGGTCCTGCTCAACGACCGTAACGTCAAATACCCCGACCTGCTATTTGATTTCTTCACGGGCCTGGGTATTCGCTATCTTCAATTCATTCAGTGTATCGAAAAAGACCCCGCCACAGGCAGGCCCGCCTCGTATAGTATCACCGCCGAAGCATACGGCGCCTTTATGTGCCGCATCTTCGACCGCTGGCTGGAGCACGGCCCGACGAAACTGAGCATCCGGCTGTTTGACAGCCTGTTATCCTACATGCTTGGCCGCGGCCATACCGAATGCACCTTCGGCCCCTATTGCAACGATTATATCGTCATCGAACACAATGGCGACGCCTATTGCTGCGATTTCTATGTGGAACAGCCCTGTCGCCTTGGCAATATCATGGAAACCCCCATCGAACGGCTGGCCGTCAGTTCCATCAAACGGGAATTTTCCTACCGCAAAGCCAGACTGGATAACACCTGCCTCATCTGCCGCTATATGGATGTCTGTCGCGGCGGATGCCCCAAAGACCGCAGAGTTCTGTCCGAAAACATCAGCGTGCCTTCATATTTATGCCCCGGCTATAAGCAGTTCTTTGCCCACGCCATGCCCAAACTGCGTGAAATGGCCATCAAGCTCCAGCAAGGCAGAAAGATATCATGAACGGCTCTTTAGAAACCAGTCTGCTATTTTGACTCGAAGGGTTCATAAGTTTCATAGCCGGAGGCGTAAGTCACCGGACAGGCAAGAAAAAATAAAGCCCCAAAGGGGCGAAAGAAAATAGCCGGGCGTGGAAACGCCCGGAAAGCAATCGCTCCATCCACAAGCCCCGGCAGGGGCGACACAATATGCAGTGGGAATCATTCCCGAAGGGCGGCACGGCCAATCGCAGCTTGACCGTGGGACATTATCCTGTTCGAATCGGCATGTAAGGGCTGCCTCCCCCCGTGCCCGCCTGATTGTCATTCCCGCGGATGCGGGAATCCATTTTCTCTCAACTACGAACTCTGAACGATGAACTTTAGTGTGCGGCCAGGCACAGCTTGACCGTGGAGCAATTCATACCATCAATCCATGCAAAAAAACAGACTGTGCGAGAATGCCTCGCACAGCCTTTATATTGTCGTTCACCGGTCATTAGTTCCAGCCGGCGAAACGGATTGCATCGCCGCGATTAATTACAGGATGTCGGGTGGTTGCACTTGAGCCAGTTGGCCGCCATCATCGCCAAATCTTCCAGATTCACCCGGCAGTCCTTGTTGACATCACCGTCCATAATCGGGTGATCCAGGTCGCCGCAGCGCGGTTCCGGCGACAGCACGCGGACAAAATACTCGCCCGGATCGTTTTCAATCCGGATGAAATGCCGCCGCGGTAGCAGGTGATACGTATTGGTCACACTGGTAATCCCGCCGGTCCAGAAAGCCGCCATTTCATACACATGTCCGGCCTCGTCTTCATAATAAATTCGCATCAGCTTCCAGTTGCCTACGGTATTTTCGAGGGTAAACTGATAATCTCCCTCCTGACCCGCAACAAAAGTCATCCAGTCCAGGTCGGAATTGATGGTGGAGGTATAGTTGATCGAACCCGCCACCGGCGTGTTGTCTTTGGGGATCGATGTGGCTTCCGCCGAGACATTGCCGTGGTCATCCGGATATGTCCCAATATCAGTGGCCGTCAGGGTATAGTAATTACCAACACGGGCGGCATCACCAAGGACGCGGATTTTATAATCTTCGCCTTTCCACGAAGTCAGGGTCATGCTCGTAGTTCCGCCATAGACATTGCTGCATCCGGCACTGTACACCTCAAACCAGACATTCGAGTTATTCAGATAGCCAAGCTGAATCTGGTACTGATGCAGCGGCTGGGTGTGGAATACAAACCAGTCGTTGTCATAGGGATTCGTATGGTCCAGTGTTCCGATGACAGATTGTCCATCCGCGGCAATCTCTGTCGGAGTGTCGCAGGAATTGGAGTAGCTATCCGGCAGCCTGGTTTCGATGTATTTAACATTAAAGCTGTAACGCCCGCCTTCATTCTCAAATTTCAGATAGCAGGGCCGGGCATATTCGTAGAAGTGAGTGTGGAAGCCTTCCGACACACCGCCTTGCCACCAGGCATCGATTTCGACCGGGTCACCAAACTCATTGGCCTGATAGACCCGAAGCAGTTTCCAGTTGCCTTCGCCGTTGGCAAAGGTAATCTCATATTTGGAATGAGCCTGGGGGGTAAATGTGAACCAGTCAATGTCGCTGTTGACCGTGGCATTGTAGTTGATCATGGCTTCAATTTTGGTGCCGTCGGCCGGGATTGGGGTGCTGACATTCCAGGTATTGCCGTGGTCATCCGGATAGGTTCCGATATCGGTAACCTCCAGCCAGTACAGATTCCCGGCACGATTGGCATCGCCTTCAACATGAATCTTCACATCATCCCCGTACCACGATGTCATGGTCATATCGGTTGAGGCACCGTAAATCTGCGTGCCGCAGGTATCATTCAACACATAGAACCAGACGTTGGAGTTGTCCAGATACCACAGGCGGACATGATAGGTGTGCAAAGGTTCTGTCGAGAAAACAAACCAGTCATGGTCATAACTGAGCGGATCGGTGTGATCCAGTGTCCCCTGTGTTGCCGGGGCATCCACAACAATCGGGGTTGCCGAGCTGCAATCATCCCCGTAACTGTCGGCCGGGGTAGTCCCCAGCGTTTCGACTTTGACATTGTACGAACCGGGATCATTTTCAATACGAAGATAGCAGGGGCGTGCATGTTCCATAAAGACGGTACGATACGAACTGCCGACCCCGCCTTGCCACCAGGCCGCCACTTCAACCGGGTCGCCGAATTCATTGGCCTGGTAGAAGCGAATCAGCTTCCAGTTGCCTTCGCCGTTACCGAAGGTAATCCGGAAACGGGTAACGTCGGGGTTGTCAAAAGTAAACCAGTCATATCCGCCGCTTTCCAGTTCCCCATAGGTAACGCTTCCGTCAGCAGTGATGGCAAATGCAGACGTGTAATCATTACCATAATCGGGGTCCTCAGCCAGAACAACATGACCCAAAAACAGAAACGCAAACAGACCGGCATACAAAGCGAAAGTTTTCATCACATTACCTCCGAAAATTAATGGTCGATAAAATAGACAGCCTCAAGCAGGAATTATACCCATATTAACAGAGAAATTCAAGGTATTTGTTTAAAACAAATCCTGATATTTTGCAACTTATTGATATTAAACGATTTACAGTTTATGTAAAAATGGGGCATTGGGGCGGGATAAAAAAAGGCGAACTGGGTAGTTCGCCTTTTTGTGTTACAGGGGTAAATAGGTCCTGAATTACTGCTGGGCAGCCGGCTGGTCTGTCGCCTTCTGAGCTTGCTTGGCCGATGCTTCCGCCACGGCTTTCATTTCAGCAAGCTGGCCTTCGAGGGTCTTGATCTGGCTGTCTTTCTGCTTGATGGTCTCACTCTGTTCGGCGATCTTGGCGTTCATCTCTTTGGTCTTGGCTTCCTGCTTTTCAAGCATGGTGCGGATGGAATTCAGGGCCTGAGTCTGGGTTTCCTGGTCTTTTTTCTTCATTTCGGCCAGCTTGGTTTCCATCTGAGCCACTTTGCTTTCAGCAGCAGCCGCATCAGCCTTGGCCTTTTCCGCATCCGCTTTCAACTGGGCATTCTGAGCCTGAGCATCCTTAAGCTGCTTGTTTTCGCAGCCGCACAAAACCACCATTCCAACCATCAGTAACACAACCGCTGTTTTCTTCATAGACAATCCTTTCGTAAGTAATCTAATAAACTATTACCATCCATGGCCGGCTATTCTACAACAGGCAGGGCCTTATCTGCAAGAGTTTGTATGACGGAAATATCGCCTTTTTGCACGGGACACAGGCGGAAGCTGTATTCATACGTCTGGTTGGCCTGCAGGGTATATTCCCGATGCGGACGAGCGCCCCAACTGTTGTCGCCGCCGACACCCGTCTGCCCATAGTCCAGATTCAGGGTAATCGTATCCCGATTGAGCAGTTCGTAGGGGTGACGGGCTATTTCCAGGTCCTGCTGCGTATAGCCCCAGGCGCTGGCGTTCATCATCGGCTGCCCCACTGCCAGGATGCCAAAACCCGCCTCATCCGTCCAGCATGCCCAGCGGACATCGGTACGGTTGCCGTTTTCCTGCGGGCGGAGGTATCTGTATTGAGGATTGTAAACATCTTCATTGTAGATGCCCATGGCATAACCGGTCTTGCGGTCGGCATAGTTTTCTTCCGGCCCCCGTCCATACCACGTCATGGCCTTGAAAGCCCCGGGAATCTGAGCCTGCAAGCCAAACCGCGGCACAAAAGGCAGATTCCTGGCCACCTGCATCTGGTTCTGGACGACGATATCGCCGCTGCCGTAAACCACATACCGGATCCGCTGTGTGCTGCCGGCCGCGGCCAGTTTGAGGGAAACCACAACCTCAACCGCCTGCGGAGTAATCTGTTTTGCCGTCACAGTGTCAACCGTGCCTTTGACGTAGGCATTTTTCCAGATACCGTTGTTCTGGGTCATATTATACCCATCGTCGTTATCGGTGGCGGCTCTCCAGAAATTCGGGGTCAGCGGTGCGGCCAGCATGGCTTTGCCCTGTACCGTCCAGTTCTCCAGCAGGCCGGTGGTTTTGTTGAATATTACAGCGAAAGTGTCGCCTTTGATGGAAATCGCCTTGCCATTGTCTTCCAGAACCACCTCTGTCATCGAATCCAGAGCGGTTTCTTTGGGGCTGGGGATTTCATACGGCATCCCAAACTGGTCCCAGGCAACCACATGGCCTTTGTTCGCCCAGAGGGTGTTTTCTTTCAGGACAAAGGCGATTTTCAACTGGTAATCCGCCGCTGCTTTCGGAGTTATTTTTTTGAGCGGAATCACCACTTCTTTGGTGGTCTGTGGGGCGATATCCAGTGAGCCCAGAGAGCCGCTTTGAATCACCACGCCGTTTTCTGTCAATTCCCACAGCGCCTCGGTGAAATCGGTATTGATGAAGAAGTATTTATTCTTGACATTAATCTTGCCTGCGGTCAAATCGACCCCAGTCGCCTTGATATTCTGATAGACTTTCTTGACTTCCAGAATATGCGGATTGACGGTGCGGTCCGGCTGAATCAGGCCGTTGCAGCAGAAGTTCCAGTCGTGCGGCACATCTCCAAAGTCCCCGCCGTAAGCCATAAAGGTCTTGGCGGTTTCGGTAACCTGCACATCGTCGGCCTTCATATCCAGGGCCAGCACGCAGGAACTGTCGAGTGCGGCGTTCAGTTGATTCAGACGCTCGGCGGCAAGGGCCTTGTTATAGACACGAACCGGCCCAATCAGGCCTTTAAACAGACGAATCGCCCCTTTGGAGTTGCGCCACATGTGTTCGTGGTCGGTGCCGATCATCGGGATATAGGCATTGTATTGAATGGTGCCGGCATAAGGTCTTGCCGCGGCCTGTTTGCCGTCGATAAAGACCTTCAGTTCCTTGCCGTCAAAGCTGCCGCCAACATGGTGCCAGGTTCCCAGCCAGTTGGCCGGCAGGGGCGCCGAAACGGTCTGCCAGGTGGAATCATAGATAAAGAATTCAAGGTTCTTGCCGTCGCCGCTGACTTTCAGGGCGTACTGCGAATCGCCTTTGCTGATAATCGGGCCGTGGTCGGTGGCCGGTTCGGGCTTGACCCAGGCTTCCACGGTAATCTCGGTGCCGGTGATATTCAGGCTGGAGGTGTCGCCCAGCGCCATAAAGCCGTTGACCGCCTTGCGGCCCTGGGGACCGTCGGCAAGGGTGCCGAAGACCCTGGCATCATTGCCCCGACCGCTGCGGTCTTTGACCACGATCACGGGGTCGGCTTTCTTGGTCAGGCCCTGGTCCACCCAGTCCCAGATGGAACCGCCCTGAAGATGCTTATGACTTTCAATGGCGTCCCAGTAATCCTGGAGATTGCCGACACTGTTGCCCATCGCGTGGGCGTATTCGCATTGAATCATCGGGCGTGTCTGGGCCTTTGAGGCATAGCGTACCATGTGTTCAATCGAGGCATACATCGGGCAGACAATGTCGGTATGGGGGCGTTCCCCGGCCTGTTCATAATGAATCGGGCGGGAGCCGTCGCGCTGCTTGGCCCAGGCACTGTTGGCCTCAAAGTTGGGTCCGTCGCCGGCTTCATTGCCCAGCGACCAGATGATGACGCAGGGATGATTTTTGTCGCGTTCGACCATCCGCTGCATCCGGTCCATGTGGGCCTCGGCCCAGTCGGGCTGTTTGGCCAGACTTTCCTTGCCGTACCCCATGCCGTGCGATTCGATATTGGCCTCGTCGATGATGTACAGGCCGTATTCATCACACAGGTCGTACCACTCCGGCACATCCGGATAATGGCAGGTGCGGACGGTGTTGATATTGTGCTGTTTCATCAGTTGAATATCTTTAATCATCGATTCCCGGCTGATATAATGTCCCGTGTCGGGGTCGTGTTCGTGGCGATTGACGCCTTTAATATAGATGGGTTTGCCGTTGACTAATAGTTGGCCGTCCTTGATTTCCGATTTGCGGAATCCGACCCGGGCGGAAAGATACTCAAGGGCATTGTTGTTTTTGTCAAACAGGGTAATGACGACGGTATAAAGATTCGGGCTTTCGGCACTCCATAATTTGGGCTGTGGAATTTTAACAGTGGGGCCATTCAATATATTCCGACCCGCAATGACGTCAATGGCTTCGGTCTTGATGGTGTTGGCGGTCTTGCCGTCGCTGGTGAGCAGTTCAATCTGGGCGACTGCGGATTTGGCGGTGCTGCCGAAGTTGACCAGTTCCATTTCGACCTGCATCGTGGCATCGCGATAATTCTCGTCGAGGTCGGTACGGACGAAGAAATCGCGGATGTGTACGGATGGGACTGAATACAGGAAGACATTACGATAGATACCGCTGAGGCGGTAGAAATCCTGGTCTTCCAGATAGGACCCATCTGAATATTGATAAACTTCCGCGGCGAGGATGTTTTCGCCGGTTTTGAGATATTGGGTAATATCAAATTCTGCGGGGGTGCGGCTGTCCTGGCTGTAGCCGACTTTCTGGCCGTTGATCCACAGATAGAAGGCCGAGTCCACGCCGTCAAAGCAGATAAACACCTGCCGGCCTTTCCAGTCGGAAGGGACGGTAAACGTTGTGCGATAGGAGCCGACCTGGTTACGCCATTTGTAGGAAGTGTAATTCACAGGGGGTTCGGAGGTGACTTTGGGTGGATTGGGAGCAAAGGGGTAAGTCACATTGGTATAATTGGGGATACCGTAACCATGTAATTGCCAGTTGCTCGGTACGGGCAGTTCCTTCCAGCCTGAAATATCGAAGTCGGTTTTGTAGAAATCTGCGGGGCGGCTTTCGGGATTGGGTGCCCAGTTGAATTTCCAGTTGCCGTTAAGGCTTTTGCGATAAGGGCTTGCGGTTCGGTCGCACTGGGCGGCCATGGCTTTGTCGGCATAGGGCATCAGGGTTGCATGGGGTTTTTGTTTGTTGATGCCGAAAACAGCCTGATTTTCCCAGTCCGGGGCGGCCTGAGAGAGGATGCTTAAGCTCATGATCAGTCCTGCTAATACGCTTGTGATTCCTTTGCTATTCATTGTCGTCTTCCTTAAACCAGTTTAATTGCTGTCGGGAAAAATACTGACACCTTTATTTCTGATCACCACAAAAACACGCATTATATCGGTCTTTTGGGTAAATACAAGAGATCATCTTTTTGACAGGATTTACAGGATGAACAGGATAATTGGGTTCGTTTGGTGGGTAGCATGAATATATGGATACAAGGATACATGGATACAAGAATGTGGAATTGGGTTTGTTTGGAGAAAAAGTGAAAAGGTAAAAGGGAAAGGGAAAAAGTAAGGAATCCGCCGGGGGCTGAGACTGAGTTGCTCTCAAACACGGAGGCTCGATCTACTTTATGATTGGGTTTGTTTTGCATTTTTGCTCCTCCTTTTGAATGTTCGTAGTTCTTAGTTCGGAGTTCGCAGTATAATCTACGAACTCGGTCGGGAATTGCTTCCCCTGGGCCTCCCTTAGCCCAGCCTATATATATGTCGGATGGATGATAAAAGTTGCATAAAAAATTAAAAAATATTGTAATAATTTATTAAATAATAAACATTAGTAAAGGTGAACTATGTCTTGTGAAAATAGATAATTTGTTGACTTTTGTTTGTGGATTTTGATATAATACTTATCTCTTTTTGCGGCAAATAAGGCTCTCCGCGGGTATGACAAGTTATGTTGCTCGGAAGTGGGTGTATTTTGACCATGAAGAGCAGGAAGAGCATGAAGGGTAAAAATTATCATTTGATTATTCTTCCTGTTCTTCAGGGGCTTCATGGTGGGAAAGTTTGTAGTTTGGAGAATAACTGGATTCCCGCCTTCGCGGGAATGACAAGATTGTATGCTGACGGCTGAAAGCTGTTTAGCTGTGCCGATACGGGGAATTTCAAGCAGAATTAGTATCATAAATAAAGGAAGAGATGATGAAAAGTCTGGTGAGGTATTTGAGCATCGCGGTTGTATTAACGGCGGGGGTGGTGTCGGCGGGGACGTATTCAGGCGGAGAGGGGACGCCGGAGATGCCGTATCAAATCAGCAGTGCCGCCGACTGGCAGGAGCTGATGACGACGCCGGAGGATTGGGGGGAATATTTCATCCTGACGCAGGATATTGACCTGGCGGGAATCACCGTGGTGCCAGTGGGTAACGGGGGGGATGGGTTTTATGGTATTTTTGACGGCAATGGACATACGATATCCAATGCTGTAATTAATCAGCCTGATGACGATTATGTCGGCTTATTCGGGCGTGTGAGTTCTTACGGAACCATAAGCCGGCTTGGTGTGAAAGATATCACCGTGACGGGATATTATTATGTCGGCGGGCTGGCGGGATATACCTATGACGGCATTATTTCGGGCTGCTATGCGACAGGGACTGTTCACGGGGACTGTCTTGTCGGCGGGCTGGTGGGATACAGTAATTTCGGGTCGATTTTGGCCTGCTATGCCCGAGCTGATGTTGAGGGCGACAGCACGGTCGGCGGGTTGGTGGGCAGCGACTATAACAGTTCGATTGCAGACTGTTTTGCGGTTGGGCTGGTGAGCGGGAATTCTGAGGTCGGCGGATTGATGGGGTGGAGTTGGAAGGCATCCCATACAACGACGGCTTGTTTCTGGGATATCGAGATCAGCGGGACAACGGATGGCGTGGGCGGTATGGACCCCGATCCTGCCGGCGTGATGGGCAGGACGACCGCGGAGATGATGGTTGAAGCCACCTTTACGGATGCCGGGTGGGATTTTGATGCGAATGACGGGGATGCGGCGGACTGGCAGATGCGGGCCGATGATTATCCGCATTTGTCATGGGAAGTCTTTAGCACGATAAATGGGCAGGGTACGGAAACGGATCCCTACCTGATATCCTCTGTGAATGATTTTTTGCAGTTTTCCGATAAAGCCAATGCTGCAAAATATTGGGCCCAAGGCGTTTATACGCGGCTTGAGACAGACCTTGATTTACAGGGTATTGATTTTGAGCCGATTGGTGGGACTTATGACGACGGCGAGGGGAATTATGAAGACCTCTATTTTGAGGGAAACTTTGACGGCAACGGTCACAGAATTTTCAATGCGACGCTCGGCCAGGCAGGTCAGGGTTACATCGGCCTGTTTGGACTGGTCGGAATCCAGGGTGTCATTTCTAAATTGGGCGTTGAGAATGTTACTGCCATCGGAGAGTATCATGTTGGCGGTTTAGTGGGAAGCAATAGTGGAACGATTCGTTTCTGCTATACAACAGGCCAGATTACAGGCTTTTCTAATGCAGGCGGGCTGGCAGGGTATAGCTATAATGGAACAATCACATCCTGCTATTCCAGATGTTCTGTCAGTGGAACCTATAGTACCGGTGGCCTGGTAGGGCATAATGTTGAAAATTCGATCTCCGACAGCTATTCGGCCGGGTTGGTCAGCGGCAGTTATTTTAAAGGCGGCCTGCTTGGATATAATCTTGATGGTACGGTCTCTTCATGCTTTTGGGATATGGATACCTCTAATCAGCCGACCAGCGCAGGCGGAGAAGGCAGGACAACAGCCCAAATGAAGACGCTTGCGACGTTTACAATTGCCGGATGGGATTTCGATGCCACATGGTTTATACCTAATACTAATTATCCGCGGCTGTGGTGGGAACCCAGATATTCCGCCGGACAAGGAACATCGGACGATCCCTATCAAATCAGCAGCCCCGGCGACTGGCAGGAATTGACAACCATTCCCGGCGATTGGGACAAACATTTTATCCTGACCGCAGATCTGGATTTTTCGGGGATGGTGCTGACGCCTGTGGCGCCGGATACGCTGGCATCGATGGATTACCTGTTTGAGGGGACGCCGTTTACGGGTGTTGTGGATGGGCAGGGGCATACGCTGCGACATATCGTGATGAGTCTGCCGGACGAGGATTTTGTGGGGTTGTTCGGGGCGATTGGTGCGGGGGGCCGGGTGGAGAATCTGCGTCTTGAGGCGATTTCGGTGCATGGGCGGTTGTCTGCGGGGGCGCTGGCCGGGCTGAATCAGGGTACGATTGCCGGGTGTCGGTCGGATGGGGTGGTCCAGAGCGATTACTACCATTGCGGCGGGCTGGTTGGGGACAACAACGGTGGAGTGATTTCGATGAGCCAGGCCAAAGGGACGGTGCTTGGCAATTTCTGGGTTGGCGGACTGGCGGGGTATCATCATAACGGCGGGACGATTCAATCCTGTTATGCGGGTGCGGAGGTTCGGGGGACGTCGTATCTTGGGGGGCTGGCGGGATTCATGGAAGAGTGGGGCACGACTGTCACGGATTGCTATGCTACTGGCGACGTGACGGGGGCAACGACGAGTGCGGGCGGTCTGGTGGGGTATCTGCGGCACGGATTCGTTCAGCAGTGCTATTCAACGGGTGATGTGGTTTGTCCTGCCAATGCGGGCGGGGTGGTGGGATATAATATCTCCGGGTCGGGGTATTTGTCTGATTTGTTCTGGGATATACAGACCTGCCATGCGTCGGCGGGTGTCGGCGGGGGAGATGCCGGCGGCGTGGCCGGTAAGACGACGGCACAGATGAAAAGTGCCTCGACGTATCCGTGGAATTTTGCGGAGACCTGGGCGATTTGCGATGGGATGAATTATCCGCGGCTGCAATGGCAGCGGCTGGCGGGCGATTTTGCGTGCCCGGATGGGGTGGCGATTGAAGATTTACAGTATCTGGCGGGACAATGGCTGGTTATGGACTGCGGTCTGCTGAATGATTGCGATGGTGCGGATATGGATATTTCCGGTCAGGTTGATATGGCGGATTTTGTGCTGTTTGCCGGGCAGTGGATGGAAGGGATTTAAGAATATAAGGACCCAAGAACCAAAGAATGTAAGGATACAAGGATACAAGAATACAGTGGAGAGAAATTGATGAATTTTGATTTGCGATTTTCGAAAATGAAGAGGATAAGGTGATGAGAAGTTTGGTGATGTATTTTGGTCTGGGGGTTGTTTTGTCTGCGGGAGTGGTGTCGGCGGGAACGTATGGCGGGGGCAGCGGTACGGCGGAGTCGCCGTATTTGATTTACACAAGCGAACAATTGGACCTGCTGGGCCAGACGCCGGCAGATTGGGGGGCAAGTTATCATTTCCGTCAGATGGCCGAAATTGATCTGTCAGACTATACCGGCACGCAGTTTCATCGTATCGGGAATTCTGAGCAGGCGTTCCGGGGGACATACAACGGCAATGGATTTTCCATTCGAAACTTTACTTACGAAGACGGCACGGCGGACTATGTGGGGCTGTTCGGGTATGTGCTTGGCGGTACGGCCAGCAGTATCCGGAATGTGAAACTAATCCATGTCAGCGTGACCGGCCATAACCGTGTGGGTGCACTGATCGGGCATGGTAATTGCATCATCCAGAATTGCTCGGTCGAGGACGGTACGATTATCGGCAATGAAAATGTCGGCGGTTTGCTGGGGTATGCGTTTTCGCCGGTCTCAGATTGTCAGGTTAACGCTACCGTCAGCGGCAGCCGCTATGTGGGAGGTATTGCCAGCTATTTCAGCTCCAGCGGGAATGCGATGGATAATTGCAGGATGGCGGGGGCTGTCAGCGGCGGCAATGGCAGCATGGGGGATGTCGGGGGGATTGTGGGGCGATTATACAGCGGGAGTGTCAGTAACTGTATATCAATGGCGGCGATTACGGCCAACGGGCAGTATGCCGGCGGTATTGTCGGCTCGACGTTCAACGGTAATCGCATTGATAATTGTATCGCCTCGGGTAATGTCATAAGCAGTATGGATAGCGTTGGCGGGATTGTTGGATCGCTGAGTTTTTCGCATATCAGTCATTGCCGGGCCAATGGTGCAGTGCAGGGTCGGGATTTTGTCGGCGGGATTCTGGGCGACGTGCAGGGCAGTTCAACTCAGGTGAGTGATTGCATCGCAGCCGGAGATGTGAGCGGCCGACGCAGAGTTGGCGGTTTTGCAGGGCGCCTGGCTGCCAGTTCGGGAACGATTACGCTGAGTCGCTGTGGGGCGGATGGCTTTGATGTGACGACGGAGGCGATTTATGGCGGGGGGCTGGTCGGCGAGATTCAGGCTAATAGTCCGGCCACGATTACCCTTTCACAGTGCTTTGCTTATCCGGATGTTACCTGCAATGCGGTGATGAATGATGACCGTCGATATCTGGCTGGACTGGTTGGTGGGGCGTTGCGGGCGACGTTTTCGAATTGTTTTGCGTGGGGGACTGTGTCCAACGGCTATCAGTACAGCGGCGGACTGGTGGGCAGCATGACCGGCTGCACGGTTGCCAACTGCTATTCGATTGGCAGTCCGTCCGGCGTGGCGGATACGGGTGGGCTGATTGGCAAGGCCACCTCCTGCACAGTTACAAATTCATTCTGGGATCAATGGTCCAGCGGAACAAGCCTCAGTGCCGGAGGTACCGCACTGACTACACCTTACATGCAGACGCTGGCGACTTATACAGCGGCGCTATGGGATTTTATGGGTGAGGCTGCCAATGGAAGTGAGGATATCTGGCGGCTGTGCGCGGAAGGGGTGAGCTATCCGAAATTGACGTGGGAGCATGTAAAGGGGGGAGATTTTGTCTGTCCGGATGGGGTGGCGATGGATGATATGGCCCGGCTGAGTCGGGATTGGATGGCAAGCTATGCTCTGGCGATGTATGGGGCGGATGCGGATGGGGATAAGACGGTGGGGATGGGGGATTTGAGGGTGCTGGTGGAGAATTGGATGGAAGGGATATAGAGATTGTCCATTTTCCATTTTCGATTGAGATTGGAAGACAATTGACGATTTATGATTTTCAGATTGTCGATTGAGGGAGTCCAGGAGGATTTGGGATTTCTGAGAGAGAAATCACGCCGTTTACACTCCGTGCTGCTGTCGTAATCCATGGGCAGACACGGGGCCAGCCCCTACAATGTCAAAAATCATGTCATTTGCGCTCTGTGCTACTGTTTGGGCAGTGCGGCTCCTAAATTGGCGGACAGGAAGGTGTAGATGTCGGCGATTTCCTCGATTCGTTTGGAAGTGGGTTTGCCTGAGCCGTGGCCGGCGCGGGTTTCGATGCGAATCAGGACGGGACGGTCGCCTTTGTGGACCGACTGGAGCATCGCGGCAAATTTAAACGAATGGCTGGGGACGACGCGGTCATCCGTGTCGGCGGTCATGACCATCGTGGCCGGGTAGGTGGTGCCGGGCTTGAGGGTGTGATAGGGCGAATAGGCTTTGAGATACTCGAACATCTCTTTGCTGTCTTTGGCCGAGCCGTATTCGTCCACCCAGAAACGGCCTGCGGTGAAGGCATCGTATCGCAGCATGTCCATGACGCCGACTTCCGGGATGGCCGCGGCGAACAGGTCGGGCCGCTGGGTCATGCAGGCACCAACCAACAGGCCGCCGTTGGAGCCGCCCATGATGGCCAGCTTCTGCGGGCTGGTGTAATTCCGGGCGACGAGATATTCACCTGCGGCAATGAAATCATCGAAGACGTTTTGCTTTTGCATTTTCTTGCCCGCTTCATGCCATGCGGTGCCGTATTCGCCGCCGCCGCGGATGTTGGCGATAGCAAAGATGCCGCCCATTTCCAGCCAGGCCATGCGGGTGGCAGAGAAGGTCGGTTGAACGGAGATTTCATATCCGCCATATCCGTAAAGCAGGGTGGGGTTGGTCCCGTCGCGTTTGAGAGCCTTTTTGTAGGCGAGGAACATCGGGATACGCGTGCCATCTTTGGAGGTATAAAATACCTGTTCGGTCGTGAATTCGTCGAGATTGCAGGCGATTTGCGGTTGTATCAGGAGTTTGGACCGGCCGGATTTCATGTCATAGCGATAGACGCCCGGCGGGGTGGTCATGGACTGGAATTGGTAAAATAATTCCGTATCGTGCCGGCGGCTGTCGGAGGCGGAGGCGGTTCCGGGGCCGGGCAGGGGGATGTTGCCGAGGGGTTTGCCATCCAGGGTGAACAGTTTAAACTGTGCTGTTACATCGTGGAGGTAGGAGCAGACGAAGGTGTCGTTGACCAGGTCCACATCCTGCAGCGGGTCGGCGGATTCGGGGATGATTTCCTTCCAGTGCTTACGGTCGGGGTTGCGCAGGTCGATGGCAATCAGGCGGCTGTTGGGAGCGTTCAGGTCGGTACGGAAATAGAAAATCGGGCCGTCGTTGTCCACGAAGGCGTAGTTGTTTTCGAAACGGTCGATGAGGTCTGTCAGTTTCGAATCCGGCTGCTGCAGGTCGCGGACCATGATGCGGAATTTATTGTCGGTGGTTACCCAGATGGTGACAACCAGATAGCGGCCATCATCGGTCACGATCGCATTATAGCCCCAGTCGGGGTGCTCGGGCTGATAGAAAATCTCTGTATCGTCGGCCTGCGGGGTGCCCAGTTTATGGTACATCAGCTTCATGCGGGTATTGAGGGAGGTGAATTTCTCGGATGCATCCGGCTCGGGGTATTTGGCGTAATAGAAGCCTTTGGAATCATGGTCCCAGGCGGGGGCGGTGAACTTCAGATGTTCCATGACATCGGGCAGGTCTTTGTCGGCGGCGATATCGCGGATTTTCCAGGTCTGCCAGTCCGAACCGCTGTCCTGGATGGCATAGGCGACGTATTTGCCCTCGTCAGTGAAGCACATGCCGGCCAGGGCGACGGTGCCGTCTTTGGACCAGGTGTTGGGGTTGAACAGGACTTTCTTTTCGCCGTCGAGGGTGTCCATCCGGTAGATGACGGCGTGGTTTTCCAGTTTGCGGGCGATGGACATATAATACCGGCCGCCTCGTTTGAAGGGGGTGCCGTATTTGTCATAGTCCCACAGCTCGGTGATGCGGGATTTGATTTGGGGACGCTGGGGCAGCGAGCCGAGATAATCGAAGGTGACTTTGTTCTGGGCGTCCACCCATTCCCGGACCCGGGGGGACTGGCGGACGTCATCTTCCAGCCAGCGGTAGGGGTCGGCGACCTTGACGCCGAAGTAGTCGTCTGTGTGTTCAATCCGCTGTGTTTGGGGGTAATTCATCGTCTGTGCCATCCCGCTCAGGAGAGCAACCACTGTCAAGCCTGATAGTGCCGGTGTCCACATGGGTGCTGGGTTATCCTTGTTATTCTGTTAACACAAGTTTCGTTTATTATTGAGGTTGTATTGTGCAGGAAATTGGGGGATTAGTCAACCCGGTTTCGGGGGGAATTTGCTGGAATCCGTTATCTTCGGTAATTTGGAGATAAGACGGTGCGAGGGAGTATTATCGAAGCATTGTTTAATCCTGCAGCAGCCTCAGGAGATTGGGCAGGGTGAGCAAATGGAGGTCGCTTTGTTTTTCGATGAAGGGCTTTACATCGGTGATTACTTTAGCCCAGTCCAGTTCGGACAGATGCCGGGCGATCTGGTATTTCCAGTTGTCTTGGGTGAATTCAGGGCCTGACCATCCCGTCTGACGGAGGGCATTATTCAACAGGTGCAAATTGGGTGCGGGCCAGGTTCTGTCGGACAGATACCACATCAGATCATAAATGTCTCGGCCTTTGGTGTATTTGCGTGCTGACAATGCATGAAGCTTGCCGGACAGCAGTGAGCTTTTATTATAGTGCTGAAGGTTCAGCAGGCAGTGTTTGCGAATAATGCTGGTTTCGAGTCCGGCTCCGGCCGGCGGGTTGGTGTCGATTTCGACCTTAATCGAAAGCGTTTCGGAGCTATGCGGTGATAAGCCCAATTCATAGAGCAGGCCATGGAATTTAAGAAATGCCGCGTGTACGGTCTGGGCGGATTTTGTCTTGATAGTGATGTCGTAGTTTTCTGCAAAAAAGCTGTTTTTGATTTGCTTCATGAAAGTGATGAAATGGTCATCCGCTCCCGGAATAGTCAGCGAAAAATCGAGGTCTTCGGAAAACCGCGGCATGGCGTACAGAAATCGCAGGGCCGTTCCGCCGACAAATGCCCAGTTGGCAAAGGCGCCGTTTTCCTGAAGGCATTCAAGCGTTCGTGCCTGGAGGTATTCGCGAACGAAGCAAACGGCGAAATTGGTATCGCGAATTGTTTCAAGCTGCTGCTTGAGATAGTCTTTCATAACGCGATGCCTTCCCCCTGTTCAAGGAGCGTTGTGATGGTGTTATGTGCCCGTTTGAGTTTTGGGCTTTGGAATCGTCCGACAAACTCAGCAAGGGCTGTAGAGTTTATTTGCTCAAAATTCTGAAGCCGCAGCTCCTCGAGAAAATGGGGGTCGTCTCCGCCGGGAGTGAGATAGATCAGGTCCAGCAGGGCTTTTTCCGGGCGTGCCATAAACGCAGTTTGGCCGGAGTTCAGTGTGACTTGCTGATAACCCCAAAAGTATTTTTTACTGATATGCCTGAATTCGAATCGCCCTAATGGCGTTTCGATGGTTTGGGGTCTGCCGGTGGTGATGCTGGTCACGGCGGGTACGAACTCCGGAATCATACCGTACCAGGACAGGGCCGAATGCAGGCCGATATACGAGGCCTGCTTGAGGCTATTGGCGATATAAAACGGCTCTGTTGGGATTTTGTTGTAAGGCTTTGCCAGCGTGTAAAGACCTTTGTGGACTCTGATGATTTTGCCATCGTTGACCCACCGGTTGATTTGCAGTCTGACCTGGGCCAGATTTTGCCCGGCAGCCAGAAAGCGGGCTGTAAAGGCTGGCAAATCGGATACTTTTTCTAATAATTCTTTAAAAAGCATAGCAATAATATATCAATAATGATAAATAAATGCAATATATCTATCGCCAAATAATGGAGAATGCTTTAGTAATATTGCGAATATAGTATAAATATGTCCGGATTGTCTTTTAGTGCTAATACGGCCACATGAATTTAAGGGTTTCTTCGGGGGCGACGTACTGGACGTGTCCATCGACGAAAACGGCGTTGGTGAAGCCGAGGAAGCGGGCGTCATCTTTGGCGCGGTGGTAGGTTCCGAAACAATCTGAAAAACCGGAGCCATCAAATCGGGCGTACTTGCCTCCCATGCTGGTAATTTTACTTTTTGCGTTGGCCGGTTCGTAGGGCCAGAGCAGGCAGTCGTTGACGGTGGCATTGGAACCGCCGGGAAGGTCTTTGCGTACACTGGCCGGAATCCGCATGGGATTTTCTTCGCCGAACATGACGACCTGGGAGGGGGATTTGACCCGGGTAATTTTGATAACTTGATCCTTGCAGCCGGAGCGATATTTGTAAGCCCCGAGGTAGGCGCTTAAGGTGTAATTAAACTGGGGGACGATTGGGATGGCGGCATTGTGCGTCGATGGATAGACGACGCAATTGCAGCGGGACGGTGCAATCTTGGCAAATAGCGGGCAGAGGGCGACTTTATTGTCGCCGAGGTATTGGACGACGGTGCCGTTGGGCGTTAATGTGGCGTCGTGCCAGACGCAGTTGAACGAATGAGGTGCCGTGGGGAAGGGGCCGCCGTTGATGAATCCCAGATAGATCCAGTCTTCGCCGTTGGCAAAGTTTTCGTCGTTATTGCTGCAATACAGGGCCATTGCGACCTGATACTGTTTGATATTGCTGGTGCAGATGGTGTCCATGGCTCGCTCTTTGGCGATCTTCAGGGCGGGCACGATAATTGAAAGCAGCAGAGCGATGATAGCGATGACCACAAGCAATTCAATCAATGTAAAGCCGTTTTTGGACTTCATATCTAGCGTCCTTTGATTCGGTTACTTTGATTTGGGCAAAGCAGCCACACTCTAATTCTATCCAATGAGCGGAGCGGAGTCAATAGAAACCGCAAGGCAATTATTTGCGGGGCTTGTTTCAGGCCTATTGGGGTCTGGAAACAGGCCCCCGAAGTGTCGGAAGTGAAATTGGCAAATTTGTCTATCGATTCATAATGTGATTCTGGGGAATTTAATGCCTGTGTTTATGATGGACATTGTCGGATGGAGGGGTTATCTTATACCCAAGGACAGATAGGGATTGAGTGTGTATTAGACAAAAGAGAAGAATGGACATCTGTACTTGTTTATCATTTGATAGATGGAAAAAACCAAATGCAATTCACAGGGATAAAAATGGACGTCTTGTGCGGCAATAACTTCTTTTGTTACTTAAAGATTGTGGAATGAAAGAATGTCGAACTCGTTTCAAAAATTTTGCTATAGACAAGACTTTGCCCAAAATACACGCAGAAGCAAGGCGATCCCTGATGATAGAGGCAGATATTCCAAAAGAATATGGTCAAAACATCCTTAATGACAGCGCGGAGATATTTGCTCACTAGCGTATCATCTGATCGAAGTAAAAAACATGGAGAAATCGGCGGGGCAGTCGATAGGGGCGACAGCTTTTAAATTTGATTCTTGTCAAGTCGGTCAATTGTGTCTATAATACCCTTTTTATGATTATCTACGACTTATGTCGGTATTTAGAAAGGGAATAGTGATGGCTGTTAAGAACAAGGCTGAAAAAGTGGTATTGGCTTACAGCGGCGGGCTGGATACGAGCGTGATCCTGCCGTGGCTGAAGGAAACATACGGCTATGAAGTGGTGGCGTTTGCCGCCGAACTGGGACAGGGTGACGAACTGACGGGGATTCAGAAGAAGGCCCTGGCGACCGGCGCGGTCAAGTGCATCGTCAAGGATCTCCGCAGGGAATTTGTTGAAGATTACATCTGGCCGATGCTCAAGAGCGGCGCGGTGTACGAAAACGGGTACCTGCTGGGCACGAGCATTGCCCGGCCGCTGATTGCCAAGCATCAGGTGGATGTGGCCCGGCAGACCGGGGCGACGGCGGTATCGCATGGCGCCACCGGCAAGGGCAACGACCAGGTGCGGTTTGAACTGACGTTTATGGCGCTGGCACCGGATTTGAAGATTATTGCCCCGTGGAAAGACCCGAATTTTACCCTGACCAGCCGGGAAGCGGCGGTCGAGTATGCTAAACAGCGGAAAATCCCGATTCAGCAGTCGGTGAAGAAGATTTATTCCCGTGACCGGAACCTCTGGCATATCAGCCATGAGGGCGCGGACCTGGAAAATCCGGCCAATGAGCCGAAGGATGAGATGCTGGTTCTGTGCCGGCCTATCTCGAAGACCCCAAACAAGGCCGAGTATGTCGAAATCGGTTTTGAGCAGGGTATCCCGGTGAAATTGAACGGCAAGAAGACCGACGGCGTCAAGCTGATTGAGACGCTCAATGCCATCGGGGGCGTGCATGGCGTTGGTGTGGCGGATCTGGTGGAGAATCGCCTGGTTGGGATGAAATCCCGCGGGGTGTATGAGACGCCGGGCGGAACGATTCTGACGACGGCTCACAAGGCGCTGGAAATGCTGTGTCTGGACCGGGAGACGGCTCACTATAAGCAGCAGGTGTCTCTGAAGTATGCCGAGATGGTGTATTACGGGCAGTGGTTCTGCCAGTTGCGCGAGGCGCTGGATGCGTTTGTCGATGTGACGCAGCGGAATGTCAGCGGCAGCGTACGGATTAAGCTGTATAAGGGCAAGGCGACGCTGGCTGGCGTGACCAGTCCCAAGAGCCTGTATAATCCGCATCTGGCCAGCTTTACGATGGGTGCCGAATACAATTCCACGGATGCGACGGGCTTCATCCGGCTGTTTGGTCTGCCGATGAAGGTGGCCGGGATTGTCAGCCGTCAGACGACTGCGGCCAAGCCTGCCAAAAAGAAAAAGTAATTAACCAGTAAAGATAAGGATATCGGCGTGTCGCCAGAATGGATTTGGATGGCGTTTATTGTTGCGTTCGGGGCCTGCGTGGGCAGTTTCCTGAATGTGGTGATTTATCGGCTGCCGCGGGAGAAATCCCTCGTGTGGCCGGGGTCTGCCTGTCCATCGTGCAATACGCCGATACACTTTTATGATAATATTCCGCTGTTTTCCTGGCTGATTCTGGGCGGCAAGTGCCGGGTCTGCAAAACCTCGATTTCTCCCCGTTATTTTCTGATTGAACTGCTGACGGCGTGCCTGTTTATCGGGGTTTATCTGTGGTATTTTTATTTTGAGGGTCGGCAGATGGATTTGCCGGGCGAGATGGCAATTCAACGGTTTGCGGCCGGGGGGTGGCTGGTTTATTTGAATGCGATGACTCTGGTGGCGGTGTTTCTGGCGGCCTCGGCGATTGATCTGGAGTTGTGGATTATTCCGCTGGAGTTGTGCTGGTTTGTGACGGCGGCGGGGATTATTGCGGCCAGTGTCGGCGGGTATGTGCTGACGCCTTCGCAGATTGATATTCATCAGATTTTCCCTATGGCGACAGCCAAGCAGGCCTCGATTTCGGCGGGAGCGGGGATCGGGCTGATTATTTCGCTGATCTGTCTGAAATTGGGGATTATCAAGCCGAGTTATCCGTATCCGGAAGGGCATGAGAAATTGCCGGGAAATCCGGAGGCGGAAGAGCCGGAATTTAATGACCGGCGGGAAATATTAAAAGAGATTGTTTACCTTATCCCAATAATATCGGGGGGGATTGTCGGGTATATGGTGGTCCGCTCCGAGGCCGGGCTGACGCTGTGGAATAACTGGCTGGGGATTCCGGCCATTCGAGGCTTTTTCGGGGCACTAATGGGATATTTTGCAGGGTGTACGGTGGTCTGGGCGACCCGGATTGCGGGGACGCTGGGCTTTGGCCGGGAGGCGATGGGGCTTGGGGATGTGCACCTGATGGGGGCGGCGGGAGCAGTGATTGGGCCGTGGATGGCGGTACTGGCGTTCTTTATTGCCCCTTTTTTTGGACTTATTTGGGCATTATATCAATGGATTTTCAAAAAAAGCCGACAAATTCCGTATGGTCCATTCTTGTCAATTGCGGTTTTTGGCGTTATGATTTTCGATGACTGGATACGAAACGTATTTATGAACTGGTATGGTTTTTAACTCTGACATAGACGAAAGGGAGGTCAAATTATGAAAACCACAGGAAAAATGATGTTTGTTTTGGTTGGACTGGTTGCTGCAACGATGCTGACAGGCTGCACCGACTGGAAGAAAAAATACGAGGCTCTGGACGTGGAATATCAGAACGTCAAGGGATTGTATGAAAACTGTGAAGCAACCCTGACGAGTTCCGCGTCTGAAAAAGGCCGGCTGGAACGGGATCTGGCTGACAGCAGACGGCAGTTGGAAGAGATGCAGAAGCAGGTTGCGGAAAAGAAGACCACCGCTGCCAAAGTGACCGATCTGGAAGGCATTGGCGAGGTGTCCATTGATGCCGCTGCGGGCACGATTACCGTGACCATCAGCGATGCGATTCTATTTGCCTCGGGCAGTGCAACGCTGAAGAGCGCTTCGATTGCCGAGCTGGACAAGGCTGCCAGTGTTTTGAAGTCCAAGTATGCCGGACGCAAGATTGACGTTGTCGGTCATACGGACACCGACCCCATCAGCAAGACCAAGAATAAATGGCAGGACAACTGGGAGTTGTCAACGGAACGCGCTCTGACGGTGGTTCGCTACTTAGTCAAGAAGGGCCTTCCGGATGAAGCCGTTCGTGCCGCCGGATGCGGTCAGGCTCGGCCGGTTGCTTCCAACAGCACCGCAGCGGGCAAGGCCAAAAACCGCCGCGTGGAAATCGTTGTTTATATGAGATAACAGCGATAACTCAGATTTATTTGGAATGACCAAAGCCGACGGTACTGCATGTGCCGTCGGCTTTTATTTTGATTTCGATGGCGCCGTCGCGGCCGGTATAAAAGGCCTGCTGGTTTTGGGTGGGGGTGTAAGCATTGCTCATGCGGCTCTGTGAACAGCTTGCGATGAGAATATCGGGTGCGATGCGGATGATGAAATCGGCTGTCAGGTTGGTGGTTGAGCCATGGTGGGGCAGCAGCATAATGTCGGCATGGAGGTCCGGGTATAATTTCAACAATTCGGCCTGGGCTGCGATTTCAATATCGCCGCACAGGAGGATGGATTTTCCGGCGCAGGTGATCAGCAGGACTTCGGAGCGGTCGTTGTCGGAGAGGGACTGGGGTGCGGTGTCTATTGGCCAGAGGCTGCGGATTTGGACGGGGCCGGAGTTGAGGATTTTGGGGACAGGCCGGATGGGGATGTTGTATTGCCTGAAATGCCTGGTTAATTCAGCGGGGGCGGATGGGGACTGGGCTTTGTCGAGGAATGTGGCGTTTGCGTAGATGGTTTTGATGAAGCCGGTGGCGGCGATTTCGGGCAGGCCGTTGAAATGGTCGAGGTCGCCATGGCTGATAAAGGCGGCCTGGAGGCGGTCGATGCCCTTGTGTTTGAGATAGGGAATAACGACTCGCGAGCCGGGGTCCTTGCTGCTGATGGAGCCGGTGTCGAACAGGAATGCCTCGCCGTTGGGGGACCGGAGAACGACGGCCTGGCCATGTCCGATGGAAAGGCAGCACAGCGACAGACCGTCCCGCCGGGACTGAAGGTGTATAATGAGGCCGGCGGTTACGATGAGGGTCAACGCCGTGTATCCGAATTTTCGCGGGATAGGGCGAAGGTGGTGTCGAAGCAGCCATATCAGAATGAGCATATAATACGCCGCAGCGATCCAGCCGGGGACAGGACCAATCCGAAACGAGGTGAAATCGACGGCGGCAAACCATTGGACTGCGACGGAAAACACGCGGGAGCAGTGCAGGATGAGTGCACTCATTATCACGGACAGCGTGGGCAGGAATCCGGTCAGCAATATCTTGAAAAAGCCCAGATAGAGGATAATCGGGACAATGGGGGCCACGAGGATGGTCCAGAGGGTGCACATTGGGGTGAACGATCCGAAATTCCACAACAGGATGCCGCTGCCGCCGAACCAGGCGGCGATGCCGACGGCAAACATTTCGACGAGAATCTGGATGAGCCAGTAGAGCGTACGTGCGGGCAGGGTGCCTGCGGACAAGGGCTGGATTTTTTCGAGGGTGTATTGGCTGAGCCGGATGAGAACGGGTTTATAGAACAGCAGGATTCCGAGGATGGTACCATACGAGAGCTGCCATTCGGGGTAGAATAAGTCCATCGGGCGGTACAGGAGCATAACCAAGGCTGCGACGGCCAGGGTGTTGACAGGATGCGGACGGCGGCGAAACAGCATGGCCGCACAGAATATCCAGCAGACGACCACGGCCCGCAGGGTGGGAGCCCGGGGCGGGACGATGAGGGCGTAGGCGGTGATGAGAATCCAGGTAACGATGGCGCGTTTACGTTTTTCCAGACCGGCGGCTTTGGCGATCCACCAGACCATGGCAGCGAGGATGGCCATGTGCATGCCGGACAGACTGATGATGTGCGACAGGCCGGTTCGGAGGAAGGCTTCGTTGGTCGGCAGGTCGATGGTTTGCTGGTAGCCCAGCAAAAGGGCGGCTGCCATGGCGGTTCGCTGGTCGGATTCATCGGGCATTTCAGACAGCAGGGCCTGCCAGGCCAGACGCTTGAGGGCCAGAACTGCTTTGTGGAAGGTGATGCCGGTTGGCCGGTCGAGGACACAGATGCCATCGCTGGTCTGGACGGCGGCGGACAGGTGGACGCCGCGGCTGTGCATATAGTTCTGGAAATCGAACTGGCCGGGATTGGCGGGCGGTTTGAAGCCGCCCAGGATGCAGTACATCTGGACGCGGTCCAGCGAGCGGATATGGACGGCCGGCTGCGCGATTTGGACGCGAATGACGCCTTGCGTTGGTGCCCAGCCTCCGGTTTTGGTCTGGTACTGGTCGATGGCCATATAGAAGCTGCGGGCCGGTTCGGTAAACTGGTAATCGCCGAACAGCCAGCTTTTGCGGATTTCGCGGTAGATGTCGCTGATGATGGTTCCGCGAATAGCGGCAGGATAGGGTTCGGGGCGGACGAGAAGTCGGGCATCGTTGGGATAGGGGGTGTGGAAATATTCCAGTCGGAGCATTCCCAGCCAGACACATAGCAGGGTCAGACACAGGGTGAGCCATGCAGCCTGATGATGGGGGCTTTTGAACCTGGGGGAAAAAAAAGACAGCAGCAATGTGAGCATCGCCCCAATCAAGCAGGCGGTCCAGGAAAGACGCAGGCTTGCACCCAGACTGAGGCCGGCGATGAATCCGATTGCCGCGGGGACTGCGGGTACGGTGATCAGAATCGTCTCAATCACCGGCGGCCGGACGGCAAGCTGATCGTCCAGTCGTTGAAGCTGCTGTGCAATAGGGTCCAGCGTGTTGCGCCGCATGGAAGCCGTCCTCCTTCATTAACGGCTGATATCGGTTATTTTTTGGGTTCGATTCGCTCCCGTCCGCCCATATACGGCCGCAGCACAGTGGGGATGGTGATGGAGCCGTCGGCGTTCTGATAGAGTTCCATGATGGGTATCAGGACGCGCGGGGAGGCGATGACGGTGTTGTTGAGCGTGTGGCAGAAGACGTTTTTCTTCTGTTCGGTTTTATATTTCAAGTTCAGGCGGCGTGCCTGGAATTCATAGAAACGGCTGGCCGAGTGGGTTTCGCCGTAGCTTTTGCGGGAGGGCATCCAGGTTTCGATGTCGAATTTCTGGACCTGGCCGCGGCCGAGGTCGCCGGAGCAGACATTGACCACACGGTACGGCAGGCCAAGGGCCTGCAGGACGGCTTCGGAATTGCCGAGGATTTCCTGATGATACTGGATGCTTTTCTGTTCGTCGTTTTCGCCAATAATGACCTGTTCGACCTTATCGAACTGGTGAATGCGGTACAGGCCATAGGTGTCTTTGCCTGCGGCGCCGGCTTCGCGGCGGAAGCAGGAGCTCATGGCCACGAATTTGACGGGGAGCTGCTTTTCGGTCAGCATTTCGTTCATATAATAAGCCGTCAGGGGAACTTCGGCGGTGCCGACGAGATTGAGCTCATCCCGTTCCATCTGATAGGTCTGTTCTTCGGAGCCGGGGAAATAGCCGGTGCCCCGCATGGCTTCATTGCGCATCAGCAGGGGAACAATCATCGGGGTATAGCCGCGGCTGATCATGAAATCCATCGCAAAATTCATCACGGCACGGTGCAGGACGGCGCCGTCGCCTTTGAGGAAATAATTGCGGGTGCCGGCCAGTTTGACGCCGCGTTCCATATCAATCATATCCAGTGCCTGGCCCAACTGCATGTGGTCTTTGGGTTCGAAATCAAACTTTCGGACTTCGCCGCGTTTGTACAATTCGACGTTTTCGGTGTCATCCAGACCGAGCGGGACTTCCGGTGAGGGCGGCTGCGGCACTTCGAGCATCAACGCATCGAATTCCGGCTGGATGCGTTTGAGTTCTTCATTGAGGGCGGCTTCTTTTTCCTTGAGCTTGCCCAGTTCGGCCAGGACGGCCTGTTTTTCCTGGGCCTGCAATTTTGGGATTTCCTTGCCGATGCGGTTTTTCTCGGTGACGATGTCCTGGAGCATTTGTTTGGCGGCCAGGATTTTGCTGTCCAGGTCGAGCAGGGTGTCGATATTCACATCAAAACGCTTGGCTTTGGCGCCGTCTTTGAAAAGCTGAGGATTTTCCCGCACGAGCTTGATATCTATCATTTTTGATCCCTCAAATCGATAAATCAACAGTCCTGAGTTAGTCTTTATAACGTTTGATAATCACGACATTGTTCTGTCCGCCGAACCCGAACGATTCGTCCAGAGCCACATTAACCTGGGCTTTTCTGGGTTTGTTCGGAACATAGTCCAGGTCCAGTTCCGGATCCGGCTCATTGAGATTCATCGTCGGCGGCAGGGTATTTTCCTGAATCGCCATAATGCAGGTGATCAGTTCCGCGCAGCCGGTGGCACCGATGAGGTGACCGAACTGACTCTTGGGACTGCTGCATGGAATTTTGTAGGCCTGCGGACCGAAGACGGTTTTGATGGCTTTGGTTTCGATGGAGTCATTTTCGGATGTGCTGGTGCCGTGGGTGCTGATATAGTCGATGTCATTAACGGTCAGGCCGGCATCGTCGAGAGCCCGCCGCAGGGCCTGTACGGCACCGCGGGCGTCTTCATGCATATCGGTAACACGGAACGCGTCGCTGCTGGAACCAAAACCGATGACTTCGGCCAGAATCGGTGCGTTTCGTTTTTGGGCGCTTTCGAGTGTTTCAAGTACGACGATGGCCGCCCCTTCGCCCAGGACAAAGCCGTCTCGTGTTGCGGAGAATGGACGCGAGGCGGTCTGCGGGCTGTCGTTCCGGGTGGACAGGGCCGTCAGGCGGTTGAAGCCGGTGACACCCAGCGGGTGAATCATCGAGTGGCATCCGCCGGCAATCATCACATCGGCTTTGCCGTATCGAACCAGCATGGCGGCTTCACCGACGGCCTGCGTGCTTGCGGCACAGGCTGTCAGGCAACTGCGGCTGACGCCCCGGGCACCGGTCAGCATCGCCACGTGCGCGGCGGGCATGCTGGGTTCCTGTTCCAGTTCCTGGGTCGGGGTCATTTTGGCGGCGGCGGATTTGACCCAGAGGTTCCAGTCCGGCTGCTGCCTTTCTTCAATCCACGAATCAATCAGGGATTGAAAGAAAGCGTCGTTGTTGACCGAGCCTTCACCGGCACCCAGATAAACTCCCATTCGGCGGCGGTCGATGCCGTCGGCGGGATGGTCGGTTTCGATGTCGATGCGGGCCTGTTTGCAGGCTTGTGCGGCGGCACCGACGACAAACTGAGAGCCGCGGTTGCCGGCTATATGCGGCTGGGTATTTTTGACAAAACGGCTTATATCATAATTCCTGACCTCGGCATCGAATTGGGTGGGGAAGGTGGATGCGTCGAACAAGGTGTTATAGCCCATGCCGTTCTTGCCGGTCATGAGGCCTTCCCACATTTGCGCGACCGAATGCCCCAGCGGGCAAATGATTCCCATACCTGTAATGACGACTCTATGTTTCATTGACTTTTAGTCCTTAATTGCCTTGAGAATGACCGCGGCACACTGTCCGCCGAAGGAGTAACCGCAGCACAGAACATAATTCAACGGTTTATCGATTGGCTGGCGGAGTACGTTCAGTTTGCATTCTGCTGTCGGTGAATCAAAATTGACTGCTCTGCCGGTTTTACCGTTACGGATGGCTAAGGCGGCGGCAATCAAATCCAGCGTTCCCGCGGCGGCACCGGAATGTCCCAGCAGACTCTTGGTAGGCCATACGGGGATCGCCGAAGCGGAGACGCCGAGGGCATTCTGGATGCCGATGGCTTCGGCCCTGTCGTCGCAGGGGATGCCTGTGCCGCAGGGGATGATTAAGTCCAGTTTGTCCGGGGCAATGCCGGCCTGCTGCATTGCGGCCTGGATAGCATAACTAACGGCTTTGCCGTCCGGTTCCAGATGCATATAGTCCGGATTGAGGCTGTGACTGGCACCCCATCCGACCAGTTCGGCCAGCATGGATGCACCGCGATTTCGGGCTGTCTGCATGTCTTCAAGGATCAATGTGCCGGCGGCTTCCGAAAAGATGGTTCCGGCGGCCTGGGCATCAAACGGCCTGCAGGCGGCTGCGGGATTGTCATTGGAAGAGCAGTTTGCTCGTTTCATCAGATACTGGCGAACGATACCGATGGGATGGATGCGGGTTTCTCCGCCGCCGGCCAGGGCGGTTTCGACATCACCGCGAATAATCATCTCGGCGGCTTCCGAAACGGCCAGGTAGGAACTGGCATCGCCGCAGGTAATGGTATTGCTGGGGCCCTGGATGTCGTGGATGATGGCAACGTGACAGGGCAGCATATTGGGCAGGTATTTAAGCAGCCACAGCGGGGTCAGGGTCTGCATCCCCTCGCTGCCCCATTTGCGAATATCGAATTTGCCGTCGGTGACGCAGAGTTTGACGGACTGGGCCATCTCCGTCAGGTCGCAGGCGATCAGGCCGGCGCCGTAGTTGATGGCGGTTCGCTGCGGAATCAGCGTGGGGGTTTTGCCTTCGTCGGCTTTACTGACCAGGCCGCTGTTTTTGACGGCTTCGTGCGAGGCGGCAACAGCCAGCTCAATATCGCGGCTCATCAGTTTGGTGGCTTTGCGATGGCTTTTGGGGACATAGTCGCGAATGTTGAACGGGGGGACTTCGCCGGCGATTTTGCAGTCAAAGGCCGACGCATCAAAACTGCGAATCGGTCCCAGCCCGCATTGGCCATCCAGAAGGCCCTGCCACATCTGGTCACTGGTTAATCCAAGCGGGGAGACGGCCCCGACTCCGGTAATCACAACCCGACGCTGCATCAGTTAGCGCCCTCCGTGGTTTGAGTTTCAACGAATCCGGTCAGCAGGGAATTGAACATGTCGGTAAAGACAAAATTCTCTTCCGGAAACTTCTTGCCGGCCAGGTTTTTATCCACGTGGCTGAACATCAGGCTGATCTGGGCGATCAGCGTATCGCCGCGTTTGATGACGCCGGTGGTGCTGGCGGCTTCGGGGGCGATGGATTCAATCTCGGCGTGCAGGGTAATGGTGTCGCCGGGGCGGACAAAGTGGTGAAAGACGGCGTTTTTTATCTTGGCCAGGACGACTTTTTCCTGAAACTTCCGGGCCTCGCCGACGAGGATGCCGGCCGTCTGAGCCATCGCCTCGATCATGAGGCATTCGGGCATGATGGGGAAGCCCGGGAAATGGTCGTGAAGGTGTTCCTCGGCCAGGGATACGTTTTTCAGCGAGACCGCCCGTTTGCCGCTTTCAAATTCCAAAAATTTATCGATCCAAATCCAACGCATAATCTTGTTCTCAAAAAGGCTATCGGCAGGAGCGCCACTTGAGCGAGCCTGCCGATAAAACCAGTCCAATGTTTTTATTCAATTTCAGAATCCAGCCCATTTCCAGGTCAACTTGACGAAGATGGAAAAGGAAAATGAACTTGACGACTTATTTCAGCTTGCCTTCAATGAAATTCACGATAGCGCTGACGGTGAACAGGTCCGCGATCTTGTTGACATCGGGATTTTTCTCGAAATCCGAGAAATCCGTATGCGGCATTTTTGACTTCAGCTCGGCAAGGCCCTTAGCGGTAACTTTGCCGCCGCTGACATATTCGGGATTGTTCATGACCGCTTCGGCGGGAAAGAGCTCTTCACGGGGTACCTTGATATTGAATGCCTTTTCGAGACGGAATACGATGTCCAGAAAATCGATGCTTTCGGCACCCAGATCGCCCATCAGCGTGGCGTCTTCGGTCACATCGCTATCGTCCAGTCCCAGTGCATCAACCAATACATCCTTGACCTGATTGAAAATGTCATCTCGGCTCATTGCCATAATATCTGTTCTCCAATATCGTTTCCAAAATCCTTCGCCGACGGCGATATCTGTTATTGACTACCGATTATTCACTGTAAAGCAGCTTCCACCGCTTTTTCATATTGTCCACGACCTGACCATCAACATGGGCCATTTTGGGATTCTCATCGCCGAGGTTAAAATGCCGCATGGTGAAGCTGGCGGCCACGATTTCCTCATCGCCGCAGACGCCGACGCCGGTAAAACTGCTGGTGTTGTCCTCGAGGACCTTGGCGGTTACCGTGTAGCGTATCTGCATGCCCGGGGCGGCAAAGCTTTTATACCGCACATTGCGGGCTGTTTCCAGTAAAACCATGCTCTGGGCGAAGTTATTGTTCTGACGCACCAGCCAGGAGGCTGATTCGATCAGGCCTTCCAATAATAACACACCCGGCAGGACGGGGAATATGGGGAAATGGTCCGCCAGATATTCCTCGGCCAGTGAGACGCTTTTGACCGCGGTCAACGATTTTCCCGGCTCCATGGCCGTTACTTTGTCTATCAGTACGAATTTCATAGCCTGCGAATTGTAGCCAAAAACTTTCTTTTTTCCAGTTTTTTTTGGAGTTTTTTCAGAATTAATAAGAAAAAATAGACAGGGATAGATTTTAATTGGGCGTCTTCTGGAATGAGATGTTAATGGATGAATATATTCCAGAAATATTTGGATGGGGGCATCAATTTCGGGGTTTCACTGTTGATATGAATTCAGCACGCTGATTATCCGGATAAAAAGTGTCGATTGCCATCAAGATAACCTGATCTGGGCGTATTTATATTCCAACGTAAAACAGCAACACTCAGAGGGAGTTATTCCGGAAAAGCAACGCAGACGCTTGCCGATGCACGATTGTGGAATGCGCTGCCGGAGTTGCTGAAGTCTGAGGACTGAGCGGGCGATCTGAGGGTAGTTGTTGGTCGAACGGTATTCGAGGCCAAGCAGCCGTTCTATCTTTGTCTTGAGCGGCTTTGCAAGGACAAAAAGAGATGTCTGTTCGGCCCGAAGGATTGGCAGGATTGTTTGATGAATCGCAGCACACAAGGCAAAACATTGTCAATGCGATTTCCGTAACAGATTCAGCCGGGAGCGAAGGATGCATTCGTTTCGTCAGGTTGACTTTATTGCATCAGTTGCGGCTCTCATTGGACAAACGCTGAAACCGGACATGGTCAAAGAGCGTGAGATACTCCTGCAAGACATCAAACAGGCCGGTCGAACACGTCTGTAACCAGTGTCTGGTCTTGTGGCCGACGGCAAATCCAGTTCATATCGAAATAAAGGCATTTAGCTCCATTATCGACATGAAAACACAAACATTATGGGGCGAAAAACAGGAATCTGGTTGTTAAATTTGTATTAAAAACGATTCTTGCGGGTTACAAAAATCCAACAATTGGTTCTTAATCACTATAGATTCGCATCGCTGAATTAGCGATAATATACACAGTATCGGCAGTTTGCGATGCTGTGGTGCAGAGAGGATCAACGAGCAGTCAGCGTTTTGGGGGTGTTAAACGAAAGTCAACCGAAACTATTTTTATATATTTATCGGAGGAACAACATGGTACAGAAAAAAGCAGCAATTGTAGTCACATTAGGCCTGGTTGTCCTGTGCGGGATTGCCTCGGCCGCGGTCGTTGACCGGACGATTCAGGGGACTATTACCGGCAGTTCCCAGTTCGGCAATCACGAAGCGCCACGATGGGTGTTTGATAATAGAACCGACACTAAATGGCTGGCGACCAGTCCGACCGGCTGGGTTCAGTTCGAATTTCTGAACAATCAGGCATTTGCGATCAATTCGTATGCGATCACTTCGGCCAATGATGCAGCAGGTCGTGACCCGAAGGCCTGGACGCTTCTGGGCTCTAACGATGGGACCAACTGGAGCACCGTGGATACGCGCAGCAATGAAAGCTGGGTGGCCCGGTTCCAGCGTCGCGTCTTCAAGTGCACTAATACCACGCCCTATCGTATGTATCGGCTGAATGTGACCCAGAATAACGGGGATGGCATCATGCAGTTTTCTGAACTGGAACTGATTGAAAACGGCATCTCCAGAACGGCATATTACCAGTTCTCCTGGAGCAGTCAGATTAATGACGGAGAAGGCGCTAAGCTGGTGCTTGACAAGCTCACAGGCAGTAAATGGCTGACGGGCGGTAATAACACCACCGGCTGGATTGTGTATCAATTCCTCGGCAAGGGAGCCTATGCCATCAACCAGTATGCGATTACATCAGCGAATGATTCTCCCGACCGCGACCCGAAGAACTGGACACTGCAAGGCTCGCATGACGGGACAATCTGGTATCCTCTCGATGCACGAACGAATGAAACCTGGACGGATCGTTTTCAGCGCCGCGTGTTTGAATTCAACAACGCCATAGCATATTCCTATTACAAACTGGACGTCACCGCCAACAACGGTTCAGGCAACCTGATGGGCTTTTCGGAATTTGAATTGCTGGAAAAGGATCTGCCGGGTGCGGCCAAATATGTCAGCCCGGCCGAGGCGGTTTATGAAGTTCCGCTCAATGCCCAGCTGGACTGGGAAGCCGGCGTTGATCCCAACAGCGGCACAGGGACCTGGGATGCCATTGGCGGTCATTATGTTTATCTGGGTACCCAGCCAGACCAGATGACCCTCCTGACCCCCGCGGCACTGCCGGCTGGAACGACGGCATACAGCCCGACACTGGAGGCCAACAAGACCTATTACTGGATGGTCGAGGAAGCCATTAAAAAGACCTCGGGCGGCGTATATCCTGCCGGTGATCCCAACAACGTGGCGGGCCGTGTCTGGCGGTTCAGCACCGAGACCACGCTGGTTCTGGTCAACCCGGAAAGTCCGGTCAATGCGTTTGCTCATCCCGGCGGCAGTGCGAGCTTTACGGTAGAAGCCAAGGATCCCCTGGAAGGTACCATTACCTATCAGTGGTACTATGATCCGGATACTGAAACCGACAATAACGAAGTGCAATTGATCCAGGGCAGCAAATATCAGGGAGTCAATACACCCGTGCTGACGGTCAACGATGTGGCGGATTCGGACAAAGGCGTCTATTTCTGCGGTGTGGCCAATGCCAGCGGCGTTGTCGTCTATTCCAGCGCGGCCAATCTGTATGTCAAGAAACTTATGGCTCACTGGACTCTGGATGCCGCCAGCTACAATGGCACGACCTATGCCGATGCAACAGGTTTGGGTCATGATGCAGCACTCGTCGGCACTCCCACCTTTGCCGATGGTATCGTTGACGGCGATAAAAATGCAGCTAACGCCGCAGCCCATGGTGCGGTGTCTTTTGCCGACCCGAACAGTTGTGCGGATGCCGGCGGATTCAATCCGAGCCAGGAAACCAGTGCGTTCTCGATTTCGGCCTGGGTTAACTGGCAGGGAACGCAGGGGGTCACCAGCGCGATGATTGCCGCCAAACGTGATAACTGGCAGTCGGAAGACAACAACTACTGGATTTTCATGGTAAGCGGTTCCGGCCTGGTTCGGATGCAGTCCCAAAATCTGAGCAGGATTGATACCGCCACAGAACTCATTAAAAAAGATCAATGGCATCATGTTGCCGTAACCTACTTCGATGGTGTTGTGAGGATATATGTTGATGGTTTACAGCAGGCCGTGGGAGGTTTCAGGCTGGCCAATAAAGCCGATGCAAAATTCTGGATTGGCAGAAATGAAAGCATTGGCGAGCGGTTTGACGGTTTCATTGACGACCTGAAGGCCTTTAACTATGCCTTGTCGCCGGAAGAAGTGGTCGATCTGTATTATACCGAAACCGGCAGCCCGGTTTGTATTTACGGCAACCCGGTCGGCGACCTCAACAATGACTGCAAAATCAGCATTGATGACTTCGCGGCTATGGCGCAGCAATGGCTGACGGATGGATTTTATCCGAATCTGTAATTCCAAATCACAATTCAGTGTGGTATAATGCACAGGCGGTTCCGAAACGATTTCGGGGCCGCCTTTTTGATTGCTGATAAACTCTGTGTATACCCAACGGGTATGATTGTTCCGCGAGTAAAAGAAGCACGTGGTTGAAGCTGCTATACTTAGCCGCGACGAACCGGAAAATTTCAAGTAGGATCAGTGTGAAAGGATTGCTCATGCTTAAAAAAGCGATGGCGTGTGTCATATTGATGTTGATGGGCGGGCTTGGCAGCGCCCGGCAGGTATCTGTTCAATCTCCCGACGGCTCAATCGAAATGTCCGTTCAAACCGGACAGACTCTTTCGTACACGGTGACGATGGATGACCGCATCATCATTGCGGATTCGCTGCTGCAACTGGAATTTGCCGACGGATTCATTCAGGATAACCTGAAACTGCTGTCGCATCAAACCACCGCCGTGGACCAGACCTGGACCCCGACCGTCGGCAGAAAAGCTCGCATCCGTGACCGGTATAATGAAGCAACGCTTGTATTGCAGGAACCGGATGGAAAACGGCGTCAATTCTCCCTGATCTGCCGGGTTTATGATGACGGGGCGGCGTTCCGTTATTTCTTCGACACCTCCTTTGGAGAAAAACTGGTTCTGCATGAAGAGCACACCCAGTTTGCTTTCCCGGGAAACCCAATCGCCTGGCCGGCCTTTCTGAACAGCTATACCACCATGCATGAAGTGGTATCCCCCCGTGATCAGCTTGCCCGCATCAGCTCCGATGATATCGTTGGGCTGCCGCTGACAATTCAACTGGACAAGAATCGGTATTGTTCCATAACTGAGGCATCCCTGGTGGATTGGGCGGGGATGTATCTGACCCGTCATGGCCATTCAACAGCCTGGCTGGAAAGTGAGCCGGTGCAGTTGGGGCAAATGCCCTGGGGTTTTGATGAGGCGCTGCCCGACGGTGCCGATACGCTGCGTATCGTGGTGGATGCTCTCGGTTCCAATGCGTTTGATCATGTGGATATTGTTGATTTAAAAGTAATCCTGAAAGACGGCTCCGAAAAATGGCTCAGTGATTTGAAGCCCATTCAGGCCCGGCAGGGGTGGGGCAGTCTGAAAATGAATCAAAGTGTGGATGGCAATCCCCTGACGATTGCAGGGACTGTCTATCAGAAAGGATTAGGGACTCATGCGGATGGCGTGATTGTCTTTACGCTGCCCGAAGGCAGCCGGCGATTATCCGGCAAAGTGGGAATTGATTCGGAAGTCAAACAGCAGGGCAGAGCGAAAGTCCGCTTTTATGTCATGTCCTCAAAGGATGAGCCGGATAAGACGATAGTGAAGACGACCTTGTCCCGCCTCAATCATAATCCTCAGGCAGTTGATGCCCCAACTCCGCATTATTCTCCCTGGCGGGTGATTCAGCTTGGGCGAAAACCGGCTGATTTGCTCAATTCCGATATCATTTTAAATCTCAACGAGCCGTCCAAAATCGCAGATACGTCGTGGATCAACCCGGGCGTAACAAGCTGGAACTGGCTCAGTTGCGGCGGAGAGATGGATATGGCCCTGCTCAAGGGCTTTATTGATCTGTCCGCGTCGATGGGCTGGGATTATGCCCTGATTGATGACGGATGGTATCGTGACGGCAATTGCACCAAACCGATCGATGGTCTGGATATGCAGGCGTTAGTGGCATACGCAGCGGCCAAACATGTCCGGCTCTGGGTGTGGACGCATTGGGAAGCCCTGAATCAACGCATGGAGGAGACTTTTGCCCTCTATCAGCAATGGGGCATTGCCGGGGTCAAGATTGATTTTATGTCGCGGGATGACCAGTGGATGGTCAACTGGCATCATAACGTGCTGGAACAGGCAGCAAAGCATAAGCTGATGATTGATTTTCACGGCTGCTACAAGCCCACCGGTGAACTGCGTACCTGGCCGAATTTGATGACTTGCGAGGCCATTTACGGCAATGAGCAGAGTCTCGGTTCGCGCACCAATGACCCGGTGCATAAAACCACACTGCCCTTTACCCGCCAACTGGCCGGACCGATGGATTATACCCCCGGCAGCATGCTCAATGAAACACGCCAGAGCTGGTCGGCACAGCGTCCCATCAAAACGCTCGGGACGCGTTGTCAGGAACTGGGACTGCTGATTATTTATGACAGCCTGCTGATATCCATGGCGGATAAGCCCGAAAATTACCACGGTCAGGACGGCATTGAATTCATGAAAAACCTGCCTGCGTCCTGGGATGATACTCTGGTTCTGGATGGACAAATTGGGGAATATATCGTAATGGCCCGCCGGAAGGGGACGACTTGGTATCTGGCGGCGATTACCAACTGGGATACTCGGACCTTGCAGGTGCCGCTGGACTTTCTGGGAGCAGGAAAGTTTCAGGCGACTTTATTCGAGGATGGCCCTGACGCCAATACCAATGCCCGCCAGGTCAATCGCAGGCAGATGACTGTGCAGGGTACGGATAGCCTGGCCCTTAAGATGGCCTCCGGCGGCGGTTTTACTGCCATCATGACAAAATTAGAGTAATAGTCTCAGGGAAACCAGCCGATGCTATCGGTGTGTATGATATAGTTCTAATAATCTATATACCATGTATAGATAATAGAAAATCGACATGGCGGGGCATAGTCGTGCTTCCGCCATGTTTTTTTATCTTAAGTGCGATTCTAAGTCATTAAATGGCAGAATATTATGGTTTAGGCCAAGCCTGCCGGCCAATAAAAAAATACAAAATTTGATACTGGCCAAAAGTAGTATATAGAGTCAGGTATTTTCAGGATGTCAGAGGGCTGGTCAATGTCGAATAAAGACGAGTTTTTTTCTTTGTTTTTGAAGCATAATAACCAGTTGTTTGCGTTTATTTTAACACTGGTGCCAAATTATGCCGACGCGGAAGATCTCTTCCAGGATACCGCCTCCATCCTGTGGGCCAAATTCGACCAATTTGATCCAGAACGCAGCTTTATTTCCTGGGCACGTCAGATTGCTAAAAACCGCATCCTGAATTATTACACCCGGAAAAAATCCGTTTTCCAGCTTGATGAAACGTTGATTGAAAAACTGGCATCGCATACGGTTCATGCATCCGATGCCTGCGAGCAGAAGAAAGCGGCCTTGAAAGACTGCATCAAAAAAATGAATCGCCAGGATGCGGCGATTATCCAGCTGCGATATCATCAGGGAGTCAGCATGCTGGACATTGCCAGTCGGCGTCAGCAATCGGTTAATACACTCTATAAACGGATGGCATTTCTGCTGACCCTGCTGCATTCCTGCATCCAGAAGACTCTGCTGGAGTCGGGAGCGGCTCATGAATAATCTGAACATGCGTCATTTGCATGAGTTAATTGTGCTTTCCATGGAGGCCGCGATCACCGATCAGCAGGCGGTGGAACTGAAGCAATTACTGGAAAGCAGCGAAGCGGCACGTCGTGAATATGTCAACTTCATTACAACCCTGAGCGTATTGCGAGACCACGATTTCAGCTACCCGGAAACGATTCTGCCGGCGGTTACTGATTTATCCGACTGTTCTCTCAATCTGGCGCTGTGGAATGCCCTGCTGGAACAGGAACAAAAGGCCCCCCAGGTGGAAATCCAGAAGCCTGTGAATGTTTCCGCGGCGGTGCAGGAGGCCAGGCCTGCCGAGCGATCCCTTATCCGATACAACAAAATTTCCGCCCTGATTGCATTTGCATCCGTGGCGGCGCTGTTTTTTATGATTGGCTATGTCAATCGCCTTCTGCCCGACCCCAAAACCTCGGCTGCGGTGGTGACGGATTTAATCGATGCGCAGTGGGGCGACGGCGGTTCCCTGCAGCAGGGGGCGGTGATGTATATTTCGAGACAGCCCTATGAGCTGAAGGACGGACTGGCTAAATTCCAACTCAACAGCGGCGCAGAGATCATCGTCGAGTCCCCGGCCCGATTTCGGTTCCTGTCGGAAAACCGGATGTATGCCGACAGCGGCAGGTTTTATGCCAAAGTATCCGACAGGGCCATTGGTTTTACCATCGAAACGCCGTCCTCTTCCGTGATTGATCTGGGTACCGAATTTGGGGTTCACATTCTGCCCAGCGGAGATTCGGAGGTCTATCTGTATCGCGGCAAGGCGTCTTTGATAGCCGGGCGCCAGGACCAGTCCAAATCCAGTCATATTCTGGAATCCTCAAATGCCCGATTTGTCTCGATGTCCGGACGGGTCAACCATGTGGAATTTCGCCCGATGCAGTTCGTACAGCAGATTGATTCGGCGAAAAACTGGGTCTGGAAAGGCCAAAATATGGACCTGGCCAGCTTAATTACCGGCGGAAACGGTTTTGACGCCCCCCAGGATTCGCAGGGCATCGATCTGTTGACCGGCCAGATGAACTGGACAACGGCTGAAAAAGGGCAGCAGGGTGCCCGTGACTATCTTTCTGTTCCTTATAATCCGTATGTGGATGGCGTGTTTGTCCCAAATGGGGAGAATGGGCCTTCTCAGATCAGCTCGGCCGGTCATGTATATTCTTTCCCGGCAACTTCCAACGCCTATTATGTTCCCATTGGTCCTCGTACCGAGGTGGCGATGGTCAAACCGAACAATGTTCGCGCCCTGAAATTAAAAGGCTATCAGGCTCAATCGATATTGTGTCTGCACACCAATGCGGGAATCACCTTTGATCTGGATGCGATTCGAGACACACTGCCTGAAAATGTGGTGATCAAAAGTTTTACCGCCGCCTATGGAATATCGGATACAGCGATTGTCGATTCCGGCAACGATCCGGACGCGGATTTCTTTGTGCTGCTGGATGGGCAGCCCAAACTCTGCAGGAAAAATTATCGCAAGACCGAAGGCGCGGTGGCCGTGGAGATTCCGATCCGGAGTCATGACCGTTTCCTGACTTTGGCCTGTACGGAGGCGACAGCGAATGCGGCGGACTGGACGCTGTTTGCCGATCCGGCCCTGGTTCTGGAGAGACAATAATGCGGATATTGTGTTGCGTATAACACAAATGAATACATTGTGTGTAATTGATTAACGTTTTTTGTGGAGGATTAATTATGTGTAGGTTGAAACGGCAACTTGTGGTGATGGCTCTTTTATTGGCAATCGGAGGGATTGCCTCGGCGGCCGTGATTGACCGGACAGTGTCGGGAACGATTACCGGCAGTTCTCAGTTCGGCAATCATGAAGCGCCTCGCTGGGTGTTTGACAACCGAAGCGACACCAAGTGGCTGGCCAATGGCCCCACCGGCTGGGTACAGTTCGAATTTCTGAACAACCAGGCCTTCCCGATCAATTCTTATGCGATCACCTCGGCCAACGATGCCGCAGACCGTGATCCGAAAGATTGGACGCTTCTGGGTTCCAACGATGGAACCACGTGGACAGTGGTCGATAGCCGCACCGGTCAGACCTTTGCAGCCCGGTTCCTGCGTCGGGTGTTCAAATGCACCAATACCACGCCGTATCGCATTTATAAGCTGGATGTCACCAAGAACAACGGCAGCAGCAATCTGATGCAGTTTTCGGAACTGGAACTGATTGAAAACGGCATTTCCAGAACGGCGTATTATCAGTTCTCCTGGAGTACTCAGATCAGCAACCAGGAAAGTGCCAAACTGGTTCTGGACAAGCTGACTGGCAGCAAATGGCTGACCGCCAGCGGAAATGTTACCGGCTGGCTGCAGTATCAATTCCTTGGCAAGGGCGCCTATTCGATTAATGGGTACAGGATTGCCTCGGCCAATGATGCTCCGGGTCGCGATCCGAAAGACTGGACACTCCAGGGATCCCATGATGGAGTTCTCTGGACCACGATTGACACCCGAACCGGCGAAAGCTGGCCGGGGCGTTTTCAGTATCGTGAATTCACATTTAACAATGCGATAGCCTATTCTTATTACAAACTGAATATCACAGCCAATAATGGTGATGGAGGTCTGACAGGTTTTTCCGAATGGGAATTGCTGGAACGGGAATTGCCGGGTTCAGCCAGGTATGTCAGCCCTGCTGAGAGTGCCTTGGAAGTTCCGCTGAATGCTCAATTAGACTGGGAAGCCGGTTTAGATCCCAACAGCGGCATAGGCACATGGAATGACATTGGCGGCCATTATGTCTATCTGGGAACCCACCCCGGCCAGATGGTTCTGCAGACCCCCACCCCTCTTCCGGTTGCAACGACGGCATACAGCCCGACGCTGAAAGCCAATACCACCTATTACTGGATGGTTGAGGAAGCCATTAAGAAAAACAGCGGCGGTGTTTATCCGGCCGGTGATCCCAACAACGTGGCCGGACGCGTCTGGCGGTTCAACACCAAGACGACCCTGGTTCTGGTTAATCCGGAATCTCCGGTGGATGCGTTCGCCTTCCCCGGCGGCAGTGCCACCTTTAGTGTTGAAGCCACTGACCCGCTGAATGGCGTCATTACCTATCAGTGGTATTATGACCCGGATACGACGGTTGACAATAATGAGGTTCAATTGACCGAAGGCAGCAAGTATGAGGGCGTCACCACGGCCACACTGAAAGTGAACAACGTGGGTGATGCGGATAAAGGCGCCTACCTGTGCGGTGTCGCCAACAGCACGCAGTTTGTTGTCTATTCCAAGACGGCCAATCTGTATATCAAGAAGACCATGGCCCACTGGACCCTGGATGCCGCCAGTTATAATGGCACCACCTATGCCGATGCGTCCGGGCAGGGACATCATGCCGTTGTGGATGGTACACCGATCTTTGCCAATGGTATTGTCAACGGCGATAACAATGCAGGCGATGCCGTAGTCAATGGTGCGATTAACACCTCTGATCCAAATAGTTGTGCCAACGCCGGCACCTTTAATCCGAGCGAAGAGACCGGTGCGTTCTCGATTTCGGCCTGGGTCAAGTTTATCAACGTCGCGGGCAATCCTTTTGGCATGATTGCCGCCAAACGCGATGGCTGGGCTTCTGCGAATGAAAGCTACTGGCAATTCCTGGTGGTTCAGGGTACCGGAGCGCTTCGGATGCAGTCGTATGGCGGTACTTCGTTCGATACGCCTGCCAATTTAATCAAGCAGGGTGAATGGCACCATGCGGTGGTCACCTATGATCGCACTATCGCACGGATATATGTCGATGGTTTACAGAGGGCCTTCACTGGTTATACCTTAGCCAATAAACCGGCAGCGACCTTCTATATTGGTCGCAACGACAGCATTGGCGAACGGCTTGATGGTCTGCTGGACGACGTGAAGGCGTTCAATTATGCCTTGACTGCCGAAGAAGTGGTTGACCTGTTCTATAAGGAAACCGGCACGAATGTCTGCATCTATGGCAATCCGACGGCTGACCTGAGCGGTGACTGCAAAGTAACCCTCGAAGACTTCTCCATCATGGCAGGCAACTGGCTCACTCATGGATTCTATCCTGAGATGACGATTGAATAAACAGAGTATTGCGATTTGATATGTTAGCATTGCAGGCAAGCCGGGGGAAACCCCGGCTTGTCTGATTCTGTTAGAGTTATTTTTCAGATATTTATTACCAACGGGTATGATTATTCCGCGAGCAAAAGAAGCACGTGGTTGATGCTGCTGTACTTAGCCGCGACGAAATGGAAAATATTAAGTAAGATCAGTATATAAGTAAACTTTCGCACATTTTCATAACGTATTAAGCGGCGGAAGCCAGTGCTTCCA
>CAZVYY010000027.1:0-64126 GCA_964630775.1 uncultured Pirellulales bacterium | reverse complement strand
TATTGTCGGGAATCCTAACGTTCAAAATGGCCCAAAGACAGGGGGACAGTCAACAGGATGGTCGAACTGTTTTGCCGGAGCAAACAACCGTAAGAATAGATATAAGTCATTGATAATGAAGCATTTAGAACTGAAAATAAGATACGATTATTGGCTGGAATTAGTAACCCTGACACTGATGGCAATCGGCACGGTCTTCGTGTTTTCCGCCGGCGCCAACGTCAGCGGCCAATACGACTGGAAACGATTCTATGAGTTTACCACGCTCAAGCAGCTCCTGTTTTTCCCCGCCGCGGTGGGAATTATGTACCTCGTTTCGTACTTCGATTACCGGCGGTTTGGATTTATCAAAAAAAATCCGCTCAAATCCCTGACCCCGTATCTGGTAATACTGAGCATCCTGCTGCTGGTGGTGGTGCTGGTCTTCGGCGAGGAACGCAATTATTCCAAACGCTGGCTGTTTATCACCCTGGGGCCGATAAACCTCAGTTTTCAGCCCTCGGAACTGGCCAAGTGGGTTATGATTATTTTTCTGGCTGCAATCATGGACCGCTGCCATGATGATTTGAACAAGTTCTTTACCCGGTTTGTGCCGATTTGCATAGTTCCGGCTGCCGTAGCCGCTCTGATTATCACCCAGGACTTCGGCACCGCTGCCTATATTGCCCTGATGACGGCGGTTTTGCTCTGGCTCGGCGGGGCGGTCTGGTGGCATTTCCTGACGCCGCTGCCGCTGGTCATTCCCGGTTTTATTGCCGCGATTGTCACCTCGCAGACCCGTATGAATCGCATCAAAGACTTTCTCGACCATGGAACTATGGCCTATCAGGCCGAGCAGTCCCTCAAGACCATCTCCAGCGGTGGGCTGATGGGCAAAGGCCTTGGCAGGGGAGTATTCAAATATGGACACCTGCCCGAAGATACCACCGACTTCATTTTCTCCGTAGTCTGTGAAGAAACCGGCTTTATCGGCGCCTTGGTGGTGGTTGCTTTGTTTGTCCTGTTTACCGTCATCGGCCTGACAGCGGTCATGCGCTGCCAGGATCGATTCGGACGGCTTCTCGGCCTGGGCATTGTGCTTTGCATTTCGATTCAGGCCGTAATCAATATCGGTGTTGTGACCGTCGTGCTCCCGACCAAAGGCATACCCTTGCCGCTGATCAGCGCCGGCGGCACCAGTATGCTTTTGACCGCGACGGCGATGGGGATTCTGCTGAGCATTCTGCGGCATAATGAGGCCCAGTTGAATCCGGTGAATGCAGGGGTATTCCTTCAACGTGATTGATGTCCTATGACGCAAAATAATAACCAATCCAATTTTCAGTCGCACCAGACCCCATATATCTTCTTTGCAGGCGGAGGAACCGGCGGGCATTTATATCCAGCCCTGGCCGTGGCCGAACAGGTCCGGGACCTCACGCCCGCCTGCCAGATGACTTTCTTCTGCAGCAGCCGCGCCGTCGATGCCCGGGTTCTGGGAGCCAGCGGGTGTGATTTTCTGCCTTTACCGGCTGAAGGTCTGGGCTTATCTCCCAGAAAATTTGCCCGTTTCTATGCCGGATTTATTAAAAGCTATTATTTCGTCAAGCAGATTCTGACCGCACACAAACAGAATGCCGTTGTCATTGGAACCGGCGGCTTTGTCTGTGCCCCGGTCGTATTTGCCGCCCGTTCCCTGAAAATCCCTGTCTATCTGATCAATGTCGATATCGTCCCCGGCAAAGCCAACCGCCTGCTGGGACGTCTGTCCAGAAAGATTTTCGTTCAGTTTTATGATACGCTCCATTATTTCAAGGCTGACAAAGCCATGGTCACAGGCTGCCCCCTGCGCAGCGGATTTTTTCACCCCGACAAATCCCGGGCAATCGAAAGCCTCAAGCTGGACCCTGCCAAAAAGACCCTGCTGGTCACCGGTGCATCCACCGGTTCGCGCGATATCAACAATGCCATCATGAGCATCCTGCCGCAATTGGCACGGTTTTCCGACCAGTGGCAGATTGTGCATCTGACCGGCCAGGCCAATTATCAGGCCGTCGCCTCGCAGATTAAAAACAGCCCGATTTCGTATATCCCGGTCGAATATTATGACGATATGCCGAATCTCTATGCCGCCTCGGATTTGATCATCGGCCGCAGCGGTGCCGTCAGCGTCGCAGAATATGCCGCTGCGGGCAAACCCAGCATCTGTATTCCATATCCCTATCACAAAGACAACCACCAGTACCTCAATGCTCAGCAGTTGCGGCGCCGCAATGCCGCTGTCATTGTTGCTCAGGACCTCCGAAACCCCTCCCGGTTTACACACAATCTCTGCAAGACGCTGATTGAGCTGATGTCCGACCAGCCGCGACGCAGCGAAATGGCCCTTGCCGCCCAGGAATGTGCCGCCGGCAGCGCCGCCCAGACCATCGCAAAAACCATCCTCGGTCGGTAATTTTTACTTGACGCAGCTAATTCCAACCGACGATAATCAGGCCCGTTCTGTATCGAACGGATTAGTCATCAAGGCGCAAGTGCCTTGACCCATGTGAGTGAATTTCAGACAGGAGACGACAATGAAACAGGGAATTTTGCGGAATGGCTCAGCCTGCCTTTTAGTCATCGGTTTCGTGACGCTTTTTTGTACCTCGTGTTCCACATCTGAATCAAAAAAGGTCAAAACGCCAACGTTGCCTTCACAAAGCGACATCCTGGCTAAAATGACCCTGACCAATAGTTACTTTATGGCCAAATGGCCGGATCCGGGCGTTCCCATCATCACCGACAAAAAACGCCCCAGCAATATATGGACCCGTGCCGTATATTATGAAGGTCTGATGGAGTTATATGCTATCGACGCTCAGAAAAAATATTATGATTATGCCGTCGCCTGGGCCGATGCGCATCAATGGTCATTCCGCAGCGGCAACAAAACCCGCAATGCCGACGACCAGTGCTGCGGCCAGACCTATATCGACCTGTATCTGATCGACCCGCAGCCCAATCGGATTGCCCCCATCCGGGAATGCATCGACAACATGGTCAACAGCGATATCAATGACGACTGGTGGTGGATCGATGCCCTCCAGATGTCGATGCCGATTTTCGCCAAACTCGGCGTGGTTTATAAGGACGACCGGTATTTCGAGAAAATGTACCAGTTGTATATGTACACCAAGACCCGCCACGGCACCAGTGGGCTGTACAATCCCGAAGATCACCTGTGGTGGCGTGACAAAGACTTTGACCCGCCGTACAAGGAACCCAACGGCGAAGACTGTTACTGGTCTCGCGGCAACGGCTGGGTGTTGGCGGCACTGACCCGCGTGCTGGATATAATCCCGGAAAACGCCCCGCATCGTCAGGAATACCTGACCACTTTCAAAGAGATGGCCGCAGCCATCAAAGCCGTCCAGCGGGATGATGGGTTCTGGAATGTCAGCCTGCACGACCCCGACAATTTCGGCGGCAAGGAACTGTCCGGCACCGCCTTTTTCACCTACGGGATGGCCTGGGGCATCAATCACGGCATACTGAGCAGGAAAGACTATCTGCCCGTCGTTGTCAAGGCCTGGAATGGCATGGTCAGCGACAGTGTTCACCCCAATGGCTTTCTCGGTTATGTCCAGGGCACCGGAAAGCAGCCCTCCGATTCCCAGCCGGTCACGTATGACCGCGTGCCGAATTTCGAGGATTACACCCTCGGCGCATTCCTCCTGGCCGGCAGCGAAGTCTATCAACTGGCAGGCCGGAATGCGAATTGATAGACACAATTACATGGCAAGCTATCTATGATTTCGTTCAGCTTCTGTGCATGCTTACTATGGAAAGTAGGGGCGACCCGCGGTCGCCCCTTGTCTCTCACTTGTCTGTGCAATCTGCGAAATCTGTGGTTTTGTTGCGACATTAACACATGATTGCATGGTTCAATGGCATCAACCACTTGCTGCTTTTGTCGCGGAACAATCATCTCTGTTGGGCATACTGTTTCAATATCCGACACGGCGGTGTCTTCGCAAAACTTACCAGGGGACGACTTTTTTGCTGCCGCGTTTGCCGATGAAGGCCTCTTTCTGCCAGTAGCTCAGGCCCGTGGCGATTTCCGCGACGCGAAGCTGGAAATAGTATTCCACCTGCTGGATGTTGTTGTCGTACCGGATATTCTTCTGGTAGATTTTACCCGAGATGCTCAGTTCCGGCGCGATAATCTGGCCCTTGCCGGGCATGGTGCCCTGTTTGAACTCGTCGCTTTTGTCAGAATCCCGCAGGTCGCGCATCTGATAGACCATCTGGTCGGGGGCGCCCTTGCCGCCGACGGCAGCGGTCATGACCACCTGTCCGCTATTAATCAGGTCCTGTTCGACTTTAAATGTCAACTGATCGGTATCAATCCGCTGCATCGTGTCATTGATGATTTTGGCGGTCGTGACCACATAGCGGTTTCCATCGGCTTTCTTGAACACGCCGGACGACAGCATGGACTGGACCATTTCTGTCGCCGCTTTATCGAAATCGCGATAATCCAGTTCCATCACCGCTTTGCCTTCATCATTGGCGGTATCGATATTTTTCGTCGGCGGGGTGCATCCGGCGATAATCAATGCCCAGGCTGCAACACTTAGTGTAAACCATTTTGTCTTCATGTGACGTTTCTCCTAAACGGTGGTTATGATTCCAATTATTGAGATAAACCCATTTTAGACGCGTGTACTTGATGGTTTTATTTGTCCAGATTCCTTGCGATGCGGGTATTGATACGGAAGTCCGCCGAGTCGGCTGTCGGTGAGGTGACCTTGAATGTGAAGGTCGCCTTGGGAGTGACCGATACTGTCATCCATTTGGACATCACCGTGTCAATCAGCATGCCGTTGCCGTCCAGCCAGTCGGTCTTGTAGTCAAAGCGTTTTTTGAACATGGACTGGTTATAGCCGGAGACCTGGACTTCGAGGAATCCTTCCGGTGTTCGGGCTTCTTTGACGTTGTTGACCACGACCCCTTCGCCGATGACAAAGCTGACGATGCCGCCGAGAGGGCGGGTAATGATATTGTTGCCCAGACTGTCGCTGCGGACGCCCGGAGCGACCTGCACCCGTTCATCGTGAGCCTTGTAACATCCCGCCAGTAACACCACCACACACACTGCAATTGCTGTTTTCTTCATGACAGCCCCTTTCCATAAGGATATCTGTTAATACGCTGTAACTTCTATCGTCGGCTCAATCAAAGCCGATACCATTTTAATATAGACGATCGCATATCTGCAAGGATGAATCACAATCGGATACGAATATCCCTGCGGACTGCGTATATCCAGTTTTCCGTCGGCCGGCATGGGAATCCGGGCAACCTGGAAATTCCTGGGCAGTGCCGACCAGATTCTCAGGTCCGCGGCCGTCGTGGCCCAGCTATACAACGCAACCGCCGCAGCGGCCAGTTGGTTGGAGCTTTCGTTCTGCTGGAGTATTGCCACCTGAGCCGCCGCCTTGGTGCCTGCTGCGACAATGGCCCGGGTAATAATCCAGGGGTATTCCTTGGCGAATTCTGTCTGAATGACCCGGTCCATATCTCCGACCAGTTCAGTCTGGAATGTTTGGCCATTGCTCTGTACAGATAGACGCGGCGTAGCGGGCCAGCGTTCCACTAATCTTGGCAAAGCAATGCCGGCATAATACACTTTTCCAGTAAAGAGAAAAAGCGGCAAATCCACCCTGAATTCATCTTTTATTGGGCCAACCCCATTTTCAAAGAAGACCCAGACGGTCGGCTCCGGAGTTGCGAGATTGTTTATCCATCGATCAGCGACTTCAAAGTCCTTTTGGATATAGGGATTGTCCGGGACCATACCTGCGCTTTCCCGCAGTAAATCTCTGGCCTTGCCGACATCGCCAAGGATGGTAAAAAAGACGCCTGCAAGATAGGTTGAAAATGGATTTGTAAAGTCCGGATAGGCCTCGAATTCATAAATCTGAGGGTAAGCCTGCTGGATCCGGCTTTTAATGTCTGGATTCTCGCTGGATTTGGTGTAGTCCACTTTCTTGTCGGCGTTGAGCTTATCCAGCTTGTCTTTTTCCTTCTGGATTTCGGCACTGAACTTTTCCTTGGCGCGGGTCTGGCGTTCCATGGCACGGTTGAATTCCACACGGGCCAGGTCGTCTTTGCCGATGGCGATAAAATTCAAGGCTTTGTAGGTATTGACAAGAACGCCATCGTAAGTCTGGCCGCGATAAGGAATAATGTTATCATTGACCAGAGTGGTGCCGAGGATGTCGGTTTGGCGCCACTGTGGGTCGAAGGTTTTCATCATGTCTTCACAGCGGTCAAACCACAGGGTGCTGTCTTCATACTTTTTCTGGGCCCTCTGGACGGCGGCTAACTGCAAGGCCCAGAGGAGGTCTTCCCGGCCGGGATTGGCGTGATTCTTGATCTTGTCGGCACAGAACTTTTCGGCTTCGCGGAACTGACCCTGCTGATAGAGGCTGTTGAACTCTTCCATGCGCTGCCGGGCGGGATTGCAGCCGGCGACAATCACAATGGAAAGAAGCCCCATCGTATAGAAGACAAACCTTAGCGAGTTAAGGTTTTTATGGTACAAGAGCAGATATCTCCAGTTCAGTCCATTGATTCGCGAGAAACAAACTATTTTTGCGAAAATTGCGGTTATGATTATATCCATGAATTAAGACTTCTGCAAAGGGAAATGTGTTACAGGCGGGACGGGATTGGGTTCGTTTGGTAGGAAACAAGAATGTAAGGATGCAGGGATACAGGGATGCAAGAATTCGAATTTGGGTTTGTTTTGCATTTTTGCTCCTCCTTTTTAAAAGTTCGTAGTTCGTAGTAAAAGCTATGAATTCTGTCGGGAATTGCTTCCCGCGGGCCTCCTTCAGGCCAGCCTATATATATGTCGGACGAGAGGGAAAAGTTGCTAACAAAATAAAAAATATCATAAAATTAATCAGATGTAAATAATCTTATTATGGTATGTTAAAATACGTAGTTTCCACAATTGACATGGTATTGTGGATTTTGTTATAATGATTTCCTTATGTTTGCAGCATTGTTTGACGAAGATTTTTTAGACAGGTTATTGGAGGATATCATGAGATATCACAACATGTTGGGGTTGGCAATTTTAGCGGTGTATTTCTGTATCAGCGGAGCTCTTTGGGCGGGGACGTATTCGGGCGGGGATGGGACTTCGGTCCGGCCTTACAAAATCAGCAGCCCTGCGGATTGGCAGACGCTGATGACTACGCCGGGCGATTGGGGCAAGCACTTTGTTTTGACTGCCGATATCGATCTGGAAGGAGAACAAACCCCGGTGGGCAATAATACGACCCCGTTTGTCGGGAGATTGGATGGCAGCGGATATACAATTGGTTATATTGATATTTATTTGCCGGACAGTGATTATGTGGGTCTATTTGGCCGGATTGGTGCGGCGGGGCAGGTTAAGAACTTGAAATTAATTGAGGTGCATGCATTAGGCAGGCGATATGTTGGGGGCTTATGCGGTGCTAATTTTGGTCAGATTATAGACTGTTCTGTGACAGGGACGCTCTCTGGCAGTGACTGGTATGTAGGCGGTTTGTGCGGCCTGAATAATGCCGGGACCGTCAGCCGAAGTTATGCTGCTGTTTACGTTTTTGGCGAAAGTTTATATGTCGGGGGGTTATGCGGGGGAAATTATCAGGGAACGATTACATGCTGCTATTCATCCAGCTATGTCTTTGGCGACGGGAATCATGTAGGGGGCCTGTGCGGGTATAATTTTTCATCGGGACAGATTCACGACAGTTATGCCACTGGTATAGTGACAGGTGAGGGCAATAATGTCGGCGGTCTGTGCGGGGGGAATTCCTCCGGCACGATCAGCCGATGCCATGCCAGCGGTATGGTTATGGGTGTCAGTTCGGTTGGGGGGCTGGTTGGCTACAATTTCTCCTCCGGAAGCATCTATCAGTGTTATGCCCTGGGGGCAGTGTCAGGCAGCGGCAACTCCATCGGGGGATTGTGCGGGTATGCCGCCGCGGGGACGATCGGCCAGTGCTATGCAGCGGGATTGGTTACGGGAAGTTCATTTGCGGGGGGATTGTGCGGGTTTAATTCCGGGACGGTCAGCGATTGTTTCTGGGATATGGAGACGACCGGCAAGTCCGCCAGTGCTGGAGGCAGCGGGGTTGCGGGGAAAACCACAGCACAAATGCAGACGCTGGAGACCTTTACGTCCGCGGGGTGGGATTTTGCAGACGATGACGGGGATGCGGCCGACTGGCAGATGGGTAGTAATCGGTATCCGCAACTGGCATGGGAAATCGTTGCACAATACAGCGGCGGCAGCGGGACGGAAGCGGATCCCTATCAGATTGCCAATAAGCAGGACCTGCTGACTATGGCGGCGGCCAACGAGGATTATGATAAGCATTTTATTCTGACCGCCGATATTGACCTTGCAGGGCAGACGTTTACCACGGCGGTGATTGCGCGGGATATGGATGCCAGCGACAGGAATTTTCAGGGGGCGTCCTTTCGCGGAACATTTGATGGACGCGGCCACCGCATCATGAACCTTACGATTAATAATTACCATGGGGACTATGTTGGACTGTTCGGCGTCAATGACGGAACGATAAAAAATCTGACCCTCACCCATGCGATAGTTCGCGGGGATTGGTATGCAGGACTATTGGCGGGTGATAATTGGGGGACTATATCCCACTGCTTTGTTTACGGCAGTATTGATGCGGATGAGTTGGTGGGGGGGATTGCGGCGGTCAACGCCGGTGTGATTGAACGGTGTTATGCAAACTGTGATGTCTATGGGACCGATACCTGCGGTGTCGCAGTCGGGCAAAATTATGGTCAGGTTTATCAGTGTTCTACGAAAGGTTCTGTGGGGGGCATTTGGGAAATTGGCGGGCTGGTTGGAGAGAATCTTGAATGGGGCAGCATCCGCGATTGTTATTCGATGGCTCTTGTTGCCTGCAGGCAGGGCGGCAGTCCTTCAAAAGGTGCCGGCGGGCTGGTGGGCAATAATAACGGCGGTACGTTCAGCGGATGCTATTCGGCCGGAAGGGTGATTTCGGAGACTGTTTTTGCATCGCTGGGCGGGCTGATTGGGATTAACAGCGGTGAGTGTATGGGTACGTGTTTTTGGGATGTGCAGGCCAGTGGACAGACGTCGGGGGTTGGAGAAGGTTCCTCTGAGGGTGTTTTTGGCAAAACAACCGAACAGATGCAGACCCTGACAACCTTTACCGATGCAGGTTGGTTATTTTTTTACAGGCCGGTGTGGATGATGAGCGGGCAGGATTATCCGAGGCTGATATGGCATCGGCCGGATATGGACGGCAGCGGCCGGATGGATTTGGCGGACTTTGCGATTCTTGCGGCGTACTGGCAGGCGGCGGACTGCGGTTTCTGCGGCGGGGCCGACCTGACCGGTGACCAGTCGGTGGATTTGCTTGATTTGCAGGTTTTCGCTGAGCAGTGGCTGGAAAAGGATGCGATTTCCAATCATGTGTATTGGATTGATATTGCCATTGGACGGGATTACGAAGACGTCGAAAATGAGGATGACGATGAATACGTATTTGAACTCGAAGTGGTGACGGATGAGACAATTGTCGGGCTGGAATTTACGACCCCGGCGGGCAAGACATTCGTAATACCCAATCGGGGTATTGAGGAAGAAACCTGCGTGAACATCAATGGCCTCGTTGGAGTGCACAGAGTGATGGGCAGAGAATATGAGGACGAACATAGGCGCTATCGCTGGTTTTATGAAGGAGAATTTCTGAAAGCGAGTTCGCTTTTGGACTATGGAGATGGAGATTATACCATCACCGTGACACATGAGGGCGGGCGGCGTGAGCAAACGACCGTCTGGTTCGGGATTCCGGGTACCAGTGATATAATCCCGCAGCCGACGCAGATACCGGTCTTTACCAGTTTTGCGAATGGCAGCATCCTGACATCGCCGGTGACCTTTGCGTGGGAAGCTTGTACGGACCCGGCGGCTGACGCTGTTATGATGGAGTGTAAGCATAAATACCTGTATGGTGAATGTGCATCGGTAGACCCGATTACCTGTACAAGCTTTGGGGATCCGGTGGAACTGCCCGGAGGGGATTATGAAGCCTATATTGGATATGCGGCAAGGTATGATACAGTTAACAGCGACGACATTTGCTTGCGCGTCAGCAAATACACTAAAAGCGATTATGAGTTCTATGTCAAAAACGATGCCTCCATTTCCAGCCATGTGTTTGAAATCGAAATCGAGGTGTACCGGGATTATGAATCGCCTGATAATGACTTTGATGACACCTATAATTTTGAATGCGATATTGAAACCGACGGTACGGTGTCGAAGATCATGGTGATGCCTCCCGGCGAGCGGTTTTGTTTTGTGATGCTGGGTGAATATAATGAATATGTGGATGAATACGGAAACTGTCATGAGATGGGCAGGGAGTATGATTCTCAGACGGGCCGCTGGGAGTGGTGGTATGAGGTGGAAAGCGCCAGCAGTGACTTTTTGACGGCCTATGGTGATGGTGAGTATGCCGTCATTATCTATTACACCGATGGACGTGTTGAGCAGACCAGGGCATGGTTCGGCGTTCCGGGTACCACGGATCCCATTCCTTTGCCGACGCAGAGGCCTGAATTCACCAGCATCAATCCTGCCAGTTTTGTGACTTCGCCGGTGACGTTTGCGTGGCATGCCTGTACGGATCCGGCGGCTCGAATGATATGGCTGGATTATGAACAGGAGGCACTCGGTATCGACGAAGAGATCATGCTGTCGATTGACAGTACCGGGCTGGGTGTGCCGGTCACTATGGCTGCGGGCAGCTATGAAGTGTGTCTTGGTTTCGAGACATGGTACGGGCAGACTAATGAAGATGGCATCTGGATTTCAACCGGCAAATACACTGAAAGCGATTATTGGATTGAGGTTCAGTAACGCTTCAGGCGGCAGTTGAATTCAAGGCGGACGATGGGGTCCGCCTTTTTTATTGGATGAGGTTCTGGCTTTGGGAGACGGGGCCTGTGATGGGGAGGGTTTCGGGGGCGACGATGCCGCCTGAGATAATCATTTTGAAGGCCTCTTCGACGGTCATTTTGGTCAGCAGGACGTCACCGGCCGGGAGCATGATGAAAAAGCCGGTAGTCGGATTGGGGCTGGTTGGAATAAATACCTTGCAATATTTTTTGCTGGCGTCTGGAGTGAAAATATCCGGGATACTTCCTGTCAGAAAGCCGAGGGAATACATCCCTTTTCGCGGAAATTCGACCATGACCACCGATTTGAAAGCCGTATTGTCCGGCAGGGACAAGGCGGTAGTGACCTGCTTGGTGGCCGAGTAGATGGTGCTGGCTAAAGGAATCCGCATGACGAGGGTTTCGCCCAAGCCGAGGAGTTTCCGGCCTGCGACGAATTTGGCGATAGCTCCTATCAGGTAAATGATGAACAGGAGGCACAGGATGGTTGCCAGCGAGATGGCATATTTGACATAGTGCTCGGGGAGCTGCTGCATCAAGTGAATCTTCAAGAGGAACGCCAGCACTTTATTGACGATGGGCTCAAGAAAGCCCTTGAGAGTGTTGAACAGCCAGAAGATAATGACAATTGTGACCGCAAATGGCACGATAACGAAGATGCCGCTGAGGAGGCGATTTCGGACATTCAATGATATATTTTTATAGAAACTCTGTTTATGTTCGTTCGACATCGTATATTGTACCTGATTGGTTCGTAAAAATAGAAGTCATTGACTATATCCTGTTTTGTACGAAAAACAAGTTAGAATGGGCGTGAATATTTTGAATTGCGGAGCGGTCATGAAGCGGAATTATTAGTCGTGCTGCAAAAAAGGTGAGAAAAGCGGGTTAATTTGAGTTTTTTCTGGAAATTTCCGGGCGAGCGACTATACTGACTGCCTCATTCGAGTTCAAATGGTATCGAATGCGGGATAGAAATAACGACAAACGAATTTTGATGGTCGGGTCCCATGCAAGTACCGCGCGTGAACCGGGTCAGGCGGGGAACCGAGCAGCCCTAAGCGGCCGGCGGGCTGTGCCGTGGCAAACCCGACCACTTTTCTATACCCAGCGGGTATATTTTGCCGCGTGCACATTATGCCGGGGCAGGGATAAACACACGGCAACTGGGCAGGATAAGCAATGTCATATACGGTTTTAGCCAGACGGTTTCGTTCACAGACGTTTGACGACGTGGTCGGTCAGGATGCCGTCGCACAGACGCTCAAAAACGCCATCAAGACCGGCAGGGTGGCGCATGCGTACCTGTTTTGCGGGACGCGGGGTGTGGGCAAGACGACGATGGCGCGTATCCTGGCCAAGTCGCTGAACTGCCTGAAGGCCGATGCGCCGACAACCGAGCCGTGTCTTGCCTGTGATAGCTGTGTGGCGGTGAATACCGGCGACGACATCGACGTGATTGAAATCGACGGTGCCAGCAACCGCGGTATTGATAATATTCGGGAGCTGCGGCAGAATGCCATCTATCGGCCCGCACGGGCACGGTATAAAATCTACATTGTTGACGAAGTGCACATGCTGACGACGGAGGCCTTTAACGCTCTGTTGAAGATTCTGGAAGAGCCGCCGGCGCATGTCAAATTTATCTTTGCCACGACTGAGCCGAACAAGGTGCTGCCGACGATTCAGTCGCGGTGCCAGCGGTTCGATTTTTCGGCCATCAGCCCGGAGACCATCGGCAAGCAGCTTGCGGACATTCTCGGCAAAGAGGGGATTGCGTTTGAACAGGATTTCCTCATGCAGTTGTCGCGGCTGGCCAACGGGTCGATGCGTGACGCCCTGAGTCTGCTGGATCAGCTTATCAGTTCCGGGACGCAGCCGCTGACGCTGCCGATGCTGGAGCAGTTATTGGGCAGGCCGGGGGCGGAAAATCTGAATGCCCTGATTCAAAGTATTGCTGCGGCGGACCCGGCGGCGGTTTTGAAATCGATTGAGGCGTTGTCGATGCAGGGACAGAGTGCCTCGCAGGTAGCCGAGGCGGCGGTGGAACTGTTCCGTGATATGATGGTCATCAAGGCCGCGGGGGTGAACAGTCCTGTTTTGCTGCTGTCGGGTGTTTCGCCGGCAAAACTGGTGCAGCTTGGCGACAAATTTGATATTCCGTGGCTGGTGTTTTCGATTACGACGCTGGAGCGGCTCCGCTGGACGCTGCGCAACAGCGAGACAGCCCGGGCTTTGCTGGAAGCGACGTTTTTGCGGCTTGCGATGAGCGAGCATTTTATGGGTCTGGATGCGGTTTCTCAGCAGCTTCGCGGCGGCACAGCGTCTGCGGCGGCGGGGGACGTAAAAAAAAAATTTATAGCCCCGTCCGCTAATACCCCATCTTCCATTCCAACTGAATCTGCGGCGGCGGAACAGCCCCAGGCTGCGGTGAATTCGCCTTTGTTTGACGGAGCTGTCGATTTACAGTCCATTGTGCAGCAGTGGCCGCAGATTATTGAGCGGATACGGGCGAGCAATTTCCAGATTGGATCATTTTTGTCGCAGACCCAGCCGGGGGAGTTTCGCAACGGGATGCTGACGATTCAATTCCATAATGACGGCAAGGGGCAGCTTGCTATCGATATGTGCCGCAAGAAGACCGATGTGATTGAGAAGGTCTTGAAGGATGCGCTGGGGGAGGCAGTGAATGTCAAATTTGAGTCGGCCCAATTGCAGACGGCCAAGGCGGCGACTCCCGCGGTAACGCCGGGGGCGCGGCTGAATCGCAAAGAGGAAGAGCAGGTGATGTCCGACCCGGCGGTTCAGATGATTTTGCAGGGACTGTCGGCCAGGCCAATCAAGATTGAGCGACTGGAGGAGCCGGAAACCGAGCGGAAAGACTTGACTGAGGAAACTGAGCTATGAATCCCGCATATACCAAAAGCCTGAATAATCTGATCGACCAGTTTGCCAAATTGCCGGGTGTCGGCCCCAAAACGGCTGAACGTCTGGCTTTTCATATCTTAAAGTCCGAGTCGCCGGAGGCGCTGGCCCTGGCGGAGGCGATTTCGGATGTCAAAAAGAATATCCGCCAGTGCAAGACCTGTTTTAACCTGGCTGAGTCGGAGTCGTGCCCGATTTGTTCTGATTCACGGCGGGATAACTCGATTATTTGTGTGGTCGAGCAGCCCAAAGATGTGATAAGTCTCGAGAAAACAGGGCTTTGCAAATGGGTGTATCATGTTCTCAACGGACATATAGCACCGCTGGAGGGGGTTGAGCCGGCTGACCTGACGATTGATGCTCTGATCAAGCGGATTCGCACAGGAACAGTCAAGGAGGTCGTGATGGCGACCAATCCCAATCTGGAGGGGGATGGTACGGCGCTGTATATTCAATCGCTATTGTCGGGGATGAATGTCAAGGTGACCCGTCTGGCTCGCGGCCTGCCCACAGGTTCGACCATTGAATTTGCCAGCGGCAATATCCTGGCGGATGCAATTCTGGGCAGAAATCCTCTTTGAAAATGGCACAGCGTTTGCTATAATCACGCCATGTTGATATAATAATTCTTAAATGCAGATAAACCCTGCAAACAGCAGGTAGTTATGAATATGATACGCTAAGCATGAAACTGTCTTTGTCCAACCAGATGCGGATGGAACAGCGGATGAAGCTGGCCCCTCGAATGATCCAGTCGATGGAGGTGCTTCAACTGCCGCTGCTTGCGCTGCAGGAAAAAATCGAGGCCGAGCTGAACAGCAATCCGGTGCTGGAACTGGATGAAGAGCCGCAGCAGGTCCAGGCGGAACCGACGGAATCCAGGCAGGCTGAGGATGTGGAAGACAAAGAACTGGTGGTCGGGGATGATTCCGACCGGGTTGAGGATTTTCAGCGGCTGGACAACATTTCCGACTATTATGGCGACTATTTTGACGGGGGTTCTTACCGGCCTGCCAGGGATGACGGCCAGCCGGACAAGAAGCTGGAAGCGATGCAGAACACCGCCGCCAACGAGGTGTCGCTGAATGATTCTTTGAAAGAACAATGGCGGCTGGTGGATGCGCCGGAAGGGGTTAAGGCTGCCGGTGAGCTGATTATTGATTATATCGACGACAAAGGGTATTTGTCGGTGCGGCTGGAGCAGCTGCATAACAAAGATAAGTATCCGTTTGGCCTGGAAGAACTCAACCAGGCGCTGGAGCTGATCCAAAAAATGGAACCCGCGGGGGTTGGGGCAAGAGATCTGCGGGAATGCCTGCTGATTCAAATGAGACAGTTTCCCGAGGATATGTCGTTTGAAATAGAGCTGGTCCGCAATCACTGGCAGGATTTGCTGGATAACCACTTGCCGCGGATTGCCAGAAAGATGAATGTCAGCATCGAGCGCATCGGCAAGGCCATCGAGCGGATGAGCAAGCTGGATACCTCGCCGGGGCTGTCCATCGGACGCAACGAGAATCACCCCATTACCGCTGATGTGATTGTCGAGCCGGACGGCAAGGGGGGCTATACTGTCAGCCTGATGGATGCCCGACTGCAAAGTCTGCGAGTCAACGGATTTTATCAGAAAATGGCCAAAGACCGCGGGCTTGACGAAAATACCCGCCAGTTTCTGCAGAAAAACATTCGTTCGGCCCAGTGGTTTATGGATGCCATCGAGCAGCGCAAGCAAACCCTGCTCAAGGTGGCGCGGGCGATTGTGGAGTTTCAGAAAGACTTTTTCGACAAGGGCAAGCTGTTTTTGAAGCCGCTGCCGATGGCGACGATTGCCGAGCAGGTGGGTGTGCATATTGCGACGATCTCGCGCGCGGTCGCGGGCAAGTATATGCAATCGCCGCAGGGGATTCTGCCGCTGCGGAGTTTCTTTACCGGCGGTACGGAAGATGAGCAGGGACGTGAACTGAGCTATGACGCCGTGAAGGCCAAACTGCAGGAAATCGTCGATAACGAGGACAAGGCCAATCCCCTCGGGGACGACGAATTGCGGCTGAAACTGGCCGAGGCGGGGATGGGCAACATCGCCCGGCGCACCGTGGCCAAATACCGCTCGATTTTGAATATCCCGACGGCCCGGTTTCGAAAGAAGTATTAATCCGGAATAAACGGATTTGTATTGGCATAAAATCAAGACTGGTCAAAACCGTCCAAACAGGGTATGATTCAGTGTCTGGATGTGAGCGTTCAGGCTGTTTGGCGTGGATGTTTTTGATGGATGATTCAAGGACGATATTTGTAGTCAGCGACCTGCACATGGGTGACGGCGGGCCGCGGGATAACTTTGCCTTTGACAACAAAGCGAGGGAGTTTTCACGTTTTCTGGACTTTGTGGGAAAGGAAAAGGGCGAGCTGTTTATTCTCGGCGATCTGTTTGAATTCTGGCAGGCCAACATCAGCCGTGTGCTGATAGAGCGGATGGCGTTCCTGGATCGGCTGGCAGAGATGGGAGCGGTTTATGTCATTGGCAATCATGACGCGGACTTCGAGGAGATGATCGGGACCCGGCTGCTGAATCACCCCTTCTTTGACCGGATGAGCGGGCCTTTTATGCGTCAACTCGGGAGCCGGCAATTCAAGTTCATGCATGGGCACGAACTGGATCCGTTTCATCGAAATGGAACCCCGGGCTGGGGCCGCATTTTGTCTATTCTGGGCGGGATTATTGAGGATCGCAAAGGCTCACCCCTGCTGTCGGCGGGGGGGATGACTGAAAAGACGCTGCTGCGGATCGGACGGGGATTCATGTGGATTATGAATTTGTCGGTCAATCAGCTTGAAAAGAGCCAGACGCGGCAGATGGCGCCGGATTTCGAGGCCTCGCTGACGCCGACACAATACCCGGAAAAGGTTAAAGGGATTCTGGCCCTGTATCAGAAAGACCGGCTGCGTGAAGGGTATGATGTGCTGGTAACGGGCCATACGCATAAGGCCGGGCGCACCGGCGACTGGTATTATAACAGCGGCTGCTGGGTCGGCCTTCGAAATAATTATCTGCGGATTAATCCGGCGGGTGCGGTGGCTGTGTGTGAATGGAAAAACGGGGGGGAGATTATAATTGAAGGTATGGAAGAACAGCCATAGCTTGAAAGCATCCATACGTCTGGCATGGCGATTCAGCAGGAATCAGGTATGTCCAAGAAGAAAAAGAAAATCATTCGTCCGCTGCGTCTGATACGAGGCAATCTGCGTAAGGCGGGGATGCCGCCCGGAACAGTGTTTTACGCCGGTGAAACTCCCGCCGAACCGGTCCGTATCAGCCTGATGGAATACGATGCCAACCTGTTCAAGGAGCAGAGCCTTTCACGGATTGAAGAGGTGCTGGATTACCAGGCCACTCTGGGCACCTCGTGGATTAATATCGACGGCATCAGCGATGTGGGGCTTGTCGAAAAAATCGGCAAGCGGTTCAATCTGCACCCCCTGGTCATGGAAGATATTGTCGTGCCCGGCCAGCGGCCCAAGATGGAGGATTATGAGGATACCCTGTTTATCGTGGTTCGCATGCTGCGGTACGATGCAGGGCGCAGTGAAATTCTGACCGAGCAAATCAGTATGATTCTGCGGCAGAATTGCCTGATTACGTTTCAGGAAACCGTGGGGGATGTATTCGATCAGATACGGGACCGCCTGCGAAATAACAAGGGACGGGCACGGAAGATGAGTGCTGATTACCTGGCGTATTGTCTGATTGACTCGATTGTGGACCAGTATTTTTCCATTCTCGACAGTTACGGCGAAAAGATTGAAAAGCTGGAGGAGGATTTACTGAACGAGCCGGATCAGCAAATCCTTGGCCATATTCACGAATTCAAGCGTGAATTGACGATGCTTCGCAAGTGCATCTGGCCGATGCGGGAATTAACCGCCTCCATGCAGCGGTCCGACAGTGAACTGATTCAGGAATCAACCAAGGTATATCTTCGTGATGTATATGACCATGCCATCCAGATTATCGATGCGATAGAAAGTCTTCGTGATGTGATCGCCAGTCTCCTGGAAGTGTATTTGTCGAGCCTGAATACGCGGATGAATTCCGTGATGAAAATGCTGACGCTGATTGCCACAATTTTCATGCCGTTGAGCTTTCTGGCCAGTGTGTATGGGATGAATTTCAAGCACATGCCGGAGCTGGACTCATACTGGATGTATCCGGTTGGATTCTGGTCGCTGATTGCGGTGACGGTGGGAGTCATGCTGTATTATTTCAAACGTCAGAATTGGCTGTGAGCCTTCGATTGCCGGCAAGGAACTAATCATGATGGAACTGTTAACGATGCGGACGGGACTGGCGGAGATTCAGGTTTTTTCATGGATCGTTCTTCCGATTCTGATTTTTCTGGCCCGCATCTGCGATGTGACCATCGGGACGGTGCGCGTCATCTTTGTGACACGGGGGTATAAATACCTGGCAGCCTGTGCGGGTTTTTTTGAAGTTCTCATCTGGATTGTGGCCATGGGACAGATTATGAAAAACCTGTCCAACCCGATTTGTTATGTGGCTTATGCGGCGGGTTTTGCGACGGGCAATTTTGTGGGGATTCTGATTGTCGAAAAACTGTCGATGGGCTTTGTGGTGGTTCGCGTGGTGTTCAACAAGGATATCAAGCCGCTGATGGAAGCCGTTCGGCAGGCCGGGTACGGCATCACCTGTTTTGACGGGCAGGGGGCGTATGGTCCGGTCAAACAGATATTTACCGTGGTGTCTCGTCGGGAGGTGAATGCGTTCCTGGCTATTCTTAAGAAGCATCATCCCGATGCTTTTTATGTTATTGAAGAAATAGACACGGTCAGCAGGGCGTACCCGACGGCCAAAAAAGCCCTGGCAGATGGGGCCAAAATGGGATTGAGGCCGTTTCGAAAAGGCAAATAGAAATCAAGGACGGATTGCTGCGAATTAAAAATGGAAAAGACCAAAGCCAAACTCAAGCAACTGTGCGAGGTGATCAATCATAATGCCACCATGCTGATTGTCATGCAGAATCATCCGGATCCGGATGCGATTGCCTCGGCGGTGGCGCTGCGGAAAATTGCCAATCAGTTCGCCAATATCCAATGTTCCATTGCGCATGGCGGGACCGTCGGCAGGGCGGAAAATCGGGCCCTGGTCAAGTATCTGGGCCTGAACCTGCGACCGGCTGAGCAGATTGATTTTGCATCGTTTGATCTGATTGCCATGGTGGATACCCAGCCCGGAACCGGCAATAACAGTCTGCCGCCGGATGTGGAGCCGGATATTGTTATTGATCACCATCCCTGTCATCGGAATAGCCGGCAGTGCCGTTTTACCGATATCCGCAGTCATTACGGAGCCACCTCGACGATTCTGGTGGAGTACCTGTTTGCGTCGGGCATTGAAATCGATGCCTCGCTTGCCACCGCGCTGTTATATGGAATTCGTTCCGACACCCAGGACCTCGGGCGGGATACGACCTGTGCGGATGTCAATGCGCTGATGGCACTGTATCCAAGGGCGAATAAGCGCATTCTCAGCCAGATTCAGCATGGTGCGGTGCAGCGTGAATATTATAAATACCTGGCGGAATGCCTGAACAATGCCCGGGTATTCGGCAGGGCGGTGATTAGTTCGCTGGGTACTGTAACCAATCCGGATATGGTCGGAGAGATGGCCGACCTGCTGCTTCGCGACGAACAGATTGTCTGGGTGCTGTGTTATGGCTTTTATGAGGGCACCATGCTGCTGTCATTACGGACGGATGCCGAATCCCCCCCGGCCGGCAAAGTCATTCGACATGTTGTGGCCAGAAAGGGGGCCGGCGGCGGGCATGACAGTTATGCCGGCGGGCAGATACCGGTGGAGAAAGTGTCGAAGGCGCAGCTTGCAAAATGGATATCCCAGATTGAGAAATCGTTTTTGAAATCCGTTGAGCCTTCAGCCGCCAATACCACAGGACGGAAATTGGTTGAATAGTTGCATCGATACCGATTTCGGCGGAAACTGGACAAAAATAGTTAAAAATTAAATAAAGACGACTTTACTTTTTTGTTAAAATGGAGTAGGATGTTTCTATGGTTAGAAACAAGGTGAAACCAGACGTCAATGGCATGGACCAGCTATGTGCTGCGTTATGCCAGATTCGGGATGCAAAGCAAATGGAGCAGTTTCTGACTGAAATCATGACCCTTGCGGAACTGCATGATTTGACCCTGCGATGGGAGCTGATGCGAAAGCTGAGTCAGGGCGTGCCGCAACGGCAGATTGCTTCGGAAATGGGTATCAGCCTTTGTAAAATTACCCGTGGTGCCAAGGTTCTCAAGAATAAAGATTCAATAACTCGAAAATTCTTAATTGGAAAGAAGGTATTATGAATCGAAAAATCTTGCTTCAAGAACAGGACATCCCCCGTCAATGGTACAATATCGCGGCCGATTTGCCAACTCCGCTTCTGCCGCCGTTGACTCCAGACGGCAAGCCGGTATCGCCGGACATGCTGGCGCCGGTATTCCCAATGAATATCATTGAGCAGGAAGTCAGCACCCAGCGATGGATCGATATTCCCGAAGAAGTGCTGGATATTTTATATCGCTGGCGTCCGTCGCCGCTGCGGCGGGCTGTGTATCTGGAACGCTATCTCCAGACGCCGGCCAGGATTTATTATAAAGATGAAAGCGTTTCCCCTGCGGGCAGCCACAAACCCAATACTGCGGTGCCGCAGGCATGGTATAATAAGCAATTCGGCATCAAGAAGCTCACGACCGAAACCGGAGCCGGGCAATGGGGTTCGGCGCTGGCCTTTGCCTGTCAGCTTGTCGGGCTGGAATGCAAGGTGTATATGGTGCGTATCAGCTTTGACCAGAAACCCTTCCGCAAGCTGATGATGCAGGTCTGGGGGGCCAATTGTGTTGCCAGTCCCAGCAATGAGACAAACGCCGGTCGAAAGATTCTCGCGGAATTTCCGGACACCCCCGGCAGTCTGGGGATTGCGATTTCGGAAGCAATAGAGGCCGCGGTGACGGATACGACCGGACAGACGCGGTATTCGCTGGGCAGCGTGCTGAATCACGTGCTTTTGCATCAGAGCATTATCGGGCTGGAGGCCAAGGCTCAATTGAAGAGTGTCGGGGAAAAACTGCCGGATGTCGTGGTTGGCTGTGCCGGCGGCGGCAGCAATTTTGCTGGTATCGCGATGCCGTTTACTCTCGACAAAATTAATGGTGCAAAAATAGATATTATCCCGGTCGAGCCGACGGCCTGTCCGAAGATGACGCGGGGCAAGTTTGCCTACGATTACGGCGATATCGCCTGTATGACGCCGCTGATGGCGATGCATACTCTCGGTCATGCGTTTGTTCCGGCACCGATTCACGCCGGCGGGCTTCGTTATCATGGCATGGCGCCGCTGGTCTGCCAGTGTGTCGTGGAAGGTCTGCATACGCCGCAGTCGATCGACCAGATGGAATGCTATGAAGCGGCGATGACGTGGGCCAAAACCGAAGGCTTTATCTGTGCACCTGAAACCAGCCATGCGATTGCCGGGGTCATTCGACAGGCTAAACAGGCCAAAGAGGAAGGCAAGGAAAAGGTTATCGTGTTCAGCTATAGCGGCCATGGCCTGATGGACCTGATGGGATATGATGCCTACATGTCCGGCAAACTGAAGCCGTATTATTTGCCGGAGGAAGAAATCATCAAGTCCGAAGCGTGTCTGGCCGGGCATCCGCAGGCTCCGGCCCGTAAATCCGGAAAGTGGTAAACGACATACTGCATCCTGAACGACTCTGAAAACAGCCGTCTCATGATATTTCAGGCCCGGAATCAAAAAAAGGCTAATTTTTACTTGTTTTTTGACTCCGGGCCGTTACAATATTTTCTCTTGTTTGGGTAGATGCCCGAGTGGCTAAAGGGGATGGACTGTAAATCCATTGGCTAACGCCTACGGTGGTTCGAATCCACCTCTGCCCATTTCTTTACCTCTGTTGTATTTTTCATAACAGCTTGTCTTTAAACAAGTTATTTTTTGACCATTCTACCGGCAAAGCCGCCGCCTGAGACCAGTTTGATTTCCAGTTTGTCCTGTCTGGTGATGGTTTTTGTGATTTTCCTGTAATCCTCGGCAAACCGGTCGGCATTGACGCCATCCTGGAAGAGGGTCAATTCAAACTGGCCTTCGGGCAGGAAAGAGCAATCTACCGTGCAGGTCATTGCTTTTTCGCCGTTCATGCCGCCGATATACCAGTCGCTGCCGTACTGACGGGCCATGACGGCATAGTCGGCAATTTTGGCATCGAGGGCAATGGTGTTGTGCCAGATGGCCGGGACGGCGGCAAGAAACTCCATACACTCCGGCTCGCGGAGGTAGTTCGACGGGCTGTCGCAGAGCATCTGCAGGGGGCTGTCATACAGGACATACATGGCCAATTGACGGCAGCGTGTGCCGATGCTCATGGGCCGTTCGTTGATATATTTAAAGTGTGCTTTGCCGGCGTTGCGCATCGCTCCCGGGGTAAAGTCCATCGGGCCGGCCACCATGCGGGTAAACGGCAGGGTGATGGTATGCTGAATGGAGCAGGAATCGGACCATTTATTCCATTCGTTGCCGCGGACACCTTCCTGGGTGATGTAGTTGGGATAGGTTCGTCGCAGGCCGGTGGGCTTGTAGGCGCCGTGGAAATCAACGAGCATTTTATACTTGGCGGCTTCGGCCAGGATACGCTCATAGTAATTGACCATCCACTGGTCGTCGCGCTGCATGAAATCGACTTTCAGACCGACGACACCCCACCTGGAGAATTGCTCAAGGGCGGGCTGCAATTGCCGGTCCAGAACCACCCAGCTCATCCAGAGAATGACGCCGACATTTTTCTGCTTGCCGTAGTTGACGATTTCCGGGATGTTCATGCCGGGTTTGGTGGTCAGCAGGTCGTCCTGGGGCGACCAGCCATCATCGATGATGATGTATTCAATGCCGTATTTGGAGGCAAAATCGATGTAGTATTTGTACGTTTCGGTGTTGATGCCGGATTTGAAATCGACTCCATAAATATTGTTGGCGTTCCACCAGTCCCAGGCGACTTTGCCGGGCTTAATCCATGATGGGTCTTTCAGTTTGCAGGGTTCGGCCAGTTTATAGACCATCTGATTGGTCAGCAGGTCTTTGTCGGCGGCAGCAATAATGACCGCTCGCCAGGGGAATGCACGGGTGCCTTCGGTTTTGGCCAGATAGTCGGCCCGGGTTTTGACTTTGACATCCAGCGGTGAGGTGTTTTCGGTTTCCAGGGCGGCTTTGGGCAGAATTCCGGTAAGACTGCCGCCGGCGGTGCCCTGCAGATACAGACCGGGGTAATCTCTCAGGTCGGATTCAACGATGGCCATTTTGGGACCGTCGGCAATATCGACTACCACAGGCAGGGGGGCGAATTGCTTGTCGGTAATGGTATCCAGCTTCATGGGCAGGTATTCCCGCTCCGAATGGCTGTAGAAGCTGTCTTCCAGACCGAAATAGACGGTGGGATTGCCGGTCAAGGTGAATTTTACCTGTTCTTCTACTACCTGGATTGTGCCCGGCAGGGTGGTGGTAAAGCGATAGGCGATGCCGTCGTTATAGGCCCGGATAATCAGGCCAAACGAATCGAAATGAAGGGTCAGTTCATTGTACACGTCCGGCACGATGCTGAATTTTTCAGGGACAACCACCTGAATCTGCTCCTCGACTGTGCGTGTGACGGTGTTTTTGATGGAGGCGTCCGGCCCCAGCGTGCGGTTGCCATCGAGGGTCAGACCGATCGGACCGATTGTGACCAGGTCGGCCTGCTGGTACTGAACGAACAAGCTGAGCTGCTTATCTGTTGAAACCGTGATCTGAATTTTCTGGTCGGGGCTTTGTATCCGCAGCGGATTTCCCTGGGCATACAGAATCGAGCCCGTGAGGGCAATGACGGCCATAAACCACTCCTTGTTATACATGATTCATCCTTTCCTAAGCCAAGTTACAGCAGGATAACCGGCGAATGCGTGTATTTATATTTCATAGAAAAATCTGTTCCTGCTGGTCTATTATGAGGGCAATAAGCTAAAAAGGCAATTGAAATTATGATAGACGAGTCATGCAGAAGGGGGGGGGCTAAACAAGATGATTTTCCGAATCAGGGACAGGATAATGCGGAAAAAAAGACCGGACGGTACAGCAGTCCGTCCGGTCTGTAGAGTTTTACTGTGGTGCAATCAAAGTTATTACCGGCTGAAGCGGCGACGCAGAAGGGCTAAACCACCCAGTCCCAGCAGGCAAACCGTGGTCGGTTCGGGAACGCCGTAGAACTGGATTTCAGCGATCTGCATGGAGTTGGTTGCATCGGCATTCTTCAGGGTCGGGAACAGCATCTTGTAGGATTTGAAGAAAGAGCTGTTGTCCACGGCAACCAGAGAGCCGAGGGTGTTGCGTTCGCCGGGCAGGGACAGGTCGCCGGAATCGATCAGGACCCAATTTTCGCCCAGGCCGTCACTGTTATCGATGCTGGCAATATCATCGTTGGTGCCATAGAGGACCCACGAAGCCGGGTCGCGTTCGGCCCAGTCATTGGCGGTGGTAATTTGGAATCCCTGAACGAGCGAGACGCCTTTGGCCGGGGTGACGATGAATCCGGCGTTTGCTTTGCCGAAATTCAGATATTTGTTCAGGGAGCCGTCAATCAGATTGGCGGGGTTTTCTCCGCCGGGATAACGGCTGTCCCAATCCCGGTGAACGGCCAGGATCGAATCGCTCAGTGACAGGAAGCTTGAGCCAGTTCCATCATTGGATTCAAAAAACGATACATCCGCGACCTGCATCAGGGTGTTGTTGTCTTTCAGGGTTGTGTATATCATCTTATAGGATGAGTACACGGTGGCGTTGTTGACCGCGACCACCGGGCCTGCGGTTTGCCGTGCATCCGGCAGGGCGACTGTGCCGGCGTCGATCTGGGTCCAGTTTTCCGATACGCCCATGCTGTTGTCAGCGCTGGAGATGGCATCGTTTGTCCCATAGAGCACCCAGGACACCGGATCGCGTCCCGCGGCATCATTGGCGGTTGTAATTACGAAGCTCTTAACCGCTCCAGCCGTACCGGGAGTAACGATGAAACCGCTGTTTTTTCCAGCAAAATTCAGGTATTTGGTGCCCGAATTGGCATCCAGTATCAGCGCCGGTGCTTCTGCACCGGGATACGAACTGCGTGATACCATGCCGGTGGCATCGACGGCGATGATTTGATCGCCCGGGGCAAGAAGGGATTCGGCATAACTGCAGACCGATAACAAGAGCACACAGACAGACAGGATCACTTTGATGTTTTTCATTTTACCCTACCTCCGAAATTTAAGTAATTTGTTTCGGACACTCCTTGTCCGCTTCCAAGACTGGAATAAACAAAATCCCTTCACTCCGACAGCACCCTCGTACTGTCTAACACAATGTTAATATAAACGTCCGGCATTTGTCAAGCATGAGCCAATAAAATATGACCTGAAATACCCTGTTTGCCCTGTTTATCGGGCCTGATTCAGCAATCTGTTCTGAAGCAGATTTGAAAAGAGTTCTGTTTTATTGCAATAAATATTGCATAAGTCGTTTTAATATATAGAGATATGTTTGTCTTGCAATTGGTTTTGCCAGATCCTGTGGGATTTAGGCCTGGGAAATCTGAACCTAAAGAGGTGGGGCAAATTCAATTGAAAATTTTTGTGCTCACTATTTTTTTTCACGGTCTATTTTCTGTTGTTTCATGTGTTTTTGTGAAATTAATGGACATACAGGGTTTTTATTGTTATGCATAGGCCTGTGAATCAAAATTTGTATGATGGAGAAAAAACAGGAAGGACTGGAATGACCGACAACGCGACGGAGGCAATATCTGGAACTAATCCCGGCCGGAGTCGGCGAATTATTCAGATTGTGTGTGCGGTGGGGCTGGGTATCCTTTGTCTGATGGCTTCGATTATCTGGCCGATACTGGCCGCGGCGGGTGTGGGCTGTCTGATTTTTGCTGCGATTCAATACTCCAATCCCAGACCTTCTGGAAACAGACGGCTTGACCCGCGACTAAAACATGTCCTGATTGTACTTATCGTGCTGGCCCTTGTCCTGCCGGGGCTGGTTAAGGTCAGAAAAACGATTCATCGCACCGTTTGCAGGCTGAATATGTTTTATGGAGTATATACAGCTTTTCTGTATTATCAGGATGAATACAATGTATACCCCGCCCCGGACCAATGGTGTGATTTGCTATGCATTTATGGAGATGTCGCCCCCAAAGGCTTCTATTGTCCGGCCTCCGATGCAGTCGAGGTGGAATGTACGTATGCGTTGAATAAGTATTTGTATGAAAGTCAGCCCTCTGAACAGCCGCAGGATATGGTGTTTTTGTTTGAGACCGATAACGGAAAAGACTCCGGCCCAAGAGCCGAATCCGTTCAGCAGCGGGCGTTCTATCAGCATTTCAGCAAGGAGCAGGACAATCGGTACGAATATCTGAAAGATCGAAAGGTTTATCCGAGGCGGTGGAATCTGGTTGGCGGGCCGGAGATGGCGACGACGGACTATCACGGGACCTGCCAAGTCTATTTGCGTAATGGCAGCGTTCTGGAGGTCAAAAAAGAAGACATCCCCGGCCTGCGATGGAAGCCGGATGAACCTAATATTCCGGTTTTGGAATGATTGCAAAGACCATAATTTTAAATTATAGTCCAAAAGTGGTATTTTGAACTGAAAAATGAATATTGTATCCTGACTATTGTAACTTCGGCAGGTCTGAATTTGTCATACAAAGATAAGCCTCTTTCTGTTGAAATGTAAATACAAAGTCGAGAAGTGGTTGAATGCTATAATATATGATAGTGAAAGGACTGAATCGATGAAAACCTCACGCAGGGCGTTTTTGAAGGCCGCGGCCATCGCGCCGATGATACTACCCTCCTCCATCTGGGCGGCACAGACTAAACCCAATGATCGCATCACGATAGGCTTTATCGGCATGGGCAAGCAAAGCCGGGGCCTGCTGGACGGATTCCTTTCCCGTGGTCAGGTCGTCGCGGTCTGTGATGTCGATACCACACGTCGTGAAAATGCCCTCAAGCGAGTCAATGACTATTACACCCGTTTCCCGGATCAGGGTACGGCCGATTGCAAAGCCTATGTCGATTTCGAGGAAATCATCGCTCGCAAAGATATTGATGCCGTGTGCATCGCCACGCCTGACCACTGGCACGCCATCCAGAATCTGGCGGCCCTGCGTTCCGGCAAGGATGTCTATTGCGAGAAACCCCTGACTCACGATATTCAGGAAGCCATCGATATTATGCGGGACGTGGACAAGTATGGTCGCGTCCATCAAACCGGCTCCATGCAGCGGTCGTCGGCGGAATTCCGCGTTGCCTGTGAGCTGGCTCGCAACGGCATCATCGGAAAAATCGGACGTATCGAATGCAGTTTCGGCGACCCCGGCCGGCCGTGCGACCTGCCCGAAGAAGCCATGGAGCCGGGACTGGACTGGAATCTGTGGGTTGGGCCGGCGCCTATGCGGCCTTACAGCTCGGTGTTGAGTCCGCGCGGGATGCATGACCACTTCCCGGACTGGCGGAATTATTGGGAATTCGGCGGCGGCATGGTGACCGACTGGGGCGCGCACCATCTGGATATCGCCCAGTGGGCGCTGGGAATGGATGACAGCGGGCCGGTTGAAATTCTTCCACCGGAAAATGCCAATGCCAAACGCGGCGCGAAGCTGATTTACGCCAATGGGACTGAGGTGATTCATAAGGACGGCTTTGGCGTGCACATGTACGGTGAAAAGGGCGAGATTCGCGTCAATCGAGGCAGGTTCTGGTTTATTCTTGGCGATAAGACTATTTCGAAATACACCGATCGGGAAGACGGCGGCTCGCTCGAATCCAAACTGATGATGGTGGAACGCGAATATCTCAAGGATGCCAAGGTGCGGCTCTATAAGGTCAAAGCCGGCCACATGGATGATTTCATGGAATGCATACAGACACGCAAGAAACCCATTACCAATGAGCAGGTCGGCGGTCGTTCGGCCATCTGCTGCCATCTGATGAATCTGGCGTACCGTTATCATCAGGCCATCAAGTGGGATCCGGCACAATGTGCGTTTGCCGGCGGAACCGGCAATCCTGAATGGATTGGCCATAACTACCGTGATTACAAGAAAAAAGCGTAATGGCTATTCAACTTTATTAAGCCCGTTTGGTTGTGCAATAACATAGCCAAACGGGTTTTTTATTGCCGCCGCATCGATGAATCAACTTTAGTCCCGTTGGGAAATCATTGAGTATCTGGATAGAGCAGATATTCCTGTCGTATGATTAGAAAGGCCTCGAGCTGTTTTTTTGCCTGGGCTTTGATGTCATCCAGAGACTTTTGCTCTGTGATGGCAATGCGGATTTGGTTGGTGCCGCACAGGTGATCAAAGTGCGACTGCCGCCATTCAAATTCTCTGGGGTACATCTTGCAGGCGGTCTGGACAAGATGAACGCCGCTCCAGAAGGGATCCAGAAGCTGTCGGTCGGTAATGGTGATTTGCACGCCGGCGCATTCCTGACCGGCATACTTGGAAGTGGTGGGGGTGAAGCGTGCCGGTGCAAACCGCAGGCCGGGCAGATTGGCCTTGTTCAATTGCGTCGCGAAGGCTTGGGCATCGATCCAGGGGGCACCGCATTGCAGGAATGGCTGGTCCGTTCCCCGGCCTTCGGACAGATTCGTCCCTTCCAGCAGGCAGATGCCGGGATAAACCGTCGCCGCATCAAGGCGGGTCATATTAGGGGAGGGTTTGATGAAGGCAAGCCCTGTCTGGTCATACCACAGGCTGCGCTGATAATTGGCCATTTCAATCACAATCAAGTCTGTCTGTATGCCGTTTTTGAGCCATTTCTGGCCGTTAAACAGCCTGGCCAGTTCACCGATGGTCATGCCGTGGCGAACGGGGATGGGATACAAACCGACAAAGGATGCGAAATCTTGATTGAGGATATTGCCCTGAACGCTGACGCCATTAATGGGATTGGGCCGGTCCAGCACCACAAACGGCTTGCCGCATTCGGCGGCCGCTTCCATGGCATAGGCCATCGTGTAAATGTAGGTGTAAAACCTCGCCCCGATATCCTGAATGTCAAAGACCAGCATATCGACTTTAGCCAGCATCTCCGGCGTGGGTTTGTTTGTCTTTCCATACAGGCTATAAATCGGGATGCCGTTGAAAGATGCGTCGGTCACTTTGATTCCATCCTGGGCGACGCCTTCGAATCCGTGTTCGGGGCCGAATAGTGCTGTAACTGACACGTTTTTCATTTGGCCGAAAACATCAACGATGAATTGGCCTTCGCTGTTACGGGCGGTATGATTAGCGACGATGCCGATGCGTTTGTTTTCGAACAGGCTGCAGTGTGCTTCAATCTGGTCCAGTCCTGTTCGGATGGGCTGCGGCTCGACAGGCTGGGCGGCCAGGCACAGGGCGGTCAAAACTCCGACGATAGTGAACATCCTCTCAAACTCCTAAGATGCTGCGATCCGGCTTGATTCGCATCCGGCTTTCAGTATAATAATTGTCCGACAAAATGCCAATACTTTTTGAGGAAACGATGACCTACACGATTCGAGTTGCAGCAGCCTCCATCAGTCTGGGGATTCTGGCCGGATGTTATAAAAAAGCCCCGACCGAGGTTCCTGTTTCTCTCAGGCAGGCTGAATCCGCACAGGCACCAGTCCCCGACTTATCCCAGATTGACACCCTTGTCGAGGGCGAAATCGCACAGGGGCATTTCCCCGGCGCCGTGGTGCTGGTGGGGCAGGGGGATAAGACCCTGTATTACAAGGCCTTCGGCAGCAGTGTCAGCCAGCCATTCCAGGAGCCTATGCAGCAGGATACGGTTTTTGATATAGCTTCTCTGAGCAAGCCGGTCGGAACTGCGACGTCGGTTCTGATTCTGGTTGAACAGGGGAAAATTCATCTGGAGGATGAGGTTGGCCAATATCTGCCTGCGTTTGCCTGCAATGGCAAGGAAAAAGTGCAGATTAAGCATCTATTGTCCCATACCTCCGGCCTGCCCGCCTATACCGATGCGGCAGCCATCAGCAGGGAATACGGCCCTGTCTGCCCGGATAAGGTGCTGGATAAAATTTGTTCCCTCAAGGCCTTGAATGAGCCGGGGACGACATTTCGCTATAGCTGCCTCGGTTATATTACGCTGGGCAGGATTGTGGAGATTGTCTCCGGCCAGCCGCTGGATACATTCGCCCGCGACAATATCTTTGTCCCGCTGGGGATGACCAGCACCCGCTATAATCCGCCGCCCCTGTGGCGGGAGCGGATTGCGGCCGCAACGCTGCAAGGGGACGTGCTCCTGCGAGGCAGTGTGCATGACCCGCTGGCAGCGCTGATGGGGGGCGTGTCCGGGAATGCCGGGATATTTTCGACGGCGCAGGACCTGGCCGCCTTTTGTCGGATGCTGCTGAATGATGGGCAGACCAATGGCTGCCGGATACTGGGCAGTAAATCGGTGGCGTTATTGACGACCGAACAGACCCTGGGCAGGGCCTATGGCTTCGATGTCAGCAGTTCGTATGCCGGCATGAAAGGAGACTATCCCAATCCGAAGGCCTTCTGCCACAGCGGTTATACCGGGACCTCCATCGTCTGCGACCCGGATGCCAAAGTGTTTATCATCATCCTGACCAACCGGGTCCACCCCGACGACAAAGGCTCCATCGGGACGTTGCGTAAAGAGATTGCCAATATCGTCGGGCGGTGGGTAGCGGGGCAGCAGTGATATAGATGTGCGGCCGGGGCACCGCGAAGTTCCCCTGAAACCGGACTGGTGTTGTCTCGTATCCCATGCTTATCATTCCCAGGCCGGCCGGCCTGAGATAAAGATTTCTGCCCTCGAATGGAAAGACGGCTGGCCCGTAGCTGCGAAATTGCCGTAAATAAAATCGAATGTGATGATAATTGAGAACAAATAAAAGCGATGTGTCAGATGGATATTGTATAGAATAGTCAGCTATTGGAGTGAAATCAATGCGTTTTGGCATTCACAAAAAGATAAGACAGGCAAATCATACCAAGAAAAAACGAATATTATCGGAATTTTTCAAAAAAAACTTGACACCGTATTTATACTGATATATATTCAAAATAGTGAGATGATGTGAAAAGGTCGGGTGTCAGTAGTTATTATAAATTAATGCAATTATTAGCTCATTCTTTTTCTCCTTCCTTTTCGGCATTTCTCATAGGCCGGAGTTTGGGCCGACAATGAAGCGGTAGTTTAAGAACAGTGTGTTTTTAAGCAGTTTTGAGAAATGTAAGAAATTTTGCCGGCGCCTCCTTATAGCGTGTCCTGCGTCGGGACATACACTGGCAATTATCGTCCAAATCGCAGGAGGCGTTTGATTCTGCAAAATTTCGTAACCGAAAGGAGAAAGTCATGAAAAAGAAAGGTTTCACACTGATCGAGCTATTGGTCGTGATCGCGATCATAGCCATGTTGCTGGCCATTCTGATGCCGGCACTGAACAAGGTCAAAAAGATCGCCCAGCGCGTCATCTGCGGTACCAACCTCAAAGGTCTTGGAAATGCCCAGATGGTGTATGCCAACGATTATGACGACCAGTACGCCGTTCAGGGCGGAGGCTGGGGTACCGGTCGGCAATGGTCGGATAATTGCGGAACAGACGGATGGAGACGGTCGATAGGTGCATCGGGTCTTGCAGCGGCAAGCCGTAACAATCTGACGGTTGGTGCCAGTTTATATCTGCTGGTTCGTGAAGCTGACGTCAGCCCGAAAAGCTTCGTCTGTCCTGCCGGCGGCCAGCAGGAGTTCAGCGGGAGAAATACCGGAGATAGCGGTACGCCTTTTGATATTGTTGATTTGTGGGATTTCGGTCATCCCGGGGATAGCAGCGCTGGACCTGCAGAAGGTCCGACAAAAACTGTCAGCTATGCTTATCATAATCCTTACAATGCGAGTTTGGCAACCCCCACAGGCGGCAAGAGCCGTTACGCAGCAACGGGTTCAAGGTCTGCTTCGTTTGCGGTAATGGCTGATAAAAACCCATGGTTTGATAATAAATTACCGACTAAGGGTGGCCCTTCTGCGGATAATTATATCGATGTGGTGGGCTTGTTGGGTGCAGCAACAAAGCAAGATGGTGACTGGGGCGCTGCTGACGTTACCCTGCTGAAATGGGAAAAAGATTGTGCTAACGCGCAGCCGCATGGCCGTGAAGGTCAGAATGTATTGTATGCGGATGGGCATTCGGCCTATGAAACGAGAACTGACGTTTCTACGAAAAATGACAACATTTACACGCCCTGGGAGTATACACCCGGTTCAACTCTCCCCTCTACCCAAAGGACGTGGAGAAGAGGCGTGTACAATGCAAGTCGTAATAGCTTCTATCCGAGAGTTACCGACGACAGCGTTTTGGTCAACGACCACAAGTCGACTCTTACAGATTTAACAGAGCCCTAATCGTCATGAATTGGGTTGTATGTTATGGTGCAACCTCTCAAAATTAAAAAAGCCCTGCGGGAAACCGCGGGGCTTTTTTTGTTGATGGCAATTCACAAACAAGGTGACATTGAATTCTGTAATCGGCAGATTAAAACAACACCTTACGGCTTACCCTTCCAGCAGGCCGTATTCTTTGAGCATGGTGCGTAATTTGGTCTTCTGGCTGTCATCCAGCGGAACCATCGGCAGACGCAATTCATCGGAGGCCATCCCCAGCATGGCGGCGGCGGCCTTGATCGGGATCGGGTTGGTGGCCAGGCTCAGCATGCTTTTGGCCAGGGGGAACAGCTTGCGATGCCATTTGCGGGCCGACACGAAATCCCCTTCGAGAATCAGGTCGGTCATGGCCTTGACATCGGCCGGGACGATATTGGCAACAACGCTGATGACGCCTTTGCCGCCCACCGAGGCTATCGGCAGCGTCAGGGAGTCATCGCCGGATAAAATCGCCAAATCCGTCCGCTGGGCGATTTCCGCGGCAAAATCCAGCGACCCGGTTGCTTCTTTGATGGCGACGATATTTTCTACTTTGGACAGTCGTTCCACGGTATCGATGGCCAGTCCCGTACCGCCGCAGCGTCCCGGAATATTGTACAGCACCAGCGGGATATCGACTTCTTCGGCAATGGCCTTGAAGTGCTGATAAAAGCCTTCCTGCGTGGGTTTATTATAATACGGGCAAACCTGCAGCGATGCATCGGCCCCGGCCTTTTTGGCAAACTCGGTCAGTTCAATGGCCTCGGCGGTACTGTTTGAGCCGGTGCCGGCAATGACGGGGATCCGCCCGGCCACCACATCCACGACCCGCTTGATGACTTCCTTGTGTTCTTCATAGGAAAGAGTCGGGGATTCTCCGGTGGTGCCGACTGGAACGATACCGTCCGAGCCGCTTTCGATTTGAAACTCCACCAGCTCTTCGAGAGTTTGATAGTCCACCTGTCCATCGTGAAAAGGCGTAATCAGGGCAACCAGCGCGCCGTGAAACATGGTCAATCTCCAAAATGGTTAATGATTCGTATTCCCTTAATAGGGTTTTAGTTAATGATTCAATTCGATTAAACGCCGCATCTCGGCGACGGCCTTTCGCATCCCGACGATGACCGCCCGGGAGACGATGCTGTGGCCGATATTGAATTCGCAAAGGCCTTCAATTTTTGCCACCGGGCCGATGTTGCGATAGGTCAGGCCATGGCCGGCATGGACGATCAGGCCTGCGGCAACAGCGATGTCTCTGGCATCCCGCAATTCATTCAGGGCCTTCTCAATGGCTGCATCCGTCACGGCGTTGGCATAATAGCCGGTATGGAATTCGACGGCATCACAGCCGGCCTCTGCCGAGGCCAGAATCTGTTTTTCAGACGGGGCGATGAACGAACTGACGAGGATATGCTTTTTATGCATCCGTTTGACGACCTGCATGATCCGCTTCAGATTATTCGCACAGTCCAGTCCGCCTTCGGTGGTCAGTTCAGCTCGATTTTCAGGGACAAGCGTTACCTGATCCGGACATACCTGCTCTGCTATCTTAACGATAGGCTCTGCCATCGACATCTCGAGATTAAACTTGCAGGCCACGGTCTCTTTGAGGATTCGCACATCGCGGTCGTTGATATGCCGGCGGTCCTGACGAAGGTGGACGGTAATCCCGTTTGCGCCGGCCAGTTCGCACTCCACCGCTGCCCAGACCGGGTCCGGCTCATCCGCCCGACGGGCCTGACGAATCGTTGCCACATGATCGATATTGACATTGAGTACTGCCATGCCAACTCCTTAAAATCCATTCTGACAGGGCATTATAGCAGGCACATTGGCTACATCAAGCATTAAAAGTCATACAAAGCGGGGACAATGCTTCTTTTTATCAGACAAGAAATATCTTAAATCTGCCCCATTTTTTTCGTGAAAACTGACTACGTATTCTCTACAATACCTTTCATGCAGCAAGTTATATCGTAATGCAGACAGGCGAGGATGTGAAGATATGAACATTGAGAAGTATTCGTTCGGGGTGGGGGACCGTTTTTGTCGACAGGGCAAAGCTCAGCTTCGGGCCATCCTCCAGGCCCGGCAGGCCGGTATCGAGATCGTGCCGGTCTGGAATAAATCCTTCCGGGAACACAGCATTATTGGGACCCACCCCGTTGATACCCGGCGGGAAGCCGACCATGCCGTGAAGATCATGAATTGGCAGGGCGGGTATTATGTGGATGCGGACCATATTCATCTGAAAAATGTGGATGGATTTATCGAGGCGAGCAATTTCTTCACACTCGACGTGGCCGAACAGATCGGAAAGCCCGCCGATCCGAACGCCATTCAGCAATTTCTTGCCGACTGCAAGCCCTATCTGGGAGGGCTGCACATAGCGGGTATCGACGAATCCTTTTCAATATCGGTGGACCTGCTGACAGCGATTGGCAATAAGTTTCTGTCAGCCGTTCAGCAGGCCGGCAAAATTTATCAGCGTATCGCCCAGCGTAAGGGGGAAGGCCAATTTGTCACGGAAGTCTCGATGGACGAATCGGATTTGCCGCAGACACCGGTGGAGCTTTTCTTTATCCTGAAGATGCTGGCACAGCAGAAAATTCCTGTTCAAACCATCGCCCCCAGGTTTACAGGACGATTTAATAAAGGGGTGGATTACGTCGGAGATGTGCGGGCATTTGAAAAGGAATTCCGTGATGACATCGCGGTCATTCGATGTGCGGTCAAGGAATTTGGACTGCCTGTAAATTTAAAGCTCAGTGTGCATTCGGGCAGCGACAAATTTTCCATTTATGCCCCGATTCACAGGGCATTGAAGGACTCCGGCGCCGGCGTCCATATCAAGACTGCCGGCACGACCTGGCTGGAAGAAGTCATCGGGCTGGCCGAAGCCGGCGGACAGGGCCTGGATATTGCCAAAGAAATATATACGCAGGCGTACGACCATTGCGAACAGTTGTGTGCGCCGTATGCGACGGTAATTGATATCGACCCGGCACGTCTGCCCGATCCTGTCCAGGTCGAGGGCTGGGATGAACAGCGCTACACCTCCGCATTGCGGCACGACCCAGCGAATCCCGGGTATAATCCGCATTTCCGGCAATTGCTCCATGTCGGGTACAAAATTGCCGCGCAAATGGGCCGACGTTATCTGGATACGGTTGAAAAATATGAGGCGGTTGTCGCGCGGAATGTGACTGAAAATCTGTTCGAGCGACATATTAAACGGATATTTATGAATCAGTCCTGACGCGGGAATTCTCCGAAAGCAGACTCATGAATCTCAATGGCTTAACGTGCCTGATTACCGGCTCGACGGGCAGTCTCGGTTCAGCGATTGTACTGGCGCTGGCGGATGCGGGGTGTCATTGTATATGCCATTATCACACAAACAAACAGAAAGCCGAATCCCTTGTCGGCCGGATTACGGCACTCGGGCTTAAGGCGGCGGCTGTGCAGGCGGACTTGCGGGATACCGGCCAGATTGATGCAATGTTTGAACAGTGTCGCACGTTTGGTGATGTCCGGGTTTTGATTAATTCCGCTGCAATGTTTATCCGCAGGCCGCTGTCGGAAATCACCGGCGAGACCCTCCGGGATATGCTGGCGGTCAACCTGACGGCGCCGCTGATTGCCTGTCGCAATTTTGCAGCTCATCTGGATTTGACGAATTGCTGTCAATCGGCTCAAACGCCCTGCGCTAAAATCATCAATCTGGCAGATATTGGCGGTATTCGTCCGTGGGCCGACTATGCGGAATACTGTGCCTCCAAGGCGGCCCTCATAGCGGCCACAAAGTCGCTGGCCAGAGAACTTGCCCCGGCGGTTACGGTCAATGCGGTGGCGCCGGGCATCATCCTGCCCGATGCAGCCGTAGAGATTCAGGCGGACTTCATCCAAATGCCGGACAATCAAAAGAGGCTTGCCGCGATTCCTCTGGGCCGATTTGGTTTTGCCGCCGAAATTGTTCATGCTGTGTTATTTCTGCTGTCCAATGATTATATCACCGGCCAGGTTATCCAGGTGGATGGCGGCAGGGTGATATAGGGGAGGAATGGTATGCGGATGACATGGGCCAATCAGATTACGATCTTACGCATCATCCTGATTATTCCGTTTGTGCTGTTTATGCTGGAAGCCAATAATGCCCGATTTGGGATGACTGCCCGCTATATCGCCCTCGGCATTTTTCTGGTCATGGCGGTCAGCGATGCCGTGGATGGCTATCTTGCCCGTGTCAAAAAGCAGGTGACGCACCTCGGGACGTTTCTGGACCCGCTGGCTGACAAGCTCCTGATTACTGCCGCCTGCATTATGCTGACCGTCAAACGTTCCGCCGTGCCGGGATTTCAAATGCCGATTGAACCGGTTATCCTGATTTTAGGTAAAGATGTCCTGCTTTTGCTGGGATTTATCACGACCTATTTTATAACAGGCCATGTGAGAATCGTGCCGGTCTGGGCGGGGAAATTGTCCACTTTTTTACAGATTGTGATGGTTGTTTCCACACTGGTTGGGCCGGAGGTGGTCAAGATTGTCGGTCTGTGGATACACTGGGTCTGGATTTGCTGGTGGGCCACTGGCGGAATTGCAGCTCTGGCAACGATTGTTTACATTCGCCACGGTTTGCGGTATATTGAAGAATTTGAACAGCAAAGCCGACAAAAGAATACTACTATGAGACGATAAGAACATGACAAACGCATTTAGTGAAATACCGGAAATCCTTGAGGAACTTCGACAAGGCCGGATGATTGTATTAGTGGACGATGAAGATCGTGAAAACGAAGGCGACCTGGTTTGTGCCGCCGAGAAAACGACCCCCGAGATAGTCAATTTTATGGCCAAGGAGGGACGCGGCATGATTTGCGTTCCGATGCCGGCTGAAAAATGTGACCGCCTGGGACTCCATCCCCAGACACAGGAAAACACAGCCGCTCTCGGCACCGCCTTTACAGTGACCGTCGATGCGCGCGAGGGCATTACCACCGGCATCAGTGCCTTTGACCGCTCTCGGACGATACAATTGCTCGCCAGGCCCGATGTGAAAGCCCGCGAACTGGCCCGGCCGGGACATATTTTCCCCCTGCGGGCCAAAGACGGCGGAGTGCTGGTGCGTGTGGGACAAACCGAAGGCTCCGTGGATTTGATGCGGCTGGCGGGACTGGAACCCGTGGCGACGATTTGTGAAATTATGAGCGATGATGGAACTATGGCCAGGGTTCCGCAGTTAATCCCGTATTGCGAAAAATACAAACTGAAAATGACGACCATCGCCAAACTGGTGGAATACCGTCTTCAGCGGGAACGCATTGTCAAACGGATTCAGCAAATCACGCTGCCGACGGATTATGGTATTTTTACATTGATTGCTTATGACAGTCCCGCTGCAACAGAACCTCATCTGGCCTTGTGCAAGGGCGATATCGGCAGACTGGACGATAAAGGCAATCCAATGGTGATGGAAAAACCGATTCTGGTTCGCGTGCATTCGGAATGCATGACAGGGGATTTGTTTCATTCCCAGCGATGCGAATGCGGCACGCAGTTAATTACCGCGATGGAAATGATTGAGAAAGAAGGAATTGGGGCATTGATTTATCTGCGTCAGGAGGGACGCGGCATCGGGCTGGCCAATAAACTCCATGCCTATAAGCTCCAGGAACAGGGACTGGATACCTATGATGCCAATGTCAAACTGGGATTTGCACCGGATAAGCGCGATTATGGGATTGGTGCACAAATTCTGCGGGACCTGGGACTTCGCAATATTCGCATTTTAACCAATAATCCCAAGAAAATTGACCGTCTGGCGGTGTACGGAATTAAAGTGGTCGAACAAATCCCGCTGCAGGCCAAAGCCGGCAAACATAACAGAAATTATCTGCATACCAAGAAAGTGCGATTTGGACATCTTCTGGATGAGGATTTATAATCGGCGAATCAGTCTTGCAATAATTACTCAGGTGATAGTGCAGACAGGCTGTTCCAGTTCTTCAGGTAGCTTCGCCACTGGTTCCAGAACAACTGAAGCGTCTGAATGCGTTCTGAGCTGATATTGAATTCAGGAACGCGTGTAATCGATTCGAGAATGTCAATTCGATTCTGGTCGAGGATGAAATAAATCAGGCGGTCTGTGGTATTGATTCTGCCATCGTTATTCAGGTCGTACCAGAAGGGATTCTGGCCTGTGTTGTCCGGGCCTGCATTCCAGGCGATGGCATACTTTTGCGGGTTTACGGCAGAGGCACTGTAACGCCCAATCAAACGATACTGCTGAAACATCGCATCGACCGCCCGGTAAATATGTTCCACATTATCGTTCACACTGTCACTGATATCGAGCAATCGATTCTGGTTCGGATCCTGGGGATGAATTCCCCACAGTTCCAGGCGTAAATCCGAATCTTTGTCATAAAGCGGCTCAAACGGGTACTGATCCTGATACATTCTGTTCCAGCATAGTGTTGCGGTGATGACTGCGGTATTGGGATCAGTCAGAGTCAATTCGTAAATGTGTTCAGGTTGATTCGGGGCCAGTACGGCATGATGCCAGCCGGCGGCTTGCACCTTGCCGGGTTGTTGAGCACCGGCCATCAAGATATCATGAGCCTTGACTGCATCGAGCATTCCGGCACCCTGAGAAAAATCCAGAGGCGAAAGGATATCATCTTCCGGCGTCGGATTTCCTTTATGCCAGTAAGGCAATTTCTGGGCAGAACTCAGCAGAATGGCTTTGACCAGCGTGTTGGTGTCGGCGGCAAAGAACGCATCATTGATCGCCGGTATGGATTTGGCTTTTTGCAGCAGCAGGGCGGCAGTGCCCGCCGTGATGGGGGTCGCCAGACTTGACCAGTCACCTTCAATGGCGTATTCGCTATCCGAATCGGCAGAAACCATCAGTCCCCGGCCGGGTGCAACCAGGTCCGGTTTGCACCGCAAATCCGCAGTCGGACCTGTGCTGGAATAGGCTGGCTGGGGTGATGCAAATACCGACAGACTCTTCTGGTCATTGGGATCGATGGCTGCATTCACCACACCCACAGCGATGACATTTGCTCCCGCAGCAGGATAAAGAACCGGGTCGTAAGCATTCCGGCCATTGCCCGCAGCAGCAAAAACAACAACTCCTTTTTCTTCAACCAGATTCTCGATGCCGCGAGTCCACCATGCGGGGAATATCTCTCCCAGGCTCAGGGTAACAATGTCCGTCTCAAATGGATGGGCCGCGAAGATATACAGGCTGACAAATCTCCAGAATTCATAGGAAGTTATCGACGCATCGGGACAGGCGCCACGATAGACAAAATTGCCCAACTGCGGATGATAACCAAAACCGTCATTGCCGACCAGTAAACCTGTAATTGCCGTTTCATGTGCGGATATATCTGTAAGGCCATCGGAATTGTCTTCAAAAAGCACATTTGCCCCAAACAAGGCCTGATGCCGCATATTACACCGAAAATCTCCCAGCGGCAGGCCGTCTTTATATGTCATACTCCGTCCAATTGCCGCAATTCGGATGCCTGAACCATTCAGATTTGGGTCATCGGCAGCCAGTTTGCGAAGCCCAATCGAACCCAATGCGGCCGGCTCAAGAGGGGTTTGGACAGGGGCATCGGCAAAGCACATCGCAGCCGTCAGAAAGAGGCCTATTATGAGACTGTAAGGATTATGTGCTCGTAATGTTTTCAATTGCATTCCTTCAAATACAGAAACCTCATTATACACAAAGCGTTAGCATTATGCAATCCCCGGCCTCATTGACTTTTCACCACAGAGAGAATTATCGGATAGTTCTGGGGGTTAAAACAGCATTTTATCGCTAATTTGATTGATTGTATTTACAGGGGCAGTCAGGTCGGCAAATACCTTGCTTTATTTACTGTCGAAGGTTATACTCTGGCACATATTAAATTCGGGTCGGATAGGCAAGACGGTGATTTAGATGTATATAAATGGATTCTGTGGGTCTTGAAAATGAAAAAACTTCTCACCAAAGAACAGATTGCACAAACCCTCGATGAATTATTGTCCAAAATCCTGCCGGATATACCCCAGGATGGCAATTTTGCAGTGATTGGCATTCGCAGCCGCGGAGAGGTATTGGCCAAGCGTCTCTGCAAGGCGATTGAGGCGAAGACCGGACGTACGGTTCTGGGCGGCACGCTGGATATAACCTTATATCGCGATGACTTCAATGCACCCAAAGGGCATAATCAGCCGAAAGTACAGGCTACCGAAATCGAGTTTGATGTCAGCGATAAATTTATACTGCTGGTCGATGATGTGCTGCACACGGGGCGCTCGGTTCGAGCGGCGATGGATGCGTTGACCGACCTGGGCAGGCCCAAAACCATTCGCCTGGCGGTTCTGATTGACCGAGGCCATCAGGAATTGCCGATTCGGGCGGATTATGTCGGTATTCGCACCGAGGCTCCGGCGGAACAATCCATCAAGGTCTTTCTGATGGAAAGCGACGGCATCGAGGAAGTAGTAATCAATTAACCAAAGTTGCGGGAATGTATGGATACGACTTTTCAGTGGCGTCATAAGCATTTGATCGGGCTGGCCGAACTGAGCCGGCAGGAACTGGAATTTATTCTGGATACGGCCAAGGGATTCGAAGAGTTCAGCGCCCGGTCCGTCAAGAAGGCGCCGACCCTGCGGGGCAAGGTGGTGGTCAATATGTTTTTCGAAGACAGCACCCGCACACGCAACAGCTTTACCCTGGCGGCCAATCGGCTCAGTGCGGATGTCATTGAGTTTACCAAGACCTCCAGTTCGGTAAACAAAGGCGAAACCCTGATTGATACGGCCCGGAATCTGGAGGCGATGGGGGTGGATATTGTTGTGATTCGCCACAGTGCCGGCGGGGCGCCCAAGCTCCTGAGCCGCAGCATCAATGCCTGCGTGGTCAATGCCGGCGACGGCTATCATGAACACCCCACCCAGGGCCTGTTGGATGCCTATACCATACGCCAGATCAAAGGCTCATTGGATGGCCTGACGGTGGGTATCGTGGGCGATATTGCGCATTCACGCGTGGCCCGCAGCAATATTTATGTTTTAACCAAGCTGGGAGCCAAAGTGATTGTGGTCGGCCCGCCGACGCTGATGCCGGGCAAAATTGATCAGCTCGGCGTGCGGGTCTCGCATAATCTGGATGAGGTGATTGAGGAGCTGGATGTGATCAATATGCTGCGGATTCAGTTTGAACGGCTGGGCGGCAATATGTTCCCGTCCGTGCGGGAATATTCGCATTTCTTCGGCCTGACCGTCGAACGCGTAAAACGGGCCAAGCCGAATATTCTGGTCATGCACCCCGGCCCCATCAACCGCGGCGTGGAAATCGAATCCGAAGTTGCCGACGGCCCCAATAGCGTTATCCTGCAGCAGGTTTCCAACGGCGTTGCAGTCCGGATGGCCGTGCTGTTTCTGGTCAATCAGGCGGCGGCGCTTCAAAGTGAAAACAAAGCCGGCAAGAACGAAAATCATACTAATTAAATCTGATTCTGAATATGACGACACGAATTCTAATCAAAAACGGGCGATTGATTGATCCGGCCAACAGCGTGGATCGCATAACGGATGTGCTTATCGAAGGGGACCGGGTATCGCATATCGGGCCGGTCAGTGCCTGTGATGCACACATTATCCATGCTGCCGGCAAGATTATCAGCCCCGGCCTGATCGATCTGCACGTTCATTTTCGTGAACCGGGCGACGAAGAAGAAGAAACCATTGCTTCCGGCTCAGCGGCGGCGGTAGCCGGCGGCTTTACCTCGGTGGTCTGCATGCCCAATACCAACCCGTCAATTGATGAGGCGACGGCAGTTGAGTTTGTACACCGCATGGGACGCCAGGCTCGCAAGACTTTTATCTATGTGATGGGGGCGATTACCAAAGAACGCAAGGGGCAGGAACTGGCCGAAATCGGCCTGATGAGCCAGGCCGGCGCCATTGGATTTACCGATGACGGCAGCGGGGTACAGGATGCCTCCATCATGCTCAAAGCGATGAAATATGTCTCGATGTTCGGTCGGGTCATCTGCCAGCATTGTCAGTATAATTCGCTGGCCGGCAAGGGCGTGATGAACGCCGGCTACCAATCAACGGTACTGGGGCTGCCGGGAATTGACCCGCTGGCCGAAGAAATGATGCTCTGGCGGGATGTCCAGTTGGTCCGCAAATGCAATTGTAAATACCACGCTCAGCATCTCTCGACAGTCGGGTCGGTCAAGATTATGCGGGAAGCCAAACAAATGGGCCTGCCGGTCAGTTGCGAAGTGTCGCCGCATCACCTGCTGCTGACCGAAGACATGTGCCGCGATTACGATACCAACTATAAAGTCAATCCTCCGCTGCGCACCACAACCGATATCGAAGCCCTGAAGCAGGCGGTCAAAGAAGGGCTTATTGATGCCCTTGCGACCGACCATGCCCCGCACCTGATGAGTGAAAAGGAACTGGAGTTTCTGGCCGCACCGTTTGGCATTGCCAGCCTCGAATGTGCATTGCCGCTGTATATCAAGGCCCTCATAGAACCTCGCGTAATTGACTGGTCGAAAATGCTGGCGATGATGACCTGTCGTCCTGCGGCGGTGATCGGGGTGGACAAAGGCCGGCTGGGTGTCGGTGACCGGGCGGATGTCACCATTATCGACCCCGAGGCCGAATGGACGATTGATGCCAATAAATTCATTTCCAAAAGCCGCAACTGTCCCTACCACGGCTGGAAAGTCAAGGGTAAGGTTTTGAATACGATTGTGGCGGGGGAAATCCGCTACACCGCAGCGAGCTGATTCCATGCCGGTGCTGATTGATGGGTATAATCTCCTGCGGGCGGTGCAGAAAATGCAGGAGCAGATGGAATTTCCGGACACCGAGCTGTGTGCCGTGCTGTGCGAGTATCTGCGGCGAACGGGCGAAACCGGAGTGATTGTGTTTGACGGAATCGGTCCGCCCAACAAGGCCGGATTGATGGGGCTGGGAATTCTGCAGGTGGTGTTTTCGGGCCAGCATACCGAAGCGGATACGATCATCGAACACTACATCCAGGATAATACCGCCCCCAAACGTCTGATTGTGGTCAGCAGTGACCGGCGGATTTTATCCGCCGCCAAACGGCGAAAATGTCCGGGAGTCGGGGCCGCACCGTTCTGGCTTCAGGTCTGTCAGGTGATCGAAAAACCGCTGCCTGTCAGCGAGCCGAAAGAAAAACGCCACGGCATCGGTACCCGTGAGACCCAGCAATGGCTGGATGCTTTTGGCCTGGCCACCCGAAAGGCTTCGGATCCACGGAACAATATGGACCCGTCCCCCCAAAAACATAAGAAATGATAAAATGAGCAAAACCTTTCAATCTTAAGTAACGAGCTGTGTAGAATTTGTATCTTTTCCGGGAATCCCATGATGACGTTATTTAAAAACGATTTTCTCGACCGGACAGTCCGGGAATATTACCACCAGGATTATGTCCGGCTGAATGAAAATATGACCATCGGACAAGCTATCGGGCATCTGCAGCAATGTGATTTGAATGAGCGGATTATGTATCTGTATGCGGTGGACGGCGAAGACCGCCTTGTCGGTGTGGTACCCATTCGGCGCCTGCTGGGTGGTTCCATGGAAACCCGGATCAGCGAGGTGATGATTCGCAAACTGGTGACGGTACCCTGTGATGCCACGATGGAACAGGCCGGCGATGTCCTGCTCAGGCACAAACTGCTGGCGGTGCCGGCGATCACCTCAGATGGAAAGATTGCCGGGGTCGTGGATATGAATCAGTTTACCGAAGGCTCACTGACGCTCGGGCATAAGGCACAATTGGACAGTATGTTCCAGTTGATGGGTTTGCATCTGAGCCTGGGGCGGAAAGCATCACCCTGGCTGATGTTTAAAGAGCGATTTCCCTGGCTGCTGTGCAATGTGGCCAGCGGTATTCTGTGTGCGATTGTGACGGCGCAATATGAACTGCTGATTCAGGAAATTATGGTTCTGGCGATGTTTATGACGGTGGTACTGGCCCTCGGCGAAAGCGTCAGCATGCAGGCGATGACTATTACCGTCCAGCGGCTTCAGTTGGGATCGTTTTCATGGAAGGCCGTTATGGATCCCCTGCGGCGTGAAGGGCTGGTGTCGCTGATGCTGGCCGCCGGCTGCGGCTCGATCATCGGGCTGACGGCGTTTGTATGGAAAGGCGGCGGCTGGGTTTCCTTTGCCATGGGATTCAGCCTGATTTTATCCATCCTGTCGGCGGGTTTATTGGGGGTGGTGATTCCCTCGCTGATTAAAGCCTTTCGGATCGACCCCAAGGTGGCGGCCGGGCCGGTGGTGCTGGCCTGTGCGGATGTATGCACACTGCTGTTTTATTTCAATATGATGAACGTTATTGCTCATTAACACGGGAGAAGCTGGGATGATAAAGTCTGTTGCGGTCTTATGTGTTATGGCGGCTGTGGTTTTGTCGGGCGGATGTTCAACCGATAATAAAAAGCAATCTCCAATTTCAGTTGTTGTGGTGACCGGAGGTCACGGCTATGAAAAGCAGCCGTTTGTTCGGATGTTTGAAGAGATGAAAAGTCTGCACTGTCATCAAGTCGAACTAAAGGATGACAGCGAGCTGTTTGAGGATATTTCCAACTGGAATTTTGATGTAATTGTGTTTTACAACATGACGCAGACTATCTCTCCCAAACGCAGAGAAAACTTTCTGACCCTGCTGGATCGCGGCGTCGGTGTCGTAGCCCTGCATCACAGCCTGGTCAGTTTCCAGGATTGGCCGGAATACAAAAAAATCATCGGTGCAAAGTATTACGAAAAACAAAGGCAGGAAGACGGTATCGTTCATCCGGCCAGCACCTATCAGCACGACGTCCAGATGACGGTGGCGATTGCCGACAAAACGCATCCTGTCACAGTGGGAGTAGAGAATTTTACAATTCTGGATGAAACCTATAAAGGCTATTCCGTTGAATCGGACAATCACATCCTGCTGACCACCGACGAGCCGACCAGCCAGAAAGAAATTGCCTGGGTACGGCATTACCGGCAGGCCAGAATCTGCGGCATTCAGTTGGGCCACGGCCCGGACGCCTATCATCACCCCGCATACCGCAGACTGCTGTATCAGGCGATTCAATGGACGGCCGGGCAGTAGCGTGTTCTTTTACGATTGATCCCTGGCCACAACCGTGACCGGGGCAATTTTCTCGAGGTCTGCCTTGATTTTTGTCGCGTCACCCACGACCACAATGGTCAATCGGTCGGGATTGAGGGTCTTGTTGGTCAGCGCCAGGCATCTGGCTTCATCGGCGGCATTGACGCCTGCCAGTAATTTATCATAATAATCCCTGCCCAGCGATTCGGCTTCAATCAGCCACAGGTCATTGGCGACCTGCTGGGGCGTCTCACGACGACGAAGGAAACTGCCGGTAATATAACTGCGTGACAGTTCCAGCTCTTCGGCACTGGGTCCTTCTTTCCGGAGCTGATCCAGCAATTCGATGATTGCTGTAATGGCCTGGCCGGCGGTTTCGTTTTTGGTGAAGGTATTCACCACAAAATAGCCTGCCTCTTTCTGTGCTGCATAAGAGCCGAATGCGCCGTAAGTCAATCCCTTCTGAACACGCAGGGTCTCATTGATCCGGCTGTGGAATGATCCGCCGAAATAGTTGCCGACCACACGGCTGGTGAAGTAGTCCGGCTGATCTTTCCGGTTGATGGAGTGGCAGCCCATCCGAAGCTGGACCTGGGCGCTGCCCGGATTGTCCACCAGCCAGATATGGGTTTTCTCCTGCTCCGGAATGGCGGCCAGCTTCACTTCCGGCCGGGCCGTATCGCTGGTCCATCCTCCCAGGCTGGCCTCCGCCAGGGCGAGGGCTTTTTGGGTTTCGATGTCGCCTGAAAAGATTAAGATGGAATTATCAGGGCGAACAAACTGCTTCCACCAGTTTTTCAGGTCTTCAGCGGTCAGTTTCTCAATATCGGCACTGTCGCCTTCCACGGTGCGGGCATAAGGATGATCGCCGAACAGGCGGAATGAAAATTCCTTGTCGGCCAGATATTCCGGTGTCTTTTCATTGACCGAAAGCGAGGTCAGTGTCTGTTTGCGAAGTTTCTCAAATTCAGCCGCCTCAAACGACGGATTGAGCACGACATCCGCCAGCAGGTCCATACCTTTGTCAAGGTGTTCGGTCAGACAGCTCATATCGACCTGACAGTTATCCATGCTCGCCGAGCCGCCCAGCCCGATGGCATACAGCGATAATTCCTCGGCAAGCTGTCTTTCGGAACGGCTGGCGGTGCCGCGTTCCAGCATCTGCAGGGCAAGATTGGCCGTGCCGGGTTTGGTCTCTGTCGCGGCTCCCAGCGTGCAGCCGAGCTTGACGGAAATAAAGGGCACCTCATGATTGGGAACGACAATCACTTTGATTCCGTTTTTCAGGCGATGTTCCGAATAGGCCATCGACAAATCCACCGTCTCGGATTTGGCGAACGGTGCTTTGGTCGGCCATGTTTCAGGGCGTTTTTCGCCCGGTCTGCCGGCCGGAGGAGCCTGCTTTTCAGGCTCGGCGGTCACACCTTGGCTTTCATCATCTTTGCTTGCTTTCAGCATCCCGCTGAGATTCTGCTTGACCGAGATTTCAAAACCCTGGTCAAAACGCAGGTATTCGTTGGCAACCCGCTGAACGTCAATCGCCTTGACTGCACGAATCCGGTCAAGAATGGTATTGGCATAATCCAGGTCGCCGATGGTGACCGCCGCCGAACCGAGTACCTGGGCCTTGCTTTCGATGTTCAGATTGTCCGTAATCACCGAACGCAGCTGCTGATTCCGGGCCGTCTGCAGCTCTTTATCCGTGATGCCCTCTTTCTGAATCTTCTCAATGTGCTTTTTGATCTGCTCAAGAATGGTCTTGGCATCCGTGCCGAGGGCCTGAACCGCGCCCGCCGCAAAAATACCATCCTGCTGAAGATTCCAGGTCATGGATGCACAATACATCGCGGTTTGACTTTCCGCGACCAGGTCACGATAAAGACGGCTGCTTTGTGTCCCGCCCAGAATCGAGGACAGAAAGTCCAGGGCGATTTGATCTTTGTGCCCCAGAGGAACCGTCCGGAAAATATACCCCGCCACTGCCGCTGGAGCGTTCTCGTCGTCTATGACTACAATCTGAGGCTTGTCTGGTTTGGATGCTTTGGCACTGACACGGGGCGGCTCAGGCCGTTTCTGAATCCAGCCGAAATACTGCTCGGCCATCTGAACGGCGTTGTCATGTTTGATGGCGCCGACAAGAATCAGCGTGGCGTTATTGGGGACATAATACTGTTGCCAGAACGCCCGCAGGTCGGCCACGCTCGTTGCTCGCAGGCAGGCGATATTTCCTATCGGTGTCCAGCAGTAGGGGTGGTCTTTAAAGACTATCGCGGCCAGCTTCTTGTAAAGCGTGCCATAAGGTTCATTTTCGCCTTTGCGCAATTCTTCTTCAACCACATTGCGTTCCGTATCAAACGATTCCTGGTCGATTTTCAGAAAGGCCATGCGTTCGGCTTCCAGCCACAGCGGCAGCGCCAACTGACTGGCCGGCAGTGTTTCGACATACACCGTCTGGTCAAAACTCGTATAGGCATTGGTTGTTCCACCGGTTTTCTGGAGGAACTGGAAGTGGTCTTTGGGGCCGACATTTTCCGTCCCCTTGAACATCATGTGTTCAAACATGTGGGCGTATCCCTGTCGATCGGCCCGTTCGTCTTTGGAGCCGACCTGATACCAGACCTGCACCGCCACAATCGGACAGGAAAAGTCTTCGAGTGTGATAACCGTCAGTCCGTTTTTGAGCTGACTTCGCTGGTAATCAAATAGCGGTTTCTCTTTGTTGTCTGCCGCAAAAGCCGCCGATGAAAAGGCCAGTTGAACACACAATAACGCCGACAGAAGGTAAATGGTTTTACGTTTCATGACAGGATTTCTCCAAATAAAGTTTTGCCCAGAACCCGCCCGCAAAGGGTGGCCAGAATCCCGAACCGCAGGTTCATTGGAATATTCATCACGGCCGCCGTCCAGCCGCTTTTTTCAACCAGGACAATCGTTTCATAACGGAATGCACAAAAGGTGGTTAAGGCCCCAAGAAAACCCACAGTCAAAGTCAAGCTCAGCACCGGGCTGAATCGCACTGATGCCAAAGACAAGTGCATGAGCAGGCCAATCAGAAAACACCCCAGAATATTGACAATCAGCGTTCCATAGGGAAAGGATGGCCCCAATAGACGTACTGCCAGCCTGCCGATACCCCATCGGCACAGAGCGCCGGGGGCGCCTGAGATTGCAATGCAAAGTGCTTGAACCACCCGTAAACCTTTCAGGATAATTGAGGTATGTTATAGCATTCCGCTATTTCAGGGTCAAGATGTAATGGCTTAAATCGCATCATTATTACCCATCCATTGACCTAATAACGGGTCAAGTTCGTTTCAAATCGTAGAGCTTAATCCCAGTAAGAAGGGTATGTTTGGCAGGAAATTCTAAACTCTCTTGCAGGCTGTTTGTAGAAATATGAGTTTTTTGTACCAATGTCTTTTCTTTCAGTGACTTTCTGCTATACTTTTTGCAAACAAATATGATGGTACTCAGAATTAAGGGGTCATAAGGTATGACGGAACGGATTCCAAAAATTGTTGTCGTCGGACCCGTCTTTGTCGATATGGCGGTCAAATGCCAGTCCATCCCTACACCGGGGCGGACGGTCGAGGGGTCGTCGTTTGCTTACTATCCGATGGGGGCCGGAGTCGTTCGGTCGATTCAGGCGGCATTATGCGGATGTGAAGTGTCCGTAATTGCCCGCATTGGGGATGATTGTTTCGGTCAATTAATCAAGAAAAATCTGTCCCAATATAACATCAATACCGATCTGATTTACACCTCGAATGCCATCAGTACCGGAACGGCCATAACCCTCGTTGACCCCATGGGCGAAAACAGCATTTGCGTCTGTACGGGGGCTAATCGAACCATAGGTCGCGATGAAATCGAATACGCTGCCGCTGAGCAGCTCATTGCGACATCCGATGTCTGCCTTGTCTGCGGCCAGTTGCCCCAGGAAGCCATCGTTTCCGCTATCCGGACTGCTCAAATCCACAAACGTCGTGTCGTACTGGACGTCTGTTTGCCCAATCATGGCCGGAATGCAACCGTCGGATTAAACTGGCCGATGGAGTTCTTCAATGTGGATATCCTTATCGTTCGGTTTGCCGATTTTACCTGTGCCAGCGAACTGGGGGCCGGTGGAATTGCTGAACTCAAATCGGTGGGTACCGAACTGGTGGCTAAAGGAGCCAATTGTGTTGTCATGACGCTCGGCTGGCGGGGGGCCTTGCTCACGGACCGGCAGGGCGGCCGGCATATTCCCGGAATCGAAATGGAAGTGGTAGATAACAGCGGTGCGGTCGATGCCTTTTGCGGGGCACTGACAGCCTGCTGCGGAGCCAAAGATCCTGTCGATGCAGCAGTACGCTTTGCGGTAGCCGCCGAAGCTCTGACCCGCAGCCGTTTTGGGGTACAGGACGCACTGCCCAAAAAAGAGGAAATCATCACCCTCCTGCAGCGTCAGCCGGATTAAACAAACCTCACCTGCATACATGCTCAGGGATTAACTTCTTTGGCTTTTTGCTTATAGAAATCCTGCATAATATAGAATGCCTTCTTGCGCTGCCCGGTTTCAGAAAACAGCCCTTTGCGATTGTAGTAATCCTGGATATCCGGCAGGGGGCGTCTGGGGGAGCGAAAGTCCTTCAGCAGCCAGGGTGTTGTACCCCGCAGGAACGATATCTTTTTGAGCATCGCTATTTGATGAATATAAAGCGTTTCAAGATATTCTTCAGAAAATCGCGTCTGGTCGTCAGCATGATACCCCTGCAGTGCGCCGCCGCCGAATTCACTCATAATCAGGGGTTTATCATACGAGGTCTGCCAGGTCTTTTTGTCACATAGTTCCGGCGTCCCCTCATACCAGCCGATATATTCATTACAGCCAAGCACATCAAGATATGTGCCCAGCGGGTCTTCAATAAATACGGTATCGCCTCTCGATGTTTTTTCCATGGCTGCTGTTATCAAACGCGTTGTGTCCATTTGGCGGGCTTTATCAATCAGTGTTGTCAGGAATTTCAGACGAGGCTCACTGACCGGCGTTTCGTTGGCGACCGACCACAGAATGATCGAAGCGCGATTTCTGTCGCGGGTAATCATTTCCTCAAGCTGATGTAAGGCGTTATCAAGTGTTGCCGGATTGTCCCACAGAATCGTCCAGTACACCGGCAATTCAGACCAGACCAGAATGCCCAATTGGTCGGCTCTGCGCAGCATATATTCATTGTGCGGATAGTGAGCCAGCCGGACAAAATTGCAGCCTAATTCTTTCGCCCAGCCCAGCAGCACCTCGGCATCCTCCGGCGTGCAGGCCCGTCCGCTGCCCAATGGCGATTCTTCATGGATGCAGATGCCGCGAAGAAAGAGGGACTGGCCATTGAGCAGGATGTCCTGTCCGCGGACTTGAATCGTGCGAAATCCAATCTGGTCTCGCACGGTATTCTCGCCGGCAGACAATGCCGCTTTATACAGTTTCGGATTCTCAGTTGACCACAACACAGGTGAAGCGGTAACTTCAAACTCAGCCTTGCCCGAAGAATCCGGCTTGACTGTTTTCCGGATGCCAAGTTCCTCAATCTCAAGGATGACATCCGTTTCCTTTTCAGTCCCATCCAATTGAACCCATCCCGCAATAGTGTCACGGGAGTCCTTTTTGAGTTGAATCGAATAATCACGAATAAAAGTCTGCGGAGTCATAATCAAACACACATCGCGCGTCAATCCGCCATAGTTCCACCAGTCTGTGTTGACTGTGGGAATGGCTTCCCGGTAACGTTTGTTATCGACTTTCACGACAACATCATTTTGGGTTGGACGTACAGCATCCGTGATTTCAAAGCAAAACGGGGTAAATCCGCCGATATGCCGGCCGAGTTTCATGCCGTTGAGGTAAACAATGGCCTCATAATTCGCTGCACCGAAATGCAGGAACAGTCGGCAGTCCTTGTCCTTGCGGGGATCACTAAAGCTTTTCTTATACCAGATTGTGCCTTCATAAAACAGCAGCTCAGGCCGCTGGCTGTTCCAGTCGCCGGGGACATGAATTAATGGACTTTTATCAAAATCGTACTCGACAAGATCAGACTTATCACGAGGTTTTTGATTTTTGAAATACCCCGAGCTGCTTTCCTGGTAGCGATAGTCATAATATCCGGTCTCGTATGGATCAATAATATAATTCCACTTGCCGTTGAGTGTCTGTGTATCCCGACTATGTACATTTGTTATAAGAGGGTGTATGTCTGAATACAGGCCTTGGGCAAATAATACAAATAAACAAATGAAAACTCGTTTTGAATTGCGGTGTTTATTAGACATAATGACCTCCACTTCTAATTGTTCGTGTTCTTATTCTCTATATACAGCGTTATCTATGCAAAAACAGACTTTTTTCAGCAATTTATTGAGCTTTGGGTTGACAATTCTTCGATTTTGAGTCAAGATATGGCTCAGCGTTAAGATGGCTTAATTAATGCTACTGCGGGCGTAGCTTAGTGGTAAAGCTCCAGCCTTCCAAGCTGGCCATGTCGGTTCGATTCCGATCGCCCGCTGTAAATCCTTGTTTTTGCTGCGGATAGCTTAAACAAGGATTTTTTTATCACAGTCATTTGGGTAAGATACTATGAAAGCGCAAGTCCTGACCGGTATTCGCCAGATGGAAATGAGGGAAATCCCCCGACCTCAGATGGTCCGTCCTGATGATGTTCTGCTGAAAATTGAGGCCGTCGGGGTCTGCGGCAGCGATATTCACTATTTTGAAACCGGACGAATCGGCAGCCAGATTGTCCAATATCCCTTCGTGGTTGGACATGAGTGCACAGGACGAGTTGTTGAAATAGGCCCTTCGGTCAATAATCTCAAACCAGGCCAATTAGTCGCAGTAGAGCCAGGTATCGCCTGTCATAAATGCGATCAATGTCTTGCCGGTCGTGAACATACCTGTCGGAAAATGGTATTTTTAGGATGCCCGGGGCAAATTCAGGGGTGTCTGAGTGAATATCTGGTTATGCCTGCGGAGTGCTGTTTTAATATTGAAGGGAAACTGACTGCTAACCAGGGCGTGATAGCCGAACCCTTTGCCATCGGGTTATATGCGGTAAAGCAGTCGCAAGTCTTTTCGGGAGCTAAAGTTGCGATTCTTGGGGCGGGTCCGATTGGTTTGAGCTGTATGGCCGCTGCCAGAGCCTTGGGGGCACAACAAATAGTGATGACAGAAATCATCCCCGAACGCGTGAAATTAGCTCGGAACAATGGAGCGGACTGGGTCGGAAATCCGCATCAGGAAAATATTGTGCAGTCTGTTTGCAAACGCGAACCCGGCGGTATGGATATCGTCTATGAATGTGCCGGCCAGCAGGACACACTGGATCAGGGTATCGAACTGCTCAAACCCGGCGGAAAGCTCATGATGGTGGGAATTCCGCGGGAACAGCGGGTCAGTTTTTGCCCGGATCTAATTCGCCGAAAAGAGATTACCATGATCAATGTTCGACGACAGAATCATTGCACACAGAAAGCAATTGACATGCAGGCCTCCGGGCAGGTCAAACTGGACTTTATGGTCACACACGAATTTGATTTCGAACATACCCAGGATGCCTTTGATATGGTTGCCGGATATAAAGAGGGTGTGGTAAAGGCGATTATCAAGCTATGAAAAAAGCATGTATCGTCAGCATAGGCAATGAGTTATTAAACGGCAGGACGTTGGATACAAACGCCCATTGGCTGTGCACCCAACTGCTTGAGCTGGGGATTCCCACTGAAGAAGTTTGGGTTGTGGGAGATGATATAGACCATATCGTTTCCTGTTTCAGACAGGCTTGCGAAGTCGGAAATATCATCCTTGTAACCGGAGGGCTTGGTCCAACCGACGATGACTTGACGCGACAGGCTCTGGCGAAATTTCTCGGTGTAGAACTGGAATTCAAGCAGGATTTGTATGATGGATTGAAAGCCTTTTTTGAAGGCCGAAAAGTGGTTATGGCATCGATTAATGCTGTGCAGGCCTATATCCCCAAAGGTGCCAAAGTCATCACAAATCCCATCGGCACGGCTCCTGGAATACATGCCAGTTTCAACGGCAAGGAGTTGTTTTCAGTTCCCGGCGTACCTGTTGAAATGAAAAGTATGTATCAGGAGTATATATATCCTGTACTTGTTTCGCAAAAATCAGGCCCCGTAGTTCTCACAGAGCGTATTCATTGTTATGGAGCAGGTGAATCGACAATTGCCCAGCAATTGGGTAACCGGATGAAACGTGGACAGAATCCTCTGTTAAATTGCACGGTTTCCGGCGGCGACATTACTCTTCATGTCGTTGCTACAGCCGATGATTTCAATTCCGCCAAAACGATGATTGAGCAGAAAAAGCAGGAAATTGTTTCGATTTTAGGCCCTCTGGTTTATAGTACGGAAGATGAAACACTGCCCCAAGTGGTCGGAAAACTGCTCAAAAAGCGGAAAATGACCCTTGCGACAGCCGAATCCTGTACCGGCGGCCTGATAGGGAAATTACTTACGGATGCCCCCGGCAGCAGTGAGTATTATCAGGGAGGCTGGATTACCTATAGTAATGAATCAAAAATGCGGGATTTAGGGGTACCCAAAGAGCTTTTAGAGACCTATGGAGCAGTCAGTGAACAGGCCGCCCAAGCCATGGCTTTGGGGGCCCAATCAAAGGCGTCCTCGGACGCTGCAATTGGAATTTCAGGGATAGCAGGACCGGGGGGCGGAACGGACCAAAAACCCGTCGGATTAGTTTATATTGCGATAGCAGCAGGGCAGGATATACAGGTCCGGGAATTTCGCTTTGCTCCGCTTTCCCGGGAAATGATACGTCAGCGGGCTGCCCTGACGGCACTAAATATGCTGCGATTAAAACTGGGGGTTTGACGTAAACCGAAGTTATGTTATAATATATTTTTTAAGAAATTCGGGCAAATTGCGGATAGAAAGGACCGAATGATAAAAAAGAGGAGACATTTAGGCGAGATTCTCTATTCCAAGGGGCTTGTCGATAAAGAGAATCTCATAAAGGCCATAAAAAAGGCCAAGGAATCCAATAAACGTCTGGGTGAGATGCTTATCCAGATGGGATTGGCCAATGAAGACCAGGTCTTTGAAGCCCTGGCCAAGCAGTTCGGGATGGATTATGTAGATTTGGATAAGATCGAAATCCCCGAAAATGCAAAGCAGCTAATTCCGGAAGAATTAATCAAAAAACATCGCATCCTGCCTGTCAGCAAAGACAACGGCACTCTCAAACTCATCATCAAAGACCCTCTGGATTTGGATTTGCTGGACTTGCTTCGCTTCCGTCTGAATGCAGAACTCAATTGCTGTCTGGCTTCGCCGACAAAAATTGATAACTATATCAATAACCGTCTGGATGCGGTTCGCAATAGCATCGATGCAACCGCGGCCGAACTGGCGGCGGCAGGCAAGACGCTCCAGGCTGAAATTCGCCGGGCGGAAATGAGCGGCGAGGAAGATGATGGCCCGGTCATTCGTCTGGTTAATTTGATTATTGATGAGGCCGTGCGTATGAGGGCCAGTGATATTCATATCGAACCCATGGTGGACCGGGTTCGTGTGCGATATCGTATTGACGGCGTCTGCGTGGAACGTGACAATATTCCCAAAAACATGCAGGCACCCGTGCTGGCTCGTGTCAAAATTATGTCCGGCATGGATATCGGCGAACGCCGTCTGCCGCAGGACGGACGTATCAAACGCAATATTGACGCTCAGGATATTGACTTCCGTGTCTCGGCGCTGCCGGCTTATCATGGGGAAAGTACCGTATTGCGTATTTTGCGTCCCGATTCAGTGAATATTGGTATTCAGGCCATTGGTTTCGAGGAAGATAACTACGAGCGGTTCACGAAAATTATTCGCCGACCCAACGGTATTTTCCTTGTGACAGGCCCAACCGGAAGCGGCAAAACGACAACACTGTATTCTGCATTGCAGGAACTGAACCGTCCCGACAAGAAAATTATTACCGCGGAAGACCCTGTCGAATATAACATTAAGGGAATCAATCAGTGCCAGATCCGAACGGATATCGGCTTGACATTCGAGAAGATCCTGCGGTCTATGCTGCGTCAGGCTCCCAATATTATCCTTATCGGTGAAATTCGTGACGGTGTTGTGGCCGATATCGCCATTCAGGCTGCACTGACCGGCCACCTGGTATTCAGCACCCTGCACACCAATGATGCCCCCGGTGCCATTACCCGTCTGATTGATATGGGCGTCAAGCCGTTCCTTGTGGCCAGTTCCATTCAGGCTATCATGGCTCAGCGTCTGGTACGTGTGATCTGCAAAGAATGCAAGACAGTGGACCAGCATCCCGACCCGCATTTTCTGCGATTGATGAATATTACACCGGAAGATTTGCGAAAACACCCCATTTACAAGGGGGCCGGTTGTCAGCGATGTTCCGGGACTGGCTATAAAGGCCGTATCGCTATTTTTGAAATGCTTGAAATGAATAACCAGATTCGAGAACTGGCTTTCACGCGGGCTCCAACCAGTGCTCTGCGAAAAGTGGCTCTGGCCAGCGGTATGCGGTCACTGCTTGAAGATGGACGATTGAAAGTATTCAAAGGCATCACAACACCCGAAGAAGTGTCCCGCGTTACACAGGCCGAAGGTCTTGTTGTGGATCAGGCGGGATGACATGGTTTTATTGAGATTATAGGATTGTACTATGGCGTCGCTTCATATTGACCGATTATTGGAAGCCTGTATCAAAATGGGCGGCTCTGACATTCATATTGTCGTAGGCCGCCCTCCGGTTCTTCGTTTAAGTGGACGGCTGCGTTCACTGGAAACCAAGGTTCTGGAGCCGGATGATACGGTGGCATTAATGAAAAGTATTACTCCCGAAAAAAACCAGCAGGAACTCCAGGAAGTGGGAAGTACTGACTTTGGTTTCGCTTTTGGCGATGCCGGGCGTTTTAGAACTGCCGTCTTCCGTCAGAAGGGCTATATCTCGATGGTGCTGCGTTTGATTCCATCGGCCCTGCTAAGTTTCGAACAGATCGGTTTGCCCAAGATCTGTGCCGCCTTGTGCCGCCGTCCGAGAGGATTGTTCCTCGTGACAGGGCCGACGGGGTCCGGAAAAACGACCACCCTGGCCAGTATGATTAACTATATTAACGAGAATATGGACCATCATATTGTGACCATCGAAGAACCGATTGAATATTACCATAATCACAAAAAATCGGTTATCAATCAGCGTGAAGTGGGGCTGGATACGCCCACTTTTGCCGAGGCACTGCGTCGTTCTTTGCGTCAGGACCCGGATGTGGTGCTGGTCGGCGAAATGCGTGACCTTGAAACCATCGAAGCGGCGATTACAGCCGCTGAAACCGGCCACTTGGTGTTTGGAACTCTGCACACCACGGGTTGCCAGGGTACCATCAACCGTATCGTGGATGCCTTTCCCGTCAGCCAGCAGGAACAGATTCGCGTTCAGCTAAGCACCAACTTAATTGCTGTGCTCAGCCAGACATTGTGCCCGAAAAAGGTAGGAAAAGGCCGTGTTGCGGCGTATGAGTTTATGGTGGTCACTCCTGCTATTGCCAACCTGATTCGTGAAAATAAGACCTATCGTATCGAATCCAGCATCCAAATTGGTAAAAAAATCGGCATGCAGTTACTGGATGATCATTTGTGGGAATTATATGATAAAGAACTTATCGGCGTTGAAGAAATGCTGGACAAGGCAAGATACCCGGCGGCGCTTCTTGAAAAAGCAGAGAAAAAATTAGGACAATCTTTAGGTCAACACGCCAAGAAATCAATTGAAGAAGAGTATGGTCCTGTATTGCAGGGTTAATTCTTTTCTCTTTTGGGTCTTACATGGCCGACAAAATCGGCCTTTTTTTATGGCAAAAGAAATAACCTCTCTTTTTGTATATAAAATATGCCGGGTGTCTAATCAAAAATTATGAAAATAATGACTATAAAAGTTTAACGAGGTCTAAATTAAAAACGCTGTTTTTTTAAGAATATGCCTTATTCAAATAGAAAATAACGTTAAATGTTAATTATACCAAGTGTCATCGAGTGTATTCGTTTGCCGAAAGAATTTTAAGGGCTTATAATATTAAAGTACGAGGCCTTTAATGACTAAGGCTCGGGAGTAAATGAAATGGCTAAAATACCTCCAGTTAGTGAATTAAAAGGCAGAACAATCGGTCGCATCCTGATCAAGATGGGATTGCTGACTCGAGAGAAGGTCCATGAATGTCTTAAGATTCAGGAAGAGCGCAAAGGGCAAGTCAAGCTCGGCGAAGTTTTTGTTGAAAAGGGATTTGTTACGCCCAAAGACTTGCGGATTGCACTGGCTGGGCAGCGTGGAATGGAGTATGTGGATCTGGAAAGCCTGGAAATTCCGCAAGCCGTGATCGATCAAATTCCCGCACAAATGGCTCGCAGTTATCGCATATTTCCCCTCAAGCATGATAAATCCAATAATCGTATTACCGTGGCCATCGATAATCCGGACAACTTCCGTGCGACCGATGATTTAAGCACGCTGCTGGGTTTTTCGGTAGAATCCAAAGTGACGGATACGGACGCTTTGACGGCCGCCCTGGATAAATATTATAAAGAAGATAAAGAAGGTCTTGGCGATCTGATCGGTGAAATCGAAGGGGACCAGACCCTCAAGCAATTCCAGGGACGCGGCGAGAGCATCGACCTGGAAGATATCAAGGAATTGGCGGAGTCCAATCCGGTCAAGAAACTGCTCAATTATGTCCTTTTACAGGCGATTCGTGACAAGGCGTCGGATATCCATTTTGAGCCGTTCGAAGATGAGTTTAAGATGCGGTATCGTATTGACGGTGTGCTGTATGAAATGGTGCCGCCGCCCAAGAGCATTGCGGTCGCCTTGTCCAGCCGTATTAAGGTTATGGCCAACCTGGATATCGCAGAACGTCGTCTGCCGCAGGACGGACGTATTCCGCTGGTAGTCGGCGGCAATCCGATTGACCTGCGTGTCAGCGTGTTGCCGACGATGTTTGGTGAAAGCGTCGTGCTTCGTGTTCTGGACCGAACCCAGGTGGATTTGCGGCTGGATATGCTGGGTTTGCGTCCGCGCGAACTGGAGATGGTCAATCAGCTTATCAATAAGCCCAACGGCATTGTGATTGTGACAGGGCCAACCGGTTCCGGCAAAACAACGACGTTGTATTCCTGTCTGAAGGCACTCAATACCATTGATACGAAAATCATTACCACGGAAAACCCGGTGGAATATGATATCGACGGCCTTATTCAGGTTCAGATTCGTCCGGAGATTGGACTGACTTTTGCCCGATGCCTGCGTTCGATTCTGCGTCAGGACCCGGATATCTGTATGGTCGGTGAAGTCCGCGATCTCGAAACGGCGGAAATCTCCATTCAGGCCTCTCTGACCGGTCACCTTGTGTTTACGACGCTGCACACCAATGACGCCCCCAGCACGATTGCCCGTCTTCTGGACCTTGGACTGGAGACATTCCTGGTCACAGCGACCATGGAAGGCATCATTGCCCAGCGTCTGGTACGTAAAATATGCAATCACTGCAAGACCGAATATACCCCGTCGGAAGAACAGTTGATGGAACTGGAACTGACGCATGAAGACATCAAGGGCAAGAAGCTCTATTACGGCCGGGGCTGTGAAAACTGCAATAATACCGGATACAAGGGGCGTACGGGTATTTATGAAATCATGATATTTAATGATGAAATCCGTGATTTGATCATGAATCACGCCTCGACGTCGGTGCTGCGTGAGGCGGCCCGACGCGCCGGGATGAAAACACTGCGTGAAAACGGCCTGGCACTGATTTATGACGGCATTACCACGATTGATGAAGTTGGCCGCGAAACCATTGCGGCAGAAGAATAACGGAGGTGTACGATGCCTACTTTTGAATATGTGGCGCTGGACGCCAAAGGCAATGAGGTGAAAGCGGAGATCGAGGCTCTGAGCAGTAAAGAGGCGATCAGCAAAATCCGCAACAAAGGGCTGTTTCCGACCAAGGTCAGGGCGCATGGCGCTGGAAAAAAAGTTGCCGTGAAAGCCGCCGCGGCCGCTCCGAAGCGCAAGGGCGCCAACAAGAAAATCAAAATCAAGGTCGTGACCCAGTTTGCCCGGCAGCTTTCCACCCTGCAGGATGCGGGTCTGGCGATTCTGCGGTCTCTGCGAATTCTTGAGGAACAGCAGAAAAAAGGGCCGTTCAAACGGATTATCGGGTATGTCGCCGATGATATTGAAGGCGGTTCGACGCTGTCGGAAGCGCTGAGCAAATACCCCCGCTGCTTCAACCGCCTGTTTGTGAACATGGTGGCGGCTGGTGAGGTCGGCGGTGTGCTGGATGTGATTCTGGCCCGTGTTGCCGACTTCATGGAAAAAGCCGAAAAGCTTAAATCCAAAATCAAGGGCGCCATGGTGTACCCGGCGGTGGTGATGACGGCGGCGATGTTTATCGTGCTGGGCCTGATGATTTTCATCGTGCCGACGTTCTCGGAAGTGCTCGCTGATATGTCCGACGGCAAGGCGGGCCTGCCGGCACTGACCCAGGGCCTGCTGAATATCAGCAAATGGCTGCTGGGTCGAAAGGGCCTGAATGCGGGTATGGTGGCTCTCACGCCGTTTGTTATTTTCTCCCTGTTTAAATTTATTCGTCAGTTCAAGGCAGGGCGATTTGCCATGGACTGGATTAAACTTCGCCTGCCTGTCATGAAAAAGATTGTCTATAAAACCGCGGTGGCCCGCTGGTGCCGCACGCTGGCGACGCTGATTGGCGCCGGTGTTCCGATTCTGGAGGCGATCAATATTACCCGTGAAACCGCCGACAATGAGGTCTATTCCAAAATGCTCGGCAAGGTGCAGGCGGCGATTCGCCAGGGCGATACGTTTGCCAATCCCCTGCGTCAGAGCAAGACGGTGGACTCCATCGTGGTCAACATGGTGGACGTGGGTGAAGAAACAGGCGACCTGGACAAAATGCTGATGAAGGTGGCCGACAACTTCGATGAAGAAGCGGACGTGCTGGTCGGTTCGATGATGAGCCTTCTGGAGCCGATGATGATTCTAATGCTGGGTGGTATGGTCGGCACCATCGTGCTGGCCATGTTCCTGCCGATGGTCAAGATGATTCAGGTGCTGATGTAATGCCAAATAAGGATATCGCCGGCTGGCCGGCGATGGGAATGAACCATAACGCTATACTTGCCATAATTGATTAGAAAGGAAAAACGATGAAAAGAACAGGTCAAAACAAAGGCTTTACCATTGTGGAAATGCTGACGGTGATGGGGATTATCGCCATCCTCATCGGCCTGCTGGTTCCGGCTCTGAATCAGGTCAAGGATTATTCCAAGCAGGTTCAGCAGAAATCGCAGTTCCACAGCATCGATGTCGCGCTGGAGATGTTCAAGACGGATTTCGGGGCCTATCCTGATTCTTACGACAATCGTGGAGCCAGTGCCCCTGCTGTCGTTGCCCCATTACAGGCGGATAATATGAATTATGGCGGAGCTCAGAAACTGGCCGAGGCCATGGTTGGCTGGGATTTGCTGGGATTCCATCCGCGTTCGGGTTTCCGTTCCGATGGAATGAATTATTTCCAGAATCCGACATTTAATGCGTATGCCTGGGTCTATGACACCAACAACGGTCTTCAAGCCGGTACGGATTCGGAAAAGAGCAGAGATGAAAATATCAAGAACCGCAAGAAGTACATCGATATGGAAAACGCCAACGCATTCCGTATGCAGGATGTCTATAATAACAATCTTTCTGCCAGTAAGGGTGGAGCCTCCGGCACCTTTTTGGGAACGAATTATGTGCTCTGCGATGTGTATGCCAAAAACCGTACTTCGGGCAAAAAAACAGGCATGCCGATTCTGTACTTCAAGGCACGCATCAATTATACCCTTCAGGATTTTACCGTGGATGGCAACTATAAAAACGATATTTACAATTATGATGACAACCGTGCTCTCGTTTGCCTGGGTACAACAGATGCAGCCGATACGCATGAATTAGAATCGGTTACCGGTACCATAACGGGTTCTGCCTACGAGAATTTTGAGAATATGATTCTCAACAAGCAGGTTCAGCAATCAACGGTGACGGCTGCGAATCCCAGAGGAATCCTTCGTCCCTATCGGGCGGATTCGTATATTCTGGTATCGGCGGGCAAGGATGAACTCTACGGCACCGCTGACGATATTTTCAACTTCGAAAAAGGCAGCCAGCAGTAGTCACGGAATACAAGTGATATTTGACCTGTCGGCGGCAGAAGGGGAGCTTGTGCTGACGGAATCAGAAATAGACAGGTCAATGAGTCCTATAGGAAATAATGTCAACCGGGGGAACAACTGACGTTATTTCTCGCCGAGGGTCCGAACGCATCCGGACAAAAACAGATGCGGAGCAGCAGATAACAAGTCAAGACAGATAGCAGAAACAGGTCTGCCGGATTGATGCAGTAATGCGTAAAAACGCCTTTACATTGATAGAAGTTCTTGTCACGCTGGCCATTATTATGATCCTGGTGGGAGTATTGGCCGGAACGGGGCAGTATCTGCGCACCCGTTCCGAGACACAGCTTACCGCTTCGGCCATCGAGATTATCAATACCGCCCTGGAGCAGTACCACGAGCAGTACCGGGCGTTTCCGTTCAAGAACAGTGATGAAACCGGGGACGCCATTGCCGATCCGTATAGTTTAGACCATTTTAAAACAGATCTGAAGGCGGACATTACCAGTGGAACCTTGACTGATAATGATGCTTCCAGCGCCGCCTTATATTACTATCTGAATCGCTGCGGCGACAGCAAGGCGATTTTGGATACGCTGTCTGACCGAATGATAAGCACTCTGGATGCGACTGGCAAGCAGATCAAAATGGTCATTGGGGGGGTAACGTATACTGTGCCTCGCTTTATCGACGCCTGGGGCATGAGTTTGCGGTATGAGTATCTGGACAATTACCCGTATCCGAAGATTATGTCGGCCGGGCCGGATAAGATTTTCGGGACTTCCGATGACCTGAGCAATCAATAATATGCCCATTGGGTATGGTTCTTCCGCGAGCAAAAGCAGTACGTGGTTGATGCGACTGTACTTAGCCGCGACGAATCGGAAAATTTCAAGTTCGATGAGACTAAACAGGCGGCCCTGCCGCCGAGGCGAGAAAACAAAACGAATAAAACAGGGAAGACCAGATGAAACGGATTCCAAAACAATTGAATGAAAAAGCGTTCACGCTGATTGAACTGCTGACGGTGGTTGCAATCATCTCCATGCTGGTGGGATTGATGGCTATTGGGATGCGCAAGGCCACGATCACCGCCAAAAACCTGCGGCAGAAGGCGGAACTGAAGGCGATGGATATCGGGCTGGAGTTATTCGCCAAGGATTTTGACGGCTATCCGTTTTCCAATCAAATCTTTAACGGCGGCCAGGTGGTATGCGGTGCCCAGCGGATGGCTGAAGCCCTGGTCGGACGGGATGGGTATGGTGTTGAGCCTCAGACGGGCTGGTATCCTCCCAACGACAAGAATTACAATCCGCTGGTTCCGGCCGATCTGTACGATGCTTCGGTGCAGGCCAGTCTCCGCCGCCGGAAAGGCCCGTATGTGGAATTCAAATACAGCGGAGTTTACACCATTCAGGAATTGTGGGGCGGCAGCGGCGGGACCAATATCTATCCATCCCCGGCAAATCCGACCACCCTGCAGGCCCAGCTAAGATCCCCGGTGATTACCGACGTTTTTAACAAGAATCAGATTGTCCTTAACAGCGAATCCATCAAAGTCGGACTGCCGGTGCTGTATTACCGGGCCAATGAGGCCAAGCCTTTCCGGATCGACAGCCAGAGAAAGCTGGTGACCAATCCGACCGTCCAGCAGGCCGAAAAGTGGGTTTATAACTATTATGACAATTATGAACTCGTCAGGCTGCCGGTCTTGTCTGATCCCGATCAACCTGATATGGATTTTGTCAATCCCGACACCCCGACCAATACGCTGGATGCACAACGGGCCCAGCGGTTTTATGAAATCATTACCCAGACCGCTCAGCCGGACCGGGATTATTACAAATCCTTTAATGCCAATACGTTTATTCTGATTTCGGCAGGATATGATGGTGTGTACGGCACCAAAGACGATATTACCAACTTCAATTACTAATGGGGCCGCCTGCGGGCGGCGTCCTATAAACCGTGATTGTGACGGAGAGAAAAATGAAACGAGAGATACCAATACGCGGATTTACACTGTTGGAAATGCTGACCGCCCTGGCGATTGTCGCCATCATGATCAGCCTTCTGATTCCGGCCATTCATAAGATCGGCGAGACCGCTTATGTGGTCAAACAGAAGGCCCAGTTTCATGCTATCGGAGTCGGGCTGGAGTCGTTCCGGGTGGATGCGGGGGGTAATCCGCGGGCAAATTATACACGTGACAGGAGTAC
>CAZVYY010000026.1:0-64164 GCA_964630775.1 uncultured Pirellulales bacterium | reverse complement strand
TCGTTCCGTTTTCACAATAAAGTCAGGCTGGAGTGCAACAGGCACAGGGTGACGCGACCGGAAAAACCGTAGCTGAAGCTTCCAGCTTCAGAGGAGACAGATAGAAGTTGCGCTAAGAACGCAAGACCGAAGCAAGATGCTTCGGCTGCGTTAAAAGGGCAGGCACGGGGCCAGCCCCTGCGATGTGTTTGCGGGCAGGGCTTACCTGTTTGTCTTGACGCCCCAGGTTTTGTTGGGCCTGGGGCCCATAATCAGTTTCAACTCGCCGCCGTTGACGATGTTGTCGTGGGTAATCCACGGCTCATTGAGCGGCTTGCCATTCAGGAAGGCCTGCTGGATATACATATTGGTCTCGGAGCAGCCGGGGGCCGACACGGTAAACTGTTTGCCATTGGGCAGATGGATGGTCACTTTCTCGAAGACGGGGCTGCCGATGGTATAGGCTGGCAGGCCGGGCGTGACCGGGTAAAAGCCCATGCAGGAAAAGACCACAAAGGCCGACATGCCGCCTCCGTCTTCATCGCCGGGGATGCCGAACATTGTATCGGGGAACCAGGCGTTGAGCAGCATCCGGATTTTCTTCTGAGTCTTCCAGGGCGAATCCGTGAAATTGTAGAGATACGGGATATGGAAGCTCGGTTCGTTGCCCATGGAGAACTGGCCGACGATGCCCGTGAAATCGGGGAATCGTGCCCACAGTTCGTATTTGCTGCGGCCGAGGTCTTCGCGGAAAAGCTGGTCGAGCCGCTGCTCGAAGGCTTGTTTGCCGCCCATCAGGTCCATCAGGCCGGGGATGTCGTGCTGCACCTGCCAGAGGTACGTCCAGCCGTTGTTTTCATCGTAATACTCCCGGCCGCCCATACCGCCGTCGAATTTAGGGTCGATATCGATCCAGTTGCCCTGGTCGTCTTTGGGCATGAAAAAGCCCTTTTCTTTCCAGTAGAGATTCTTGTAATTGTTCGCCCGGGCGGCAAAATAGGCGGCATCGTCGGCATGGCCCAGTTCGGCGGCATACTGGCTCAAGGCCCAGTCATCGTAACTGTGGCCCAGCGTGACAGCTACCGACTGGCGTTTCTCGAAGCCGTGGACAGCCGGCTCGGTTTCGGGCTGTCCGGGGGCCAGCGCCGGGTAATAGCCTTTTTCGGCATAGAAGCGGTCCAGAGCACAGGCCGGTCCGTTTTTCCAGGGCAGCATGGTCGCTTCCATGGCGTTTTTCTTCATCGCGGCAAAGGCGGTTGCGGTGTCGAAATTGCGAATGCCTTTGCGATAGGCATCCAGAATCATAATCGTCGAATGGAAGCCGTTCATACAGGGATTGTCGCCCCACAGCAGCGGGAACGTCGGCAGCCAGCCGCTCTGTTGGTACATCCGGACATAGGACTGAATCATATCGGCTTGCTGGTCGGGATTGAGAATCGTCCGCAGGGGATGATGGGCCAGGTAGGTGTCCCAGACCCAGTCATCGACATAGAACGGGCGGTCGGCAGTGTGAATCTTCTTGTCGTAATTGCTGTAATACCGTCCGTCTTCGGTGATGTCCATCATGCGTTCATAACAGCGATACAGGGCCGTGTAGAAGGTGCGGCGATGGGATTCGGTACCCCCCTGCACTTCGATTTGATTGAGCACTTTGGACCAGGCCCGACGAGCGTCCGCTTTCATTGACTCAAACGACCGGCCTGCAATCTCGGACTGGAAATTGGCTTTGGCCTGCTGGTCGCTGATGAAGGAAATCGCATATCTGAATTCGATGACGGCTGGTTTGTCCTGGGTCCAACTGACCAGGCCGCCCTTGCGATTGCGGTTTTGTTCTGCTGCGGTAAATTCGAACGGCTGGCTGAACTGACCATAGACAAAGGCCTTCATGCCGTGGAACTGCTCCACGCCGGTTAGGGTCTGAGCATCGAGCCGGGTCCACTCGCCCGACTGCATAATCCGCAGCAGGACGTGTCTGGGGGTATTGTGCGGGAAGGTCATCCGGAAACAGCCTGTCTTGGCGCCGGGGGTAAACTCGAGGGTGACATCATAATCTTCCAGCCAGACGGAATAGTAGTACGGAGTCGCTATCTCATTGCCGGGGTTCCAGGCGGAAATGGGGGCGCGGTTCTGTCCGGGCTGTCCGGTGAAGGGCATCATACTGAACAGCAGGCCCTGCCGGTGCGAGTCGAGCGTCAGCGGGAAAGAGCGAATCTGGTCATCCAGATAGTCCTTGCGGTCGGGGTACATCCGGATCATCTGGTTGGGCAACTGGACGGTGGGACGGGTCGGCTGAAGGATATGCCCTACGCCGCCGATGTTGGGATTGACATAACTGACGGCATCCCGGGAGGACACACAGCCTGCCATAACCACCGCTAACAGGAGAATCACTACCATAATAATGCTATATCTTGCGAATTTATTCATATATCAATCCCTTTCGAGTATAAATGGATTTTAATGCCTCGCTTTACAGAGTCAAGAGATTATCAATGTTTTATCAACATTTTGTCAATCCTCTATCAATGCTTAAGCATTTCGAATGCTTTCGGATATACTTCTGTCTTAAATATATAAAATGATTGCCGCTTCTGGTGTGGGATTTGTGATGGTGTAATTTACTGCCCAACACATTCCTTATGAACGGGCTTTGCGGAGCAGCCGGGTCAGCTCGGTCTGGAATGGGATTTTGTCGGTCGTCCAGAGCATACGTAAGGCCTGCTCGTATGACGTATCCGCCACAAGACCGGCCTGACGGATGAAATAGGCAATCCCCGCCGCAGCGCCTTTGGCCATGTTGGACGGTTCGACCCCCTGCTCCAGACACAGCCGCAGGGTACCGAACAGCCGGTCGTTTTCCGCCAGCTTGCGGCGCGGGTCTCGGGCGGCTCTTTCCACGGTGTCGGCCAGCCACGGATTGGTCATGCGTCTGAGCAGGTCTTCGGCAAAGGCCCGATAGCCGGCGGGCGTAAAGAGGTCCTCGTGGAGATGGGCATATTTTTTAATCAGGGCCCGGCCGGATTCGTGGATGAACGCATCACGGGCAATCTGCATCACCTCGGCATCGTGCTCCAGCTCGGCCATTTTCGTATAGCCTTTCTGTGCGGCCAGATAGGCCAGCAGGGCATGGATGGCGTTGTGGCCGTAGAGCTTGGCCTCTTCAAAAGGCAGCACATCGGTCTTTTCGATAAAGACGGAAATGCCCGGGGTAAAGCCGGGAATGGTGCACTGGGTGACGTAAATCCGGTTGAATTCCTCGACCAGAAAGGCGCGGTCAATCCCCGGAACAATCGGGGTCAGATGCTTTTCGGCGATTTCGTTTTTATCGGTGACGACCTGGCTCATCTTGCCGATGACGGTGTTGAGATACTGGACGGGATGGGCGGGCCGGAAGCCAACCTTGTCTTCGAGAATCCCGGCGGCGTGATTGTTGTTTTCGGCAGCGTAAATGAGAGTTGCATGGGCGGTGCTGTGCTGGAGACCCTGACGGATGAGCGAGGCGACCGACGTGCTGCCCCGGTCATAAAAATCGACCGACGGCAGTGCCGTGACGATTTCGGTGGCCTGCGACAGGGCATTGATCAGTTCCCGGCGGTCCTGTTCGACAGCGGGATTGAAACACTCGATGCCATCAATCTGTTCGGTCCTGATGCCGTCAAACGAGGCCACGTTCACGACATACCGGCCATGATTGGTACGGAGAGCCCCCACCAGCATCGAGTCCACTTCGGCAATCACAATGCGTTTGAAGCAGCCGCTTTTGAAGGCCTCGGCGGCAAACAGACCGCTCTGAATGGGGCCAAATCCAAATCCTGCGAATAGATGTTCGTTCATCGTGCGGTCATCCCTGCCGCTGTTGACAATCAAAGGGTCCATAATATACCTGCTGGGCCGGTCGATAGCTCCAGCCGGCATCCTGAATAGCCAGCGGATTCATCGGCCGGGTCGCATCTTTGACCATCTGAAGCGTGGTTTGCCAGTCCTCGATGCCGCTGATGGCATCGACACTTCGGACATTCTGCCAGCCGACGGTATTAGCTACCTTGAGGCTCGTGACCGGGTCCAGGCCTTTCAGGAATGCCGTCAGGAATCCGGCAATGGTCGCATCGCCGGCCCCTGTGGCAGAACCGAACTGGTCGGCCCGGTAGGACCCGGACCACAACTGCCGCCCTGCCCAGGACTTGACATCAAAATCAACGCATCGCCGCATGGCACCCAGACGCTCCGGCCCTGCGGTACGGAGATAGTAGCCGCGGATGCCGTTTTTAATCGCAGCCACAGCGACACCCATATCCATCAATTGATCGGACATCCGGGAGCAATCGTCGGCGGTATAAGCAAGCACCGGGTCGGCATCGCCGGCCTGAGCCTTTCTGGCTTCAAACAATCGGCGGTCCAGCATAAAGGCGATTTCCTCGACACTGGGCAGAAAGATGTCCACATAGGGCAGCACCTTTCGGAATATCGGCAGCCAGTTGACCTGCCCCGAGGGGCTGCCGGGGTCGGGCAAGGTCACATCGAGGCTGGTTACAACACCGGCCTGTTGGGCCTGACGGAACATGCCGGCCAGTTCGTCGCCCTGGTCGGCGTAGAATTGCTTCATCAGGGTTGGATAGCCGAAATGAAACAGCGAACAGTCTTTCAGGGCGTCATAATCCACATCCGCAGCGGTGAAGGTATCGTTGGTGCCGGGATTGTGCAGAAACACCCGGTCGATACCGGGCAGCGCCAGAACCACACTATAGGAACTGGCCTGCCCTGCCACGGTGCGGAGGGACGGTGCCCGCTGCGGCCCGACGAGCTTTTTGATCACATCACCAATTTCATCATCCCCGACTTTGCCGTTGAGCAGGACATCGACACCGAGTCTGGCCAGGGCAAGACCTGTGTTGGCAACCGCCCCGCCGGTGCTGAGGACGGCTTTGCCGACATTGACCAGCTTTCCCGGCGAAAGGATGGTGCTGAAACTGCCTTTCATATCGGGATTGAAGACGGGGGTGATATCCAGGCAGATGTGGCCTGCCACCATGGCTTTGTGCTGTCCAGCTTTGTTCATAATCTCCCGACTCAGCAGCCCAACAGATGCTTCATGATGAGCAGGTCCAGTTCTTCGTAATCCCGGTCTGCAATCAAGGCATTGACTTTGGCGTCATCGAGGCTGCGGGACAACTCCAGCAGTTTCAGGAAGACGGTTCTGCTGTTGCTCAGATGCTTGGCGGCGACGGCGTCTTTCTGGCTTCGCATGGCTTTGACATCGAGACCGACCCACTGGCCCTGCCGGCCGTAATCGTGCCTGTCAAGGATGCGGACCTGGTTAAACGCCCTGCGAAGGTCCACGGAACCGAATGATTTATCCTGGTCGAACTTCAGGCCGTTCTGGTCATTCAGGTGGACCGACCACAATTTCCGGTGAGCCAGGGCGTACCCCATCTCGTCGGAGGGATCCAGACCTGCCAGGATGGCATGGGCCGATTCGATAACACAGCCCACCCGGGAGGCGTCACAGGTCAGCAATCCCAGACCAATCGCATGACCGATGGTCGGCAGGTAAGTATGGTCCATCGGCTCATTGGGCTTGGCTTCGATGGCGATTTTAATCCTGGGATTGTATTGCAGCATGGTGCTGATGGCCTCGGCAAGACGGTCCACGGCGACTTTGCTGTCTTTGGCTTCCCGGATGTAGGTGCCTTCGCGGGCAAGCCACAAAACAATCAGATTGGTCCCGAGTGCGTCAGCGATATCGATGGCCCGTTTGGACCTGTCGATGGCGTACTGTCTGCACTTGGGGTCGTTATTGGTATAGCCGCCGTCAATGGTCCGGGGGTCTTCCCAGAGTCTGGGGGCGACGAATTCCGCAACCAATCCTTCATCTTCGAGACTTTTTTTGACGGATTTGGCTTCTTCGATGATTTGCTGAGGGGACAAGTCGTTCATTTTGGGAACTGCATCGTCATCATGAAACTGAACGCCGTCAAAGCCCATGGTTTTATACAGTTTGAGCTTTTTGCCAAACTCCACGGTTTTTCTCACCATGGGTCCGAAAGGGTCTGCACCTTCGTGGATATTCCAGGGGCCGAATGTAAACTTAAATACTCCCGCCATTGCGTGTCTCCTTAGCTCAGATAGTCCAGCGTTCTTGTTAATGATTCCTGAGGGTCCAGCCTGGGGAAATATTCCAGGCCGAAGCATCCCTGATATCCCAGTTCATCAAGGGCTTTGATGATTCGGGGATAGTTGACTTCCGTTTCAAACAGTTCCGCCCTGCCGGGGACGCCGGCAGAATGAAAGTGGCCTATAATATCAATGTTCTTGTCGATGAATGCAAGAATATTTCCCTGCATAATCTGCATGTGATATACATCATACAGGAGTTTGAGGTTGGGGCTTTTAAACTCGCGGATGAGTTTGACCGCTTCGTCGGTTGTATTGAAAAAATATCCCGGGTGATCCACGAGGGTATTGAGCGGTTCAATCAACAGGGTCACGCCGGCCTTCTGTGCCATCTGAACGGCTTGTGCAAACGCCATCCGGATGTGCTGATTCATCTGCTGGCTGGTGAGATTGGCCTGGGCCAGGCCGGACAGGATGATGCCTTTGGAACAGTGGATGCTTTTGGCAAAATCAAGCATTTTCTGAATCTGCCGGATATAACCATCGTGGTCGGCTTGTCGGGTCACATTGCCGCCAATCGAACCATCCCAGGCACCAAAGGCAAAGTCATTGTAGGCAATCTTTTTTTCTGCGGCCACGGTTGTCATTTTAGCGGCATTTTTGGGCTGCGAAAAATCGATCTCTTTGCCGTTAAACGTGCCTTCCGGGTGCCAGAATTCGATATGTCGGTAACCGATATCGGCAATTTTGGCAACTCTGTCTTCAAACGGCAAGCCGGTAAAAAAGCATTCCGCACATACGCTGATACGAGCCATAAGGGGTCTCCGTTATTTTACAAATACCTTGGTTTCGGTCAGATAGACATTCAACACTTTATTGATCGCCGCTGCGATTTTGCCGCAGTCTTCATCGCTCAGATTGTAATCGATATCAATCAGGATTGCACGGGCCAATAAGGACAGCGAATTGGGACACATGTCTTTGGTGTATTTAGGCAATTCAGCACGCGGGACACCGCTCCAGGGCAGTCTGTCCGTCGATACGGACTTGTACTGTAAAATATGGTCCCAGTAATTATAGATGTGCCAATCGCGGATTTTGGAATCATAAATGCCGCCGGCCGGAACACCTTCGGCCTGTAAGGCAGGCAGCACATTCCGGGCAGTCTGGGCATCCGGCATGAACATCGTCAGACAAATGCCCGTGTCGCCCTGTTCATCCGGCAGGCGTCGGAAGGTCAGTCCCTCGAAGCGTTCGATGGCGTCTTTGATTTTTTTCTTGGCGGCATGGTGTCTGGACACAATGGTTCTGGCCTTGCGGATCTGAGCCAGGGCCACCGCTCCCTCCAGTTCGCTCATGCGGTAGTTTTCCCCGCAGAACAGGTCTTCATTCTCCCGTTCCGGTCCGAAACGGTCGGGCCGCCAGCAGGCTGCACAGTCATGCCAGTTCAGGGCACGGGTGTAAAGGCGCTTGTCGTCGGTAGTCAGAAATCCGCCTTCACCAGATACAATCACTTTGTAATAGTCAAAACTGAAGCAGCCGATGGTGCCGATGCTGCCGAGCATTCGGCCTTTGAACGAACCGCCGCCGGCCTGAGCAGCGTCTTCGACGACCGGAATGCCATGCTTATTGGCGATATCCATAATCGCATCCATCTGGGCCGCAGCACCGCGCATGTGAACCGGGACAATGGCTTTGGTTCGTTTGGTAATGGCTTTTTCGATCGCTTCAGGGGCCATACACAGTGTATCATCAATATCCACAATAATCGGTATGGCATTGGATGCAGCAACGGTGGCCGAGGTGGCAAAGAAAGTATAGGCCGGAACGATGACTTCATCGCCCATGCCGATCCCCAGTGCCCGGTACGCCGCGATCAGGGTGGAGGTACAGGAATTGGCCGCCATGCAATAGGTCGTGCCGATCAGGTCTTTCATCGCATGTTCCGCGGCGGCAACCTTGCTGGGACGCGGATTGTAATAGCGGAACAAATGGGGGCCTTTGATTCCTTTGTCCTGCTCAATCAGCGTCCTGATTTTCGCCATCGTCTCGCCGGAGTACTGCCAGAGGTCCAGCACTTCCAGAAGCTCATCTTTGCCTATTTTTGTCGGAAACGGTCCCAGTGTATCTACCGCTTTGGGGCCGCCGTTGATGGCCAATTTGTTCGTTTTCATGCTCGCTGTCCTTTCAACTTAGATACGTAGAAATATCTTTGGATTATGTTCTTGTCCATTCTTGAATGTGGCTATTTCACCCTGACCCGAATGGATTGTTATGGCTGCGCAGGTCCATCATGGAAACTGCTATTATCGATACATTAACGTTAATGGATTATAACTAATAAACTCCTTCAAGTAAAGTCTTTTCTTGAAACAGTCTTGTTTTTCGATTCAGGACAGAATCTATCTTGTCATTTATCGGGAATCGCTGCCAGCCGGAAGCAGTCGGCTTTCAGCGGCTGCAGGCGGGGCGGTCTTTGATGAATCCGGCCAGTTCTGTCTTGAGGATATTGTCCTGCGGATAGCCCTGCCCCAGATGCTGGCGAAGACCTTCGGCATAGCGGACACCGCATTGAGCACCCCGCTGGGCGGCATAGGCTTTCATGGATTCGATATATTGATCCATGCCGTGATGGGCCAGCAGCCAGTCCCGCTGACTCCTGTGGCATAAAAGCATTTTTTCTTTGGTCTGAATGACGGTACTGATGTCCACATAGAACGACGGGATGATTTCTGTACCAAAGATATCCACCAGGCCCGTCGGGTCGGCATAATACAGATGGGGTACGGCTTTATAAGGCCCGACACCGGGCGTAACGATATTCGGGATGCCGCAGCAAAAGCAGGCCGTGCGAACCAGTTGAGATGTGATTTCGTGGTCGGCAAAATAGTCCTGGGGACTGGGGGCAAAAACAACCACAGGCCTGACCCGTCTGAGCAGCTCAATGACTTTCATCAAGGTGGGCTTGTCGTACATGATAAAGGCATCCCTGCATTCAAGACAATGGTACTGCCCTTCCAGCACTGCGGCGGCATCGGCCCCTTCTTTCCGCCGGATAGTGCTGATTTCATCCGGGGACAATGTCGCTGAGCCGCAATCACCGGCGGTCATGGAGGCGATTTGAATATCCCAGCCTGTTTTTTTGAGCAGCGCCATGGTTCCGGTACAAACGAATTCCGCATCGTCCGGATGCGAACACACGGATAAGGCTGTTTTAGATGACATCGATATCTCCTTTTACATGATCACTGATGGTATCAGCAACGTATTGATTATTGTTTGAATCTGGCCAGGGCTGCCGCGAAAAGCCCAGGTCTGGCAGACGTCTGTGCATTGCGACTGGCCGGTTCCTGCTCCAATCGCCGGGGCGTGATATTCCATTTCACAGAAGCTGCCCCACTGTTCATTGTTGATTTTGCACACCTGGAAAGCAAAGCCTGTACGCCGGGTGTCATTGAAAGGTACATCGATATACAGGCCCGAGGGATTGACGAAGAAATTCCGCACGACCAGCGTTTGCTGTCCCTGATCATCGAAAACATATCCGGCCCGGCCGGTAATTTCGGTCGCAGCCAGCGAAAACTTGCAGGAACCCTTATGCGACACTGTATAAAGGCACAGATTATCCGATACAGACAAATCACTATCCGAAACTTCGCCAAATACCACAAGAGGACTGGCTTTGCGATACGTGGGTATCAGCATCTGTCCTCCGCATGGCAACTGCATTAAATGCCAAAGACCGACTGGACCGGAGTTGTCTTTATCAGGATCTAAAATCTCAAGCGTTGTGCTTGTTGTATAGCCGGCATAGTCCACTCCCTGCAACGGTGCCGGATTCTGAGCGGCAGTCAGGGTTTTGGTTATTGCCGCATGAACGACCTGCTGACTTCTGGATAATTTTATAGAACATGTGTTGGAAAATGACAGGCTGGTTTCTGTTTGCGTGATGGAAAAATTGCCGGGGTCGAGCTGTGCCGGCTGGGCATATACCTTCATATCCGGGTATTGCGGAAAGAAGATATCGATTTCAGGGGCCAGCCAGGTTCGATCCCCGCCGCTGTTGTGCCATTGATTTTGAGCGTAGAATTGCTCGGCACTCGCATGAGAGCTGAGGGCCGGATGGGTCCAAAAGGCATTCTGTTCACTGCCTGCAAAGCCGAATCCGATAATCCGTCCGCCATACGGCAGGATTAACAGGACTGTACCATCAGGGAATCTCTGCTCCACGGTTTTCCTGCCGCAGTGTTCCAGAACCTCTGCAAGATGTTTGATTTGTGTTGTGCTCATCTTTTAATTGACATCATACAAAAAAGATACAAAGCAGCCGAAAAGATATCAATTCGGATCATTCAATTTGTTCAATGTAAAACAATCATCCGGCAAATATTTACCGTGTTTATCCTTTATTACAAGCGAAAATCCATCCCAAATGAATGTTGTCGGGTGAACCCGGTTGGCACTTTTCACGAGAAGCCGATTTGCTCCCGGAACAAGCTGTGTTCGGACCTCCTGTGTTCCAAACACCGAAAGACAGGGCAATTTGGCAATGGATATGCCATTCAGGAAGAGTTCTATCGGATCATCATGCCCGACCACCAGCGTAACATCCTGTGCCTGTGCAGAGCGAATGGAGGTTATTGCATACGATATCGTATCAATCGCCCAGCACATCACTCCGGGCGGATACCCAAAAGGCCGCGTGTTTTCGGCATTGAAATCCACAAATCCGCCTCGCGAATATCTCGTTTTCCATTGTGCAGTTCGATTCAGAATAGTGCAAGCCGGAGTTGAAAGCTCAACTTTATATGTTTTGTCGCCAATAACCCTGCTTTCCGGCTCGAATACCATGCCAAGCATGTCTCCCTGCGGCGAATAGGCACTGAAAGGACCAATGCACAGCCAGGGAATCTGAAAAACAGGCGGCGTGGGGACGGGGTTATCCTGATACCAGAATGCGACGCTTTGATAGCCGTTAACCGGAAAGATGCTGAAATCCACATTCAGCGAGCGGGTGAACGGCACGGGACTTTCCCAATGAAATCGGTAACGCATTCCGCCATCCATATAGGACGATGTTGCACCCACATGAGGGGTGGCATAGTTATCGCCGAAAAAGGCCGCACAAAAGTAATCCTCCCCGCCGATTGCCCGCAGGGTAAATGGGGAATCGGTCTGGGCATCGCCATAGATCATATCCGCTCCGGCATGGTCGGTCGGCTTTATCGGCGAAGTCGTATGGTACAGCAGCATCCCCACGAAATGACCTTTGCCTGCAGCATGCATCAATGGATAGGCCTGGCCTTCCTGACCGATGCCTTCGTTATAGGCTGCGTGAAGATAGGTGTAATTTTTGGGGAATGATTTCAACTTTTTATAAACCGCTTCAACGCTTATCTTCTCAGCAGAGTCACCCGTGTTTTTAACCGCAATTGTCCATGATTTGCGGAACGGCATCGGCAGGTGGCAGCTATAGTGACCATCTTTGCTCTCCAAAACCAGGGAGTTCAACTGCCCGAAGAATTTGCTGACCAGACAATCAATGGCCCAGGCGTCAGCGCCTTCATATTTAATCCGCATTTGAATATTGTCGGCGTAATCGGTTTCAAGGTCAAGACGCTCCACCATCGCTGTTCCATGAATCGTAAGCAATTCCTGTTCCTGACCCGGCTCCAATTCAATTTGGTTTGCCATTGTCTGGGGCTGACCGATAAAAGGAATGTCAGGCTTTTCGTTGCCAAGCGGATCCGTCGCCTCTTCCTGACCCGTTCCGGAATAGAAATACTGCTTTTTCTGAGCCGAATACTTCAGGGTGCAGTCCGGAATCTTTTCCGACAATCGAAATATGCCGTCAAAAATAAAATAGGTGTCTTCAATGGATGTCTCCGCTCGATTGATCAGAACCACTTTCACGGAGGTATGGAACGGCATGGGAATATAGCAATTCCGCCCATCCGTCGGAAGGGTATCAAGCGGGACAGGCAAACGATTGATGGGTTCGGCGACAGTCTCATCGGCAAATAATTCGGCACAAAAACCTTCTATGCTGGGGATTGTTTCGCCATCGAAATAGAACTGCACCCATTCACGCTGCCACCTGCCGGTCCACCATATATGCGTAATATAGCCGCTGCCTTTCAAATCGACAAGGACCAGCCCCTCTCCCGGTGCAAGACGGGGAGGTGTGTAAGGATACCGGGAGATTCGCCAGGGTTGATAGTCTTTGAGCGCCGGTAAATTTTTAAGATAAAAATCACGCATCGTGTCCGGTTTAATCGCCGCAGGTTCCAGCACAGGAATAGCTGCCAGAGACTGGACAAGCGAAATAAACCATGCTGCAATAACAAGCCATTTCCCTGATACTCGGTTATACACTGAATACTCCCACATAAAACTCTGCTATTTTGAATGGAATCCGTATATTATTTTCCGAACATAGTAAACATAGTCGCTTGCGATAACCCGGCAGATTACCAGAAACGCCAATACAAATAAAACCAGATGACCGCGTATATCCCGAACCATAAAGCCGCCCTGCCGTACCAGGGTCGCTTTACGCCGTCATTGATATCCGTGATATAGGATGCCCTCCATATCAACGACTCACTCTGGACAGTCTGAGCCGCGGAGGTATTTAAGGCAACGATAATCATTCCAAGAATCGTCAGCACTTCGGCGGCAAACGCAAGATAAAACCAGTGAAATCCCCATCCGGCCTGGTAGTCCGCAAAGACCAGTGCAAGCTGAATGATAAGCCCGCCAATCAGACCGAACACCGCACTGGCATAATTGGCCCTCTTCCAGAGAATACCCACAATGATGACAGAGATAATCGGCGTCGAAACATAGGTAATTCCCTTCTGAAAATACATGAAAATGCCGCCGAATCGGGCCACATGGGGAGCAAGTATCCCGGCGACAGCCAGAGCAAGAAAAGAGACCATGCGTCCCATCCAGACCATCTGCTGATCCGTTGCATCTTTTTTGAGCCGCTTGTAGATATCCAGCGAAAAAATCGTCGCCGTCGAATTGGCCAAAGCGCTGGTGGCCGACATAATGGCTGCCAGAAAGCCGGCCAGAATGATGCCCTTGAGTCCCCATGTGCCGGCAAATGTTTTCAGGGCAAAGGAAAAGGTGGAGTCGGGGTTGGTCAGCGGTTCACCCATTTTCATAATATGGATATAATGATAAACAATCAGCCCGAGGAAACAGGTGACCAGCGGCCTGAACAGATTGATAAAACCTGCAAAGATTATTCCCATGATGCCGTCCCACATCGACCGGGCGGCCAGCACGCGCTGAATCATCACCTGGTTGGTGGCCTGATAAAACACAAACAGCCCCAGCGTTCCGGCCACCAATCCGGTGAATGGGGCGATTTTGTCGTCTGCCGGATGATACAGGTGAAAGCGTTCGGGGCTGGCGGCTTCCATAGCCTTCCAGCCGCCGGGAATGTGGTTCAGAGCCAGGAAATACAGCAGCAATCCGCCGCCCAGCAGCATGATGCACTGAACCGCATCGGTGTACATCACGGAGATCAGACCTCCCTTGACGGTATATAGGGCAATCAGGAGAATCGTGGCCCACAGGACAATATAAAAATTCCATCCGGTCAGTTCCGAGAATGCCAGGCTCCCGCCATAGAGGATGGGAACCATAAAAATAAAAACATAGGCCAGCAGCATGGTCCAACTGTAAATATCGCCGCAAAGCTGGCCGTATCGGCGGGTCAGAAGTTCAGGAACGGTCGCAATGCGGTTGCGAAGATAAATCGGGATAAAGAATACTATCAGCAGGGTATAACAGGGCAAGGCCCACCACTCCCAGTTGGCAATTCCCATGCCGTTCTTGTAGGCCGCCCCCACCGTGCCCACAATCTGCTCGCTCGATACGCTGGTCGAAACAAAGGCGGCACCGATGATCCACCATCGCAGCTTGCCCGAGGCCAGAAAGTAGCCGCGGGCCGTCTTGTCCTGCCTGCGGGTGGCCAGCAATCCCACCAGCACCACAACCAGCACTGAACCGATAATGATGACCGCATCCGCAACCGAAAGTGAAAAATCCATACCTCTCCCTGATAATCCGTGGTCAACGATTATTGCGCCTCGCACAACGATGAGAACTCGTAACCGCACACCAGCCAATCCTGTGCCATTCGAAATAAATCATTCAGATCGATCTGACAGTTTCCATCCAGATCGGTTTCCAAAAAACATGTCACATCCCCCTGTGCCTCATCCAGGTACACCGTTGTTCCGCTCTGGAGAACAATTCGCGCATTGGCAAAGATAACGCAATCGCAGAAATTATCCGCATCATACTTGTCGATGATGATATCCACCGCCTCCATCCCGGATAAGCTGAGCGTGACCGGCACGGCCTGCTGGCCAGTCAACATTACGGCACTTTGCCAGAGCACGTTCCGGGGATTGTCGCTGCGGCACAGCTTGAGCATCACATCGCCATTATTGCAGACGCCGGAATAGAGCCCGATATCGGCTCTGAATGTCGCGGCGGGTTCGCCCAGCATGATTCGGAATGCCCCGTTGGCACCGATCGATACACCCCGGTCATACAGCGTTGTGCCAATCGTGTACTGAAGGTCGGGGCTGCCGCTGCTGGGAGGACTGGGAATGCCCGGGTATTTACAAACCAGGCCGGCGCCGGGCGGGGCATAAAGCTGAGTGACTGCAACATTCGTGTGGACGATGGCATCGGCCATAAATGTCAGCAATTCCATCGTATCAGCATAGCTGGTACTGTGTCCGGTGGATTCGCGATGAATGAATTTCACTTTTTTGCCGATTTTACTCAGGACATTGGCCAGCCGCATGACGCTGGCAGGCGGGACAATGGTATCCTGCCCGCCGGTGCTGATGCCCACGGGAACAAGGAATCGCTCCGGCCAGTATTCGGCGCTGCGTTTTTTGTACTCCCCGGGTATCTGCTGTTTGCTGCCGCCGTATGAGGCACTGATGGCATCCTGAAAGTTTTCGTATTCCAGGTGATTGGCCAGCGGGTTCAATGCCACAACCCCGTCAATCATCCTCGGATGAAGCACTGTAAAGGTCAATGCCGAAGAACCTCCCATCGAGCCACCACACATGAAAACTCTGTTGAGGAGATAGCTTTCTCGCAGTTCTTCGATCATTTGCACCACATCTTTTTCCGCCAGCGGCCCCATCCATGACATCGTGGCCCGATAATCCGGACAAACCAGAATCATATTCCTGCCGGCCGCAAAATCACGCACTGCAACACACTCCGTCCACTGGGTACTGGATGCGAACTGCCACCGATCCGAACCGTGACCGTGGAGGGCAATTAACAGATCATGCGGTTTGGCTGGGTCAAAATCACTGGGCAATCGAAGTACATAGCGTTGCGACGAGCCATCGGCATCCGCAATGAACGCAACATCGACACACGGACCTAATTCCGCCGACAGTACACATGCAGGAACGAATGTCAAAATAAGTAAGCCAACTGTTAAAAATCGCTGCATTATATCAACTCCCAGTTCTTTCTTACCGTAATCCAGATTCTGCGCTTCCGTTTATTTATATATCGCACGGATGGAAATCCGTGATTGGGAAGGATTCAGCCTGATTATCTCCTTATCCCTTTCAAAGCGGGTATACGTCTTCCCATCCACTTCGACGGAATGAATCGGCTTTCCTTCCGGATGACGCAAACGCAGGACGATTTCATCCGGCGCTTGACGGACCGGCGGGGTAATTTCGGCCTCGATATAGCCATCGTTGATATGGGAGGTAATCCGGAAGCCCGCCTGCCCCCATCGAGTCGGGGCCTGACTTACGGCGATCTGCATCCCGTCTTTGAGCCAGTTGCTGGTGACAAACGGCGCCAGCCAGAGCTGCTCTCCCTTTTCCATCACCAGCATCATCCGCGACTGATACAGAAAATAACCTGTTTCGTGAGTCTTGTTGTAGGCGCCATTGTGAAAATGCTCCCACAGGGACAAATTCTCCCGGTTCAGCAGCGATATGGCGGCGTTAAAGTAGGACCGAATGAATGCCTTGACATCATCCTGAAGGCCATAGACTTCGGTCGTACGGGCATAATAAGGCTGCACCTTGGCAAAACCGCCCAGATTGAACCAGTCCTTGTGATTTTTATCTGAGGTATATCCATCATAGCCCCATCCACTGCCCAGGAACTGGACATCTTCCATGTGATTCATGATCCAATGGGCATCCTTGCTGTCGGGACTCATCACCCCCTGCGGGATCAGATGGTGGCTGCCGATTTCCACATCATAAGCCCAGCTTCGCCCGAAATCCTCGCCTTTATAGAAGTTATCAATCGGGCCAGGGCAATAGACGTGCGTAGGATACGCAGGAACCCATGTTCCATCCTGCAGCGGATAGACCGGGGCCTGCGACTGAGTCCAATGAAATGCCCGCAGGATATTCTCGCGAAGTTCTGCGGCGGCAGCAATCATATCCCCGGCTCCCGGATAGCCAATCTCCCCAAGTGCGTGTCCGGCCGCATTCAGGCCGGCATAGTAGTAGCCGTTCATGCAGTAATAGAAATTGTACACTTCCCAGTCCGCCATTGTGCCCGGCGGCAAAAGACCCCATTCGGGGACTTTATTGCCGAAAGCATCAATTTTCCTGGTTTTTTGACAGGCATTCATCAGCCACTTGCAAACCCGAGCAATTTCGTCGGCATTGGCTTTAAGCCATTCTTTATCCTGAGTCAGTTCATAATACTCCCCAAGACACCACAGATGCCAGCCGGTCCCCATAACCGTGTAGGTCGGGGTGACAAAGCCCTCTTTATTGTAGCGTTTGATGAAATAATTATGCGCTTTTAGCGCAAAGTCGTAATTGCCCGTAAACTGCATCCCCCGGATCACGGACTGTGCCTCGCTTTCCAGCGGCCCATAATCCGACGATGCAATCCAGGCGGCAACGTTGGTATAGTCTTCGTTGCGGGCAGCCAGCATACAGTGAACCTGGGAGGCGAGTATCAGATTCTGGAGAAGCATATCCGGAATCTCGATCTTCATGGCCGGGGCCATTATCTGCTTCCAGTACGCTTCGGTATCGGCAGCGAGTTTTTCATAGCCGCTGATGGCTGCAATCTCATCGGCCGTGGCTTCCCAGCCCGGCATATAGACAACACATTTGGCTTTTCCATTCGCAGGAAGGCTGCCGGTAAGCACCCAGACGCCGTCTTTGATTTCGTATTTCAGGGAAGCGGCATCGGATACCAGCAACGAGGCAAGAGGTTTACCGAATTTCGTGACCAGAGCCCCGCTTGAAGTCAGTTTCATATCCGCGAACTCATTCTTCTCCCAATCGGAAAGCATCTGAATGGCAAGAGAGAGGTTTGCATCCTTGTCTTGTGGATTGTCAACAGTAAACTGAGCCACACACAGCGGCTTGCGATTGGCAAACAGGTGAGTTCCCGCACCTGCTGAGTCATAGTCATAAGGAGCAACAAAGGTTCGCTGGCGATAGACCACCCCGTTATCTTTGACGGTAGTCATCACAATTGGCAACCAGCCGCCCTGCAACTGTCGAGTGATTTCGTTACTGGTTCCCGAACCAATTTTCGGCTGCATCCGGCAAACATATTTCTGGTATGTTTGGGTGGTGGCAGCCGCATTATATATCTTCGGATCATGATTGAAGTACACCGCGCCATCCCGGGCAGCCAGAAACTTACTGTTATCACACGCCAGTGAAAGCAATGTCGGACCGAGGTCTGCCGCCGCACGATGGATCCGCTCCTGGGCCTGCTTGAACGTCTGGTCCGGCATGGTGTGAACTCTGTCCAGAATCGTTTTCTTGTCGGCAATGGAGGCTTTGTATTGGTCGAGCGTCCTGGCCGGATATTGTGCCGCATACAGACCGAAATCTTTGGCATACACACATCCATGATTGATTATGTCGTCAACCGCAACCCCGAAGGAGCCATTCGGGAGCTTGAAACGCAATACAGTACGATCTGTCATCCAATGCGTGGTTGTACAATACCGCACTTTCAAACGAAGCGGCTGACTGACATCCCAGTCCGCGAAAACAGAGGACTTGCCCTGCTGGTCCAAGATTTGGCCATTGTATATTTCAATGGAGCCATGCTGTCCCGGGCCGGCTTTTTCAAGCTGCAGGACCAGATCGACGGTCTTCCACTTCGAATCCGGAATTGCCGAAAGCCTGCGGATGGATATCTCGTTTGCTGAGGCAGGGAATATCCATCGAATCTTGAGCGTCCCCTGCTGCCTGGCCGTTCGGTCTTTCCATTGAATCAAGTAGGTCCATGTCTGCTTATCTTTGAGCAAAGTCCCGTCGAGGTTTTCCCACCGGCCTTGCCAGATTGATCCGCCGGGAGATCCGCCTTGCCGGGTCATAATCCAGTACTGAATCTGAACACCATCGCCTGACGGCATCCTGGACTCGTCCGCAAATTGTATTCCAACGCTTTTAATGCGTCGCTGTTCCAGCCACTGCAGCCCGATGCAGCCGATGCCGTTTGACTTCGGTACACGATAAAATCCATCTTTGTCGGCAACCACATCGGTTTCCATATAAAGGTCTTCGACCGTAAAATCCTGAAAGCGGTTGTTTCTGCAACCATCCATACGAGCCGGATCCCATGTCGCCATGCGGCCAAACGGAGCGATATCCACGGTTTCGAATGCGGCATCTGCAACAGGAGTTGCCGAGCGAGTCAAACGGGCCTGTGCCCAGTTGGCGGCACAATTGGTGATGGATCCCTCTGTGGCAGCAATCAATGTCATTTCCTGTACCCCTGCAACGGACACATTGATCGGCTTTGCCGGGGTGGTCTCAGTCATCCGGCCGCTATTAAAAATTTCCTTGTCATCGGCCAGCACTTTAAACGAAACAGTACCCGGACCGCCCCCCTGCCACTGAACACCCGCTTCGGCCTCAAATGTGCTGTACGCCCCGCCCAGGTCAATGACAACCTTGCCGTTGGCATGACTGCCGAGGCCTTTTTCATATATCCGGTCCTTGATTTGCAAAGGCAGGCCCTGCTGACCCGGCACGTGAGCACAACAATCGATACCCAGTTCACCCCAATCCTGGGAATTCAAAACAATGGCCCCCTGTATATCACTGAGATAAACCGGCGATGCGGTCTGTTCCTGGGCATACGCCATAGATGCAATCATCACAACCAGTACAATACCCCAAATCCCTTTCGCTGCCATACCCAAGAAGCCTTTCCTGACTGAATATTTCTGTCTTGCTGTTATATTCATAATACGATTGTCCATACTTTTTATTTCTGTCATTCCTTCGGTTCCCGGGCACCCTCACGGTTCACAGGCAAAGCTGCTATTTCGATTCAATTGACTCAAAATACAGAACAACCCGGTTGTTTCCCGCTGTTGCTGACGATCCAACAAGATCAATATAATAGCAGCCGAGGCCCCGGTTGCGGGGATATTTGTACTCCTGTACAGAGGCGGGCCTGCCATTAATCCATGCCTGAATGGTCTTTATTCTGGCATTATTGATAAATGGCAGCGCTATGAACATGTGTTCCTGAAAAGGAGGTTCGCAACCATATCCATACATAAACGGCATATCAAACTCATTCTGCAGCCACCAGGTTCTTGTACCCTCGTGTGCAATATTCGGCAACGGGCGACCGGCAGGAACATCCGCATTATACTGTATTTGTTCCTGCAAATCTGCTATCGTGCTGTCCGAGGAAGTGGTGATATCAATATAGGTTTCCTGATCCTCTGAGAATGAATTTTCAATATAGCCGCCGCAGAAATTGGCGAGTGTGCCCAATCCCTGCAAATCGGCCGCCCCGGGCCACATCGGATAACGAATCCCAGCGGCTTCATTGAATAGCGGGAAGTCATAGGAATCACCTGCCGTCAAACCAGCAGGCCAGCCCGCATCCACACCGGTTTTTAGATCCCCTGCCAGGACTTTCCATGCCGATAATTCCTTTGGGGCGATTTGACGACGAAATGTGATTTCGTATAAAATAGACTGCTGCCCTCTGGATACAACCTTGAACGGTGTCGGCTTCCAGGAACGCTGCCGTTGCCTTGGGATATCCGGACATACTTCGGCAACAACGTTTTCAACGTTAATTTCCTGAGGAAAATGGACGACAAATCGCTGCGTTGTGCCCTGCGGCCCGGTTGTTTTGAGTCGATACCCCTTCTTTGTCGATTCAATAACCGCAGGAATCCCATACACTTTGGGAGAACGCAGCGTTTGAGATGCCGGCTGAACATGCAATACAATAACCTGCCGGGCCGGCACAGTGAATTGAAGCTGCTGACCCAGACTGACCACAGGTCCGACATTTGTCAGGCACCATTTCTCATCGGGATAAAGCTGCCTGATTTCACACGGCTGATTGCCCTTGAAGCCAAGCTGTTCGTTGAGCGGTACAGCCACCTTTCTGCTCCAGTAATTTGGATTTACCAGAAAGATATAGCCGTGGTCATCACGAGCATGGGAGTATATCTCTGCGCCGCCGATGCCGGGTTTGTCGCCGGCGTTATACGTCGTCGTCCAGAGGTCATAGTTGTCTTTGATTAACCCCAGCCATTTCCTGTAAAAGTCAATAATGCTCTGCTGCCTGGAATCCGGCAGCGTTTCCAGCCAAAATCGAAGTTCGCCGAATCCCAGATTTGGAACTACCGCAAGTGTTGACAACGCTCCGAATTGATAATTGGCCGTGTCAGGCACGATGGAATTCTGGCAGAAAAAATACTGAACATTCGAGAGATATCTGTATGGGATAAATCGAGAATAATGAAGCGTAACCATCTGCTCACGTCGGACATCATCCAGAAGGCGAGTCATATTCAGGCCGTGCCACGGCTTATCCATGTAGGGGTCCGTCAGGTATAAATTGTGATTGTACCAGGCGATTTTCGGCAGCAATTCAGCCCATACCCCGGAATTCGACCAGGTCATCATATTCTCTGAAACGCTGTTGATGGCCTCAAGCACCTGGGTTAAACCCCTGACCTGTGCGTAAACCAGCTCTTCGTCCGCCGTTCCTTCGGCCCGCTTCCAGATTTTCAGAAAGTCCAGACAGTGGATTTCAAAACCGTACTTTTTGCAGTATTCGGTTGTCCGGGCAATATAAAGGTCCACAAATTTCTTGTTGCCGAAATGGCACTCCTCGGGAGTAATCCCGAATTGGGCGTGGTGATTGTTATAAAAGTTGTAATGGTCACAGAACAACTGTTCCGTGGCGGAATAGTCGCCTACGCGTACGCCCAGACGGTTTGCATACTTTACAAACTTTTTTACATACGCCGGGTCCGGATCTTCCAGCGTCGCATCAAATGGACCGGGCCAAACCTGATAATGCTCAAGCCCTACCTTCGACATCAGCTCAATGTCTTTTTCCAGCCAATCCGTATGCCAGCTAAGCGTAGGATTGTCCTTCATTGTATAAAACACTTCGCCATCCGCGACCTGGGTATAGCGATTATTAATGCCTGCCGTGGCGGTCATCGGGCGATTAAAGCGAGGTTTGACTCGCGTTTGAACATAATGATCCATCGCCTCGACTTCGCCGTCATCGAATCCATATCGGACATTTTTGGCAAGCTGTGTACGTCCAATGGTCAGAGCATGACAGGCATATTCCCTGCCGACAGCCAGGTCATCCTGGGGAGGATAGGTTACGCTCCAGATACCATCATTCGTTTTTATTTTTGAATAGGGAAAGTCCAAAGACACGAAACATCCGGCATCCTGACCCCGATAGAAGGCACAAATATCCAGCAAGGATGTGCTCGCCACCACCGGTTCCACTTCGGAGGCGGCATTCCACAAGGATACGGAATCAAGATGGATCGGTCTGTGAGCTTTCAGCGTCAGCGTCTTGGTTACACACGAGGACACTTCAATACTGTATTTGAGCGTCCAGTCAAACAGGGCATTTGTCCCTTTGACAATAATCGGGGATACCTGTTTCTTTGTATCGCGGTCAAGGATGTGGATGGAATCTTGTTCCGGCGTCACGGTTTTTCCATCAATCTGCAGCATCCATGGAACACTGGTGATAGTGCGATGATTATCCAGTGTGACAATTTCATGAATTCCACCCGTATCCTGAATCAGGTCCAGGGCAAAATCCGAGTTGCCGATTTGGACTCCAGCCTGCCCGGACAGCGTCAGCTGATCCGGGCGGGGGACCCTGTTTTCTTCGCCCCATGCATAAACCGACAGGCAAAGAACGATACACAGTTTAGCACATGAATTCATGAATCTCTCCAAACCACCAGATGCTCTGACCCAACCGACGAAAAATAGAATCGTCGTAATAATTTACCACACAAATCGGCAATACGCAACAGCCGTACTCAACCCCAGTCCATCAGCCAGTACAAAATAATACCGTGTTTTAGTAGGTGGTCATCAACCACTTGTTTCCGCTCGATATCCAGCCGATTCTGCCGTTATCATCACTCAGACCGCGTATTTGATCGAGGTTGAAATCCCCCCTGTCTTTCCAATCCACGGAGCCATCCGTAAACAGATTATTGGTTCCCGCAATCGCCGGCGGTTCCAGCAGCGCCGTATCGTACTGAACCCGGCTGCCCAGGTCCGCCAGATAGGAAGGCCCTTTGAGTCCGTGATTATAAGCCCACGCACCCGGCACCATAGGGGCGGTCGCCGAGTAGGATACTTTAATAAAGTGATCCGCCATCATCAGTTTTCTGCCGGTACTATGAAGGTTATCAGCCAGATCACGAACCACAGTCTTGGGCGTGGGCGTCAGGTGTGCCCAGCTTTTGACCTGTCCGAAATAGTTGTATGTCGCGTGAAAATACCCCTTGGGAACATAGGCCTGAATCAGCATCTCGCGATAGACTCCCGAGGCCTCGGGGCAGAAATAGACGCTGTGGGAAGGAGTTGTGGTGTCTTTGTCATACCCCGCCACATAACTGCCGATGGAATAGAGGCTGAAATCCCCCGGGGCATAATAGGGCTTAATATAAGCATTTTCGCTGTCCACCACCACCATGCTCGGCCATAACTGCCCGATGCTGGTGCCGGGCGTTTTAGGCAGTCGGCTGTTATGATCCCCGCCATAGGCAATCAGCGCTACACCCCACTGATGAAGCTGAGAGGAACAGACCGCCTTCCTGGCCTGAGCCTTCACCTTTCTCAGTACCGGCACAACAATCGCCAGCAGCAGTGCAATCACCGCGATGACCACCAGAAGCTCAATCATCGTAAATCCGTTTATGTTCCGTGTTTTTTCCCTGTTCATACCAAAATCACCTTCTCATGCCTGGTATATGGACATGAATTGGATCTTAAAGATACGGCGGCAGTCATCAAGCTCTGCCGCCGCATATAGTATGTGCATACCCTGCTTTCGCTTATTCGCAGCCGTAATTGTTATAGGAATAGCATTCCAGCCAATGGGCCGCGATCATGGCAAAATCACTTAAATCCACATGGCAGTCTTTATTGATGTCTTCGGCAATCGGCTCGGTCGCACAGAGGACGCCGCCGCCCTGCTGATAGAGAGCCTTGACGTCTTCAAGGCTCAGCGTGCCGTGGTAGAAACGAACCTCGTCGAGCTTGCCCTTCCAGAAGGATCCCAAATCACCGGCCGGATTGGATTTATGGCCAAAGGCCAGCGGATACCCCGCCGCACCCTTCATGGGGCCGGGCAGATCATACCCCCACCCCTCGTGCAGGAATCCGTCGAAATACACCTTCAGGACAGTTCCCTTGACCGTTACAGCGACATGATGCCACCCATCAACACAGGTCGGAGTGGTTCGAACGCCATAGCTATCAATGGTGGATTTAAACCAGTTATTCATGCCGTTCGACGTCCAGCCGTCCTGACCCGTAAAGATCATCCAGCCCTCCAGCGAGGCAAAAGAACAGGACATCTTGTTAAGCACCATGGCATACGATGACTGGGCCGCTTCCTGATTGACCCAGAACGACAGGGATATTTCGTCGGTAAAGTCGAAATTTTCCGGGTTGGCAATATCGATACCCGTATCCGTGCCGTTGAACTGGGCACACCGGCCATGCTGACCATCCACCCAGGTAATCCCGCCGACGGTCGTGCCGTGATTGCCGTTACCGCTGGCATCCTCGGCATTGCCGTCCAGCGGCCAGTAGCCAACCAGGGTCAGCGGCACCGGAATCGGTTCGACGGTTCCGTAAAACTGGATTTCCGACAGACCCCGACCCGCGGGTGCACCCGGGCCGCCCCAGGACTCCAGGGAAATGAGTTTTACATAACGGATATCGCCTGTATGCGTGATGGGAAACACCGTACCAAAGGGGTCCGTACTTGTCATGGGAGCCAGCGGAATCTCGATGATGCCAAGATCTTGATACTGCGCAGGATTATCAAAAGCCGGATTTGTCAAAGACACCAGAACACGCGCATATCGCCATTGATAATAGAACGGTATTCCCGGGTAAAGATTGAGATTCCATATCTTAAGCTGACTCAGTGTGCCCACCCCGCCCAGATCGACGGTAATCCATGAAGACGTTGCGTTCTCAAACCATGCGGTACCGTCAGCCGGTGTGCAGGAATGTGTATCCTGAACGCCATTGATATTAAGGCCGGCTCCGTTCAAGCAAAATGAAGGCTGATAGCCGGCATAATGTCCTGAATAATTGAGAAGCGCAGCAGTTGAGATTTCCGGCGCCAGCACGGGCGCATCGCGCTTGATATCCCCGCGGAATTGAACTTCCGCCAGGCCTCCGTCGGTATTGCCTCCAACCCACTTTTCTTTAAGAACCAGCTTGACATAACGAATTGTTCCGGTGTGGCTGATGCTAAATGCCTTTCCAAAAGAATCGGTCGTCGTCATGGGAGCCATCGGAATCTCGATTTGCCCCAGATTCTGGAAGTAATTCGGATCGGAAAATTCCGGATCGGTCAAAGACACCAGTACCTGTGCATATCTCCACATATAAACAGGGCTGCCGACGGCAAAATTGGCGTTCCAGATTTTCAATTGCTGCAGCGTGCCTTCTCCGCCCAGATCGAAAGTAATCCACATGGGACCTGATAATCCATCATACCACGAAGCATTATCATTCAATGTGTTGGTGTGCGTATCCGGACCATTGATATTAAGGCCATTCCCATTGATACACCCCATGGGGACGTATGTCCCATAGTAACCTGAACAATTATAAACCGACACCCCGGTAAGAAGCTCATTGGGATCCGCCAATACCACCCCCGCCATCATCCCCCATGCCAATACCAAACCTGCTAATCGTGTTCGCTTGTTCATTTTAATTCTCCTGTTTAAAGTAAACTTTCTAACCCACTCCGCCAAAAAGGATTACATGCATTGCACCAACTCGAAAGACCTTCGCTTGCCTCCTGATTCAATCACAATGGCCAGGAAACACACAATTCCGATATTGTTTTGACATCCAGTCATGTCGCCTGGACATAAACCGAAATCGCGAAGATGCAATATGTTCAGGAATTGTCCCCCGGCCACAGAACATACAAGGCATTTCTTAGCATCTTGTATCGCATTAGGATAGTACTGCCTGAGTTCAATAAAGCTGATAAAGCACCATAGACATGCCGAATACAGCCGCTTGGTCGATGCTGCAAAAACCGCTGCATCTTAACCCAAATCTTCCGCAGAGAAGCCATTTGCGATCCTGTCTGTGGCAGCATCATTTTCACTCACGAACGATTTTGAACACCATTAACGTTAATGTTAATATATTTATTATCGTCTGACCTGTCAAGCAAATTACCTGTTTTTCTATGAATTTTAGTTTGCAGGAAAAACTTTAACTCCATCAGGCAGCCTGTTACCCCCCCTGGTGACAACATAAAACATTGCTGTATATATAGTTATAAATATCACGGCAATTTTGCTCCAACAGGGCATCTTGATTTTGATTTTAACCATCCCGTAAAAATCACATCCATCGACATTGCTTTTTTGTCGGCTGCAGCAGAAAAGACGAACGGGAATCGAAATACAAAGTGACTCTATCCTGTTTTAGGCTATAATCAGGTTAATGAATTCGCAATTGCAGGCAAAGAAGTTGATTTAAGGAGGTATCCCATGGTCATCGTCGAAGCGTATTCTATTCTTCCGTTTATGTTTCGCACCGGCGCAGACATCATTGATGTGGACTGGATGGTTCCGCTGGATGAGGCCAGGCAGAAAGCCGGACCCGATGTCGTTCTGTGCGGCAATATCAATCCGTCCGGAATCCTGCTGCAAGGGACACCGCAACAGGTCACTGAAGCCGCCCAGGATTGTTTGCAGAAAGGCGGATCGCGGTTTATCCTGATGCCGGGGTGTGAGGTCCCGCCGGGTACGCCCATCAAAAATCTTCGGGCTTTGTGTGCTGCGGTTCTTTGAAACACAGGCGGCCCAATCGACAGGAAAAATAATGACAGATAAAATTGGGATTGTATTGCTGCTGGTTTGCGGCTCAGCCGTTTATGCTGTCTCGGACAGCAACGACATCGCAACGGAACTGATTCAAGACACGCACTTCACACAGGGCTTCCGCGTAATTGCTCCCCAGCATGGTGTGCGTGTTGTCGAAGGGTATTTGAACCGGAATAAACACACTGAACCGGTATGGGATCTGGTGCAGTGGCACAGTCGATACACCATCAGCAAGGCGGAGGTTGAGGAACTGGACGCGGGAGCCAGACGGTTTTCAAACGAAGCCAAAAGCATCACGATTTGTCCGCCCGGAAAAGACCTTTCGGATTTGGTATTAATGGTGGATTCACGGCCTGAATTCGAGGGCAAATTCAGACAGGATGGGCAGCCCTGGCCTCATCTGCTGGTTGAACAGGCCATCGCAAACTGCCCTTCCATGGCGGAATTGAAAAGCCTTAGGTTTCACATTGAGGCAAAACTGATTGAAGCAGAATGCAATATGGGTGAAGGCTACAGACCCAGCAGTCATACCGCCCAGGTGCCTTTTGTCCTCACAATCCGGAATTGCAGCAAAGAGTCCCCCGGCTACGGTGATTTCGGGTGGTTTATCATTCCCCTGTATGACCATCGTTATCGTGACTGGCCGGAATACATTGCTCAGGACACCGCCGACCCGTCCCGAAAAATGATCTATACTCCCGGCGCGAAGGCCTGCGGAGTCAAGAGCCTGCATGACCGGGAATGGGTCACGGTGGATACCGATATACTGCCGATTCTCCTCAAGGGCATGGACGAGTCCTGGGCGCGGGGCTATCTGGCCGGCTCCCGGGATTTAAGCGATTATCACATCAGCAGCATCAATCTCGGCTGGGAAATCACAGGTCTTGCCAAAGCATCCATTCAAATTCGAAACCTGAACCTGAAAACAGTCATTACAGGTTACGACAAAAACAAGACTGATTGAGCCTTGAGCGATTCATCAGGTGTTCCGCCATGATTGTTAGACAGCAAGACGTGTACTTTCTCGCTCGACCAGTGCAGGCTCAACATAAATTGTCTTCGGCTCCGCCTTGTTCTCAAGCCGGTCCAGCAGCAGCTCCACGCTTTTTATACCAATTTCCCGGGTGGGCAGACTGACGCTGCTTAACCGTGGAATAGTAAAATCGTCTTCAGGAGCATTATCGAACCCGATGACTGCAACATCGGCAGGAACATTCAAGCCCTTTTCATGAAGACGCCGAATGGCCCCAAGAGCAACTTCATCATCATAGGCAATGATTGCATCTATTTTCTTCCTGCTGTCAAGCAGTGCATCCACAGCCCCATAGCCATGCTCAAGATATGATGTGTCTTGAGCCAGTTTACCGATGAGAGGCTCGTGATATTTTTGAATCAGCTCGATGTAAGCCTTCTTGCGAAGATGCATATCCGAATCATAGGTGGGGCCGGCGATAAATGCTATGTGTTTTCTACCCTGTTCAAGCAAATGATTAATTTGCAGTTGAACCCCCTTCTTGTTATTGACATTGACAAATGAGACATCCTTGAATGCACCATCAATATCTCGGTCGTGAAAATAACATCCGGTAACCACTGTTCTGATTTTATTGTCATACAAACGATCAAAAAATTCCGTGTTCATTGCCTTCATTGTACCGCACAGGATCAGCCCTTCAATACGATTTCGGATAAACGCCTCCCGGCACTTTTCGTAGCCGGCCTCGGCGAGCATAATCAGTGGAAACAAGCCCCGGTTCGACAGTTCCTGAAGAATAGTATGTAAGGTTTCAGCCCGCACCGGATCGGTGATTTTGTCAATATAAACCCCTATTGTATCCGTATTTTGGGCACGCAGACACCGGGCCATCTGGTCCGGAACATATCCCAGCTCTTCGGCAATCTTCCTGACCCGCTTAGCCGTATCTGCTGCGATTCCGGCCTGTTTTTCCCTTCCATTCAGTACTTTTGATATCGTATTCACAGACAATTTTGCATGTCGTGCAATATCAATTAACCGAACCCTGTTTTGATGTTTATTCAAAATCTGTCCTCATTAAAAGCATATTTCAATAGAAAGTCTATCTTTTAATGTTAGTGAAAAGGCATCCTTCCGTCAACCCCTAATTTCACAACGGCTATTATATTTGTTCGCCAAAGGGAACACTGGGGCAAAGCGGTCGACTGTCCTGCACTATGTCTGCTCCGCAGGCTATTATTGCCCCTCAACAAACTGCTGAGCGAAATATTTCGGGGTCAGCGGCTCGCCGGTACTGCGGCGAATCATCTCATTCCAGGGGTACAGTGTTCCGGGGCCAAAGACCTGTTCCTTGAAATACGCGCCTATCCGCGGATCGCCAAGGAAGCTGACCTCTTCGCCGCCCGGAGATTTCAAAATATTGTTCACCAGGTAGTGCTGCCACTGCGACGCCAGCAGTTCGCCGAGGAGGTAATTGTGATAGTAACAGGGCGCCCCGGTAAAATGGAGCTTGGAAGCCCAGCCTGCATCAGGCTTTTCGTCCGGACGGTGAATTCTCTGATATCGTTCGACCAGGTCCCACCACAGCGTATTGAGGTCCTGATTCGGGTCGGCATAGACGGCCTTCTCGAAATGGTACATAACCAGCACCCACCGCGCAAACAAGACCTGCTGAAACTGAAGATACTTGAATGCAATCGGCCGCAACTGGTCCCGCTGGAGGTCGGACAGGTTGAGCATCCCCTGCATCCAGGCGGCGTTTCGCGAGAGCCGGCCGAAAAACATCGCCGCGGCCTCCGTAGTGAAGGCATGCGCCGGTTCCCGCAGCAGATACGGTTCCCGTGCATCGTGATATTTGGCATAGACCGCGTGTCCCAGTTCGTGAAGCATGGTTTCCATCCACCGCTCCGTATTGGTTGTATTGGTCAGAATGCGGACATCGCCGCGGCGGTCGATGTCCATTGCAAAGGCATGCGGATTTTTGCCGGGCTTTTCATACAGGTCGCTGCGGGCAATGATATCGTCAACCGGAAGATCCACTCCTGCAAAATAATCAGTGCTGAGCCTGACCACATCGTGACCGGCATAGTACTGGTCTAAATTCGTTTCATATACAAACGGGGTACGCTGAAAAAAAGGATCATGATAATGCCAGGGGCGAAGTTCGGCTGGAGTGATGCCGTACTGCCCGGCCAGGATGGAATCCAGTTCCGATTTGAGACGGGCAAACGGTTCGGCCGTCAGGCGGTCCAGTTCCCCCAGCAGTGCATCCAGCTCTTCCACCGATTGCTCACTGGCAAACAGCGAATAGGTATGAAAATTTGGATACCCGATTCCCTGCGCCAGTGTATTGCGCATCCGGACCAGCCGCAGATAATCCTCGACGACAACGGTCCCCACCTCCCGGGACGCCTGCCATGCCTTTTTTCGCAATGCGACATCTTTTTGGGTCGTCAGAATATCATAAATATCCGCCATCTGCATCGGCTTGCCGTCGATGCTGCCCCGGTAATTGTTATAGCGTTCGGTAATCCGGGTCTGAAGCTGGATGCTGGATTCCAGCAAAGCCGGGTCCATCCGGCTGCGTAAAAAATCGATTAACAGCAGGTCAAGCTGGCGGGCCAGACGAAGGTCCTGCACTTTACCGGAGTCTTTCATCCGGCGGAGAAACGCATAATTCTGCTGATTCAGAAACAACCGGTTGATTTGAAGCCGGTATTGCCGAACTTTGTCAAAGTCTTCCGGATTGCCTGTCACCTCCGCGGTATAGGAAGCCCGCCCCATGGCGGTATTCAGCGGCTCCAGCGTCTGAACATGACGGTCAATAAATGTTTGCATCTGAGACTCCTGAGAATTCATGCAGCCGACCGCGCCGAGCAGTACCCATAATAATCCAAGGGCCAAATGGCTGCGTTTTGAATAGATGATTGCGCATAGCATTTTCATGACAGCCTCGTTCCATCCGACAGAGTTCATCATAAACAGATTCCTTATTCCAGAGTAATGTCCAGATAAACCGAATGGCGGCCGTATATTTCATAGAAGGGTTTGAAGTTCACACCGTTGGTGCTGTACCTCAAAGTGGCGGGGTCACCGGTGAAAGATTTCCCGATATCCTCGGCATTGAGCGTCACCTTGCGCCAGGACGTAAGTGAAGCGGGTTCTTCGGCAGCCAGCAGAATCGGCCCGTAAAAAATACTGGCAATATTGGGCTGATCCATCACTGAAACCAGGTGGAAATGCATCGGCATCTTCATTTCGATGATATCGCCATCCTTCCAGGTCCGGCCCAGGTTCAGATAGCTTCCCGGACTTGCCTTCACAGACTGCTGTTTACCGTTAATCTTGACAATGAAACCCTGCGTGGCCCATGCGGGGACACGCACATAAACCGCAAAGGCACCGCCGCCGGACAGCGTCAGGGTGGTCGTATCCGAGTAGGGGAAATTCGTCGATTGCTTCACCGTCACCTGCTTGTAAGCCCAGGTCAGGGTCGAAGGCACATACAGATTGACATATAATGCGCTGTCGTCAGCCGCCCTGAAATAGATGGAATCCTGAAGCTTGGTGCTGCTTTCCAGGGCCGTCCCATTGCAGCAGGTAAATCCATCCATACGGGCATTGCCGAAGCTTTTGCGTGCCCCCGGATTGAGCGGAACATGGTAGGTATTGCCGGGATTATCCTCATCCACCGAAGCCAGGATATGATTGTACAGGGCCTGCTCATAGTAATCCATGTATTTGGCGTCCTGCTCGAACATAAAGAGCTGGCGGCTGAGTTTGAGCAGGTTGTACGTCGCACAGGTCTCGTTCTGGCCGCCTTCGGAGAATCCATTACTGAACAGCGTATCGGGCTGAGCCGTGAAGCACTCGGCATTGTTTGGATTCCTGGCCCCCGCCACACCGCCGATGGAGTACATGTAACAGTGCGTGCAAATGTCCCAGAAATTCTGTGCCACCCGGTAATACACGGCATCCTGCGTCCCCAGATAGGTCTCCAGCGAGCCGATAATCTGCGGAATATGCTGATTGGCGTGCTTGCCGCGAAGCGTATCGACATTTTTAGCCAGACCATGCTCGTGTGCCGCATTGCCAAAGAAGAAATTCGTATTATCGAACAACTGGGCGCATTCCAGAAAACGCTTGTCGCCAGTCAACAAATGCAGCCGGGCCATCGCTTCGTTCATCCCGCCGTATTCGCCGGCAATGTAGCGATTCCACATCTGGATACGGGTTTCCGCAGGCAGCACCTTAAGACGCTTATACACCCAAATTCCCATGCCTTTGGCGATATCCAGGGCTTTGGGATTGCCGCCGATTTCGTAGCAGTCCATCAACCCGGCCAGGATTTTGTGCAGAGTGTAATAAGGTGCCCAAATCTGGTTGTTGCGTCCGCCATAACTGGCCCCCTGTTCCAGCATAATGAACTGGTCCGGCGGATAACCGCTGATGAAACCTTCTCCCCAATTCCAATAGTCCGTGCGAATGCCCTCGCGGCTCAAGTCCGAATCAAAGCCGTTTTTGCCCGGCCCGGGTGGTACGGCAGTCGGATCGGCATTGCAAGGACCACCGGCAGTTGCAGGTTTGCCGGATTTCTGCGACAGGTCAAACAGGACATTAATCATATAATTCATCTTTTGTGCGAAATTGGCGTGCAAATCCGCATCATAAGTTGTGCCGGCGTAAGCCTGAGCGATGGCAGTCAGGTAGTGTCCGCTGGCGTGTCCCCGCAAACGGGTAGTTTGACTATCCCAGCCCCCCAACGGCCGGACGCCATCGGGTTGTTTCTGGCCGAAGGCATCCCGGAAATTGTAAAGGAAGGTATCGGGGTCAGTCTTGGCCAGGCCCTGAATGAATTTATTTCGATTTTTGATAAATGGAGTCTCTCGCCCTTGTTTATCGCAATCCAGTGCAACCTGCCCCAGAGCAAACGGCTTCAAAGCAAGTTTTGCAGCCGGCCTGTCGGCAGACTCTGCCAGCACGGTGACAGTCGCTTTAGGTTTATACGGTGTGCCGGGAACCATTCCGGTTACCGTATAGGTTCCGGGTTTCAATACATCGCTGTTGTCCGTCGGGGCAGGCCAGATGACACGGACCTGAGGCCCCGGAGCATTATCACGATAGGTTCCCGGGATGGTATAAGGCAGATGCGGCAGATGTCCTACGGTCGTTTCTACAGCGATATCCGGCACGCCGGTCAATCCTTTCACCAGAATACGGCCCCCCTGTTTCTGCTGTGTTTCCGATTTTTTTTCGGTTTTGTTTTCTGTAACTGCCATATCTTCATCCGAAATTGCATTGTGGTGGATCACGGCGATCTGGGTATCGGTCAGAGCGATGCTGTAGAAGCGAACATCGTATAATTTGCCGCTAAAATAAGCGTCGCCATCAAACGCGGACTTGCCAATATACAGCCTGTTTGCAGCGGGATTATCCTGATTCAGAATGTCGACCAGCGACCATGGCACATCGGCACTCTGACCCACACGAACACCATTGACATAAAGACTCAGTGTTTTCCGGGCAGCATCCAGCACAGTCGCCAGATGCACCCACTGGCCTTCGGAGACGCGAAACGCAGCAGGCCCGGTCTCCTGGTCATACCCCTTGGCCGTCATGCGGACACGACAGCCGCTGGACCTTTCCTCACCGACCGGTGTACAGTAAAGATAGCGATCTGTACCCTGCCCCAGATCAAAGAAACGCTGCCACGGAGCCGTATCCCGGACTTGTATCCAGCCGGTAACGCTGAGATTTTCGATGTCCACCAGAGCCTGGCCGGGAATCTGGACGTAGGCACCATTCGCCCCCCCCGGCAGCGACAGGACTTTGCCGAACTGCTCATCGTCCACAAATGCGGCCTGCTGGCCATGCAGGGCGGCATGAAAACTGTTGCGGGAACGATCTTCGACATTTCCATTGAACAGGTAGCGGGCAATCAATGCCGTCTCGCCGATACCATCGAGAAACTGATCGCCCTCTGCACCGCGGGCCTCAAAGGAAATCAGACAGGGCAGGATTGCCATCGACAACAGGTACAAGGCTAACATTCTATGCATCTTTACTCCTTATATTAAAAACTTTTATGCCTATAGTGTATCCGCAGACAAACGGTTCCGCAAGCTCAGTGAAAAAAATCTTGTTATTGTGCAGGTTCAAGCCAGACGGCCTGACCTCCGCCGGCCAGAAGCGGCACGTCCAGAACGGTCCTGGAATCTACCGGGCGTCTGTCAATTCCGACTTTGGTCTTCGTCTGGACTGTCTGGTCATCCCAATAGATGCTGGCGGTGTACTTCCTGTCCTTATCCAGAAAATCCAGCGGTATCTGCAACCGACGCGGCTGTGAGTTATTAATCGTGCCGATGAACCAACTGTCGCCGCTGCGGCGTGCGATAATCGCAAATTTGCCAATCTCGCCCCCAATGACCTTCGTTTCATCCCAGACTGTCGGCACGTGGCGGAAGAACTCCACTTCCGATTCATCCCTGTACATCGCAGGTTTGTCATACCAGTAAATCCATTGCAGCGGACTGAACGACACCACCGCCATCGCCAGTTGATGGGCGTGCGTGGTCTTGAGCCGGCTGTCATAATAACAGATGGTATAGTCGCCGATGCCTGCGACATATCGCGTAAACGGCAGGGTGCAGTTATGCTCCGGTGTCGGCATGTGCTCGTTGCCCCGAATCCCCTCCACCGTCATCAGATTGGGATACGTACGGTTATTGCCGGTCGCCCGATAGCCGTCATGGATATTGAGCATAAGATGATGATCGGCAGCCCTGGCGATGGTTTCAGTCGTCCAGAGGCTTTCCTGCTGCGGCCCCACATCGATAAAGCCGATTTTGACTCCCTTGACACCCCACTTCTCATAGAGCGGAAACAGGATATCCCGCTGCGTTTTGATCTGGCGTCGATCCACATACACTATCAGCCCGACATTCTTCTGCCGACCGTAACGAATGATCTCCGGGATATCCAGAGCCTCCTTTCGGACGGTAGTTGCATCGCCGTTTTTCGTATCTTCGGAACCGTACCAGCCAGCATCCAGGAGGACATATTGCAGTCCCCCAATAGCTGCGAAATCAATAATGGCCTTCGAGTTGGCCGTCGTCAGCGTGGTATCCCGCATCACCTTGCCCGGTTTGATCCAGGACGTATCCTTCAGCACACACGGCGGATTCAGATTCAGCATCAGATAGTTGCGTTCCAGCAGGTCGCCGGGCCGCTGGCCAGTGACCAGCATGCGCCAGGGTGTACCTTGGCCCGCCTTGAGAGTCACGGTCGAGTCGTGCCGCTGGCTGGGCCGGGAGGTATTGGATGTCCGCCCGCCCAGAGCACTGACCAAAGCCCCCGGCACACCATCCAGCGGCGACAGCAGCATCCGGGGATAATCCGTCGCGGCGGCCTCCGCCAGCGAGGCCCAGTGTCCCTGGGCATATTCCAGCGTCAGTGGTCGCTCGCAGTACGGTTTGATATCGGCAATTTTCGACCGCTGGTACTCCCCTTCCGTACCCTGCGCCTCATATCCCCAGGTCTCTTCGGGCAGTCGAAACTCGGTTTTTTCGTCCGGAAAAACAAACGTTTGTTTTTCCTGCTCTGGGAAGAAATACCGAAATGCAGCCCCTTCATTGTAGGCCCGAAAGAGAATCTGCATCAGACATCCGGAGTCGTGTTTGAGATGTACAATCAGCTCACGATAATTATCCGGTACAATTCGGCGTTCGCCGAACGCATTGATCCAGTGTCCCTCATGGGCACTGATTGCGATGTCGATAATTTCAAAATTCTGATTGAAGCCCCCCTGAAAGCCCATTCTTGATTCGAGTATGAGGGGTTTGCCCAGATAGTCAATCCTGTAGGTCGGGATTCCTCCTGACTGGAGTTTGAATTGAACCACCACTTGCCCATCGGGGGACTCAGCCCGGCTATCGCTTTGACACCTGGCCGGTGTCCGACACAGCAGCATTGCGTCATTACCATCCAGTTGAGCATGACGGGGATCCCGTGAAAACAAGAGGGTTCCGAATCCGCAGCAGTCGGCATGGGGGCCTGCGGCCTCGGGACGACTCTTTTGGGCGGCCAGCCTGGTATAAGGACAATCGATTCCCTTACGGTTCTGATAATGATTGTAAACCATCTCCCAGATCGGACGCAGCCGTCCGCGTCCGTCGTCGGAGATAGTCGTATGGTAATATTTGCCGGTGGTATCCCGCCAGGGAACAAAGGGCACTTCGCAGCCGAGGTTATATTGGGCAGTATATTCAAACCCCTTGAGCAGGCGATTGTCCGAAACCCCATACAGGTCAAGGCCCTGATTCCATGCCATCTCGCAGGCCTCTGCCAGATGGGCAAGCCCCAACTGAGCATGCTGCTGGTCACGACCGCTTTCCTGACACTGGCCATTTTCATTGATGATATAATTTGTCAAGGAACCGTTATCGGTTCCTTGACGATACCAATTCACCGCACGGTCGAAAATTTCCTGATTGTCACAGAAAACACCGATGGCCATCGTCGTTTTGACGCAGCCGGTGCTCCAGTTGCCATTGGCAAACACCGCAAAGTCCCGGATGACCGGATAAAAGACCTCCAGCAGCATACGCTCAAAGCGGTCGATATCGGCTGCGTCCCATCCCGCGTCGGTATGGCGAATCAATTCCGCTGCATACACCAGCTTGGCACCATTCAGCGACGCCATGAGAATCTTATCCGTACCGACGATTTCCCCGAGCGTGGAGGAGTAGGCATTTAATATCTCTTTGGCTTTGTCCGCATGTCGTCTGTCGCCGAAAAGACACCACATCAGGGCATTATAATGGGCCGCATTGCAGTCCGCGTCAAATTCGTTTTTGTGCATGTTGTCACCCTGTCGGCTGCCCCGCCCTACCCGCGCAAAGCCGCCTTTAACCACATAGCTGTAACTGGACTGGGGGTGCTTACAGAGCTGTTCATAGCCGCTCAGCCATGGCTGCTCGCCTGCTTCGACTTTGCTTTTGATGAAATCCAGTTGCTGTTGACTATGCAGCAGGCCCGGATGGGAAAATGCCGCCTGAGCCGGCACACTGAAAATAACTGTCCACAATATCACCCCTATATACATCTGATTCATTCCAGACATAGTCTTATTCTGATTCCTTTCTAACACTGGAAAAAACAGACCCTGCCCCCTCGGCATCGCCGAATCGAGAATTGACGTGGCTATGCATTGTGCTCATTTTCGTTGATGTGTCTTGTTTTGTCCCTGTTCTACGAAAAAATTGAAATTTTACAGAGTGATTCGGAGCAGATAGTTTTTGCCTTGCATCGTTAAAAATAATCTGATTTTTTGAGCAAAATCAACGTTTGTGCATCAAATGAAACTGGGCCCGCAAGGATTCGAACCTTGGACCAAGGGATTATGAGTCCCCTGCTCTACCGCTGAGCTACGGGCCCGATCCGCCGCCAGCAGACATTGTATAATTTCCTGCCACTGCTATCGACGAAAGCCAGATAATAAAGTATAATACGTTGTTTGTCAACCGGTTATCGTCTCTGGATATAAATACTCTGAAATGTCTCAGAAAAAGAAGAATAGTACCATAATGCCGCTCCCTGCAACACAGGCAGAAATGCAATCGCTCGGCTGGGATCGGCCGGATATTGTCCTGATTACCGGCGATGCCTATGTCGATCATCCCTCATTTGGTGTCGCCCTGATTGGCCGATATCTGCAAAAACAGGGGTATCGTGTCGCCATTCTTGCTCAGCCTGACTGGCATACGGCCGACAGCTTCCGGATTTTCGGCCCGCCCCGTCTGTTTTGGGGGATTACCTCCGGATGTATCGACTCCCCACTGAATAACTACGCCTCCATGGGACACCGACGGACCGAAGATGTCTATAGCCCCGGCGGCAGACTCGGTTTACGACCAGACCGCCCGCTGCTGGTCTATTCGGCCCGCGCCAGAGAAGCCTTCAAAAACATTCCCATCATTCTGGGTGGTCTGGAAGCCAGCCTTCGCCGGCTCGTCCATTACGATTTTATCGAAGACAAAATCAAACGCTCAATTCTCATCGATGCCAAAGCCGATATCCTTGTACACGGCATGGGCGAGCGTGCCATCGCCGAAATCTCCCGACGTCTGGACGCGGGGAAAACCATCGCAGAGATGACTGACATCCCCGGCATTGCATACCGAATCGTCCGGGATATTCCAGCCCCTGCGGACGGAGTACGGCTGCCCTCGCTGGAACAAATCGAACAGGACCGCCACCTGTTCATGGACGCACAACTGACTTATCAGAAACACGCCCATCCTGGAGACAAATCCATCATACAAGACCAGGGAGCCGGAGTCATTGTGGTCAATCCCCCGGCCCAGCCGCTGGAAGCAGATGAACTGGATGCCCTATACGCCCTGCCGTATACACGACAATGCCATCCAATTTATAACTCCCAGGGCGGCGTACCAGCCATCAAGCCAGTGGAATTCAGCATCACTACCCATCGCGGCTGCTTCGGCGGGTGCAATTTCTGTTCGATATTCTTCCATCAGGGCAAAACCATCCGCAGCCGCTCCATCGAATCCATTCTTGATGAAGCAGACCTCTTAATCCATCAGCGAGGCTTCGGCGGCACCATCACCGATATCGGCGGCCCCACAGCCAACATGTACGGCATGACCTGTACCAAAACAGGTTCCTGTATCCGCACAAGCTGCCTGTTTCCTTCGTTGTGCCCTAACTTAAAGGCCAACCACAGTCAAATACTGAAACTCATGGACGCGGTCCTGACATGGCGGGGAGGAAAAAAACAAAAGCTCCGCACGTATGTCGCGTCCGGCATACGTCATGATTTGGCGCTCCAGTCGCCTGAATATATGCAGTTGCTGGCACGCCACTTTACCGGCGGACATCTGAAAGTTGCTCCGGAACATTATTGTCCGCATGTCCTGGAATTGATGGGCAAGCCCTCATTTGAGGTGTTTGAGCAATTTGAGGATAAATTTACTCAGATGTCCCGCAAGGCTGGTCAGAACCAGTATCTGGTTCCTTATTTTATTGGTTCCCATCCCGGCTGCTCGCCCGAGGACGCGATTAAGCTGACCGAATATCTCGTCAACCGGAACTGGCGGCTGCGCCAGGTACAGGACTTTGTGCCCGTCCCTCTGACAATGTCGGCGGCTATGTATGTCTCGGGCCTGTCGCCGCGGAAAAAGACGATTCACATTCCGCGCGGCCAGGGCGAAAAAAAACTCCAGCTTGCCCTGCTTCAATACCATGACCGACGGAATGCAAAAATGCTGGCCAATTACCTGAGCAGCAGGAATCTGCACAAACTGCTGGCCCGCATACGTCATGCCCAGTCCCAGGGCGAATTGCGGAAAGGACGATAGCCTGCCGATGCCCCTCTGGATTGTATTTAGTCTGTCAGCAATGCTATGCGAAGTCGCCAAGGTATTGATTATTCGCAAACTGTGCACCGGCATTCATTCCCGCCTTGTCGTACTGGCCTCCCGAATCATCAGTGCGGCCATCCTGCTTCCGATGCTGTTTATCTGCGGAATCGGCTTTCCGCTGGATGGCATGTTCTGGCTGGTTATTCTGACCACAGCCCTGATTACGTTTGCCGGCAGTATCTGGATTACCGAAGCCATCCAGTTTGGCAATCTCACCATTGTCATGCCCATGCAGGCGGCAGTGCCTGTTTTTTCCCTGCTGACCCTGTGGCTGGGCTGGCATGAAACACCGAAAAATGAGTCTGTTCTGTATATGCTGCTGAGTATGGCCGCGGTGGGCTGGACGCTGTATGCCGCTAACAAAGATAAATCCTCCGCCGGCAAATCCATTTATACGCTTCTGTCTCTGGCCGCAGCAGTCCTGTTTGGCATCTCAACCATCCTGGACCGCGTTGCGATTAATCGTATCGCTCAGGGCGCCCTGGCATACACTGCCTGCTGGAACTTATTCAGCGCCTTTCTCATGGCCGGCGAAACGTACCGCGTCAAGGCATTTCAAAAGCTCACGATGCGAACGGCCGTCCCCCTGCTGCTGTATGGTCTGGCTGCGACGGGAGCCTTCCTGACCCAGCAATACGCCGTCCAATATTCCAAAACAATTGCCGGCGCAGTCGTTAATGTCAAATCCCTCGTGATGCTGCATCTGCCGATTATCGTTCTTCTTGGACTGGTCGCCCTGAAAGAACGCCCCAAACCCATGACCCTGACAGCCAGTCTATCGGCCATTTTGCTGGCTTTTTTACTTGTCCGTTCGCTGCTGTAAGTCTATAATTCCGGCAACAATAACATAGGATATCGCTATGCTGGAGCAGCTTGAAAATCTAAGTCCGGTTACACAGGCCTTGATCGCCACCCTCTTTACATGGGGATTGACCGCGGCTGGCGCCGCAATGGTGTTTTTCTTTAAAACCATCAACCGGAAATTTCTCGATTTCATGCTGGCCTTTGCCGGCGGCGTGATGATCGCCGCCAGTTTCTGGTCCCTGCTGGCACCCGCTATTGAAATGGCCGAAAACCAGGGACAAATCGCCTGGATACCTGCCGTAATTGGTTTTTTACTGGGCGGTGCTTTCCTGCGTCTGGTCGATTTCGTCATGCCCCACCTGCATTTGGGCTATCCAACCGATCAGGCCGAAGGCATCCACACCCACTGGCGGCGCAGCGTCCTGCTGGTCCTTGCAATTACAATACACAATATCCCTGAAGGTCTGGCCGTCGGCGTCGCCTTTGGCGCCTTGAAATACGGCCTCACCGAAGCCAGTTTTACCGCCGCCTGTGCCCTGGCTATGGGCATCGGCCTGCAGAACTTCCCCGAAGGCGTAGCGGTTGCCGTGCCCCTGCGTCGAGAGGGCCTCAGCCGAACCAAAAGTTTCTGGTACGGACAGCTCTCCGGCATGGTAGAGCCGGCCGCCGGGGTCTTGGGGGCCTTGGCTGTCACTATGGTTGCCCCCCTGCTTCCTTATGCCCTCGCTTTTGCGGCCGGTGCAATGATTTATGTCGTCGTCGAAGAAGTCATACCCGAATCCCAGCGCGAAGGCAACGCCGATCTGGCCACCATGGGAGTCATGCTGGGTTTTGCCATTATGATGGCACTCGATGTCGCCCTCGGATAAATATACCCAACAGGCATGATTATTCCGCAACGGCCACAGGCCGTTTTATGCCGCGCGTGCTCATGAGGTAACATTACCCTACGCAGCCGCGGGGATAATGTTGTTGCTGAAAGCTTTTTAGCCGCGACGAACCGGAATATTTCAAGTAGGATCTGTATAAAAAAAAGACAGCGAAAACGTTCGTCTCCGCTGTCTTTTAAATCATGATCAAATAATCACTTATCCAATCGCGTCGGTAACGGCCTTCATCAGCATCTCAGGCTTGACCGGCTTTTCAAGGATTTGCTTGACCGGCAGCCAGGTTTCATCCGGCTCAAAACCAAACGGCAAATTCATCTCTTTGCGAACCCCCGTCACCATAATTACGGGTGTCCCCTTAACTTCCGGCAATTGCTGCAACTGACGGGCTACGTTAAAGCCTTCATCCTTGGTGTTCATCATTACATCCAGCAAAATCAGATTGGGCTTGTCGGCTGTCGCCTTGGCCACACCGTCTTTACCATTGGCAGCCGAGGCGACCTGATAGCCCTTGGCTTCCAGCAGATTGACTACAGATTCCACAAAATCCGGATCGTCATCGATTACCAAAATCTTCTTCGCCATCTCGGTACTCCTGTATCTTTGTTTTCTTTGTGATCCCGGGCATTTTACCCACAGACCGCCTTTTGACTCATTTTATCTCTATTTTGTTCTTTTGTCCCGGAAATTCAAGTCATTTTTCACAAAGAATGCAACTTCCGGTACAAAAAACTGGTTTTTATGCTACCTGTGCCCCTTTACGGTACTGATTAATCACGGCAACAACTTTCTTGGCGTCTAATTCACCATAAATTTTGTCGTCAATCATAATCACCGGAGCAATCCCACAGGCACCCAGACAACGGGCTTCCTGTAAGGTAAACATCATATCTTCGGTAGTCTGGCCGACCTGAATTCCGAGTTCCCGCTTGATAGCATCCAGTATCTCGGCGGCACCTTTGACATAACAGGCCGTACCGAGACACACACTAATGGTATGCTTGCCAATTGGTTTCAGATTGAAATAGTGGTAGAAAGTCGCCACGCCCCAGATATGGGCCGTGGGAATCTGCATCATATCTGCGACCAGGTCCATCACTTCACGGGGCAGGTACCCAAACAATCCCTGCACCTTGTGAAGAACCGCAATCAGATAGGAATCCGGGTATTCTTTTTGCGAACAATCAGCGATAAACGCCTTCAGTTCATCCAATTTTTCCTGTGTAATTTCTGGCATTGTAGTACTCCGTCTTACTTGAGGGTATCTTTTGGGATAATCCCTTTCGGGAATTTCTGTTTATAGTGAGTATGCAGCAGTTCATGAGCAATATGGCTGCCCGGCCGCTGCAGGAACTCTTTATACAGCTTCTGAACATCGGGGTTGTCATGACTGCGGCGAATCGTCTTGGACCGGTCTTCATCATACAGTGCCTGTGCCCGCTTCTTGAGTGCTTCCTCATCCAGCGGAATCGAGTTGGCACCGGCATACGGCTGGCCGCCGCCGCCGACGCATCCTCCGGGACATCCCATGATTTCAATGAAATGATACCGGTTGGGATCTTTCCTGACCTCATCGAGCAGTTTGCAGGCGTTGCCCAGGCCATGAGCCACAGCAACGCGAATTTCCTGGCCGTCCATGACCAGTTTGCCTTCCTTGATGCCCTTGAGGCCGCGGATAGCTTCCACTTCGATATCGACCAGCGTCTGTCCGGTATAAAGTTCATAGGCCGTACGGATGGCTGCTTCCATCACACCGCCGGTGGTACCGAAAATCACGCCGGCACCGCTGGACATGCCGATGGGATGATCCTGTTCTTCGGGTTTGAGATTCAGGAAATCAATACCCGCAGATTTAATCATCCATGCGATTTCACGGGTGGTCACTACAATATCCGTTGCCCGCATACCATTGACTTCCAGTTCCGGACGGGCGGCCTCGTATTTCTTGGCCGTACAGCACATTGCCGCAACACTGAAAATCTTCTTGGGATCCACGCCGAGCTTCTGAGCAAAATAGGTCTTGGTAATCGCACTCTGCATCGACATGGGAGATTTACAGGTGGACACGTTTTCAATCAGGTCCGGGTAAAACTGCTCAAGACATTTCATCCAGGCACTGGAGCAGGAGGTGATCATCGGCAGCGTGCCTTTGTTCTGCACCCGTTCCAGAAACTCCGTTGCCTCTTCCATGATGGTCAGGTCGGCGGAAAACTGGGTATCAAATACATAATCAAAACCCAGCTTACGCAGCGCCGCAACAAGCTGCCCTTCCATATTCGCGCCGGCTTCTATACCAAAGGCTTCACCAATGGCCGCACGGACCGAGGGGGCAAATTGCGCCACTTTAATCAGATTCGGGTCATTGAGCTTTTCGAACAATTCCTGAGTATAGTTCTTTTCGAGAAACGCAGCCGTCGGGCAGACATTAATGCACTGACCGCAGGCAGTACAGACACTTTCAGCCATCGGCATATTGTAAGCCGGCATGACCACAGTATTAAAGCCGCGGTGAGCCTGGGTCAGGTTATGAACCTGCTGCACTTCCGAACACATACGGACGCAGCGTCCGCACAGAATGCATTTATCGGGATTGCGAATCACCGCCTGGCCGGACACATCCACGCCATACTGCTTGCGCTCCCCCTCAAAATGCCGGGCACGAATGCCCATGGACGCGGCCAGCCGCTGCAGTTCACAGTTGCCGTCACGTTCGCAGGTGTGACAATCCATCGGGTGGTTGTCCACCAGCAGTTCCACAATGTCGCGCCGGGCCCGACGCAGTTCCTGCGTATTGGTGTGAATCTTCATCCCCTCGTTGACCGGATAGGCACACGATGCAACGAAACTTTTGGCGCCTTCCACCTCGACAATACAGACTCGACAGGCACCCTCAATCGACAGCTTGGGGTGATAGCACAGACGCGGAATATGAAAACCCAGTTTGTCCGCCGCCTGCATAATCGTCTGGTTCGGCTCTACCTTGTATTCTCTGCCGTTAATATAAATCGTAATCAATTTTTCCATAGCTTATAATCCTTTTAGGCACGTGTGATCGCGCTGAACTTACAGGTTTGATAACACTGACCGCACTTGATACACTTGTTCTGATCAATCCGATGCTTTTCTTTGCGTGTTCCCTCGATGGCGTCAACCGGGCAAACCCGTTTGCATGCGCCGCAGCCGACACACTTGTCATTGATGGTGTAGCTCAGCAGCGACGAACAAACGCCGGCACGGCATTTCTTGTGATGAATATGCTCTTCGTATTCCTCTCGGAAATTCTTGATGGTGCTCAGAATCGGATTGGGGGCCGACTGTCCCAGGCCGCACAGCGATGATTTCTTGATCATCGTACCCAGACGTTCCAGCTTTTCGATGTCGCCGGGCTGGCCTTTGCCCTCGGTGATCCGGGTCAGAATCTCAAGCATCCGCTTGGTTCCTTCACGGCAGGGAGTACATTTGCCGCAGGATTCATCCTGAGTAAATTCGATGAAGAACTTGGCAAGATTGACCATGCAGGAATCTTCGTCGATGACAATCATGCCGCCGGAACCCATAATCGAGCCGGCCCTGGCCAGCGATTCATAGTCGATGGGCGTATCCAGATACTGTTCAGGCAGACATCCGCCGGAGGGACCGCCGGTCTGAATGGCCTTGAATTTTCGTTCATTGGGAATACCGCCGCCGATATCAAACACGATTTCACGCAGCGTCGTGCCCATCGGCACTTCGACAAGGCCGGTATTGCGAACTTTGCCGGCCAGGGCGAACACCTTGGTTCCCTTGCTGGTGGCTGTTCCAATGCCCGAAAACCAGGCGCCGCCGTCAAGCAGAATCACCGGAATGTTGGCCCAGGTTTCCACGTTATTGATCAGGGTGGGCTTGCCGAACAGACCGCTGACCGACGGGAACGGAGGACGAGGCCGCGGCATCCCGCGGGACCCTTCAATCGAATGAATCAACGCGGTTTCTTCACCGCAGACAAAGGCACCGGCACCCAGCCGAATTTCAATATCATAGGAGAAATTCGAACCTAAAATGTTCGTGCCAAGAAAGCCGTTTTCACGGGCCGCGGCAATCGCCGTTTCAAGACGCTTGATCGCCAGCGGGTATTCGGCCCGAATATAAACGATACCCTTGCTGGAACCGATGGCATAGCCGCCGATGACCATCCCCTCAATGACCGTATGCGGATCGCCTTCGATGGCACTGCGGTCCATAAATGCACCCGGGTCGCCCTCGTCTGCGTTGCAGATCACGTATTTTTCAGGCCCGGGCTGCTTGGCGGTGAATTCCCATTTCATTCCCGTCGGGAAACCGGCGCCGCCGCGGCCGCGAAGACCGCTTTTCTTGATTTCAGCGATAACCTGCTCAGGCGTCATCTCGGTCAGCACCTTGGCCAGCGCTTCATAGCCGCGAAGCGACAGGTAATCGTCGATATTTTCAGGGTCAATAATACCGCAGTTGCGAAGCGCGATGCGCATCTGCTTGCCGAAGAAGTCCACATCGCCAAAAATACGGAAAAACCGGTTATACAGATGGTCTTCCCCGATGACCAGGCGAGCCACCGGTTTGTTGTGCTTCAGGTGCGATTCGACAATTTCCGCGACGTCGCCTTCTGTCACATTGCCATACATCACATACCCCGGATTGACAATCATAATGGGGCCTTTGGCGCACATTCCGAGGCAGCCGCTTAAATGGATGCTGACTTTCTCTTTGAGATCTTGCTTTTCCAGTTCTTTATCCAGCGCCTGACGAATCTGCTTGGACTGCTTCTGAATGCAGCTCGGCGCGTCGCACAGTGTAATCTTAAACTGAATCTTGGGCACAGTTGTTTTCCTTTCTATTCTCATCTGTCAGAACCGTTCCGGCTATTGCAATCACCCCATCCTATTCCGGCCGGTCCTATCCTTAATTTTGCCTTTCAGGCATGTTCTGAGCAATCGGCTTAAATCAGCCACTCCCGGATCACTTCACCTTTTTTCAGATGCTTTTCGATGATGTCCTTGGCCCGCTGCGGCGTGACTTTGCCGTATTTGTACGGAATCTTGCCTTCTTCGACCACTTCCACCGTCGGCTCCAGATTGCACCGGCCGGCACAGCCTTTCTGACTCAGATAGACATCGGTCAGACCGTTGGCGATGGCCTGACGAAATACGTCCATCACCTCTTTGGATCCGGCCGCAATCTCACAGGTCGCCATACCCACATACACCCGCTTGGTGGACAGATAGCCTTTGCTGATAATCCGAGCCACCGCCTGAGCGCGTTTACGCTTGATAATATCCATTGGCGTTACCACGATTTATCCCCTTTCTATAGTAAAAATAAATGAATTCCCATTTTCTTTCGGTTCCACTTTGATTGTCCCGCCGTGACTTTCGACAATCTGCCGGGTGATATAAAGACCCAGGCCGGTGCCTTTGACTAATTTCTTTTCCGGCACATCCAGCCGGGAAAATTTCTTGAACAGCATCGACGCCTGTTCGGCGGTAATCGGACGACCGTCGTTATATACTTCCACAGTCACGTATTTTTCATCCTGCCGGGCCGTCACGATAATTTTACCCTGATCAATCCCGTACTTGGCCGCGTTGTTAATCAGGTTGTTGGCCACAATCTGAAGCAAATCCTGATCGGCATTCACCCGGATGGCCGGGTCCATCTGATTGACCAGCGTCATCCCGCGATCGGAAATCTGCTTGGCAAAGGTCTGAATCGCCGGCTCAAACACATCCGTCCACAAACCAAACTCGGTCCGATTGATTTCCAGGTTGCCGCGTTCAATCCGGCTCAGATTCAGGAACTTCTTGACCGTCGCCGCCAGGTAATCCAGGTTGCGGCAAATCGAATCCACGGCTCGTTTCTGCTTGAAATTAATCATGCCTAAAAAGCCGTCACGAATCGAATAGGCATTCATCATTGCCGAAGACAAGATGCCTTTTAACTCATGGGCCACAAATCCAAGCAAATCCAGATAACTCTTATTCAGCTCTTCCAGCTTGTCGTTGGTTATCTTCAGGCTTCGTTCTCGCTCTTCCAGCTTCAGGCTCATTTCGTTAAACGATACCGCCAGCTCGTTGAGCTCCAGAATCGTCCCCTGCGACTCCACCTCATGTCCCAATTCGCCATGAGTCAGCTTATGGGTCGCATCCCGCAGATGCGTCAGCGGCCGGCTGACCGAATCGGCAAGCCACACCGCAAACATCATCGCCGACAAACATGTCAGCAGGATGACAGCAACAAATGCCGCCAGCGCCCGCGCCGCCATCGCGTTGAACGGGGCCTCCAGAATACCGACATACAGGATGCCGATAATCGTCCCGTGAATATTGCGGATCGGCTCATACGCAGTCATATACCAGTGATTAACCACAAACGCCCGGTCATGCCACTGAATACCATTCTCAACTACCTGCTTATACACCTCATGACTGACACGGGTGCCTATCGCACGCCGTCCGCGTTCATCCACCACGTTGGTCGCAATCCGCACATCATCCAGAAAAACCGTCACCGTCCCGACCGGCCATTTGTCATACATCTCCTGGCCGAAAACCAGGCTGCGAATGCGATCCACCAGGTAATAATCCTGGTTGGCCACACGCCCGCCATAGACCACGCCAACAATGCCGCCTTCAGCATTGTGCAGCGGCACGGCATATTCCTTGACCATCGCCGAATCCAGCTCTCGCATACTGCTGGGACGGGCCTTGGCGGTTTCCTGAATCGCAATCCGGCACCGCGTCTGAACCTCCGGACTCATACGGGCGATTTCATCCCATCTGGCAATCCGCGTCCCGCCGACCGCCTTGCCCTGCTCAATACAGGAACGAACAATTTCGCTCGGCCCCGACTTGCCCGCCTCGACATCCACCCGATACAAATAATCCAGGCTGATCTTCTGCTGCAAAACCGCCAGATCACTGTTTAAATCAACTAATTCAAGCGCACTGCCGATACGCTCGATTTCCGAGCTGTAAACCGTTCGCGCACTTTCGAGATAATGTCCCACCTGTCGCTTTGCACGTGCGTAAATATCCTCTTTAATCACGTAAAAGCCCAGGGCGAATATGCTGACTCCCAGCACAAAAATAATCGCCAGAAAAGCCAGCAGAATTCGGGTTTTCAACCGATGGATTTTCATGCCTCGACTTCAGGTTCCGCTTTTGCGCCTGCATTCACAAAATAAATCAGATTTTCCAGCTCGACTTCAAGATTAATACTGCTGACAACCACATCATCGGCACCGCGAAGCTGAATCGGGGCAAAGTTGAGAATCCCCTTGATCCCCGCAGAAATAATCAATTCCGATACATGATGAGCCGACACATCCGGAACCGCCAGAATCGCAATTCTTACTCCCTGCGACTGAACAAATTCCCGGAAATCCTCCAGCGGCAGAATGGGAATTTCTGCCAGTTTATTGTACTTGGCCGGGTCAATATCAAATCCTGCCAGTACCTTAATACCGCCGGCCTCAAAACCCCGGTATCGCATCAGCGCCTTGCCGATGTTGCCCATGCCGACAATGACCACTTTTTGAAGCTCGTTTTTACCCAGGATATGGCTGATTCGCTCAATCAGCTCATCCACGCGATAACCGCCTCGCCGATTGCCGGTAATCCCAAACAGGGAGAAATCCTTGCGAACCTGAGACGAAGTCACCCCTGCCGCATCGGCGAGGTTGCCCGAAAAGACCTTTACAAACCCCAGCGACTTTAGCCTTTTCAGTGCGTTCTTATACCGCGAAAGCCGAATGATACATTTTCTATTCATTACCATTGTCAGGCCCTGCCCAAATAATCTCTCATCTGGCTACTTTTTGGTGTCTTTTTCACATAAACAGAACAATAAAGAACATTCTTGGAGTAATTATAGAGTTATTGTTTATAAAAGCAAGTTTTATTGCCTTGATTTTCACAATAATTTTAATGAAAAATAAAAACTTTCGGCATGCAAAATTCAGAACGACACAATTTGGGTCCAGTTGCTCTTTTAACAACTTTTGTGAAAAAAAGGACTTATGCAGAACCCTACAATATTGTCCATTTCCTGCCTTCTTTTTCCATCAATTCTTCAGCACATGAAACACATGAGGTCCCCGCAGGATAAATACACAAGTTTTTGTGATTTTCTGCCCAATAATCAAATATCGGTTGTATCAACTGCCAGGAAAGCATAATACTATCCTGCCGGGTAAACAGCATCTGGTCCCCCGTCATGCAATCCAGCAGCAGCCGCTGATAGGCCTCCGGCATCTTCATTTCAAACAATTTCTGATAATCCACCGCCAGCTTCAGCCCGCTCATGCACAGCTTGGACCCCGGACGCTTGGCCTGCAGACTCAGATAAATCCCCTCATCCGGCTGAATCTGGAAACGCAGGCGGTTCGGTTCAAACTCATCCAGCCCGGCATTGGCAAACATCGAATGCGGAATATGCTTGAATACAATAACGATTTCCGTCAGTTTCCGCGCCAGCCGCTTGCCTGTTCGCAAATAAAACGGCACATCTTTCCATCGCCAGTTATCAACCGTCAACTTTGCCGCCACAAAAGTCTCGGTTTGCGACGAAGGATTCACCTCCTTTTCGTCACGATAGCCGGGATAATGCTGTCCTCCAACCATCCCTGGACCATATTGCCCGGCAACCACCTCCAGAGGAATTCGGTCCGGCGTGAACGGACGAATGCTCCGCAGCAGCTTGGCCTTTTCATCCCGCACCGAGTCGGCTTCGAATGCCGCCGGCGGCTCCATTGCCACCAGCGCCACCATCTGCAGCAGGTGATTCTGGAACATATCTCGCAGCGCCCCGCTCTGGTCGTAATAACCCGCCCGGTGCTCAACCCCCACACTCTCGGCAATCGTGATTTGCACATGGTCGATAAAATTGCGGTTCCACAGCGGTTCAAAAATGCTGTTGGCAAACCGAAACACCATCAGGTTCTGAATGGTTTCCTTGCCCAGATAATGGTCAATGCGGTAAATCTGTGACTCATCAAAACACCGGTGCAAATGATCATCGAGAGCTTTGGCCGTGCGTAAATCACTGCCGAACGGTTTTTCCACAATCAGTCGAATCGTCTGCATACGCCCGGTGGCCGCAGGACAAGCCAACTGCACCTCGCGGAGTTTTTCCGTCACGGTCGTATAAAGAAACGGCGGCAGCGACAAATAAAATATCCGACACCCGTCCAGATTATAGAGATTATCCAGCACAATACATTTTTCACGAATTCGGGTATAAAATGCAGTATCATTATAATGGCCCGATTCATAATAAAACCGTCCGAGAAAATCGTGAAAGCCCTGTGTGTTCTCAATTCCCGCATTTTCGAGCGATTCCTCCACCATATCCCGAAACCGGTCATCCGACAGTTCGCTTCGACCGCAGCCCAGCACATAAAACCCCGACGGCATCAGTTCCCGTCGGTACAGTTCATACAGACTTGGATACAGTTTCCGGCACGCCAGGTCACCGCTGGCCCCAAACACCACCAGCGACACCGGCCCGGCCGGCGTCTCGGCACACAAGATGTCCTGTTTTTCCGCTGTCGCTTCGACTCGTTTCATAATTGCGTCCATAAAAAAACCCTCGGGATAAACCGAGGGTTATTAACCCGCTTATATGGCCTCAAACTCCTCTTTGCCGGCACCGCAATCCGGGCACACCCAGCCGTCCGGAATATCTTCAAAGGCCGTTCCCGGATCCACACCGTTGTCCGGATCGCCTTTGGCGGGGTCATAAATGTAACCGCACAGCATACATTTGTACTTTTTCATGGCTTACTCCTGATTAAGTATATAAAGGTTCCAGTTTGTCAGTTCTTCCAGTTCTATTTTTACAGGGGATTTCGCACACGGTCAAGCGATTTACCCATTGAAAATCACTTTGATCAACTCATCCGGCTCAATCCGAAAAAATGCACCCCTGCCCTCAAAAAATCCATGGTCCCGGACAAAATGAATATTCAGGTCCGACCAACTGATAGATTGTCCCGTATCCAGCCGCTGGGCCGTCGTAATCCGTTTTTCATACCGTCCCTCGTGCGGCCACGGACAGACAATAACCCCTTTATAATCCTCACTTTTGACCTGCAGCACTTCATCCACCTGAATCCATGTCCCCAGTGCCGGGCGGGCCAAATCCCGCAAATCCTGCATCCTGGCCGCCACCTGCGACGCATTATACCCCAGCCGCCGAAGTACCGCCGCATCCTCGGCAATGATGTCCTCAGGGCTTCTTGTATCCGTTCCCAGAAAACCGCCGGCAACCAGGCGGCCTGAACGCAGCATCCCTTCCAGATTTTTATCCTGCGGCGATTGTTTCATATTCGCACCTTATGCAAATTTGTCATAATACACCTTGTCCTGCGGCATCCCCAGGCCGACAAGAACCTTGATCGACGCATCAATCATGCCCGGACTGCCGCAAAGATACCCTTCGTGTCCGCTCAAATCCGAATACTGGCGTTTCACTGCTTCGGTGACAAGTCCGGTCTGACCGGTCCAGTTATCCTCCGGCTGCGGACGAGCCACAACCGGATGAAATGTGAACGATGGAATCGCTTTTTCAAATTCAGCCATCTGCTGTCCAAGACACAAATCCCTGACCGAATTGCCGCCAAAGAAATAGTCCGCTTTCCGCGTCGAGCCGACATGCCGCATCTGATGCAGAATCGACACAAACGGCGCCATCCCGCTGCCGCCGGCGATGAAAATCATCGGCGCCTGCGTATCGCTCATCCTGAACTCGCCATACGGCCCGGTCAACTGCACCGGCTGCCCCACCTTCAGGTAATCAAACAGCCACGTCGTGCAAATCCCGTTGGGCACCCGGCGCACTATCAATTCCACAAAATGAGTATCCTTTGGATCCGACGCAATCGAATACGCCCGGCTGACCTCGTCAACCCCCTTCTTATAGGCAGGACACGTAATCTGCACATACTGCCCCGCAACAAAATCCATCGTTTCCGGCCCGAGCAGCTCAAACCGGAAACGCTTCATATCATACGTCAAATCCTCTACCGCCGCCAGCTTCGCCTGGTACTGCTGTATCGCAAACAGGAACGCCGGAATTTCGATTTCCATGTCATTTCGCACCTTGACCTGACAGGCCAGCCGAACACCCTCGTTTCGCTCCTTGTCGTCCATATAAGGCGTTTCCGTCGGCAGCAGCGGCCCGGCCCCATTCAGCACTTTGCATTTGCAGACCCCGCAGGTCCCCCGCCCGCCGCAGGCACTCGGCAAAAAGATTTTCTGCTCTTTGAGCGTCGTCAGCAGCGGCTTGCCTCCTTCGACGGTCAATTCCTTTTTGCCCTTATTCAGCGTAATTTTGCAGGGTCCGTAATTCTGGATCACCTTTTCACTGATCACCAGAATCATCGCCAGCCCCGCCGCAATCCCGCTCAGAAGCAATACTGAAAAAATCAATCCCATCATTTATTGCAGTACCCCTGTAAAGCCCACGAATGCCAGTGCCATAATGCCCGCAATAATCAGTGTAATCCCCGGCCCGCGCAGCCCGGCGGGAATCTTCGACTCATCAATCCGCTGTCGAATCCCCGCCATCGCCACGATCGCCATCATCCAGCCCACCCCGCTTCCGAAGCCAAAACCCACCGTCACAATCAGCGAATATTCCCGAATCACCATCCACAGCACCGCCCCCAGAATCGCACAATTGACCGTAATCAGCGGCAGAAATATCCCCAGGCTCTGATACAGGGCCGGACTATAGCGGTCGATCATCATCTCAATCAACTGAACAAATGCCGCAATGATGATAATGAACAGGATATACTTGTAAAATTCCAGATTCAGCGGAACCAGCACCCACCAATAGGCCATCCAGTTCAGAACGGTCGTCGCCGTCATCACAAACACCACCGCCGCCCCCAGTCCGACCGCTGTCTTGACTTCCCTGGATACCGAGATGAACGAACACATCCCGAGAAAATAGCTCAGCAGAATATTCTGCGTAAAGATGGCCGCAAAGCAGGTCACCACCGCCATCCAGACTTCAGATCCGATACTGCTTGTATCTACAGCCAGCAAAATCATGCCTTTTTCCCCTTGATTCCAATCGAACGACACACCCACAGCAGACAGGCCAGCACAAAAAACGCCCCGGGCGGCATCACCATAATCACCCACTTGTCCCACTGCGTCGAAAAATACGGCAGCGGATACCCCGCCAGCGTCCCCATCCCCATCACTTCCCGAATCGCCGCAATCACCAGCAGAATCACCGAATACCCCAGCCCGCTGAACAAACCATCCAGAAACGAAGGCCACGGACGATTCGACTGGGCAAACGCCTCACAGCGTCCCATGACAATGCAGTTGGTGATAATCAAGCCCACATACGGCCCGAGGCTTCGGCTCATATCCGGCCAATACGCCCGCAGCAGAATATCTACGATAATTACATAAAACGCGATAATCAGCACCTGCACCATCATCCGCACCGTCTTGGGCGTCCATTCTTTCAACGCCGACACCGTCGCGCAGCTTAGGGCCGTCACCAGCGACAGCGAAATACACATCACCGCCGTATTAGTCACGTTATTGGTCACCGCCAGCGTGCTGCAGATTCCGAGTATCTGTCTAAAGATCGGATTATCGCGCCACAGGCCGTCCAGGATAATCTGGTTGGTTGTATTGGTTGTAGTCTGTCCGTTCATGGCTGTGCTGCCTCTTTTTTCTGTCGCCACTGTGTCACCGCATCGTTGAGCAGCTTTTCCAGCCGAACACAGGTCTGTGTCGCGCCGGTTATCGCCTGAATATCCCTGTCGGTCGCTTCCGCCGGCGCTCGAATCCGAATCGGCCTGAGCCCCTCATCGAATTGTTTTCCTGCAAATTGCTCGTAGAAAAACGGCTCGACAATCCTGGCGCCCAATCCCGGTGTCTCGGCCTGCTCATAAAACCAGATCCCCGTGATGGTCTTAAAATCCGTCCCAATTCCAATCACACCCCGAATCGGAGCCCAGAATCCCTGCCCTTCAAAAGGCAGGGCATACCCGGCAAGCTGTCCCTGCGGGCGGTATTCATACGCATCTCCGGAGACCTTGGGTGCAGCAAAATCTTTCGTAAAAACCGCATGGACTTCGGCATCGGACTGAACCTGAACAGATGGAAATACGGCCAGTGCCGCCCGTTCAAAGGCAATCTGTTCATTGGATTTGACCTTGGCCTCCGTCAGGCGAGCCAGCCCGATTAACAGCGTGCTGCAAATGGCAGTCAGGACAAACATATACACAACGGCAAAGTAGCGGGACTCTTTCATTTGCCCCCCTTGACTGCCGTCGGCGCCGGCTTTTTGGGCCAGTAGGCCTTGACGGCATAATCCAGAATCGGGGCAAACATATTGCCAATCAGGATACTGAACATCAGGCCGCCGTTAAATATCGAAAAATTGCGGATCACCAGCGTACAGATACAGATAATCAGGCAATAAGCAACCTTGGCTTGCTCAGTACGAGGGGAACTCACCGGGTCGGTCGCCATAAAGAACGCCGCCAGCAGAAAACCTCCACCCAGCATCGCCGACATCCCCTGCGGCACCGGTTTGACTCCAAATTGATAAAATATCTCACTGAGCAGCGGATAGGAAATAATCATCGTCACAATAATCGTCCGATTGGCGGTTTTGGTAATCCAAAGATATATCCCGCCCAGCAGAATCAAACCCGCACTGGTCACCCCCATGGTGCCCGGAACTCCGCCAAGAAACAGCCGCATCCAATATTGCCAGACATGAACCTTGATATGCTGGTCCTCCGAAATACTCACCGGCACAACCGAAACCACATCAGGACCCGTTGTCCAGACCGGTTCCAGCCGGCCCGCCTTGGCATGGGCCAGCGGCGTCGCTGTCGTCCGGGTCGAAACACCGCTGGCATTGGTCATCGTACTCCATCGCCCCAAAGCCCCCAGAGGACCTTCCGCAGGCGGATACCACGTCCCCGTCAGTGCAATGGGAAAACAGATATACACAAAACACCGGCCGGCAATCGCAGGATTGAAAATATTTTTCCCAAAGCCCCCGAACATCTCTTTGGAAAATAAAACCGCAAACGCCATCCCGATAGCCATCACATGCCACCCCACCCCCGGCGGCATCACCAGCCCAAACAGCACGGCCGTCACAAAGACCGCCTCAGTGACCGGCTCCTTGCGCCAGCGGCAAAACAGCCATTCACATAAAAGTCCCACGGCACAGCAAAACGCTATCGCCGCAAGAGATCGCCAGCCAAAAAAATACACCCCCCCGGCAATACAGGGAATCAGCCCAATAAGAACCTTCCGCATAGCGGGCTGCTTGCGAAAAAATGTTTTTTTAGATACGCCCATCGCTGATGAAAGTCTTTCTGTCCGCAGCAGGCACGCCTCTGGATAAACACAATGAAAGCCCTATCCGTCTTCAGGATCGTACCGCCCGGGTCCTGTCTGAACTATTTCTTCATGGCCTGCAGCTTGCCGCCAATCGTTGATACATGCATCATTTCTTCAATAATAATCCCCTGGATTTTATCCTTGCCCTTCTTATCCGGCACAAAGTCTTTAATGCCGACATAAAAGGCAATGGAATTCTTTTCAGCCTGCAGGGCCGCACGCAGCACTTCTTCAGGGGATTCTTTGCCGGTAAATTTCTGGTTGGGAGCGGCCTTGCCTTCCATTCCGTGAAAATCCGCCATCGTCTGGAGATAGCGGGCGACCTGGTTATCCGGATCATACGTCACCGGCTCTTTCATCGCCGCCGTCAGCTCCCGGCGCATATTGGCAAATATCTTTTCATGCCCGTCTTCCATAGCAGCCATTTCCAGAAACAGCCTGCGAGCCTCAGCATCACTGCTTTTGCCGGCAGCTTCCCGATAAAAGCGAGCCCCATTGCGTTCAATCTCCTCGGCCATTTCAAAAATTTCATCGACGTTGAACGTGATAGCCATCCGCTGTCTCCTTAAACTTGGGTTAGTGTTTTCCAAACATTCTGTATATGGATTGCACGGTTGCAGGAAGACTTGTGTCATCTCTTATAAACAGATGCCGCGCAGCCGGGCAATTATTCCGCGGGTGCCGCCGGAGGCGTAAAGACACGAGCCGCCATTTCCTTATCCAGCATATATAATGCCGCACCGGGCTGTTTGCCCATAATCTTCAGTTGTCCCAGAATCTGCTCGGCGTTTTTCTCTTCTTCCACCTGTTCATTGACAAACCACTGCAAATACTGGTTGCTGGCATGATCCTTTTCCTTGATAGCCAGATCGACCAGCGCGTTAATCCGCTCGGTCACATAGTTTTCATGCTTGAGCGTCGCGGCAAATACCGCTTCGATATCCTTCCACTCAGTCTCAGGACCCTCAATCGCCGTCAGCTTTACCTGCCCGCCGCGTTCCAGAATATGCGTATAAAACTTCAGGGCATGAGTCATCTCTTCCTGCGCCTGAATCCGCATCCAGTTGGCAAAACCCGGCAGGTTATTCGTCTCACACCAGGCCGACATCGACCAGTACAGATATGCCGAATACGTCTCGGCATTAATCTGCTCATTAAATGCTTTTTCTATGCTTTTTTTCAACATAGGCTTCTCTCTATCATAATAATGTTGATGAAATTGTAAAACGAACAATGCCGCAGCCGGCTTAAGCCTTCCAGAATCCGTGCAGGTTGCAGTATTCGCGGGCGACTACTTTGTCTGCCGTTACCATAAAGGTCGCTTCCGGGGCCTGGCCGGGACTCAGGAACTGCACATAGCTTTTGCCGTCAGCCAGCAGCTCGATCCATTCAATGTAATGCTTCTCCTCCATCGGATGAGCCACCGAACCAACCTTGACTTTATACCCGCCCTGAATCTTTTCAATCACCGGGACATGTTTTTCCTTCGCTCCATCCGATGTATTCTCCGCCATCTTCTTCATCGGCTGACCGCAACAGACCAGTTCCCCGTCGCCGCCATGCATCACCATTACGATATTGCCGCACAAGGTACATTTATACACTTCCAGTTTCGCTGCCATAATCCAATCCTTTCGTTTTCTCCGTCGCCTTCGGCGAGTCCTTGAGTTAGGTCGTCATATTTTGCTTATTTCAGGAGGTTCAATTCCTGATGTTTGGCTTTAATGGTTTCGGCCAGGGCCTCGAGTTTCTCGAAATCTTCCGGCTTGGGCTGCCCCTTGACCATCACCGGCTCCAGAATTTCCGCCTTGAGGTTGCCCAGCAGGCCGGCCAGTGTTTCAACCAGCTTGCTGCCCCAGCCATACGAGCCGATGATCCCGGCATATTTGGTCTTGGGCTTCAGAGCATTAACCACAAACGCCGCATGAGCCGCCGTTGGATGCGGCCCGACCAGAACCGTCGGGGCGGCCAGAATCACTGTCGCCGCATCGACCAGGTCAATTGCCAGATGACCCAGGTCGATCCCCGTCAGATTAAACTGCTTGACACCCACGCCCTTGTCCATCAGCGAATCCACCAGGTACTCCACCATCCGGCGGGTACTGTCATGCATGGACACATAGGCCACAATCACCTTATTCTCAACCCGCTCGCTGATCCAGTCTTTATAAGCATCCATAATCAGCGCCGGTCGCGGATACACCGGCCCATGACTGGGGGCAATCATCGCAATCTCAAGCGGCTCCAGCTTCTTGAGGTTGCCCGCAATCGCACTGCGGAACGGCATCATAATCTCAGCAAAGTAGCGTTTGGCCGCTTCATACACCTTGGCTTCATCTTGCACAAAAACCGAACTGGTGGCCTGATGTGAGCCGAAGAAATCGCAACTGAACAGAATCTTGTCTTCCTTCAGATACGTACACATTGTCTCAGGCCAGTGCACCCATGGAGTTATGATAAATTGGAGTGTCTTGTCGCCCAGCGACAAAGTCTGGCCTTCGGCCACTTCAATGAACTGCTCTTCATCCACGTCCAGATGCTCCAGCAGAAGACCTTTGCACTTGGCATTGGTCACAATCCTGGCATCCGGATACATCATCAGCACATCCACTATGCCGCCGGAATGGTCCTGTTCGGCGTGATGGCTGATGACATAATCGAGCTTGTCAACCCCAGCCCCGACCAGATGGCTGATCAGGTCCTGGATTTTCGCCGGGTCAACGGCATCAATCAGGGCTGTTTTTTCGGAGCCTTTAATCAGGTAGGCATTGTAGCTGGTTCCGTCCGGCAAAGGAATCAGTTCGTCAAATAACCGACGATCCCAGTCCTGTACGCCCACGGAATAGACGTTTTTTGTTAACGCACGCATCCTCGTTGTTCCTTTCTTTCGCTTGTGCGGCCCAATAGGGCACCAAAGCTGATTCTATAGCACCTGCTGTACCGCTTTCAAAACCGAATCATAGTCCGGCTCGGTGGCCACTTCCGGCACGATTTGAATATACCGAATCGTTTGCTGTTTATCAAGCACAATGACCGAACGAGCCAGCAAATGCAGCTCTTTTATCAAAAGCCCATAGGCCTTTGCGAATTTGGCATCTTTGTAATCACTGAACGTTTTAACCTTGTCAACACCGGCCGCACCGCACCAGCGTTTCTGGGCAAACGGCAAATCCATACTGATTGTCAAAATTACCACATTTCCCAAAGCCCCTGCTTTTTCATTGAATTTACGAGTCTGAATGTCGCATACCGGGGTATCCAGCGAAGGTACCGTAGAAAGTACGACAACTTTACCCGCAAAAGACGATATGGCAACGTCCGACAGGTCATTTCCCGTGACTACTGCGTCCGGAGCCTTTTGCCCCAGTTTCAGTTCCGGCCCGGCCAGTGTCAGCGGACCGCCTTTAAATGTCACAATTCCTTTTCGTTCTTCCATGTTTGTACTCCTTTGGCAACCCGTTAAGACGATAAGGGCCGCCGCAAATGTTATCCCCAGTCTTTTTATCCATTTTAACATGACTATATGCCTATAATTTCTTGTCAGTTCCTGTTTACCAAACGAACCCAATTCAGGTTTTTCTGACTATAGAGCCCCGGAGTGCCGGGTCCGCCTTTTGTGAAGTTCGGACCCAGCCTCCTCTCCAGAAGCGTCTGCCAATATGATTTAAAACTGGCAATATCAACAATCTTAGTAATTTGTCGCTTCCAGTTCGAAATGAGCCTGGGGATGTGCACAGGCCGGGCAAACCTTCAGGGCCTCGGGGCCTTCATGGACATACCCGCAATTGCGGCATACCCAGCGAACGGACTTGTCTTTTTTGAATACCTTATTGGTATCCACGTTCTTTTTCAGGGCCAGATAGCGATCCCGATGCCGTGCCTCGGCAACCGCGATCTTGCGGAACACGGCCGCAATTTCTGCAAACCCTTCTCCATCCGCAATTTTCGCAAAATCCGGATACATCGTCTTGGTTTCATAATCTTCACCCGCCGCCGCTTCTTCGAGATTCTGCGACGTGGTTCCAATGACCCCTGCCGGAAAGGCTGCACAAATTTCGACTTCGCCGCCTTCGAGAAACTTGAACAGTCTCTTGGCATGTTCCTTCTCCTGATTTGCGGTTTCTTCGAAAATCGCCGCAATCTGCTCAAAGCCTTCCTTTTTCGCCTGGCCGGCAAAATACGTGTAGCGATTCCGCGCCTGGGATTCCCCGGCAAAAGCTGTTAAGAGATTTTTTTCCGTTTTGGTTCCCTTCAAACCCATTGTGTAACCTCACTTTCCTTAAATTTATGGTTAATTAAACAGTTTGATGATGTATTGACTGATTTTGACATGCTTCACAAAGCCCTTCCAAATAGACTGTTTTTCTCAGGACTTTAAACTTCCCTTCAATCTCATGCGGCAATTGAATATTGTCAAACGGCGGATGATGAAAGTCAATCACTTTACCACATTTAATGCATAAAAAATGCTGGTGATCTTCCAGGCCGCCATCAAATCGCCTTGGCTGCCCGGTACCTTCGACAACAAATGCCGCCCCAATCTCCGCCAGTGTCAATAGCGTTCGATTGACCGTGTCCAGCGAAATGGCAGGCATTTCTTTGCGGACCTCACGATAAATATCTTCAGCCGTAGGATGCATGTCCGTATTTATCAAGGCCTTATAGACAGCAGACCGTTGCGGGGTCAGCTTTAATCCAGACTCCCTGCATCGCTTTTCAAAATCCCTGACTTTGATAGTTATCTGTTCGTTATCCATGCTATCATAATACCTAATTAGTATTTCCTATCAAGTAATATTTACTACTATTTAGCTTTTAGGTTCGAGAAATTTTTGTAAAATGAAATAATCTTGTCTTTTTTATTTTTTCCTGTAGAAATACTATTTCTAAATTTGAGTGTTGTTAAAAAAATGGAATAATACCAATTATGATGAAGACATGGCTTTTAGCGGTAATGATTGCTTCCAACTTTGGATTCGCACAAGAACAAAACGAACCCAATAACAATAATAAGACAATACTTCAGCGTGTTAAAAACAGAGATTTTCCGTCCGTATTTCAGGCATGGAGCCCCTGTGACAGCATTAAGGATGAAGATGCCGACACGACTATCGCCCGCCATGACCTGATTTTCTGTATGCCGGACCATTTGGGGTTGAAATGGAACAACGATCACCCTGGGTTGGCAGACAGCCTGGATGCCGCAAGCGTTCAGGCAGCCCTGCAGCGGCGCACCAATCTCCTTCAGAGGAATCCCAACCTCATCATTCTGGCCGAAATCCGCTACTATGATGCCCCTGCCTCGTACCTGCCGCAGAATCATACATGGTTCAAACGCGATCCCAACGGCATTCCACTGGTGGGCTGGACCGAAGGCGGCCACTTGTTATTGGACTACACAAATCCGGAATTCCGTGAACACATCGCCAAACAGGCCAAAGCGGTTGTCGATTCCGGCGTTTACGATGGCATCATGCTCGATTGGTGGCGGGATGACGCCGACCGGCTGGAACTGATCAAAATCATTCGTAAAGCGGTTGGCACCAATGCCTTAATATTATGCAACACCAATGATAACACCGCCCCGCAGTCGGCCCCCTATATCAACGGCTATTTCATGGAATGCACCCGCAGCAAAACTGCCACGGACTGGGAACGCATTGCCAATACCCTGCAATGGGCCGGGGAAAACCTGCGAAAGCCGACCATCAACTGCCTGGAGACATGGTATCATAACTCCAGAGAAGACTTGAACTTAATGCGTGCCACGACCACGTTGTCGATGACTGTTACAGACGGATATTGTCTTTTTTCCGACCCCAACCCCCTGCCCACTCCGGACCATCTGCATAACTGGTATCCATTCTGGGACACCAAAATAGGCAAACCCACCGCCAAAGGCAAAAAAGAGGATAACGGCTGTTATACCCGCACCTTTGAAAAAGGTCTGGCCGTCTATAATCCCATAGGCAATCCCTCTGCGGTGTTTAAATTCCCCAATCCGGTAAAAAGCGCCGCCACCGGCAAGACTGCCGCCGAACATACCGTCCCCTCGGGCGATGGCGATTTATTCCTGAATTGATTCCGTTAGCGCCTCGTTCGGATTAGTTTATCCGGCCGCAATCAGACCACAAAAAAAGTGGAAAGCCGGCCCATTCCGGATATAATATCCGCCGAGCATCGGAATTGACGGCATAAAAGTGCCTAACTCATTCCTATGGATATACTTAGCCGCCATATAACGGATACAACAGACAGGACATGGGAAATATGGATATTTGCGACATAGCCGCCGGAGCAAAAAAGGCATCCATTGAGCTTGCCGCGATGGACAGTCAGCGAAAAAACGCCGCACTGGAGGCCATCCGTACAAGCCTGAAAAGCCATCAGGACAAAATCATCGCCGCCAACACCGAAGACATGGCGTCCGCCCAGATGGCGGGCCTGGCAACACCATTGCTCAAACGCCTGAAATTCGACGCCGCCAAAATCGACGAGGTCTGCAAAGGTCTGGAAAGCCTGATTAAGCTCAATGACCCCGTCGGAAAGACCCTGTCGGCGATGGAACTGGACAACGGACTGGAACTCTACCAGGTCAGTTGCCCCATCGGTGTCATCGGCGTCATTTTTGAATCCCGCCCCGATGCCCTTGTGCAGATTTCCTCCCTGTGCCTCAAAAGCGGCAATTCCGTCCTGCTCAAAGGCGGTTCCGAGGCCGCGCATACCAATAAGATTCTGGCCGAGGTTATCTCCAGCGCCACCGTCCACGCCGGAATGCCTGTCGGCTGGCTGGGACTGCTGGAAACCCGGGACGATGTCACCGCCATGCTCAAGCTCGACGACTCTATCAACCTGATTATCCCCCGCGGCAGCAACGCCTTCGTCCGGCACATCATGGACAACACCCGCATTCCCGTCATGGGACACGCCGACGGCATCTGCCACGTCTATATCGACAAGGCCGCTGCTATCGACATGGCCGTCAAAGTCACCGTGGATTCCAAATGCCAGTACCCCGCCGTCTGCAACGCCGCCGAGACCCTGCTGGTCCATCAGGATATCGCCGCCGCCTTCCTGCCGCTGCTCAAAGTCGCCATGGATGAAAAGAAAACCGAACTCCGCGGCTGTGAACAGACCCGCCGGATTATCGACTGCAAGCCCGCCATCGAAGACGACTGGAAAACCGAGTATCTCGACTCTATCCTGTCGATTCGGGTCGTTGGCAGCCTCAGCGAGGCCATCGACCATATCAATCACTACGGCTCCGGCCACACCGACGCTATCGTGACCGAAGACAAACAGGCCGCAAGCTGTTTTCTCAGACGCGTCGATTCGGCGGATGTCTTCTGGAACGCCAGCACCCGCTTTGCCGATGGCTTCCGCTACGGACTGGGTGCCGAAGTCGGCATCAGCACCCACAAACTCCACGCCCGCGGCCCGGTGGGGCTGGAAGGCTTAGTTATCTATAAATGGCTTCTGGCCGGAAAAGGCCACATCGTCGATAACTACAGCGGCCCCGCCGCCAAAGCCTATACCCATAAAAAACTCGATACACACTGGACTTTCCAACAATGAGAAACTTCAGCAGCGCAAAACGCGTCGTCGTCAAAGTCGGAACCAACACCCTGACCAAAGGCAGCGGCATCGATATGGACTATATCCGCAGCCTGGCCGGACAAATCGCACAATTGCATCGACAGGGCAAACAAACTATCCTTGTCACCAGCGGCGCCATCGGCATGGGAGCCAAACGGCTCGGCCTGCCCGGCCCCATCACCGAAATGCAGACCCGCCAGGCTTGTGCCGCCATCGGCCAGCCCCTGCTGATGCATGAATACCACGATGCCTTCGCCGAACAGGGACTCATCGTCGCCCAGGTGCTGCTGACCTCGGAAGTCCTCAAAAACCGCAAAAGCTACCTTAACTTGAAAAACGCCATCGAGGCCCTGCTTAAGATGGGCGTCATCCCCATCATCAACGAAAACGACAGCGTCTCGACCGCGGAAATCGGCACGGCCTTCGGCGACAACGACCGCCTCAGTGCCCTGGTCGCCAGCAAGATTGACGCCGATGTCCTGATTCTCCTGACCGATATCGACGCCCTCTACGACAGAAACCCCAAAGAGCACCCCGACGCCCAGCCCATCAAGGTCGTCAGCGAAATCTCCGACAAAATCGTCAAGGCTGCCGGCGGCAAAGGCTCCATGTATTCCACCGGCGGCATGAAAACCAAAATCATGGCCGCCAGGATCGCCGCCTATGCCGGCTGCCGGGTGCTGCTGGCCCATGGCCGTGAAAAAGACGTCATCCGTCGATTACTGGACGGCGAAGACCTCGGCACCTTGTTCATGCCCAAGGAAAAACTATCAAACCGGACCCGCTGGATTCTGAATAACGCCGCCGAAGGCACCATCTGGGTGGATGACGGCGCCATGAAGGCCCTGCGAAATCACAAAAGCCTCCTGCCCAGCGGCATCCGCAAAATCGAGGGCACCTTTGAAGTCGGGGCGGTGGTCATGATCAACGACGCCGCCAAGGCGGTCGCCAGCCTGTCCAGCGACGAATTAAAGATGCTGGCCGGCAAGCACAGCCGGGAAATCCGGTCGCTGCTGGGGCCGGACCGCCGGGATGTCGCCGCGGTCCCCGAAGATATCGTATTTCTGGACAATCCGGCAGGAGATTTGTCTTGACCGGCCCGGCTTTTTCGGATATGGTAAGCACCTTACTTTCGGCCGGAGTGGCGGAACTGGCAGACGCGCAGGATTCAAAATCCTGAGGGGTTCACTCCCCGTGTGGGTTCAAGTCCCACCTCCGGCAGTATAGTTTTTTAAGTCCCAAGAGCATTTTTGCTTATCGAACCGTCCACCATCCAACAATATGAAATTGATTTCTGAATGGGTCATATCGTATTCGCAATGCTCTCTCTTGGGATTTCGTTGAGATAAATGCTGAATGAGTTACCTTCGAAAATTCGAATTCACATGCATCGTATGGAACAACCGAAATACGATATCCTGATATCAAGTCATTTTTCATACCATCAAGAAGAGTGTCGTGGATTGAAACAATATCAGGATTCTTGAGACTTTGCCTGTATAACTAAGCTTCCTTTCGCACATTTTTACGGAAATCATTGACGGTGTCA
>CAZVYY010000025.1:0-65553 GCA_964630775.1 uncultured Pirellulales bacterium | reverse complement strand
TAAGGACTTTTTTCCACGTCCGATAGTATTGTGCGAAAAATAGTATACGTTATCCCCAATTAACAGGTTATAAGTAACGGGTTGGATGGATAAAGCAGTTCGATAATCGTCCACCCAGGTACCCTTGATATTAGCCTGATAATGCGGATTATTAGGCTTTTTTGATGTCCTGACTTTCCCTATGGCGTAAATGATGGTGTAATTTTACGCCCACTTTGAGTTTGCCCTCTATCTTCCTACTCGCTTGAAAAACGATGGGTGCAATGTCTTATGTGTTTATTTTTGGGTGCACATTTTATATAGGCAACATGCCTCTCCATTAGACTCTGCGTGGTTTTAGTGCAACGATAGAAATTCGATAGTTGTTTGCCTGTCAAGCAGAAAGCCGGAGGCATCGCCCCCCCTTTACTCAAACCGAATATCCGACAAAACCAACTGCAGCGTGGTGCTGCCGTTGTAGGTGTTGTATTGCGGCTCGAAGGCCACGTCGAAGGTATCGGCCTCGAGAATCTTCTTTTCCAGATGCCCCATATCAAACCCGATGCAGCGGACCGATGTCGTGCCGTCGGAGATGGCGACCTGCAGGTGTTCGCTCTTGGCCCCCACGCGCCGCGGCGGGGCGATGCGTTTGACCCCGCAGGCGGCAAAGACCGGCCGGGGATTGCCCTGCCCGAACGGCTCCAGCATCTGCAATTCCCGCATCACCCGCTCGGTAAACTCGCGTAACGGTATCTCCGCCTCGATATGCAGCGTGCTTTCGGTCAGCCCCTCGGCCATGCGGTCGCGGGCGTACGTCTCAAACGCGCTTGCAAATTCCGGAATCCGCGCCGTCTCGATCCGCAGCCCCGCGGCCATCTCGTGCCCGCCGAAGCTGATCAGATGTTCCGAACACGCACACAGCCCCTCGTACAGGTTGAATCCCGCAATCGACCGCGCCGAGCCGTGTCCCTTGCCGTTCTGAATATTAATCATCACCGTGGGCCGGTAGAATTCATCGATAATCCGCGAGGCGACGATGCCGATGACCCCGCTGTGCCAGCCGGCGTCGGACAGCACAATCGTCTTGCGGTCGGGGTGGTGCAGGTTGTCGGCGACAATGCGCTGCTTGGCCTGCTGAAAGATATCCCGCTGGCATTTCTGCCGCTGGCGGTTCTGGTCCTTGAGATATTGTGCAATCTGGTAAGCCTGCAATTGGTTGTCCGTGGTCAATAGCTCCACCGCCAGCCTCGCATGGCCCATACGTCCGGCCGCGTTGAGCGTCGGGGCCAGCTTGAAGGCTACATCGTAGCTGCTCGCCCCGGCCGCCTCCAGCGAGGCCGACTCGATCAGGGCCTTGATGCCGTGCAGCTTCGATTCTCCCAACGCCCGCAATCCAAATCCCGCGATAATCCGGTTTTCCCCCCGCAGGTCCACCACATCGGCGATGGTTCCCATCCCCGCCAGCGTCGTGGCGCTGAGCAGGTAATCCCGCAGCGGCTGACTGACCGGCCCATTGGCCCGGAACTCGTTGGAAATCGCCCACGCCAGCTTGAACGCCACCAGCGCCCCCGAGGCGTTCTGATTGCCGTAGGAGGTGTCGAGGTTGGGGTGAACCACCGCGCAGGCCTTCGGCAGGCCATCGGCGATCTTGTGGTGGTCGGTTACAATCACATCCATCCCCAGCGTCCCGGCCAGCTCGATTTCGGTAAACGCCGTGATGCCGCAATCGACGGTAATCAGCAGCCGCACGCCCGTCTCGGCCAGTTGGGTAATCGCCTCGCAATTGAGGCCATAGCCTTCATCGATGCGGTGGGGGATATAATATTGCACCTGGGCATTGAGCATCTTGAGCAGATGCCACAGGATGGCGACACTGGTGATGCCGTCCACGTCATAGTCGCCGTAGATGGCGATCTTTTCGCCCTGACTGACAGCCTGATGGATGCGGCGGGCGGCCTGCTCGATGCCCGGCATGCGGGCCGGATCGATCAGGTCGGTCAATTTGGGGGACAGAAACGCCCGCGCCGCCGATTCAGTCTCAATCTGGCGATTGGTCAGCAGTTGACCCAGAACAGGCGAGATGTTGAGCTTTTCAGCCAGAACTCTGGCTTTCGGGCTGGCCGGCCGAACCGACCAAACCTTCTTTTGCATCCGTGCAGGCAGTTTCATTGCGTTATATACTGATCTTACTTGACATTTTCTGTTTCGTCGCGGCTAAGTACAGCCGCATCAACCACGTGTTTCTTTTGCTCGCGGGATTATCATACCCGTTGGGTATACTTTATTGTAATCTCACTTTAACAGGTTCATTTTGTCGCGGCCAAAAAATTCAGCCGCCAGCTTCCAGCATCATCACGGCTATGCAGAGTTCGTTACTCCCTGATAGCTCGCGTATAAACCGGCCTGTCATTTTGACCCCGGAGGGGTCGTATAAAATAGCCGGGGGTGGCAACCCCCGGAAACAGGCATCTCTTGTGATCAAGCCCCAGCGGGGCGACACAAAAGCATTTTACAGCCGCCAATTCACTTTACTACAAACACTAAAGTATATCCTTCCGCACGCGGCAGGTCAAACCTTCCTTAAAAAAAGTGAAGCCGGAAAAAACGGGCAATTATTGCTGGGAAAAGACTTTATCTATCTCATCCATCAAGGTTTCCGGCTCGGGGGCGGTGCCTTGTTTCCATTCCTTGATTAATTGGCCGTCCAGCAGAGCGATGACGTACGGGCTGGTGATGGCCCATATCTCATCCTTTTTCTCTTTCTCCTTGAGCTTGCCTTTGAGGCATAAGGTGTCTGCGGGGATGGGGCCTTTGTCGCTGTAGGGAGGGATCGCGACATAGGCCAGGGTCATGCTGTCGTCGCCGAGTTCTTTCATTTTGCGATAATACTGGTCGTATTTGGGGACCATGGTCGCACAGGTCGGGCAGTCATGATGATACATCAGAACCACGACAATACCCTGCTTAAGCTGGTCGCCGATATCGATCTGTTCCAGCCAGGGGGAAAGCTTGACTTCGGTGTTTTGAACGGGAGTGACAGGCTCCACAGGTTTGGTATTCGGGTCCGGCTGGGGGACAGGAATACTAATCTCTACCTTATTTGGTTCTGGTTTGTCAGGTGTGGTTTCGGTCGTATTTTCCGGCACGGTCACCTGTGTTTTGGCTAACTGGCTTTCGACCTCTTTACGGATGGTCTCGGTCAGTTTCTTAATATACTCAGGATCGTCGGCATGCGGCCGGCTGCAGGGGATCGGTTGTTTAACAATAATTGGAGGTCTTGGCGTATCGATTTTATCCGGCGTTATCTGGATGGGCTTGAAGGCCACCATGGCCGGGGCTGCGAAAATCAGTGTCGCAAAAATCGGGATCGCAAAGAAGATGGCATGATATACATTAGGCCAGGGGGGAGGCAGGAGTTTATAATCTTTGCCCGGCCGCCAGAGGGCCAGCAGGAGGAAGAACGGAATATCGATAAAGCTCAGCGTAATCCACGGTTTGACATGGACCTGGCCGAAGCAGCCGCAGGATTCTGCACCGATGTACATCTTATAAGCCGTTACGCCGATGAAGCCCAGAAAACACAGCGTCCCGACCAGCCAGGCGGCTTTGCGGAACAGGCCGCTGACTAACCAGATGCCCAGGCTCAATTCAAGAGGAATTTGCACCAGAAGGAATTCATAGGATTCCCACAGGCCTTTTTCTTTCCAGCCGGGGATGGGCAGGTTGAGCATTTCCTGAATTTTCAGGATAGACGCGCCAATTAATAACAGCCCGGCCAGCGTCATGACGACCTTATTCATCGTTTTCATATTATAAAGGCCTTTATTATGGGAATTATGGAGCACTTATTATTGGTATTTATTACGTCCACAATATAACAGATGTTCGGCATTTCACAATAGTTACTTGACCGCTTTGGTGAGAAAGCGGCAAGCGGTTGGCTTCCAGCTTTTCGCAAATTGGCTTCGTTTCGTTTTTTTGACAGGATTTACAGGATGAACAGGATAAATGGGTTCGTTTCGTAAAAAAGTGAGAAGATAAAGGGCAAGATAAGGAATCCGCCGGAGGGGGGATGCTGATTTATACTGAGATTATACTTGAAATTTTCCGTTTCGGCGCGGCTAAGTACAGTGACTTCAAACACTTGCTTCTTTTATTCGCGGGATAATCATACCCGTTGAGTATAACAGCAGGCGGGATTGAGTTGGGGCAGGAGGCCAAGCATTCGGATTTGGTCCATCAGCAGGTTGTACATGCCCATCATGGCGTAGAGGAGGGCGACGGACAAGGCGATGATGGCGACGGTAATGGTCAGCTTGAGCAGCGGGCTGCAGCGGGGATTGGCCCAGACCAGCGGCAGTGCCAGCGGGCCGAAGGTCAGCAAGGCCAGAACCATGACGGATGTGGAATAATACCACTTTTTTGACTTGTCCGGCGGGGCCAGGTCTTTGTGACAATACCGACACAGAATAGCTTCTTTTTGGATTAATTCAGCACAAAACGGGCATTTTTTAAGGTTCCCGGCTTGGCCGACAGGTTGTTCCGACGACATTTCCACGCGATTTCCTCAGTACAGGTATCCTGTTCTCATCGGCTAAAGTGGGGATGGGGAATCAATAAAAAGGGAAATGCAGCAGAATAAGGCTGAAAACAGGTGTATTGTATTGATTTTTATGGGACTGTCTGGTATAAGCAAACCCGTAAACGGACTCTGAAATTTCGTTATACTATGTTTAGGAGGTGTGAGATGGAAAGAGTAAGCGTACCTATCTTTATGCACGTCGTGCTGGTTCTGGGCGGAGTTGTTTTTGCTGCGGCCCCTTCGGATTTAACCCTTCATTACATTCCCGGGCAGCTTCATCTGACCTGGGCGGATAATTCGAGCGATGAATATTATTTCTCGGTTGAACGGCGGGTGACGCCGTTTCCCGGGACCTGGTCGGAAATCGCTCAGGTGCCGGCCAATCATACCTCATATCAGGCGGGCGGCCTGGTCAACGGAATGACCTATTCTTTTCGGGTTCGAGCCGTCAGCGAATTCGGGTATTCGGATTACTCGAATACGGTTTCGCGGACGATCAGCACGCTGCTGTATTCGCTGCGGCTGAATACGCCCAATGGGGAGAAAGACCTGGCTGCCGAAGGGGTGTATCCGATTACCTGGGGCAATTTTTATAATCCGCCGGAACGGGTGAATCTGTATTACTCGCTTGACGGCGGCAGCAACTGGGTGACGATTGTGTCGAATTATCCGAGTACGGGGCATTATTCCTGGAAGCTGCCGGCGGAGACGACCAGCGAGTGCATTGTCAAGGTTGCCAAGTCCGACGATGCGTTCAGTTATGATTTAACGGATACGGCGTTTCAGATTCAGGGGTATGATTTTGATCGGCCGGGCGGGGCACAGGGCTGGACAATCAGTGATGTCTATGATGAGGATAACTATCCGATTGATGCAGGTTTTCGGTTTAACTGGCGAGATGCGGTGGATTATCCGAACATGCCCGGGGCCGATCCGGCAGGCAATTTGCAGGGATCGATAGCGATTGTGAAGGATAAGCCGGGTATTATTTATTCCAATCTTGCGAATATGCTGGCCAAGTACTGGTATGTGGATGTGATGTCGCCGGACCTGACGAACCTGGAGTACTGGCAGCAGGCTGCGGGGATGCGGGTGCAGATTGCCCATTGTATGAAGACCAAGGGCAAACTGTACAGCAATACGATTTTTAAGGTGGTTGATACGGATTTGAATCAGGTTCGATATTTTACTTATCCTGGAATTGCATCCCAGTTGAATTATTGCACTTATAATGTGAACAATATCTGGAATATGCGTCCGATTTTCTTCAAGAATATTCCCGGGTTTCCAGCACATTATATCCTCAAGGAGATTACCATCAGGATCTGGGGGGACCTGGGGTATCAGTATGATGAGGAAGAAAACGGCTCGGTATTTCTGGACAATATTTTCCCGATGTATCCTGGGACGGATTATGATTGCGACGGCGATACGGATCTTGCCGATTTTACGGCGCTGAGCCGGGTATGGGGGACGGTCACAGGGGACCCGACCTGGAATCCGCTTTTTGACCCCAATAATTCCGGACAGATCGATATCATTAAATTGCGGGAATTTGTCAGCCACTGGCTTGAGGGCGTCGATTAAGCCATAAAGCTGTCAAGACTGTGTGCCGTGTTCGGCCTTAATGGACTTCCTGGAGCCATCGGACGACGAGATATTCGAGGTCGTTGAGGTCCACGGTGCCGTCCTGATTGAGGTTGGTTTTATGGCACCAGTCAGACGATTCACAAGAAGTGAGCTGCCAGTAGGGTGCGAGCAGGGCGAAGTCTTCATAATTGATGAATCCATCGCCGGACAAGTCGGGTGACAGGCCGGAGGTGATGCAGATATTGTCGATGGAGGTGGTCTCGACACCGGAGACATAATCGGCGATGATATACATGGCATGGAGGTCGGACAACACGGCCAGCATCTGGGCCAGCGTGGGTTCAGGGCCGTTGTGTGTATTCAGGTGCCAGCCGGCCGGACGCAGGGGGATACTGTAATGCTGCCAGGAATCGGTCGGTATGGTCCAGGGGCTGCATAGGACGATGTCGCCGCTGACCAGAAACACCATGGGGCCGTCGATGCGAGTGCCGGTTGTGGTGTGCAGCATATCGAGGGCGATCTGACCGCCGAGCCAGTCGGAGCGGTCACCGAGATACTTTGCCGGGGCGGCGAAGGTGGTCCATTGATTATCCTGATCGGTCAGCGAAATCCATCCGCCGGCGTCATGGGAGATGGGCAGGGCCTGAACGACCTGTGTGAGATTGGCTGTGGACAGGGCAGCGCCGGTCCAGCCATCCGTGCCGGAGGTCAGTTCTGTGCAAATAGACAAATCGGCGGGGATGTGAGTCGCCAGGTCTCCGCGGCCGGCGTTGAAAGAGTCGAGGATCGAGTTAAATACATAATTCGGCTGAGCGAGATTATTGAGGTCATAGACGAAGACGTCGTCGTTGTCGATGGATGTTTTTGAGACTTCAAATGCAAAGAGGGTGTCGGGGCGGCTGGCAGGGATTGCGGCGCCAACCAGAAATTTGGCATAGGGGGTGGTATCCTGATAGAGTTCGGTCAATGCGCCGGTATGGGTGTTTAGAGCATAGATGCCGGAGTAATCGACGAGGAATGCCTGGCCGAGGGTGTTGAAGCACAAATCTGAACCTTCAGCGATAAGCCCGTTGTATGGGGAGCCGTTTAATGTCAGAGGGACGCTGCGAAGAATCTGGCCGGTGACAATGTCGATTGCCAGCAGACTTGTGCTGGTGTGGTCAGCGGCCCAGAGTTGGCCATGACGATCAAAGGCGGCACTGAAAATATGCGTGTTGGGAAAGACGATGCCGTCGCTGATGACTGCTGCGGTGGCGGGGTCTAATTGATACAGGGTTGATGAGGTGGTTGTGGTTGGCTCGAAGAACCACAGGCCCTGAGTTTGGGAAGAAGCGAGGGCGTCGGCGCGGATTTGGACGGCATTTTTGGTGACGGGGCCGATGGAGGTGAAGGCGGTGCCGTTGTCCTGGAATGAAAACAATGTTGCCGGAGTCAGGTATTCGCCTGGGCCTCCTGTGTTATTGCTGCGGGATTTGATGCCGTAGATGGTATCTGCGCAAAGCAATGACGAAAATGACAACAGTCCAAGACAGATGATCGCTCTCATGTGCTACCCTCCGGAAAAAAGATGTCTTTATCTTTCCTATTTCTACAATATTCTACTTATCTTATCTGTAAATGTCAAGTAATTTTGTATCAGAACAGAGGGCAGAAGCCGCTTTACAAAGGCGAGTCGGTTGAAGTATAAAGACGTATCTTTGATAGCGTGTTTAGGATAAAGATGATAGATATACTTCAAAATTATGTTCTGGTGGCTGAGATTGACCTAGAAAAGATACTGGGTTTGGCAATAATGGCACTGGTGAGTCTGGCATTGCTGATCAGTTGGCAGGTGCAGACGCCGGGATTGAGTGCGCTCAAACAGTGTCCGATCCGGCGGACCCGGCTGCCGCTGTTTTTTCCGTTTCTGCAGTTGATGGTGTGGCTGGTGGGGGCGATGCTGTGCGGGGAATTGATCAAAAAGCTGCTGGCTTCGCGTCCGGAAACGACTATTCATTTTGTGCAATATGCGGCATTAACGATTCTGGATATTGGTTTGCTGGTGTTTTTTCTGCTGGTGGCGAAGTTTGGGTTTGTGCGGGGGCTGCGGGGATTCGGATTGAATTGGCGGAAAATTCCGAAGGATTTGGGATGGGGGGCGGTGAACCTGGCGGCGATTTATCCGGTGGTTTTGCTGACGCTGTATCTGACGGTGGAGGTGGGCAAGCTGTTTGCGGGGCCGGAGTTTGAGCTGCAAAAGCATCAGACGCTTGTGGAAATGAATCAGGCTAATCCGGTCTGGATGCAGGTGCTGCTGGTGTTGTTTGCGGTGGCGATTGTGCCGGTGTTTGAGGAGGTTCTTTTTCGCGGGCTGATTCAGTCCACGCTGACTGCCTATCTGCCCAGACCGTGGATGTCGATTGGGATTACGTCGGCCTTGTTTGCGGGTCTGCATTACGGGACGCATTCTGTCGGGATATTTGTGCTGGCCTGCTGTCTGGGGTATGCGTACGAAAGAAGCGGCTCACTGTGGCGGTCGATATTCATTCATATTCTATTTAACAGCATTAACGTGGCCGGGGCTTTGTTTTTGGGTACCTGAGGGGGCGGCATGAAAATGATTTTCATGGAATTTCATAAAATGAAAAATGTTTTCATGAAAAGTTAGGGGTATTTTGGGATAGATTTTTGTGTCAATTTTTTGCTATAGTCTTTCATTGGCGGAGGTTCAGTGAAGGATACGGTGCGGTTGAGGGTTTGGTTTCTGTTTCTTTCCTGCCTTTGGTATCCTGGAATATCGTGTTCCGGGGCATTCTGTACTCATTAAGCGGAGGTTATCTATGAGGTCTGTGTTTGTCTGTCTGGTGATGCTGGCGGCGAGTGTGTCGGGAATTGCAGCGGAGACATTGCTTGAGAATTTTAATACGGTAGCAACTGAGGATTTGCTTGTTCAGGGGGTTAATGTAATCGATGGGGTATGTCAGATGGGTATCACCAGCACCAAAAATCCCCGGGTTGGATTTCTTGTGAACGTGCCTGTTTCTTTCAGTGAACTACTGTCCGGAGATGTGAAGGTCAAGAAACCGGTTGGCAGTTTAGCTGATCCCTATTTGTTTTTTCTGGTGGATACCAATAAAAACGGAACCTCTGATATCTCTCAAACAAGTAATGATTATCTGTTTATGCTGATTAACCCAACCTATAGTGAGCCTGATAATAATGGCTGGACAAAATTGTCTTTCGATTTGAATTCGACCTTCAGTAAATCTTTGAGTATGAACTCACGGCCTTTGACCGGAAAAACGCTTAGCGAATGGCTGGTTCAATATGGTGATTGTCAGATTTTAAGGTACTATGTCGGTTATAACCTGCAGGTTAAGAACACCGGCAGATGCGATGTGGATGACCTGCAGTTCAAGTATGGGACGCCGGATGTTGATCCTGATCCTGAAGAGCCGGTGCCGGCGATGGTTCCTGTGCCGGGTGCGGTGGTGCTGGCTTCGCTGGGGCTGGGGGTTGTGCGGTATTTGCGGGGCCGCGGTCGGATTTAGCGACTGTTCATATCAGAACGTGATACAGGCAGGGCGAGAAACCCTGCCTGTTCTATTTTAGTGGGACAGGAGGAGTTTGACGGCGGCTGTTGCAGTCAGGGCGGTGACGACGACTTCAAAGACTTTCTGGGGGAGTTTGTTGAGCAGCCAGACGCCCAGCAGGGCGCCGATGGCAATGGCGGGAAAGGTGGCGGCGTCGATGATGAGGGAATGTTTGTTCATCAGGTTCTGGCCGGCGCTGAAGGGGACTTTAAGCCAGTTGAGCAGGAAGAAATACCAGGCGTTGAGGCCGACGAATCGTTTTTTGTCCAGCCCCAGGGACAGGAGGTAGAGCGTCATCACGGGGCCGGCGGCGTTGGCGAGCATGCTGGTGAAGCCGGCCATGGAGCCGAACAGGGTGGCGATCGACCAGTGGGTGCGGAGAGCGTCGAGGTTCTGGCGAGTCCCGGCGGGCAGAAGATTGGCGGCGTAGCGGCCAGCCAGCATGACCAATACGACGATGCCGATGAGCTTGCCCAGCAGGGAGTCGTTGACGGATTTCATCAATGCGGCGGCGGCGACGACACCGATAATGGTGCCGGGGAGCAATTGCAGGATGAGCTTCCACTGGGCGGAGTAGCGATAGTAAATGGCTGCGAAGATGTCGGCGGTGATGAGCATGCCCAGCAGGATGCCGGTGGAGGCGCTGGCTGGGAAGATCATGGCCATCAGCGGCACGACCAGTATGCCAAAGCCCGGCACGCCGGTTTTGGCGATGCCGATGAGCAGGCCGCACAGTAACAGCAGTATCCATTGAGATCCGGTTAATTCAGACAGTGTCATGATGTTCCTTTTTGGGCGAGATGAATCCGCACGGTTCCGAAGGTCAGCGAGCGGATGATGATGTCATGGAAGCCGGCCTGACGCAACTGCGCGGTCAGGTCCACGGTTTCCCAGCGATGTATCGAGGCGGCGAGGTAGTGCCAGGGCACTGAGTCCCCAGCGATCCATCCGGCCGCGAGCGGCATGATTCGGCACAGGTAAAAGAGATAGAGCCTGCGGGACAGTCCCTGTTTGGGCAGGAAGAATTCAAGGATGCACAACTTTCCGCCGGGCTTGAGCAGACGGTGGGATTCCTTCAGTGCCGCGGGCAGGTCGTCCACATTGCGAAAGCCAAAGGCACAGGTGATGCGGTCGAAGGATGCGGCGGGCAGGCCGGTGTTTTCGGCGGAGGCACAATGCCATTGCATGGCGGTATTGGCGGCGGCGTATTTTTCGGCTTTTTGTGCGGCGATATCGAGCATGGGCCTGGCGATGTCGCAGCCGGTGATGGATTGGAGTTGGCCGGTTTTAGCGAGGGCAAAGGTCATATCGCCGGTGCCGCAGCACAGGTCCAGGGCCCCGGCGATGGGGCCGTCGCAGGCGATGGCGGCGGCTTTGCGTCGCCAATAGAAATCCAGTCCGAAGCTGAACAGGTGATTGCACAGGTCGTAGCGTCGGGCGATGGCCGAAAACATGGGTTCGGTTCGCGATGTATGGGATTGAGTCATGGTCAGCGGATCGGGTACAGGACAAAGATGATGACATCCCAGACGGCGTGGCTGAGGATGGCGGGCCAGAGGCGTTTTCGCCAGGCGTATAACAGGCCCCAGAAGCCGCCGCACAAGGCCGCCGCGGCAATCAGCATCAAATTCATTGAGGCCGCATGAACGAGTGTATAGACGGCGGTTGCGGCGACGAAGCCGGCAAGTATTCCATAGCGGCGGCAGAGGCGTTTCTGCACGAAGCCGCGCCAGAAGATTTCTTCGGCGGGGCCGATCCACAGGGCCAGCAGCAGGGCAATCGGCAGCGGCGAAGTGCCATCGCGGAGCTGATAGATATGTTCCACCTGGCCGGCGGCGAATCCGAGTAATTGCCGGGCGATGTGGTAAGCGATGTAAAAGCCTGCGTATAAGACCAGGGGGCTGAGCAGGCCAATGGCCAAATCCATCCAGAAGCCGCCGCGTGCCGGGGCGACAAAGAAATTTTCAATCGGCTGCAATACGCGAGGCAGGGGTATAATCGCTGTTGGTTCGGGCCGGTTTTTCTGTTGAAGGACAAGGGCGCTGACAGCCAGCAATCCTGATGACAGCGTCATCATCGGCCAGAAAGACAGGCAGGCTTTGGTGGGGCCGAACATGGCCGTCCAGAGAACGAGGGCTGCAAGGCATAGAATGATTACGGCTTTCATCGCATGAATCCTCCGACGATCAGCGAGATAACCAGCAGGACGCCGAAGGCCAGATGCAGTTTGGCGGTCTGGACATCGAGGGCGGCAATCGCAGCGGGATTGTCGGGCCGGCTTTGCAAGGCACTGCGTGTTGGAATATAGGCCAATGGCAATGTGCATAAGGCAATCAGGCTGAGGACGGGCAGGATACCGAGGGTGCATAGTATTATCAGAAAGATGTATGCGGCGATATTCAGTACGGAATATTCGAGCCGTGCGACGCGGTGCCCCAGCAGGCCGGCGGTGGTGGTGATGCCGGCCTGGGTGTCGTGGAGGATGTCGCGGAGGTTGTTGCCGCTGAGGATGGCCGCGACCAGGCAGCCGATTGGCATGGAGACCAGCAGTACGTTGTGGTTGTAGGTGCCGGTCAGGACGAAATAGGAGCCGATGACCATCAGCGGGCCCATGAGGATAAAGACCATCAGGTCGCCGAGGCCGAAGTATTTGTAACCGACAGGGGCGGCGGTGTAGAAGATTCCGCCCAGCATGCCGATGACGCCCAGCATCAGGATGGGCCAGCCGCGAAGATAAATGAATATCAGGCCGATGGCGGCGGTCAGGGCAAATAAAAATAATCCGCCGAGCAGGATTTGACGCGCCGATAATTTCCCTTCGACGATGACCCGGCTTCCGCCGAAGGTGTAATCTTTGTCGACGTTTTTGACGAAGTCGAAATACTCGCTGACGAGGTTGGTGGCTGCGTGAATGGTCAGGGATGCAATGACAATCAGCGGCATCAGTCGCCAGTCGGCGGAGATTCCTTCGTAAAAAACCCATGCCGCGCCAAGCAGGACGGGAATGATTGACGCGGTCAGCGAGAATACGCGGATGGCCTGCAGCCAGATGGCTGCGATGTGGAGAAATCCATGCTGTCGGGTGAGTGTGGTCATGGAATGCCCTATGCAATGTCGGTCTTGGTGATTTCGCGGAGCAGGGTGGTGGCGTAACAGCCGCTGTCGAGTTCGAAGGTCAGCTCGAGATAGTCGCCGCGATTGTCGGCGCCGCTGGCGATATGGACATCACGCGGCAGGAACCGCAGCGCACGGCGTCCGCCGCGGGCGCCGAAGTTTTTGATTCGGCGAAGGTCGTCTTCGGTGAGGGCTTCACGGTCGAGAATCGGGTTTTCAATCTCGCCGGCGGCATCGGTCAGGCGTGTGGTTCGCATCCCCAGGAGCGGGCCGGTGGGGCTGATTTCAAAACTCTGGCAGCGGGGCTGTTCGACGTCCGGCTGTTCGACATGAAAGCAGGCGCCGTTGTCATGCTTCATGGCCATGTCGCCCAGAAGAATGGTGTCGATGCGGGGCATGCGTGCGGCGAGGACTTCATTAAAGAGGGCCGATTGCCACGCGGAGACCAGCAGGTTTTTCATGGCATCATCAAGGGCGCGGCTGGCGCGTTTGAAATTGCCTTTGGTGCGGACCAGTTCCTTGAGCATTCGGCGATGGTCGTGGAAGGCCTTGGGCCAGCATTCGAGGGCCTGTTCGTAGTTGCCCTGCTCGTAGAACCGGCGGGCTTCGATGAAACGTTTGTCGGTTTCGTTGTCGGCATCGCCGAGAAAGAGCCGGCAAAATTCGGTTGTGTCGTTTTTAATCAGCATCTCGCCGAGTCTGCCGCTGTCGGAGCGTCCGCCGAAGCGCTGGGGGCCGAAATAATTTGGTACGCCCCGGCGGATGAGTACGTCCATGATAGCCTGAGTGATTTGTTCGGCTTGCCTGGCTGGGACGGACAGGTTTCGCATTCGAATCATGAATTTATTGGCCGACAGGTGGCCGACTCTGAGTTTGTTGCCGTGACGGCCGATTTTGAGGACTTTAATCTGAGGGCAGTCAAGGGCCATGAGTTTGTCGGGGTCGATGTGTTCGATGGAAATCCACTGGCGGGTAATGGCCTGGGCATCCTTGCGCCCGGCATAACCGATATCAACCCGGCGAACACCCAGTGCGGCGGCTATTCGCGCCACGGCGTCGTGGGTGCTCAACTGCTGTTTTTCGATGAAGGCGTAAACGTGGGTTCCTTTGCCGCAGGGTTCATAGAGCGGGACTTCCTCGACGCAGAAATCTTCGGGCCGCTGCTTGATGACGCCGGTGACGCAGCCGAGGTCGCCGGTTATAAAGGGCAATTCAAGATTATTAATCATTTTATACAGACCTTGGATTCTATGCCGGATACAGGCTGCTATAGTTTGGCTTCCAGCAGCCGGCTTCCAGCAAAATTGTTATTGTAATTTGTCACTTTATACTGCTGCGAAATCGCACAGGACGGTATCGGCGATGCCGAGGGCGCTGCGCGTCAGCCGCAAACATCCCTTGTGCCATTCCAGATGAGCCTGATGCAGATGCTCGGCAATCGGGGCGGCAAACAAGGCAGCGATATCATACCCGGTTTGCCGCTGAAATTCCACTGGTTCTATGCCGGTGCGGGTTCGAAGATTTAAAACGGCTGTTTCACAGGCGAATTCCTCCGGACTTGGCGAGTGTTCGCTTTCATAGGCAAATTGCCGGTGTTCTATGGCGGCAATGTAGGACTGCAGGTCGGGGATATTTTCGGTCCGCTTGTCTCGGAACCAGCCTGCCGCGGCGGGGCCAAGACCAATGTATGGCCGGTTTTTCCAATAGCGGAGGTTGTGGCGGCATTCGAAGCCGGGGCGGGCGAAGTTGGAGATTTCGTATTGCTGGAAGCCTGCGGCGGCGAGGGTGTCGATGGTTAATTCGTACATCCGGCGGTCCAGTTCATCGCTGACGGGCGTGATTTGGCCTGCGGCGGTGTCACGTACCAGTGGCGTGTCGCCTTCGTAGGTCAGGCTGTAGGCGGAGATGTGACGTGGCTGGAGGGCAATGGCTTTGTCCAGTGAGTCTTTCCAGTCGGATAAGGTTGAGCCGGGGATGGCGAAGATTAAATCCAGCCCGATATTGTCGAAACCTGCGGTTCTTGCGTCGTGGACGCATTGGAGGATATCCTGGACATCATGGATACGCCCCAGAAACGCCAGTTCTTCGGGATTGAAAGACTGGGCGCCGATGGAGATGCGGTTGATGCCGCGCCGGCGAATCTGGTTAAAGAATTCCGCATCGGTCTGGCGGGGGTTGACTTCGATGGTCCGTTCCGCGTCCGGCTGGGCTTGCGGGGTAATCCAGTCGAGCAGTGCATACAGCAAATCCCGCTGCATGGCCGAGGGGGAGCCGCCGCCGAGAAAGACGGTGGAAAAAGACGGACAGGGCGCATACATTTCTAATTCTCGACGGACAGCATTCAGATAATCCTGCTGCTGGATAGCGTCGGCGGTGATGGAATAAAAGGCGCAGTAGCGGCACTTGCGGGTGCAAAACGGGATGTGGATATAGACAGAGCAATCCGCCGGGGTATTCAGTGCGGAAGAGTGGGGTGCTCCGGGATTCATACCGTATGCTGATGCGGGCCGACGGGGTGCTGGAGTTTTCGCCCGAAGAGCCTGCCGATGAATGTGTGGTACGACAGCCAGCGGACAAAGCCGGTGGAGGCGAATCCGACGAAGGCAATCGCCATCGCCACCTGCAGGCCGCACAGGAAGATGACGCCGAATAACACGCCGGCCCAGACCAGATGGGTGATGGGCTTTTTGCCGCGGAGGTACTGGTTGACCACGTGCGGGTAACGAACCCGGCTGACCATGAGCGCGGCCAGGCCGATGGTGATAAAGGGCAGGGCGTGGATAATCAGCCAGCGTCCCGCTTCAAAAAGAATCGTGTCTTTGGCGGCGTCGCTGACCAGATGCTGATAGAGGATAATCAGGCTGGCCAGGACTCCGGCGGCGGCGGGGGTTGGCAGGCCCGAAAAGCTCATGTGGGCGGTTTCATCTTCGACGTTTTCGACGTTAAAGCGGGCCAGGCGAACCGCGGCACAGCACAGATAGACTGCGGCAGCCAGCCAGATGAGACGTTCGACGAAATCGCCCATCAGCTTGATGGAAGGCGACAGGATAATCGGCAGGGTCCCCATCAGCAGTTTAAAGGTTAAAAATGCCGGGGCGGCGCCGAAGCTGAGCATATCGCAGAGGCTGTCGAGCTGTCCGCCGAAGCTGGAGGTGGAGTGGCTCATGCGGGCCAGTCGGCCATCGAGCATGTCGGCGATCATCGCGGCATAAAGCATGAAGCCGGCGGCGGCGAAGTGTTCCTGGCCTTTGGCGGCCATACCGATGGCGGCGAAACCGCAGACGCCGTTAATCAATGTGACCAGCGACGGCAGCAGGGTGATGTATTGCAGACGTCGGGGTCTGTTGCGGCGAAAGAAAAACCGTCTTTTTTTGGGCTGTTCGTTTCCGTTCATTCGTATCTCACCAATACCGTCAGGCCGGCCTGGACTTTGTCGCCGAGCTGGACCTGGCATTTGACGTTGTCTTTGATGGGGACGTAGAGTTCCGTACGCGAGCCGAATTTAAGCATGCCGAATTGCTGGCCCTGAGCGAGGGTGTCGCCGGTTTTGGGTTCGCAGACGATGCGGCGGGCGATGGCGCCGGAAATCTGGCGGACCATGATTTCGTCTTTAGGCTCGTCGAGGCGGGTCATGCGTACATCGTTGGATTCGTTGACGCGGCCGCTGGTGGGGCTCATGGCATTTTTAAACTGGCCGGGTTTGTATTTGATTTCGCCCACGCGGGCCGCACAGGGGGCGCGGTTGATGTGGACGTTGAAAATGCTCAGAAAGATGCCGATTCGCATCGCCTTATAGGGGAATGCAGGGTCGTTTTCCACGATTTCTATATCCGTAATGGTTCCATCTGCCGGGGAAAGCATGGCTTTAGGGTCAATCGGGATGACGCGGTAGGGGTCGCGAAAGAACGATAATGCCCATGCCAGCACGATGAAGAGAACGAGTTCCGGCAGCCAGACGCAGGCAAACGTCAGACCTTTGCTTTGCCAGACTGATGAGGCAAAACAATACCTGGCAATCAGCCAATAGACGACCATTGCCGCGGCCAGGGCCAGCGGGATGACCGCGACTTGCGGTAAACCATATTTTGTCAGAGGAATTCGCATAGCCGGGCATCATACCGCATTCGGGAGGTTTCCACAAGGCCGGAATTCAAGTCTTTTTGCATCGTCTTCTGTGGGCATTCGGCGGTGTTTGGGATTTTGTTTGGTTCGGTAGAAAATCGCATTTGTGTCGCCCCGCTGGGGCTTGAGGCAGAAAGCCCTTTTCCGGAGGTTTCCACCCCCGGCTATTTTATGCGACCCCTCCGGGGTCAAGGTAACAGATTGTTTTTTGACAGAGCGATTTTATTTTTGACTTTTGCAGGCAAGTTTTTACAGTGGTGGGTCTATTGTTTGATTGACGGTCCAAAGGAGAGTTATGGATAGTATATATTTGAATGTGAAAAAAGCTCAGGAAGCGGGGTATAAGCCGGCGCTGATTGGGCTTGCGCATAATAAAAAGCAATGTCCGGACAAGATGTCGGTGGTGGCACAGAAGCTGGCCGACAAGGATGGCGGGCATAACAAGTTTCTGGAAAGCATTGTGGTGTGGCTGGATGTGCGCGGGCCGCGGTATTTCTGGCAGGAGGCCGACACGTTCCGGCTTTCGACCAAGCAGTCCGAAAGCACGATGCACACGCTGACCCAGGAACTGCTGAGCATTGATATCCATGATGAAAAGGCGGTGCAGAAGTTTTTGAAGGATAATTTTGAGCCGGAAAGCTGCTCGCCCGAGACGCTGCGATGGATTTATGAGGCGGCCAAGGCCAACGACCTGATTGCGGTTAAAAAACGGCTGCCGGAAGGGTTCTTGCAGACGCGGATGTGGTGTATGAGCTATAAAACCTTACGGAATATTATCTTACAGCGGCGAACGCACCGTTTGCCGCACTGGAAGGAATTTATCCGCCAGACGCTGGAGCAGCTTGACCACCCGGAATTGCTGCCGGGGCTGTCGGCCAGGGTGGACAAGAAAGATAATTGCCCAGCTTAACAGGGCTGGGTTGGGGATCTGCGGCTATTTTGTTATTTCTTCCGCCCGTTTCTTCCTTTGCTGCCATTCCTGCCAGAAGGCACTCCAGCCCTGGCGGTCGAGGTCTTCCTGGATTGCAGCTTTTGGGGTGCAGTGTTCATAACAGGATTCGACTTGTTGAATGAAGTCCAGCACTGCAAGCACCCACTCTTTTAATTCGACAGTGGATTCTTTTTCATGCAGCTTCAGATGTACTTTTCCGTCGCTGTGGTGCAATTCCGGATTGATGCCGGTATTGCATCCCATAATTGAACAAATAAATCTCTGGTTTTCAGCGGGCCATACACAATTGCCGCAGCATGGAATAAGAAAATTATTCTCTGCCACAGAATTTTCCGGCGTGTGATCGGAATCTATGGTACGGAGCAGGAACAGGCCTGCGGCACTGGTGGACCAGTCGCCATCAGCGGGATTTATATATACCGTAGAATCTACAGAAAACTGGATAGCGCCGTGAGAACATTGATCTTCTGGATCATCCATGCTACCTTGAATCCAGTGTGGATTGATTATTTGCAGTGTAATCATTTTTTTATGGTAACAATTTCAATCGATTCTAAAAAGCGGTCTTGAGGACTTTACTGGGTTCTCCCGGTCTGCCATAATCTAATATATCAGTACGATACCATTGTGGTTTGACAGGGCGGATAGTGAATGTGGGATAAAAGCTGATCAGTTGGTCCTTAATCATGCTGGGATTTCCATATGCAATGATCATATCGCCTACAGCAAAATCCTCCATGAATTGATCATAACGTGCAGGGTCGATCGCCCATCCAAGGGCAAACATACCTTCTCCTCTTGGCGACAGGAAAAACTTTTCTCTCTGGATGCCATTGTCTTCAATCCAGTCAAAATAGTGATGTTCGATTGTAAACCGTGCGACACGCTCATTATCTTCCGTGTCTATTGAAATAGTTTTTATAATGCCTGTCCAGACAACGAGGGTATCTTTATACTCATCAGGCGATTTACGGACATCATCGGGAAATACATCACGCCGGGCTGTTTCAAAATACTGACGTTCCCACTGAGGAAGAGGTTCGTACAGTCGGGAACCTGGCATAATAGGGCAGCCTGCAAGAACGACTAAAAACAAAGGTATTATTCTGCTGAGTGTCATGTCTTGTTTCCTTGAAATTAGAGAGTAATGTTCTTCTTATGTGTTTTTATTTAGTTCGAGTTTCTTCTGGAAATTCTTAGCCGAAGCAAATACGTATTCTTTGCCTTCATCGGTCAGGAGGACTTTGGGGCCTGCGATGTTGAGGTGAACTGTTTTTTCGGGGTTCCGGGCACAGAGGATGTTGGCCATAGTGATGGCTTTTTCGACGCCGTCGCCGGTGGTGTAATTGGCGACTTCATCCGGCTGGGCGAGGCGGTTGCCATCGTAAATCGAGTCATTGGGCATATCGTTGAGCCATTGATAGACCTGTTCGGGGGTTTTGTCCTTGCAGGCCTCGATACTGACCGGGCAGCGTTCCATCGCCGCCTTCAAAAACGGCTGCCAGTCGCAGGTGTCCATATCGCGATAGGCATAAAACGCCAGGTCGGCGGTGATGCTTTTGCTGCGGATGGATTGCAGGTAATCGATAATCTGCTGACGTGTCCAGGTATTCGGGATGCGAATCGGTTCGTTTGGCTCGTATTGTTTCTGCTCGCCTGGCAGATTGGGCGTAATCTTCAGGAAGTCCAGCAGGTCGGCGACCAGCTTTTCGGCCTGCGGTATAAACGGCGCCAGAAACCGTGCCAGTTTGTATCGGTCGTCGGGCTTGTAGATATCGATATTATCGTATTCGAGATAGGCCCGCAACTGTTCGCAGCAGATACGACCTTCGTGCGGATAGGGCAGATAGTCGTCGCTGAGGACCTCATCCAGCAGTTTTTCAAAGGTTTCATCGCCGATGCGGAAGCGGCTGCCGTGTTCATAGCCGAACAGGACTTCGGCCTTGACAAACATGCGTTTGCCCCGCTGGTGACGGCAGAACTGAAAATACGGATGATAGGCATGATTGGCCCTCAGAAAATTGGCGAAGTTGAGCGCATTGAGCGGTGCGGTCAGAAAGTCCGACAGTTTCTGGCGCAGGCGGGCGAATTCATTGGGCTGGATGGTGGCGCGGTCGTAAAGGCAGTGCACCCAGCCGGTGTTGTGGCCGACGATGGTGACTTGTTCGTTGCGGATGGCGCGCTGGGCCTTCATGCTGATTTCGGTGCCGTTGAACCACATGGCCTTGGTGACCATCCGGCGGTTGTTGCAGATGACGCCATCCTGGATGTCGATAAAGTCCTGTGAATGCAGGGGCGTCAGCACCATGAAGATATCCTCCAGCGGGATACCGCAGACGATAAACGCCGCCGCCGCATAGAGGGCCGACAGCGAGACGCATTCGCCGGCGCCGGAGTTGTAGCCGGGTTTGCGGCGAAAGGCGTTCATCGCCTCGACCGTTTCGGTCTTCCAGTAGGGGATGATGTCGCCGTCATAGGCATCGAGGCCGAAGTGGCGGCGGATATCGACGTCGAAATAATACTGGTCGCCCTGATAGCCGAACAGGGCGTTGCTTCGGGCGATCTGATCGCGGGGGATGTATTTTTCGAAGCGGGCGATCTCGGCATCCTTGGTGGTCAGACCCCAGGTCTGCAAATCGAGATTGAACTCGAATTCGTCCATGATGTACTGCCGCAGCCGCATCAGCTTGCGGTAGGGGGGCTTGCCTTCCAGCTTGACGAAGCAGTCTTCCTGTCGCCATTTCCAGATGACCGGGCTCATCAGGTTGGCCAGCACGAGGCTGTACATTAATTCAGGGAAAACAAAACATTCCATGTCCGACAGCGTGACGGCGGAACTGTATTTTTCGAGGTCATTGTTGTGCAGCATAGCAACCCTTTCTATTTTGTTTCTATCATTGTACGTCTATGGGACAATATCTGCAACCGGAAAACAAGGACGAAAAAAAGCTTGCCTCTGTAACAATTTGCGGTACAGTTTTATCATATATCATAAGGAAATCATCAATTTGAACAGGAGATGCATTATGAAGAAGTGGACGGCGTTAGCGTTTCTATTGTGCCTTGTGGCAATAACTTACGGCGATGTGAAGCTGCCGGCGATTTTCGGGGATAATATGGTCATCCAGCAGAAAAGCAAAGTCGCCGTGTGGGGCTGGGCGAATGCCGGCGAAAAAGTCGAGGTCAAAGGGTCGTGGATGTGGTTTGGAACCTCTGTCAAGGCCGACAAAGACGGGAAGTGGCGGGTCAAAATCGACACTCCGTCCGCCGACGGCAAGCCGTTGACATTGACCATTAAGGGCAGCAATACCATCACCTTAAGCAATGTGCTGGCTGGGGAGGTTTGGGTTTGCTCGGGTCAGTCCAATATGGAGTTTACGTTTGCGATGCTGCGGCTGGGTGATGCGATCAAAGACGAAAATAATGATAATATCCGTCTTTTTACTGTGCAAAAGAAGATTTCCGCCGTGCCGCTGGATGATTGTGCCGGCACGTGGGAGCTGACCCACCCCGGTGCCCTGATGAATTTCAGTGCCGTGGCGTATTATTTCGGCAAAGAACTGTACAGCAATTTGAATGTTCCGATTGGTCTGATTAATACCAGTTGGGGCGGCACGCCGGCGGAATCGTGGACGAGTGAAGAGGGTCTGGCTCCTTTTGCCCATTATGTGAATACGGCCAAACAATATCAGGAGTTTGCGAAGAATCCCGGGAAGCTGAACGAGATGATCACGAAGGCCGTCAGTGAATGGGAGCAGAAAATTGCCGCTATCGATCCGGGCACGCAGGGCAATTGGCAGGATCCGCAACTGGATACCAGCGACTGGAAAGAGATGGAGCAGCCTACGTTCTGGGCGGGATCGGACCTTGAACCGGTCGATGGAATCGTCTGGTTCCGTCGTGTGACGAATCTGCCGCCGTCATGGGCACGCAATCCGATGGAACTGCATCTGGGGCCGATTGACGATATCGATACGGTATGGGTCAATGGGGTCAAGATTGGCGGAACGGTTGGATATAATAAAGAGCGTAAATATGTGATTCCGACGACTGCGCTGCGGGTTGGGCCGAATGTGATTGCGGTGCGGGTTGTGGATACCGGCGGCGAAGGCGGTTTCAACGGCAGCAAGGAACAGATGCGCATCGGGCCGGTGGGGGCGGATGTCAAAACCTGTGCCACGCTTGCCGGGGCCTGGAAATACAAAGCCAGCCTGTCCAATCAGCCGCTTCCCGGTGCGCCGAATGTGGATGGCGGATTCAATGCCAACACACCAACGTCATTATTCAACGGGATGATTCAGCCGCTTGTTCCTTACGGCATTGCCGGTGCGATCTGGTATCAGGGTGAATCCAATATCGGTCGTTCGGATGAATATGCTCAATTGCTGCCGGCGATGATTTCCGATTGGCGCAGGCATTGGGGCATTGGCGATTTCCCGTTCTACTGGGTGCAGATTGCTCCGTATGTGTACAGCGGTTCGGGCAATAGTGAATCTGCGTATCTGCGTGAAGCCCAGGTCAAGGCCCTGGCGGCTGTCAAAAACGGCGGTATGGCGTCGACGATGGATATCGGCGAGGAACGCGACATTCATCCGAAAAACAAACAGGATGTCGGCAAACGGCTGGCGCTGAATGCGCTTGCAAAAAATTATAATAAAAAGGTTGCAGCTTTCAGCGGGCCGATGTATAAATTGATGAAGATTGAAGGACAGAAGATACGCTTGTCTTTTGATTATACCAACGGAGGGCTTTTGGCCAGGGAGGGCCAATTATCTGAGTTTGTGATTGCCGGAGAAGATAAGGTATTTGTTCCCGCCCAGGCCGTGATTGAAGGCGATACGGTGGTTGTCTGGAGTGACCAGGTGACCTCGCCGGTTGCCGTGCGGTATGCGTGGACCAACTGGTCCACCGGGCCGCTGGGGAATAAAGAGGGTCTGCCGGCATCGTCTTTCCGTACGGATGACTGGAAGTAAAAATCAGATAAGAACTAAAATTACGTAAGTAATTTTATGGATAAGATGTTACAAAAGCCCCTGCGGATTGCTCGCGGGGGCTTTTTTTGTGGATGTGAAGGGATGTTGATGAGAGTCATTATTTATACCGATGGCGGGTGTTCTCCCAATCCGGGGCTTGGCGGATGGGCGGCGGTGTTGATCAGCCCGGAGCATAACCACTATACCAAAGAGCTTTCCGGTGCCCAGCCGGACACGACCAATAATCGGATGGAGCTGCTGGCGGCGATCCGTGCACTGGAGGCGTTAAAAACGCCGTGCCAGGTTGAACTGCATACCGACTCGAAATATCTGCAACATGCCTTTACGGAAAAATGGCTGGACAACTGGCAGCGGAATAACTGGAAGACCGCGGCGAAAAAGCCGGTGGTAAATCAGGATTTGTGGTGTCGATTGCTTGAGCTGACGGCGATCCATTCTGTCCGATGGTGCTGGGTCAAGGGGCATTCCGACAATACATACAATGAACGCTGTGATTTGCTGGTGCAAAAGGCACGCGAAAAAGTGCGGCAGCGACATTAACGCATTTTTTTGATGATGAAAGTCAGGACAAAGAAGGCGAAGTTAATCAGGACGATGGTGGCGCCGGTGGGCAGGTCGGCCAGATAAGAGACGAACACGCCGATTAAGACCGACAGGGTGGAAAACACGGCCGCCAGCAGCATGGCCAGCCGAAATCCGCGGGCGATTTGCAGGGCGGTGATGGCGGGAAAGATAATCAGGCTGGAAATCAGCATCGTTCCGACAACCCGGATGCCGAGGCTGACGGTGACGGCGGTGCACAGAATGAGGATTTTATTGATTTTTTCAACGGGGATGCCCAAGACGCGGGCGTATTCTTCTTCAAAGGCGATGGCGAACAGCTCGTGGTAGAATAAAAAGACCATGCCGATGACAATCACCGACAAAGCTACGCTCAGGATGACTTCGGACATACTGATTGCCAGGATGCTGCCGAATAAAAAGCTGAACAAATCGATATTGAATCCCCGTCCGACGCTGGCCAGTATGATACCGACGGCGATACTGACGGCCGAGACCAGCCCAATCGCGGCATCGGCATAGACGTCGGCTTTGTCCGACAGCCACAGAATCCACAGCGATGCGAACATCACCAGTGGAATCGAGACCCACAGCGGCTGGGTATTCAGAAACAGCCCCAGACCTACCGCAGCAAGACCGACATGGGCCAGACCATCGCCGATCAGCGACAGTCGCCGCAGGACCAGAAACACGCCCAGAAACGCGCAGCAGCATCCGATGAAGACGCCGCCGACCAGCGCCCGCTGGATAAAGGGATATTGAAGGGCTTCCCAAATCGTGTTCATTGCTTCTCCTTCATCGGGCAGTGCTGGCCGCAAATAAGATGCTGAGCATGGGGGCCGAAATACCGAGTCATCTCGGGGGATGCACAGAACTGGTCGAATCCGCCGAAGAAAACGAGGTGTTTGTCGAGGTAGGCCAGCTTGGTGGCGAAATGGCCGATATGGCTGGCATCGTGGGAAATCAGGACGATGGTTTTTCCGAATTGGGCGTTAATTTCACGCAGGGTCTTGTAAAATTGTTCACGGGTGGCCGGGTCGATGGCGGCGGTGGGTTCATCCAGCAGGAGCAAATCGGGTTCGTTGACCATGGCGCGGGCCAGAAACACACGCTGCTGCTGGCCGCCGGAGAGTTCGCCAATCAGCCGTTCAGCCAGGTCGCATACGCCGACGGTTTCCATGGCCTTGATGACTTTGCTGTAGTCTTTGCCGAAAATCATGCGAGGAAAGGACTTGGCCGAAAGGATTCCGGAGGCGACGATTTCGCGGACGGTGGCGGGGAAACCCTTGTGCAGATTGCGTGAGACCTGGGGGACATAGCCGATTTTATTCCACTGGGTGAATCGACGGGCATCCGTGCCGTACAGGGAAATCGAGCCTTCCGTCAGCGGCAGAAGATTCAGGATAGCCTTGAACAGCGTGGTTTTGCCTGAACCATTGGGGCCGATGATAGCCACATAATCGCCCGCGGAGATGGCCAGATTGATACTGCACAAGGCTTCAATCGGGCCATAACGGACACAGACGTTTTTGATTTCGATAAGATTCATACGGTTCGTTCAGGCTTTTTTAATCCTGATATCCAAGGCCAAGTTTAAGCCGTTCAAGATTGCCTTTCATAATCTCCAGGTAAGTTACACCTTTGTCAAGCTCTTGTTTGGAGATATTATGAGCGCCATGCAGCAGCAGGAGTTTTGCTCCGGCCCCTTCGGCAATGATTCTGGCGACACGCGGCTCCAGCAGTTCTTCGTAATAAATATAGGACGTGTCGGCTTTTTTGAGCGTCTCGATCATTTCCGTGATTTTTCTGGGTGTCGGCTCAGCATTTGGCGAGAAGCCTGCATAGGGCGACAGGTGTTCTAAGCCATATCGGCGGGCAAAATAGCCAAAGGCGAAGTGGCCGCCGTAAACGATGGTTTTTTTGCTGCATTTTTCGAGTGCCGTGCGGATTTGGGCATCCAGGGCTGCCAGCTTTTCGTTATAAGTCCTGGCGTTGGCAAGATAATAGTCTTTGTTGGCGGGGTCTTTGGCGGCAAAGCCGTCGGCGATGGTGCTGACGATTTGCTGAGCCAGGATGGGGTCAACCCAGATATGTGGGTCTTGTCCGCCGTGTTCATGATCGTCTTTGGTTGCAGCTTCACGGTCATGGGCCTCGTCATGATCATGGCCTTGGTCTTTAGCGAGCTGAATATTGGCGCTGGCATTGATGACGATAAGTTCTTTATTTGTAATGCCTTTGAGAATATCCTGGGACCAGGGCTCCATCAGCGGGCCGGTGTAGATGAACACATCAGCCTTGCTGATGCGGACGATGTCACCGGGGCGGGGTTCGAAAGAGTGCGATTCGACTCCGGGGGGCAGCAATAGCGAGACTTCCGCTTTGTCGCCGGCGATCTGTCTGGCGAAATCATAGAGGGGAAACAGCGTGGTGACGACCTGGAGTTTGCCGGGTGTAGGCGGGGTGCTTTGTTTGCAACTTGAGCAACAGGGCAGACACAGATAAATCCCTGCTCCGAACAGGAGAATCCAGATTACCTTTTTCATAACGAACTCCAAGGGATTACATGATATAAATGCGAATCTATTTGCAAATGATAATGCTTTTGCACTTGCATGTCAAGGGCTATTTTTGTATATATAAGGAATGGTGAATAAATCGGATAAAAATACTCCTCAACGACAGGCGATTGTGCAGGTCTTTATGACCTGCCCGCAGCCGCTGCGTATTGGGGAGATTTTGCAAAAGGCCAGAGAAGTTATTCCAAGTGTAGATCAGGCAACGGTTTATCGCAACATCAAGCGGCTTGTAGAGCAGGGCTGGCTGTTAAAGATTACCCATCCGCTGGCCGGGACGATGTACGAACGGTCCGGCAAAGAGCACCATCATCATTTTTACTGCCGCAAATGCGATTCAGTGTTTGAATTGCCCGGCTGTGGTATAAATGATGAGCACGTTGCCTTGGCCGGGATGACGGTGGAAGACCACGAAGTCTTTTTCTATGGGGTGTGTCATGGATGCTCCCAACGTACCCAGCAACACTAATACTTCGATATCAGGTGGGCAGGTTTGTCCGGGGGAGGAACTTCCATTGTCGCGGCGGATTCTGGAGGTTTCACTACTGTTTTTGAGGTTGGGCCTTACGGCCTTCGGCGGGCCGGCGGCACATATCGCCATGATGCATGATGAAGTCGTCAAACGCCGGAAATGGCTGGATGATGAGCACTATCTCAATCTGCTGGGCGCTACGCAGTTTATCCCCGGCCCCAACTCCACGGAGATGGCGATTCATATTGGTTTTGTCCGGGCCGGATGGGCGGGGTTGATTGTCGGGGGAGTATGCTTTGCCCTGCCGGCGATACTGATTGTCACGGCCCTGGCCTGGGTTTATGTGCGGTATGAATCCCTGCCGCAAATCGGCAGTATTTTATATGGCGTCAAACCCGTCATTCTGGTAATCATCGCACAGGCCCTATGGCTGCTGGGGCGAAAGGCGGTCAAGGATACCCTGACCGCAATCGTGGGTGTGGGCGTGATAGTCCTTTATTTTGTGGGGATCAATGAGATTCTGTTGCTGTTTGCCGGCGGTGCCGTCATTATGTTTGGCAGGAACCTCTGGCGGGGCGGCAATACCGTTAAAGGCTTTGTTCCTTTGCTGGGATTGAGCTTGCCTGCGGCAGGTACTGTCCCATTTCAATTTTCGATGCTTTTTCTGACATTTTTGAAAATCGGGTCTGTCTGGTATGGCAGCGGATATGTTCTGCTGGCTTTTCTGCAGTCGGATTTTGTGGATCGGCTTGGGTGGCTTTCCAGTCAGCAGCTTATGGATGCGATTGCTATCGGGCAGGTGACGCCCGGCCCGCTGTTTACCACGGCCACGTTTATTGGTTATGTGCTGGGCGGTGTCAAGGGGGCTGTTCTGGCGACGCTGGGTATTTTCCTACCATCGTTCTTTTTTGTTGCTGTCAGCAATCCACTTATCCCGAAACTGCGGAATTCTCGCTGGGCGGGGGCTTTATTGGATGGAGTCACGGTGGCTTCGCTGGGCCTGATGGCGGCGGTTACATTGCAGTTGGGGCGTCAGTTTCTGTTTGATGTGCAGTCGCTGATTGTCGCTGTGATTTCCTCTGTGTTGTTAATTCGGTATAAAATCAACACCACCTGGCTGATTCTGGGCGCGGCTGTGCTGGGATTATTGAGCCGGCTGTGACTCTATCAGTAAGGAATTTTTAGTCTTTACATGGTGTGGGCTTCAAGACTCAGCATCCATTTTTTTGTTTCGAGACCGCCGGGGGCGGAAAAGCCGCATAGGGAGCCATTGGCCGATAAGACACGATGGCAGGGGATAATCAGGGGGATGGGGTTGCGGGCCATGACGCCGCCGATGGCTCGGGAGGAATTCGGGGAGCCGACCTGTTCGGCTAATTGTTTGTAAGTAATTTTGTGACCGTATTTTATCTTCATGCAAGCCCGGAGGACTTTCTGGGTAAATGGGGTCAGGCCGGACAGGTCAACCGCTGTCCTGGAAAAATCGACGCAATCGCCCTCATAATAGGCGATGATTTGCGTCTGCAAACCGGGCAGGAGGTTTTTGTCAAACACAGGATTGGCAATCCCGGCCAAAAGATAGTCAACGGACTGTCTGGTCTTGAGCGGCAGGCACGTCCGCAGCACACCTTTTTTAGTGCAGCAGAAGCCAAAATACCCCGGCCGGGTTTTGAAAATGGTATATTTTATGTCGTCTATCATTAAGTCCTTTTCTTCTCAAAGCTTCCATGCTTTTGCGAAGGCCTCAAAGCTGCGGTCGAAGGTTTTTTCCACCGCCGGCGGAAAGCAGCAGCCCGGCAGTTGCCGCATCTTCAGATGATATTGCAGGCAGTCGCAACAGACCCCCTTGTTGGAACAGGGGTCATACGTACAGGTACAGCGCGTCATATTTTTCTGTTTTTTGCAGTCCATAAGCATATCCGTTATATATTGTTATTGTGAGTTACCAGTTCCCCCAGGATGGGCCAGGAGCGAATCCAAATTTTATCACTTCGTATCCTTTGCCGGTCGCCCAGCTTTCAGCGGCGGAGTAGAGGGTTTGATTGCCGCTGCTCAGAAACAGATTGGCTATGCCAACTGCTATGTTGTCATTGGTTATGCTGTTTAAACGGCCAATCATCGGGGAGACCATCTCGTCCAGTCCCATGCCAATCGAAAGACGCATTATCGCATTCATCGCCGACATGTTCTCTGAATTCAGGGCATTCATGAATGCTTCTTTGCCTTTGGGATCGCTCCAGAGTTTTTTCAGTGCGGCTTTATCCTGTTTGAGATTAGCCACAATCAATTCTTCTTCGGGGGTCTGGGGTTTCCAGCCGGTCTTTTCGGCCCCGGCCAGGAGGTCCGGCGAGCCGTGCCACTTTTTCACACAATCCAGCATGACCGGATAGGCCCGCGCATCCCCTATTTTGTTGAGGGCTTTGGCGACGCCGCTGGAGCAATTTTTCTTGAGTTCGGCCAGCAGCAAATCCGCCCCCTCGGGACCCAGTTGCGCACATTTATCCCAATCTTCGCGAGCGGAATAATACAGGACTTTATCGCGAATCGTCTGGGGCTGCCAGTTGCGTTCTTTGAGGATGGCCAAAATCTTGTCCTTCTGGAATGGGTCGGCCAGCGATTCTGCAAACGCCGAATCGATACGCGGGTCTTTGAACTTACTCAGCACATCAATCACTTTGTCCTGCACCGTGTGATCGTTTTTCTTAAACAGCTCAATCAATGGCTCGACGATGGAAGGATCGTTGAATTGAGCAAGGGCTTCAACGGCTTTCCGGCGGGTGACAAAACTATTGGACGACAATCCTTTCAGAAGAGGTTTGAGCGTATCGGGATGTTTGATTTTAAGCAGTGCGGTCATCGCTTCGTCATCCGTGAAAGGCGATTGCATGGCCTTCTCCAGATAAGGGATAGCTTTGGGATTGCCGGTGTTGCCGAGGGCTTCGATGGCATCTCTGTTGACAAATGAATCATCAACATGCCTGCCGATTAATTCGACGGCATAATCTGTTCCAATCCAGCCGAGATCCCTGATGGCCTGTTTGATCACGGATTTGTCCTGGTTGTTCAGCGTCATTTCAATGGGGCGAATCACGGTTTTGCTTTGATAGGCGGCCAGTGCCTTGCCTGCGGCTTTGCAGACATTTTCGTCGCCGTCCCGCAATGCCGCCAGCAGCGGACGAACGGCCTTGACGTCGGCAATCTGGCCCAGTGCTTCAATGGCCGTGATCTTGACCGAGTTTTGCATGGATGAGGCATATTCGGCCGTGGATTGCGTCAGTTGGTTTTCCGCCATCCGGGCATTGACGGCCTTGCGGTCCTGTTCATTGAGTCCCGCCAGCGCGTCCTGCACCGACGATTCAACGGTGCTGTCGCCGGTTTCCGTTAAAGCGGCAGCCGCCAGCCCCCTGACTTTCGGGTCGGCGTCTTTGAGCAGGGCAATCAGGGGATCCAGTCCGTGATTTTCACCCAGATTGTCAAGGGCCTTCTTTGCATCTCTTTTAAGAAAGGTATCATCCGCATTGGTCAGCAGATTTAAATATTTGACGCTCTCATATCCGCCCAGCGTGACCAGCAGTTCGACGGCGTCGTGTTTGAGAAACGGGTCGGATAAGGCGGCTTTATAAAGCGGTTCTGCGGCACGCGGGTCTCCGATTTTGGCCAGTGCTGCAGATGCGGCCTTAGTTGTAAAAGTGTCACGCCCGGCTGCTGATGCCCCTTTGCGTTCTGATTCGGTTGGTAAATATTTCAGCAGCGTCGGAACGACCTTCGGATCCCCGATTTCACCGAGAGCTTCGATCACCTTGCTGTGTGTTTGTCCAAAGTCCTCTTCTTTAAGCAGTGCCAGCAGCGGTTCGACGGCGCGTTTATCCCGTGTGGCTCCGAGGGCTTCGATAGCCTTTTGTTTTTCAATAAAATTCTTGGCCGTGCGTATATCCGCAATAAGCTGCTTGAGTGTAGCAGGCGGTGTGGACGCCGTTGGGGCAAAATGTTTGTCTCCCCCGGCACAGGCCTGTTTGGCTTTGCTGATTTTTTCAGCGGCCGGGTCGAGGGGGACATTGGGCTGCACCGCCGTTTTCGTGGTCTTTGTCGAATCCGCAGACAACAGGGCAATCAGCGGCTCGACGGCGCGTTTGTCTTTCAATTGGCCGAGTTGTTCAATAGCCTGACATTGAACCAGCGGATCGGGGTCTTTGAGCTGGCTAATCAGGTCGTCAACCGGATCGGCCCATGAAAACGCAGTAAGCGACAATACCCATGCAAACAATACAACCAACATCCGGACAGTCTTCATTGAAAACTCCTGCTATTGTGATTATTTTTGGGGAACCGATGGTAACCCTATAACATAAACAGGGGTTTGTCAAGACGGGAATCTTACCCAAAATGCAGCTCGATGATTTCCTTGTCGGTCAGTTCGTGGTCGCGTGGTACGCTCTGGCCGTCGTGAACAGTGGCTGAGTGCCAGGCTCTGGCGGATTTGAGCGTTTCGGCCAATTGCCGATGAATGTGATAGGCTAAATCCAGTACCGTAGAGCCTCGCGGCAGGGTAAACGGTTCTTTCATGTCCGGTTCCCTGCCGGGCTTTTTGGCATAAATACGCACCACGTCGAGGATTTCAAAACAGCGTCGAGCAAACATGTCAAGGCCTGCTGCCGTTTTGGTGCTGATTTCGATATATTCAAAGGGTCGGGAGGTCAATTCTTTCAGTGTGTCCAGCGTGCCGGGCGGGGCGATGTCGGATTTGGTGGCGACAACCAGAGTCGGGCGGGCCAGATGAACCCATTCGGCATCTTTTTCGTCATCCAGCGGCGGCAGCAATTTATGCGAATCCAGATATGTTGTACAGACTTCCATCTGTTCCAGCACGTCCCCGGAAAGGTCGATGATGATGGCTATAATGTCGGCACTGCGAAGCGTATTAACCAATCCGGAGGGGGCAAAATCCGCGGTAATCGGAGGTGTGTCCACCAATTGAATCTGGACATCCTCGAATTTCATCATTCCCGGCAGGGGCTTTTCGGTGGTGAAAGGATAATCCGCGACATGGACCTGGGCGTTGGTCAGCTCGGCCAGAATGGAGCTTTTGCCGGTATTGGGCATGCCGATCAGGACAATCTGTCCTGCTCCGCTTCTGGGAATATGGAAGACATCGACATGTTTAACAGCCCCTTTCTTGCCCCCGGATTCAAGCGAAGCCTTGATTTTGCTCATCTTGCGCTTGATATCGGCCTGAAGACTCTCGGTTCCCTTGTGTTTGGGGATGACGCGGAGCATCTCCTCCAGTGCGGCCAGTTTTTCCTCCTCTGTCGCGGCACTGCGATACCAGTCTTCGGCTTTCTTGTAATCCGGGGTTAGATTTGCGGGCAAAACGCCTCTCCTTTCAAAAAATTGTACGGTTTCCTATACGCTGAATTATATAAGAAATTGATTCAATCTTCAAGCCGGCAAATCAAAGTCCCTCTGGTAATTTCAAAAAAAAGGGTGAAGCATTGCGGCTTCACCCTCGGTTTATTCGGTTATTGAACCGGCACTTTAAATACCGTATTGCTGACCGGCGGGACGGTGATTTTGCCCGTCAGGTCAGTGTCCGGCAGCGGGACGATATTGACTTCCAATGGTTTGCCCGCATCGTTATAGGCCAGCACATTGGGATTGGTAATAATCCACCCCTTGGCCTTGCCGGCAACGGCCAGCCCCTTCAGATTGAGGGTGATTTCATAGGTGTCATACGTGGCATTGACCAGGCCAATGGTCATGTATTTGCGGTCTTCGGTCAGTGCAGCCGAAACATCCAGCTTCGTGTTCCAACCGCTGACGTTCAGCGGAAGGGTGCCGAATTCGCGACGATACAGAATCAGCGGCATGGCCGTTGAATCGAGGAAGGCCTCGGTCTTGGTGGTCTTGATGCAGCCGATGACGTTGACGGTCTGGGCATAGTTGGCCATGAAAATAATATCCGAGTTTCGGAAATACTCATGCAGCCCGGCGGCGATGCCCAGCGCATCTTTCATGAAATACCGCGTGCCCAGTTCGCCGAAGACATGCGGGCCGTACCAGTAGTTCCATTCATCCAGCGCGATGCGGATGTCTTTTTCCTTCAGGCCGGGGATGGTTTCCCGGTATCGGCGATGGGCATCGGCCTTGCTCTTGACCATTTCCGGCATCCAACTGACGTGTGCGGTCAGATCGCCGCGGGTCTGACAATAGAAGTGTTCGCTGATCAGATCCATGTGGTCGGCACAGTGTCTGAGCATGCCTTCCGTCCAGCCGCCGCCCAGGTCGCCTGAGCCGACGGTCTTGATGGTCGGGTCCACCTTGCGCATCATTTCTTCGACCCAGTTATGCTTGAGGACATAATGTTCAAGCTGCATATAGCCAAGCTGCCAGCGTCCCCACATTTCGTTGCCGACGCACCACCACTTGACTTTAAACGGTTCCCGACTGCCGTTTTGAGCACGCCGTTTGCCCATCGGTGTATCGGCCAGGCCGTTGGCGTATTCGACTTCCGCTGCGGCCGAATAGGCATCCCCAAAACCGGTATTGACTGCAATCATCGGCTCGGTATTGATGAGTTTGCAGAATTCGATGAATTCATGCATCCCGACGTCGTTGGTTTCAATACCCGTCCAGGCCGGATTGGTGCGGGTGGGTCGTCGGTCGCGGTCCCCCAGGCCGTCGCGCCAGTCATAGCCGCTGACAAAGTTGCCGCCCGGCCAGCGATAAACCGGCGAATCAAGCTGCTTGAGCAGCTCGAGGGTGTCCTTGCGGAAACCTTTGATGTTGTCGGCTGGCATCAGCGATACGGCTCCAATGACAAAGGACCCGTTGCCTGTACCCATAATTTCAAGACGTGCATTGCTCGCATCGGCGCCGGCGGTAAATTCAAAATCGTAGGTCTGATAATTCTTGCCGGGCTTTTTGAGTGTTACGGTCTGGCGGCCCTTGTCGCCGTCGGCCCAGACCAGGCTGACCTGAACAGGGCCAACTGAGCCTTCACCCCGCATGATCACTCGGCCGGTGTAGTCTTTGCCCTTAATCAGGGCCAGTTGGTCCTGATAAATGCCCGCCGGCGTACCGCTCAGAGTAATCTGCGGACTGTGATTGCCGGACAGTGGATTTTCAGTGGTCATCACGACCACGCCGGAGGGGCCGGCGATTTTCCATGGTGAGGCTCGCAGGACACGAGCTCCGGCGCCGGTGGTTTGCCAGATATCGCCCGGTGCGGGAACCGGAAAATAGAATTTGCGGTCTTCCAGCATTTCCGCCCAGATGCCGCCGTAGATACACTGGCCCAGATGTTCAATGAACTGGCCGTAGATATATTTGGAAATCGGCTCGAAGGTCTTTGATGAATCGATCTGAATGTCGATGCCGACGGTTTTGGATTCCGGCTTAATGACCTCCAGCAGGGTCAGTTCGATATCGTCAAACCAGGCTTTGCCCGAGGCCTGGCCCCAGCCGCCGAACAGGCAGTTGATTTGCAGCGAGTCGTTGCCGTCGGCCATAAATTCGCATTCCACCTGGGTCCAGTCCTGGGTACCCGTGATGGATTTGGTTCGCGCCGCGTCAATCCCATGCGCATTGAGCTGGACGCCCTGGCCGGTGGTGGGGGTTACGTTTTCGGTTTTGATCCAGCCGGTAAGGCGATATTTGCCGAAGGGATTGGCCGGAACCGTCTGTGACCAGGACGCATCCGCGCCGTCTTTGGATTCGATCATGACACTGCGGGCCTCGCTGTGTCCGCCTTCGAATACCCTGAACTCGGCAGTGCCTGCCCATGTATTTTGTGTCCAGCCGCGTACCGAGTCGCCTCGTATGGCTTCAAACGAGGGATTTCTCAAGAGATTTTCCGCACAGACAAGTCCGGATAAACATAAAAGGGTAAGGATAAAATGCGATGTGGTTAGGATGCTTTTGCGTCTCATACCAGTCTCCTGTAAAAAAAGTCAGCGTTTCCTTACGATATTATTCGGCAACGATTATATAGTATGACTTGAACGCATTCAATGACATTACAGTACTTCTGAAAAAATGATTCATGGATGAAGCTGACCTGAATTGTCAGAAATAAAAAAGGCAGGCCCTGAAAGCCTGCCTCTATGGGTTTGCAGAGTAGAATGATTATTCTGCAACGAGTTGGGCGACCATATCACCTACCTGGGTGGTCGAGTAGCCCATTTTACCAGCCGCCAGGGATTTGAGCTTGTTGGCGGTAATATTCCGTACGGCCTGGTCAATTTTGGCTGCGGCTTTGGTTTCGCCGAGGGTTTCGAGCATCATCTGCATGGCACAAATCGCGGCCAGCGGATTGATGACGTTCTGGCCGGTGTACTTGGGGGCACTGCCGCCGATAGGTTCAAACATCGAAACGCCTTCGGGATTAATGTTGCCGCCGGCGGCGATTCCCATGCCGCCCTGCGTGATGGCGCCCAGGTCGGTGATGATGTCGCCGAACAGGTTGCCGGTAACCAGTACATCAAACCATTCGGGACTCTTGACCATCCACATACAGGTCGCATCCACGTGATAATAATCCCGGCGGATATCCGGATAGTATTTTTCGCCCATTTCATGGAATGCCCGTTCCCACAGGTCATAGACGAATGTCAGCACGTTGGTCTTGCCGACGAGGGCCAGGGTGTTTTCCTTGCCGACGCCGCGGGCTTTTTTGCCGTACTTGCGGGCGTATTCAAAGGCATATTTCAGGCAGCGATCCACCTGATACCGGCTATAGACCGCCGTCTGGGTGGCCACTTCGTGCGGTGTGCCTTTCATCATCAGACCGCCGGAGCCGGTATAGATGTCGCCGGAGTTTTCACGAATGACGGCGTAATCGATTTCTTTTGGGCCTTTGTCCTTGATAGGGCATTCGACGCCGGGCAGAAGACGCACCGGACGCAGGTTGATATATTGATCCAGCGCAAATCGCATTCCCAGCAGCAGGCCTTTTTCTAGAATCCCGGGCTTGACATCCGGATGGCCGATGGCGCCCAGCAGGATGGCGTCATGCTTTTTCAGTTCCTCAATAGCCCCGTCGGGCAGCACCTCGCCGGTGCGTTTGTAGCGTTCGCCGCCGAAATCATAGTCGGTTTTTTCAGTTTTAAAGCCGAACTTGGCCGCCGCAGCGTCCATGACCTTCACCGCCTCGGCGGTCACTTCCGGCCCGGTGCCGTCGCCGCCGATGATTGCGATTTTATACGTCTTCATATCTTATTTATCCTTTCATTATCAATCTATTTTCATTTGCTCTGAATATCGCAAAACATCAAATTAAATATCAAAAATCAAATATTAAAATGACAAATTAAAATTCAAAATTTATCGTTTTCCTTTTAATGTAAGTACACTTGAAGCCAAAATATTAGACAATTCATGCAATTCATCAAGAAACCATTTTACGATTTCTGGTTTTGATCGGTTGCTGTCTCGTTGTAACGCAAGCCAGACCTTGCTTTCGTTACATGATTTCAACGAAATCTGAAAGTCATTCGTGAACTCTTTTTTACTGCTGGCGGCCTGCCCTTCAATGTAATTGGCAAGAATACTTGTTCCGCTTCGCAGGAGCTGGTCACTAAGACGATTGGATACATTGTCTTTAGGCAGTTTATCCAGAAAATCAATTAGCTTCAGAACAAACGTATAAAGCCTTCGCTTAAAAGACTCTTTAAATTTTTCCTTGTCATTTTGCATTTATATTTTTTATTTTTGCTTTTTTATATGTTCCAGCAGTCCACCGTCTTTGATGATTGCCAAGGCAAAGTCCGGCAGGGGATTGAACTGGATCGTCATTTTCTGGGTCTTGTTATTGATGAGACCTTTTTCGTAGTCAATCTCCAGTTCGTCGCCATCTTTGATTTTTTTGACTGCATCCGGCAGTTCAATCGGGTAAAAACCGCAATCGATGCAGTTGCGATAAAAAATGCGGGCGAACGAATGGGCGATCACCGCGCCGACCTTGGCGCCCTGAATCGACCAGACGGCGTGTTCACGGCTGGAGCCGCAGCCGAAGTCGTCGCCGCAGACAATCACATCGCCGGGCTTGCATTTCTTGACAAAATCCGTGTCAAGGTCCTCCATGCAGTGTTTGGCCAGTTCGGCCGCATCGTCGGTATTCAGATACCGCGCCGGTATAATCTCATCGGTATTCACGTGATCGCGTTTATATACATGTGCTTTTGCCATCGTTATCTCCTAAAAATTTAAAAATCAAAATGTAAATATCAAAATGACAAATCAAAGATTAAAATTGTTTTGATTTCTTCAAGTTCAATGCAAAACAGCAAATGGCCTCGTAATCTTTTTGAATTTTTTCCTTGTCATTTTGCATTTTCATTTTTGATATTTGATTTTATTCTTACAGGTACTTTCTCGGATCCGCTAACTTGCCTTCCACGGCACTGGCTGCGGCGGTCGCCGGGCTGGCCAGGTACACTTCGCTTTTGGGACTGCCCATCCGGCCGACAAAGTTGCGGTTTGTGGTGCTGATGCACTTTTCGCCCGCCGCCAGGATGCCCATAAATCCGCCCAGACAGGCTCCGCAGGTCGGTGCGCTGATGACGCAGCCGGCTTCATAGAAAATATCGAACAAGCCTTCGTTCATCGCCTGCTTCCAGATTTCCGGCGTCGCCGGCACGACAATCGTGCGAATCTTCACCTGGCGGCCTTTCAGGATGCCCGCAACGACACGCAGATCTTCAATGCGACCGTTGGTGCAGCTTCCGATGTAGCATTGATCCATCGCCAGCCCTGCACATTCGCCGATGACTTTGCCGTTGCTGGGCAGATGCGGGAATGCCACCAGCGGCTCCAGCGTCGAGCAATCCACCGTATCGGAATGTATATACGATGCATCCGCATCCGATTCATAGACCGTGTAATCCTGTTTGCCTTTGAGCCGGCCGTCGAGGTATTCTTTGGTAATCTCATCGAAGCCGATAATGCCGTTTTTGCCGCCGGCCTCGATGGCCATATTTGTAATGGTCATCCGGGCTTCCATGCTCAGGGTCTTAATTGTCGGCCCGACAAATTCCATCGCCCGGTACAGGGCGCCATCGGTGCCGATACGGCGAATGACTTCCAGGATAATGTCTTTGCTGTAAACACCCGTGCGGAGCTTGCCGGTCAGTGTGAATTTCATGGATGCCGGGACTTTGAACCAGAGCTGCCCTGTGGCAATCGATGCCGCCAGGTCGGTCGAGCCGATACCGGTTGAAAATGCCGCAAATGCACCGTAAGTACACGTGTGCGAATCGCCGCCGACGATGACTTCGCCCGGACGAATATGCCCCTGTTCCGGAAGCAGGGCGTGACAGACGCCGGCCTTGCCCAGCGGATAATAATACTTGATGCCTTTGTCTTTGGCCCAGGCGTCCAGCCGTTTATGCAGCTCAGCGCTTTTAATGTCCTTGGGCGGCTGGAAGTGATCCGGCGTCACGGCGATTTTTTCCGTGTCGAAAACGCGGTCGATATCATGCTCTTTGAGCATCGAGATCGCCGGCGGTGTCGTCACATCGTGACACATGACCATGTCAATTTTGGCATTTACCAGATCGCCGGGCCGAACCGTGTTTTTTCCGCCCGCCCGAGCGAATATTTTTTCCGTTATTGTCATTCCCATAAAAAACTCCTGAAGATCTCACTTGATTGCTCATCGTTCTTAGGCAGGTTTTTATTGCTATAAACTCCGAACTAAGAACTCCGAACTACTATAATTGTACTTTCGTTTCATTCTGTTTGATTGTATCCGCCGCTGCCATCCGATTCAGTGCATCGACGTATGCCTTGGCGCTGGCTTCGATAATATCCGTCGAAACGCCGCGTCCGATAAAGACCCGGCCTTTGCCATTGGCAATGCGAACATTGGCCTCGCCGAGTGCCTCTTTGCCTTCGGTAATGGCCCGAATCGTGTAATTTTCCAGCTTCGGGGATTGCCCTGTCGCCTGACGAATGGCTTCGTATGCCGCATCCACCGGCCCATCGCCCAATGCAACCGCCAGTTTCACGCCATCTTTGGTCTTGATCTTGACACTTGCCGTCGGCAGGGTGCCTGTCCCGCTGGCTACATGTAGATATTCCAATTGATACGTCTGTTCTATCCCGCGCGATTCATCACTGATAATCGCGGCAATATCTTCATCGAATATCTCTTTTTTCTTGTCGGCAATCTCGACGAATTTCAGATATGCCGCATCCAGTTCATCTTTGGTCAGGTTAAAGCCCAATTGTTTACACCGGTCGGCAAAACCATGCCTGCCGGAGTGTCTGCCGAGGACCATTCTGGACCCTTCGAGTCCAATCATCTCCGGCGTCATAATTTCATAGGTTTCACGTTTCTTCAGGATACCATCCACGTGAATGCCGGATTCGTGGGCAAAGGCATTTTTCCCGACAATGGCTTTGTTTGGTTGAATCACAAAGCCAGTCATTTGAGATACCAACTGGCTGGTACGGTAAATTTCGGTTGTCTTAATTCCGGTCGTAATATTCGGGAAAAAGTCCGGCCGGGTATGGATCGCCATGACGATTTCTTCCATGGATGCATTGCCCGCCCGCTCGCCGATACCGTTAATCGTGCATTCGACCTGACGCGCACCGTTGCGAACACCGGCCAGCGAATTGGCTGAGGCCATCCCTAAGTCATTGTGACAATGGGTACTTATGATAGCTTTATCAATGCCTTTGACGTTTTCTTTGAGCTTGGCGATAATCTGGCCGTATTCGTAGGGCAATACATACCCTACGGTATCCGGAATATTCAGCGTGGTCGCGCCGGCTTCGATAACTGCGGTCAGAATTTCATATAAGAAGGATAAGTCGCTGCGGCAGGCATCCTCTGGCGAGAATTCGATATTGTCGGTATATTGTGTTGCGTATTTCACAGCCTCGACGGCCATTTTCAAGACCTGATCCGGCGTCTTTTTGAGTTTGTACTCCATGTGGATCGGGCTTGTCGCAATAAACGTATGGATACGACGTTTTTTCGCAGGGGCCAGGGCCTTGCCTGCGGCGTCGATATCTTTTTCGTTGGCGCGGGCCAGACCGCAAATCACCGGCCCCTGAATCTGTTCGGCAACCAGCTTGGTCGCGTCGAACTGGGCCGGCGAGGACACGGGAAAACCCGCCTCAATTACATGGACACCCAGCCGTGCCAACTGCTGGGCAACCTCGAGTTTCTCGCTGATAGACATCGAGGCGCCCGGCGCCTGTTCCCCATCGCGTAAGGTTGTATCAAATATCAATACCTGATCTGAAGACATATTTTTGGACTCCTATTTTAATTGGGCCAAACCAGAATGCGGATTATGCCCGAAAATGGATGAAATTTCCAGTAGAAACTATAAAACGATATTGGTTGTGTAGAATTGGGGTTATTGTCCTGCGCCTTAGGGGCGCAGGATAAGCAGCAGGGCTAAGCCCTGAATACGAACGGTATGAATTGTATTCGTTTGCTGCATCATTGCTTCTTATATAAGCAAATCGGCTAAAAAATGCAAGGAGATTATTATTAATTCAAACGGATGGCACTTGTCAGCCCGGCAGGATTTTGAGCAGTTCGGCGTTGGTGGGGTATTTTCGCAGGGCAGCGGTCAGGGTGTTCATGGCTTCGATAGGCCTGTAGTTAAACAATCCTTTGCGGAGGTTGGCCAGCTTCTTGCTGTTGGCTGGGCCCCAGAGGACTTCGTCCATCCGTGTGCCGGACGCGGGAATATCAATCGCGGGGAACGTTCGCCGCTCGGCCATTTCGCGGGACAGAATGACTTCGCTGTTGCCGGTGCCCTTGAATTCTTCAAAGATGAGCTGGTCCATCCGCGAGCCGGTATCGACCAGTGCGGTGGCGATGATGGTGACTGAGCCGCCGTTTTCGATCTTGCGGGCCATGCCCAGAAAACGGCGGGGAATTTCGAGTACGCCTGCTTCAAGCCCGCCGGACATGATGCGGCCGGTGCCGGAGCCTTTGCGATTGAACGCCCGGCCCATGCGGGTGAGAGAGTCGACCAGCACAATAATATCCCGCCCGCACTCAAGCTGCACTTTGATATACGCCAGGAGAATCTCGGCCAGTTCGACATGTTCGTCGATGCTCTGGTCGATGGAGGATGCCACCACGGTCGCGCCTTCGACGCCGCGTTTGAAGTAGGTCACTTCTTCGGGCCGCTCATCGATGAGCAGTACAATAACCCGGGCCTTAGGGTCATCGGCGAGGATGGCCTTGGCTAATTGCGACAGCATCGTGGTCTTGCCGGCCTTGGGTGGCGAGACGATCAGGCCGCGGGTGCCTTTTCCCATCGGGGCGATCAGGTCCACGATGCGCATGGCCGGCTCGCCGCATTTTTCAAGGTCGAACCGCTGATAGGGCGCCACGGCAGTCAGTTCCTGATAGGGAATGCGTTTTTTGAATTGCTCAACCGTCAGGCCGCACACGCTTTCCACTTTATCCAGCAGGACCAGATTGCGGTCGGTGCGTGTGGTGCCGCAGACTTCCGCGCCTTCGATAAGGCCGCATTGACGCACCAGAGCTATGGGGACGATAACATCCCGCCCGCCTGGCCGGAATGAACGGACCGGGTCACGCAGCACAAAGCCGCCTTTAAATGTCTTTTTAACAACGCCGGTTATTAACTCGGGCATGAAATCTCCATCCATGTATTATGACACTAAAAACGTATTTTCAGTAACATACCAAACTAATCATGAAAAATCGAGAGCTTTATTCCTATTGAGCCCTAATCTTGTCCCTTGACCTTTGGGCAGGGGTGATATACAGTATCCCTTTCAAATACAGTGAGCCGCCCCTGGCGTGTCATGAGGCATCGGTTCAAAACAGACTTAGAATTCCGGACAGGCAGAAATAGGATACCCGTTGAGCTATATCCGGTTTAAGATTTCCTACATTAAGGGGAACTGACGATGAAAGCATTGGTAAAAAAAGAAGCCAAAGAAGGCTTGTGGCTGCAGGACGTTCCGGTACCGCAGATCGGCATCAATGATGTGCTGATTAAGGTGCTCAAGACCGCCATTTGCGGCACGGATGTGCATATTTATAACTGGGACAAGTGGGCCCAGAACACGATTAAGACACCCATGACCATCGGCCATGAGTTCGTCGGCGAGATTGTCGAGATGGGCAGCAATGTTCACGACTTCAAAATCGGCGATATTGTCAGCGCCGAGGGGCATGTTGTCTGCGGGCGATGCCGTAATTGTCTGGCTGGCCGGCGGCATCTGTGCCATTCCCCCAAGGGCATCGGCGTCAACCGCGATGGGGCGTTTGCTGAATTTATCTCCGTTCCGGTGACCAATATCTGGTACTGCGACAAGTCGATTCCGCTGGATGTGATAAGCTGCTTTGACCCGCTGGGCAACGCGGTGCATACCGCGCTGACCTTCAACCTGGTCGGCGAAGATGTTCTGATTACCGGGGCCGGGCCGATTGGCTGCATGGCTGCCGGGGTTGCCCGCCAGGTGGGGGCGCGTCATGTGGTCGTGACGGATATGAATCCCGGCCGGCTGGAACTGGCCAAAAAGATGGGGGCTACCCTGACCGTGGACGTCCGCAGCGAGACGCTTGCCCAGGCCCAGCAGAAACTCGGCATGAAAGAGGGTTTTGATGTGGGTATGGAGATGTCCGGCAGCCCGCAGGCCCTTAACGATATGCTTACCAATATGGCTCACGGCGGCAAGATTGCCCTGCTGGGGATTCTGCCTCCGTCGCAGGTGGATTGGAATACGGTGATTTTTAACGGCCTGACACTGACCGGCATTTACGGACGGCTCATGTACGAAACGTGGTATAAAGTCACGATGCTCATTCAGGGCGGGCTGGATATCTCGCCGCTGATTACGCACCATTTCCACTATACCGAATTCGAAAAGGGATTCGAGGCGCTGCGTTCCGGCGGCGGATGCAAGGTGGTTCTGAACTGGGCCTAAGTTTAAACGGAGACAGAAGTCATGTATCAATCCATGAAAAGACAATTGAGCGAAACGCTTGACCAGATTCGCCGTGACGGTCTGTATAAAAACGAGCGGATTATTGTCAGCCCGCAAAAGAACCGGATTACCGTGAAGCCGGACCGGCCGGTGCTGAATTTCTGCGCCAATAATTATCTGGGCCTGTCCGATCATCCGGAGATTATCAAGGCTGCCGCCGGCAGCTTTGACAAGTGGGGCTTTGGGCTTTCGTCAGTGCGATTCATCTGCGGCACCCAGCAGATACACAAGAATCTCGAGGCGAAGGTATCTCAGTTTTTGGGCACCGAAGATACGATTCTTTACAGTTCCTGTTTCGACGCCAATGGCGGTGTTTTTGAAACGCTGCTTGGCCCCGAAGATGCCATCCTCAGTGACGAGCTCAATCACGCCAGCATCATCGATGGCATTCGCCTGTGCAAGGCTCAGCGTTATCGCTACAAAAACAGCGATATGGCCGACCTCGAAGCCAAACTCAAGGAAGCGTCCAGCGCCCGCCTGCGTCTGATTGCCACCGATGGTGTTTTTTCGATGGATGGCTATGTGGCCCGTCTGGATGAAATCTGCGACCTGGCCGACAAGTATGATGCGGCGGTGATGATTGACGATTGCCACGCCACCGGCGTCATCGGCAAAACCGGCCGAGGCACGCCCGAATATCGCGGCGTCATGGGCCGGGTGGATATCATTACCGGTACCTTCGGCAAGGCCCTGGGCGGAGCCAGCGGCGGATTCGTCTCGGCACGCAAAGAAATCGTGGACTTGCTCCGCCAGCGAAGCCGTCCGTATCTGTTTTCCAATTCGCTTGCACCGGCGATTGTGTGTGCCTCACTGCGGGCGCTGGAGATGCTGTCCGAATCAACGGCCCTGCTGGACCGCCTGCATGAAAATACAGCCTATTTCCGTCAGCGAATTCAGAAGACAGGCCTCAAGGTCCTGCCCGGCGACCATCCCATCACGCCGATTATCCTCGGTGATGCGGTCCTGGCTCAGAAAATGGCCGCCCGACTGCTCGAAGAAGGGATTTATGTGATCGGCTTTTTCTTCCCGGTCGTCCCCAAAGGACAGGCCCGCATCCGCACCCAGATATCCGCGGCGCATACCAAAGAAGACCTTGATTTTGCGGTCGAAAAATTCCAGCAGGTCGGCAAAGAACTGAACCTCTGCTGAAATTCAGGGTAATTCTAAGAGCGGGTCGGGTGGTCGGCTCGCATTCTCTGGTAGGCGATAGAGTATATCTCTCGAATTTCGGGTTTGACAAAAGCTATCCGAAGCGGGACAATATTGCCTATCTTGTTAAGCCAAATGGAATTGGAGACGGCCTATGCGAATGGTACATCTGGCACCGGGGGCGGGAGGCGGTTTTTATTGCGAAAATTGCGTTCGCGACGCAATGATGCTGCGTCAATTGTGCCGGCTGGGGCATGATGCCATTGCCTTGCCGATGTATTTGCCGGCCGGCCCCGAGCAGCAGGACATTCCGAAGGGGCCGTTGTTTTTCGGGGGTATCAATGTCTATCTCCAGCAAAAGCTGGGCCTGTTCCGGCATACACCGCGCTGGCTGGATGCCATTCTGGATTCGCCGCGGCTGTTATCACGCGCAGCCCGGCAGGCGGGGGTGTCCAACGTCAAGCAATTGGGCCAAACCACAATCTCGATGCTTCAGGGGGAACATGGCAAACAGGTCAAGGAATTGGAACGACTGATAGAGTGGCTGATTCTGCCGGAAAACCGGCCCGATGTGGTAGTCTTGTCCAATGCCCTGCTGATGGGAGTGGCCGGGCCGATTCGACAAAAACTGGGCTGTGCGGTGGTCAGTCTGCTGCAGGATGAAGATGGATTCGTGGATGGACTGGGCCAGCCATGGTCAGGACAGGTCTGGGAACTGATGCGGCGGTGTGCGGAAAATGTGGATTTGTTTGTCGCGGTGAGCCGGTATTATCAGGAATTGATGGCCGAAAAACTGGCCTTGCCGACAGGGCGGATTCAGGTTGCCTATCCGGGGCTGGAGTTATCGGATTATCCCGCGGGACGAAAAAATGGCGGTATCCTGACGCTCGGTTATCTGGCACGCCTCTGTCCGGATAACGGGTTCGATCTGCTGGTCGATGCCGTCATCGGGCTGGCAGCCGAGCCGGGACTGCCCGCGGTGCGGCTGATTGCCAGCGGCGGACAAACCGCAGCCGACAAAACATATATTGATTCTATCAAGAAAAAGATTCAGGCGGCGGGCTTGCAGGAGCGTGTGGAGTTTCGGGAGGATTTCAGTCTCGACAGCCGCAAGACATTTTTCCCGATGATTGATTTAATGTGTGTGCCGTTTCGCAAGCCCGCGGCCTACGGATTATGCGTACTGGAATCCATGGCCAGCGGCGTGGGCTTTATCGCACCGGCGGCGGGGGTGTTTCCCGAGTATGCCGACTGCAGCGGGGCGGGAATCCTGGTCGAACCCAATTCCTGTCCGCATCTGATGGCAGCCCTGCGGGGGCTGATCTGCAATCCTGCTAAAATCCACGACATGGGCCAAAAAGGCCGTCAGGCGGCCCAACAGCATTTCGATATCAAAATCAATTCCAAACAGTACCTCAACCTACTGGAAGGAGTCATGCGAAAATGAGTGATTTCCTGTTACAGATTAAAGGACTTCAAAAAAAGTATTCCGAAACCGCCGGTGAAACCGAGGTGCTCAGGGGCATTGACCTGGAGGTTCCGCGGGGCCGGTCGGTGGCGATTGTCGGGCCGTCCGGCTGCGGCAAGAGCACGCTATTGAACATTCTGGGCCTGCTGGATAAGCCGACGGCGGGGACGGTGTCGCTGGATGGCCAGGATTACGCGGGCCTGAGCGAAGCCGCGGCGGCCAAAGTCCGCAACCTGCGGATTGGATTTGTCTTCCAGATGCACCACCTCCTGCCGCAATGCAGCGTGCTTGAAAATGTGCTGATTCCCACGCTGGCGGGCAATACCAAAGCGTCGCAAAAGGAAATGCTGTACTATGCGGCGGAACTGCTGGATCGGGTCGGCCTGACGGGGCGGATGAATTATCTGCCCGGCCAGCTCAGTGCCGGGCAGCGGCAGCGGGCGGCCCTGGTGCGGGCGCTGATCAACAAGCCTGCCCTGCTGTTGGCCGACGAGCCGACGGGGGCGCTGGACCATGCTGCGGCCGAACAGATTGCCAAGCTGATGGTGGAATTGAATCAGCAGGAAAAGCTGACGCTGATTGTAGTGACCCATTCGATGGACCTGGCCAAAAAAATGGATCGGCGCTACGAACTGGCCGACGGCCTGCTCAAGACATTATGACCATAGCGATTTCGGTTCAACGGGGGATAACGGGCCGAATCGATTGAGGCGAAAAATATGAAGATGATTCAACTGGCACGACGGGGGTTTGGGTTTTACTGGAAGTCGCATGTGGCGGCGGGGCTGGCGATTCTGGTGGCCGCGGCGGTATTGACAGGAGCTATGTCGGTGGGCGATTCGATCAAGGCCAGTCTGCTGCGGCAGGCACAATGGCGGCTGGGCAAAACCCGGCTGGCCGTGGCGCATTCGGGATTGTTCCGGGCGGATCTGGCCGGCGATCTGGCAGCCGGTTTGCGAATATCTGTAGCGCCGGTGCTGCTCAGCCAGGGATTTGCGGATTCTCCCGATGGCGCTGCGCGGGTCGGTGATGTCCAGGTGCTGGGAGTCGATGAACGGTTCTGGAGTCTGGGACCCGGGCAGGGGATAGATCCGCTGAAGGGACTGGACTCGCAGGTGGCAATCAGTGAACCTCTGGCCCGCCGGCTCAATCTTGCTGTGGGTCAGGATATTCTGGTCCGGCTCAGTACGACCGGCGGCATGCCCATCGAGGCGGTTCTGGCCCCCGAACAGCAGCGGCTGACGGCCTTTCGCTGGACCGTGGGCGGGATTGTCGGCGGCGATGCCTTTGGCCGGTTTGATTTATATTCCCGGCCCGACGGCGGGATGAATATATTTGTCCCGCTGGCAAGGCTGCATGCTTTGCTCTATCCGGGGGCTTCGACCGTACAGGCTAATCTGCTGCTGATGGATGCTGCGGTACAAAGCTCGACGGTACTGCAGGGTATCAAATCCCTGTGGCAGTTGCCTGATGCCGGGCTGGAATTGCGGGAGCCTAACGGCCTGACCGGTTTTGAGCTGCGTACCGATGGAGTCTTTTTTGCCGATTCGATGGCCCAGTCGATTGCCAGACAAATCCCGGCCCATCAGCAGGTGCTGACCTACTTTGTCAACGAACTGCGAGCCGGGGCCAATACCGTCCCGTATTCCTTTGTCGCTGCTATCGAGGACCGCGCCGATACGGGTTTATTTACAAGCCTCGCCGCAGATGAAATGATCATCAATGAAAACCTTGCCGACGATCTTGGCGTCTCCGAGGGCGGCAAAATTGAAATACGATACTTCGTCCCTTCGCAGGGCAAAAGTCTGTCCGAACAGAGTGCCGCATTTACCGTCAAGGCGGTGGTGCCGATGATGGGCACGGGTGCCGATACATCGCTGATGCCGTCGTTTGAGGCGATGGCGGATGCGGAAAACTGTCGGGACTGGAAGCCGGGCATCCCGATTGATTTTTCAAGGATTCGCCCCCAAGATGAGCAATACTGGCAGCAGTACAAAGGCGCCCCCAAGGCGTTTATCGCAATGAAGACGGCCCGCCAGCTCTGGTCGAGCCGGTTCGGGACCATTACGGCCATGCGGTTTCCCGCTGCGGGCAATGATTCCAAAACCCTCGCCAAACGGATTGTGTCGGCGGTGGAGCCTTCGGATGCCGGGTTTGCGATTCTGGATACGGGGTCTGTCAGGACCGCTGCCGCCGGAACAACGGATTTCAGCGGACTGGTGACGGGCTTGAGCTTCTTTTTGATTGCCGCGGCCCTGATCCTGGCCGGGCTGGTCTATTCCTTCGCACTCCAGCGGCGACTGTCTCAGCTTGGAATTCTGTCGGCGGCGGGTTTGCCCCAGGGCCACCTGTTTACGGCCTTTATTCTGGAACACAGCCTGGTTGTTGTGCCGGCGGTGCTGCTGGGCATTCCGGCCGGCATGGTGTTTACCAAGCTGATTCTGATGGGTCTTAACAGCATCTGGGCGTCGGCTGCAGGCGGATTGCAGATTTTCTTTTCGGTCCGCTATCAGACACTGCTGCTGACAGGGCTGCTGTCGGTCGTGCTGGCACTGATTATTTTCGGCTGGAAGCTGCGAGGCCTGCTGCGTCGTCCCGCGGTGGAGCTTTTGAATGGCGGCCAGACCACCGTGCTGTCTCTGGGCAGCGCCCGGCGACTGCAGATTGCTGCGGTTGTGCTGATGCTCGCGGCGGGGGGGCTGGCCTGGTATGGCACCCGAACCTCCAGTCAGCAGGCCGCGATGATGTTTTTTACCGCCGGGGCGTGTTTGCTGGCGGGATTGGTAATCCTGCTGTATTGGCGCCTGTCGTCGGTTGCGCGGAGTTCACACAATCCCGCACTGTCGCTGCTGCGGCTGGCCATCAATAACGCCTCTCGCCGCAAAGGCCGCAGCCTGGCGGTGGTAACCGCGCTGGCGATGGGTGTTTTTGTCGTGGTGTCGGTGGGCGGATTTCAAAAGACCGCCATCGAAGACCCGACTCGCAAAGACAGCGGCTCCGGCGGGTTTACGCTCTGGGCTAAAAGCAGCATTCCCATCGGCAAAAGGCCGGATGGAGTGACCCTGCATGAGGAAGCCCTGCCGTCGGTTCCGGCTGAGGCGATTCAGATGGTGTCCCTGCGTCAGTATTCCGAAGGCCAGGCCAGTTGTCTGAACCTGGCCCGCACTCAGCAGCCCATTGTCTGGGGCGTCATCCCCGAACAACTGGCCGGGCGATTTCATTTCAAGTCCGTGGAAGGGTCTCCTGCCGGAGGCAATCCGTTTGACTTGCTCAATCAGGATTTGGGGCCGGATGTCGTGCCGGCCATCGGCGACTATGCAACGGTCTATTGGAGCCTGCACAAGCGTCTGGGCGATCAGGTGGATTATCTCGATCAGGATGGCCGGCTGTTTCACCTGCATATCGTGGGGCTGCTGGACAATTCCTCCCTGCAGGGCGGGCTGCTCATCAGCGAAAAACAGTTTCTCAGGCGGTTCCGCTCGCAGGCCGGGTGGAATGTCTTCCTGGTCCAAACACCTGCCGAGCACATGGAAGCCGTTGCACAGGGCCTGACGCGGGCGTATGAGTCCTATGGGCTGGAGGCGATTCCCACCGCGCAGCGGCTGGCGCTGTTCCATGAAGTGGAAAATACCTATATTGCTATTTTTATGGCGCTGGGGTCTCTGGGGCTGCTGCTGGGCAGCGTGGGGCTGGGGCTGGTCGTCCTGCTCAATGTGCTGGATCGGGCCGGCGAGCTGGCCATGATGCGGGCGATGGGATTTGAAAAGGCCCGGATTGTGCGGATGATCCTGATGGAACATGCCGGACTTCTGGCGGCGGGATTAGTGTGCGGAGTGATTTGTGCCCTGGTGGCCGCCGGCCCGCAGTTGTCGCAGGCCGGGAAATTCCCCTGGCCGATGCTGGCCGGGCTGGTTGCGGCGATGGCAATCAGCGGCCTTCTCTGGGTGGCCTGTGCCGTCAAAGCCGCCCTGCGAGGCGAACTGCTCGAACCCTTACGCAAAGAATAGCCCACCCCGTTTTTCGCGGGTGTATCCTATCCATGCGGTTTCTAATGAATGTGTATGGACCCGTTGGAGGTGTGCAGGCGGCAGTTGCCCTGTCCATCGCCGATGGTGCCCCGGATGGACGTCTTGGATAATTCCCCCTGCACGGTAATCGGCCGGTCGGAAGTCACTTTGCCGTTGCTGGTGGAGGCATCGATTTTCGCGGAAAAATTCTCCCCCGGCGTCAGGGTAATCGAACCATTGCTGGTTTCGAGATCGATGACGGATGCGGCGGCGGTTTTGTCAAAGTTCACCTCAATATTGCCGTTGCTGCTGCGGGCATGGATATCGTTTTGCGTATTTATGCAGCGTACATTGCCATTGCTGGTCCGGGCATTGACCGGCCCGGCGGTATCCGTCAGCGTGATGTTGCCGTTACTGGTACCCAAATCAATCTTCTGGCTGATCTTGCCGACCTGAATATTGCCGTTGCTGGTTTTCAGGTTCAGCTTGTTCTGGCCGGGCATAGTGATGTCCAGGCTGACCGAAATATGCTTTGCCAGCTCAGAATCCGGCTTTTTAATGTCAACCGTCATCCCCATATCCGACAGCTCAAGCACTATCTGAGTTCCATTCGCCAGGGATTGGGCCTCTTCCTGTGTCTTTGCCCGGGCGGTAATATGAGCAGTGACGCTGCAGGTCGTGGTATCCTGTCCCTGGACACTGATGTTGCCGTTGCTGGTCTGGGCATCCAGCAATAGATTCGTTCCCATCTCGCGAGACACCGTCACGGTGTTTTCAGCCTTGGAGGGCAGATCGTTACAGGAATTGCAGATGAAGATGCAACCACTTGCCATCAATAGACTTGCAGCGATTCCGAACACACCTGTCTTTTTCATCTTATCATCCTTCATTAAGCGTCATTTAATCAATAGACGGCTCACAGAACGACATTTTTCAGGAAATCTTGGAAATTAATTATTCCGTTTTTTGTTTTCCTTCGAATTCAACCCTTTTCGTGGTTTCGCGGGGATACGTTTTCTGGGTGGCAAATCGAGATAATTCTTGGGCGAAACAACCCTCTTGCCTGTTTTAAGTTCAAGCTGCCTGCGGGCATTACCTGCAATGGTTCCGCCTTCAATAGCTGCTATTTGGTTTTCAGTGAATCCCTTTGTGTCCTTAGTACGCGTAATTTCCGTAGTAGCCGCCTCACCGAGCATCGAGAAGATCAGTTCCAGGTCCGTCATGTGGTCCCGCAGATTTTGTCTTTTCAATCCTTTTAAATTTTTGTATTCAGAGGGGGTTAGTCCGAAAGTTGCTTTGGAAATATCTGCGGTTAAGATTGCGAACTCCCTGTCTTCCTGAATGCCCCGTTGTTTCCATTCATCGGTCAATTCGTCACGTATGGCAATAGAACGTAGTCGTTTTTCAATCCAATCTTCAGGATATCCCTTAGCCTGATATAAAGCCCTTGCCCGTTGTGTTGCCAGCTCGGGATTTTCAATCTCCTGGATTCGGTCGTATCCAACCTTAGCCAGCCAGCGCTTGAAGGGTTCAGCTTTTGGACTGGGGATGGATTGAATGATGCGGAATACCGATTCAGTATTGGCGGCATCTGTTTTATAACTCTTTCCGTCAGAAGAAGTTAATTTCAGTTGTCGACAAAATGTCGACAACTCAATGCCGCTGGATTCTTGTTCGCGGCGTTTCATACGATACCAATAATCACGAGGATTATCACTGTCTGTCAAAACAGCAATAATATCCACGACGGAGAAGTACCATTCGTTATTATGAATCGTCCGACGAATCTGTTTGCCCTGAAATATGGCCAATTTATCTGTCATATAAAGCTCCAAAAAAATCAAATCCTTCCAATTAAACAATCACTATTGTAACCAAAAAAGTATATAAATAAAGAAAAACCGATGTCTTATATGATGAAATATTAAGACAATCAATGGCATTAATAGTGAGAATGTGTGGTAGTAGAGATTGTCTGTCAAAAACAATTCGACAGAATCCAAAACCTGAAAAAGTTCAAAACATTCCTCCGTAAATCCAGTATAGATAGGCAATTGTTTCCCCAAAAGGAGGGTTGCTGTTTATACCGCAAACGGGTATGATATGGCCAGACGAGGGGATACGATGTATCGTAAATGGATAAACAGCGGATTCTTATGCAGCAGCGTTGGATTAGATGGACATTGCCGTGCCTGCTGGCAGCAGCGGGTGTGGCTCTATTTTCAGTCTGGATGTATCGTTATGTGACGTTTACTGTACCCCTGCGTCTTGCCGGGGCGGATCATCGTCCGTCGGCCTCTGCCGCATCTGTTGGCGGGCCGGAGAACGGAACTCTTGAAAACTTTGACGGCAAACCCTCCGAAGTCGCTGAATCCTGGCCTTTTTTCCGCGGCCCCAATTATGATGGTATTTATACAGGCAAAACACCTCTTTTATCCGAATTTCCCGCCGCCGGCCCTGCAAAATTATGGCAGCTCCAGCTCGGCGAAGGCTATGCCGGCGCTGCCGTTGCCGGCGGACGAGTCTATATTATTGACTACGATATGAAAAAACAGGCCGATGCAATTCGCTGCTTTGGTCTTGATGATGGCAAAGAAATCTGGCGTTATTCCTACCCGCTCAAAATCAAACGCAATCACGGCATGAGCCGTACGGTCCCCGCAGTTGCCGATGGGATTGTGGTAACGATGGGTCCGAAATGCCATGTCACATGTCTGAAAGCAGATACGGGCGAATACCTGTGGTCGATGGATCTGGTCCGGGACTATGACACCAAAGAACCGCTGTGGTATGCAGGCCAATGCCCCCGTATCGACAATGGACGGGTCATTATTTCTCCCGGCGGCAAGGCATTGATGGTTGCGGTCGAGGCCTTGACGGGAAAAGTCATCTGGCAGACCGAAAATCCTGACAAATGGCAGATGACGCATTCGTCTATCCTGAGTACCCAGTTTGCCGGCAAAAAGATGTATGTCTATTGCGCCAGCGGCGGGGTGGCGGGAATCGAGCAGGAAACCGGCAAAGTCTTGTGGAAAACCGACCAATGGAAGATGACCACTAATGTACCCACGCCGGTGGATGTGGGCGACGGCAAACTATTTTTCTCTGCCGGATACAATAAGGGCAGCATGATGCTCCAGTTGGAACAAGAGGGCGAAGCTATTGTTCCTAAAGTGCTGTTTACGCACAAGGCCAGTGTCTTTGGTGCCGACCAGCAGACACCAATCTATTATAAAGGGTACATCTACGGCGTCCGCCCCGATAAGCAGTTGGTCTGCATGGACCTGGGCGGAAAAATCATTTGGACCAGCGGTTCAGCGAACAAATATGGACTTGGGCCATACATCATTGCAGACGAAAAGATAGTGATTCTGGACGATGATGGCCTTTTATCAATCATCGAAGCCCGATCCGACCAGTTCAGCCTCCTGACCCAGGCCAAAGTACTCGAAGGCCACGAATGCTGGGGGCCGATGGCATTGGTCCAGGGCAGGTTGATTGTCCGCGACCTGACGACGATGGTTTGTGTCGATATCGCCGCGCCATAAGTGCTTTTTTTAAAACGACTAAAATCGCTAAACGCAATACGATTTATTGGGAGATAGAGCGTGACCTGTAAAACAGGAAAGACCAACACCGGCCTTGTGGCAGGCATTGTCATCGCCGTCGCCATCATCCTGAGTATTGTGTCGGTGGTGCGTTATGATGCCACCGGCGAAAAAGGCAGTGGTCTGTCGGCGGAATATCAGTATGATATCTCCGAATATGCAAAAGTACCGCCCGAATTAATCAAGTATCAGCAAGTCGGCAATTCAATCCCCACCGGCCTGAAGGCTTCACGGTCAATCGCTTATAAAGACGGCATTTATGTCTCAGGCGACATGAAGGTTGTAAAAATAGATGATGCGGGCAAAATAGAAAAAGAAATAGCTCTTGAATCCGCTCCAACCTGCCTTGCTGTCGATGACGAAGGGGTCGTGATTGTCGGGTCCAATGATACCATTACCATCTTTGACAAAGCCGGAGCCAAACGAACCCAATTTGTCGTTCCGCAGAAAAATGCTATTTTGACTTCTATTGTCTTGAATGAAGGCCTGCTTTTATGTGCCGATGCTGCCAATGGCCTGATTTATCGTTACGATTTACAGGGAAACCTCGTCAATATCATCGGCGAAAAAGACCCGCAAAAAGAAGATCATGCGGGTTTTGTGATTCCCAGCTCGTATTTCGATATTGCAATGGCTTCTGATGGCCTGCTGCGGGTTGTTGATCCGGGGCGGCACGTGATTGTCGCTTTTACATTGGATGGTCATCGGGAATGGAGCTGGGGCAAGGCTTCGCCGAGGGTGGATGGCTTCAGCGGCTGCTGCAATCCGGCCAATATGGCTATCCTGCCCGATGGGTCGTTTGTGACGACTGAAAAAGGTCTGGTTCGGGTCAAGGTCTATGATGCCGAAGGGCAGTTTGTGGGTGTGGTGGCCGGGCCTGAGCAGCTTGAATGGCAGGGGCCGCTGCAGGTCTGCGATACGCCCGATCAGTGCCAGAGCCGAGGTTTTGATGTGGCCGTCGATGAGACCGGCCGGATATATGTTTTGGATACGGTGAAAAATGTCGTTCGCATATTTGAAAAAAAGCAATAGCACAATGGCCCCCAATCGCCGGCAGTGGCTTCGTTCCGCCCTGCGATGGGCCACCGTGGGCATAATGGCTGCGGCAACCGGCTGGCTGGGACGCCGCAACGGAATCGACCTTAATCGACAGACTTGTGCGGACCCCAAAGGTCAGGTTGGCTGTCGCGGGTGCGGCATGGTGAATAATTGCGGCCATCCAAAGGCCCTGTCGTTTAAGCAGCATACAGGAAAATCAATATGACCCAGCCTGATAAACCAGTCAATCGTCGTGATTTCCTGCGGGACGGCCTGTGGGGAGCGTGCTTTGCCGGACTTGCCGGGACGGGGGCGGTTCTGGCCTCCAAGAGCGGCCGGCAGCACTATGTCTGGCAGATTGACCCTGCCAAGTGCACCGCCTGCGGCAACTGCGCGACGTTCTGTGTCCTGCAGGAATCGGCGGTCAAGTGTGTTCATGCCTACCAGATGTGCGGCTATTGTGATTTATGCACGGGTTATTATCGCCCGGAACCCTCGGCGCTGGATACGGCTGCCGAAAATCAGCTCTGCCCGCGCGGGGCGATCATCCGGACGTATGTGGAAGATCCGTATTTTCAATACACCATTGACGAACCGCTGTGCAACGGCTGCGGCAAGTGCGTGGAAGGCTGCGGGGCGTTCGGCAACGGCTCGCTGTTCTTGCAGGTGCGTCATGACCGCTGCGTCAATTGCAACGAGTGTGCAATCGCAGCGGCCTGTCCGCCGCAAGCGTTCAAACGCGTGCCCGCCGATAAGCCTTATCTGCTGAAAGGTCAGGGATGAAACGGCACGTCGGATGGATTGGTTTGATGCTATTGCTGTCTGTGACGGCATGGGGCGTGCAGCGGTTCCCACCGCCGCAGTTCGAGTCGGATTATCAAATTCCCCACCCGACGACACCAATGCCGCATCCGCCGATGCATGATGTGGTGGGGGGCGTGGTGCTTCTGGCGGCCCTCGGTGCAGCCTCCTGGCTGACATTGAAAAAACGCAGCCGCAAATGGATTGTCGGCCTGATGCTGTTTTCGCTGCTGTTTTTTGGTTTTTCCCGTCACGGGTGTGTCTGTTCGGTGGGTTCCATCGGCAATATTGCCCTGGCGGCGTTTAACTCTGAATATGCCCTGCCTGCGGCGGTGCTGGTGTTCTTTCTGGCGCCGCTGGTCTTTACCTTGTTTTTCGGGCGGGGATTTTGTGCGGGTGTCTGTCCGCTGGGGGCGATGCAGGATATTGTCCTGATTCGCCCGGTGCGTGTGCCGGAACCGCTGGAAGCGGCACTACGGCTGCTGGCGTATCTGTATCTGGCTTTTGCGGTGCTGTTTGCGGCCACAGGCAGCCTGTTTCTGATTTGCCGCTATGATCCGTTTGTTACCTTCTTTCGCTTCAACGGCAACTGGAACCTGTGGGTGCTGGGCATCAGTTTCCTGCTGATATCGCTGTTTGTCGGCAGACCCTATTGCCGTTTTCTGTGTCCCTACGGTGTGATCCTGCGGCAACTGAGTCGGATTTCACGATGGCGCGTCAAGATTACGCCGGACGAATGCATTCAATGCCGTCTGTGCGAACAGGCCTGTCCCTTCGGTGCGGTGGTCAAACCCGCCAAACCGCTGCCGCCGACCGAAACCGCCCGTAGCAAACGCACGATTGCATTCCTGATTGTGCTGCTGCCGATATTAGCGGCGTTGGGCGGCTGGATTGGCTCGGCGTTGCATCCGATGCTGGCTGATGCCCACCCGACGGTGCGGCTGGCCAATCGGATCGATGCGGAAATGGCTGGGCTGGTCAAAGGACGGACCGATGCCAGCGAGGCCTTCCGGGCCAGCGGCCAGGATGTCCAACTGCTGCGGCTGGAAGCGGTATCCATTCGCCATCGGTTTTTGGTCGGGGGCATAATGGCTGGAGTCGCGCTGGGCCTGATTGCCGGCGGCAAGCTGATTGCCTCGGCGGTCCCGGTGGTGCGGAAGGAATACGAAGCTCATCGGGCGGGTTGCTTTGCCTGCGGCCGATGTTTTGCCTATTGTCCGGTGGAACAGAAGCGAAGAATCAATCAAACAATCACGAATACGAAATGACTATGGATTACATTGATAATACGCAAATTAAAATGCGGCCGCTGTATCAGGGGCTGATGGGCTGTTCGGTGGTAGCGACGGTGCTGGGCGTGGTTGCCGCGGTGCTGCTGGCTGTGGCGGGGTATCAGATTCGAGTGACGGACCCGGCCCAAACCGACCTGCTGCAAAAGCAGAAGGAACAACTGCAGGCCAAGCCGTCCGACCAGGCGCTGGCCGAGAAGATTCGTGACCTGGACGCCCGCGTCCGACGGAATGAATTGCGGCGTCAGCAGTTCATCCATACTGGCACGATTTATCTGGCCGGCAGCATCGTCATCGCGGCAGTCTGCTTCATTGTGGCCCGTTCGATGCTCAATCCCGCCCCGGTTGTACCGACAGTGGATACCTGCCCAGCCGAACAAGTTCAGCGGGCGCGACAGACGCGACTGGCGGTTACGGTAACACTTGCGCTGCTGGGTGCCGTGGGATTGTATGCGGCTCTTACCACCCAGCCAAAACAAACAGCTATGTCATCACAACCGCAACCCCAATCCGCCGCAGAATCGCAGCCCACCGCGACCGTGGACTGGGCCGAAGCGGTAGCTCAGCAGTGGCCGTCCTTCCGCGGGCCGTGGGGCGATGGCGTCTGCCGGATGCCGGATATCCCGACTGTCTGGAATGAAAAAGAAAACAAAGGGGTTGTCTGGAAATCCGAAGTCCCGCTGCATGGATTCAGTTCGCCAATCGTCTGGGGCGACCGGGTTTTTCTGACCGGTGCGACGGCCCAGGAACAGAAATTATTCTGTTACGACGCCAAAGACGGCAAGCTGCTGTGGACCGGCCAGATCAAGCCTGACGGAACAGAGGGACGCGAAGTGCCGGAGATTATGGAACAGACTGGCTATGCCGCCAATACGCCCGCAGCCAACGGCAATTATGTCTGTGCCATCTTTGCCACCGGCGACATCGGCTGTTTTGACCGGGACGGCAAGGTGCAATGGCAGAAGGCTCTGGGCATTCCCGAAAGTGCGTATGGCTATGCAGCGTCGCTGGCGGTGTTTGAGGATAAAGTGATTGTGCAGTTTGACCAGGGCAGTGAGGAGGGACTCAGCGAAATTCTGGCGTTGGGTCTTACCGATGGTGCTATTGTCTGGCGTACCAAACGCCCGACACCCAATACCTGGACCTCGCCGACAATGGTCAAGACCGACAAAGGCTATCAGATTCTAACCAGTGGATCGCCGTGGGTGATAGGCTATGAACCGGCAACCGGACAGGAATTGTGGAAAGCCTCATGCTTAGGCAGTGACATTGCCCCGACGCAGATTCTGGCCGCCGGGCTGGTCGTGGCGCTTCAGCCGTATGACAAGCTCTATGCCTTCCGGCTGGATAATGCCGGCGGCGATGTGACCGAATCCGCCAAGGCCTGGGAAGGGCCGGGCGATATGCCCGATGTGGCCAGCCCCGTCAGCAACGGCGAACTGGTCTGGACCCTGACGGTTTCGGGCGGGCTGAGCTGTTTTGACCTGGCCGACGGCAAGGAGGTCTATACGCAATCGCTGGACCTGGAATGCCATGCCTCCCCGACCCTCGTCGGCGACAAGCTCTATCTCCTGGGCCAGAACGGCCAGATGATTATCGCCCAGGCCGGGCGGACGTATGAAGAACTGGGCCGCAGCGCCATCGATGAAGAATGTTACGCCTCGCCGGCCTTTGCTCCGGGGCGGATGTTTCTGCGTTCAACCAAAAGCCTCTATTGTATCGGGAAGGTGGATTAGTGCCGCAGTGTGATTTAAAACCGATTGAGGCGATTCTGACCCGTACCGGCACCGGCCAGGAAAAGACGCTGGCCATCCTGCAGGCGATTCAGCAGCAGTATGGCTATCTGCCGACCGAGGCAATTGAGGATGTCTGCCGCCGGACGGGGATTCGTCATGCCGACATCTGGGGTGTGGCGACCTTCTATGACCAGTTTCGTCTCACTCCGGCCGGCAAGCATACCGTCCGGGTCTGTGTCGGCACCGCCTGCCATGTCAAGGGAGCCGAGCGGGTCTATGAGGCCTTCCGACGGCAGTTAAAAATCGACCCGGACAAAGACACCGACAGGGATTTTCTGTTTACCGTCGAAAAGATTGCATGCTTAGGCTGCTGTACGCTGGCGCCGGTGGTGCAGGTGGATCACAAGGTCTATGGCCCGGTGCGTCCCGAGGCCGTGCATGAGATTCTGGAAGCCACCCTGCGTGAAGGCGATGCTGAATCCTCGTCATCGGGTAACGGCCAGAGCAAGACGGTTGTAGAAGCTCCGGTGGAGTTGCGAATCGGCGTCGGCTCCTGCTGTGTGGCCGGCGGCAGTATGGATGTCCGCAGGCAGCTGGATCAGACCGTCGCAAAGATGGGCCTGTCCGACAGCGTGGTCATCAAGCCCGTCGGCTGTGTGGGCATGTGTCATCAAACCCCGCTGGTGGAAATTGTGGACCCTGCGTCTGCCAAAACCAGCGGCGATATTTTATATACCAAGGTTTCGGCTGCGGAGGCCGGGCGGATTGTCAAACGGCATTTCAAGCCCAAAGGACTGTGGCGTCGATTGCGGATGGCCGCGGATGATGCGCTCGATGGATTGCTCGAAAGCGACTCCAAACCGCTGGTTCAGCGTGCCGTGCGGGATGGGGAAATCTGCACCTTCCTCGGCGGCCAGCAGCGAATCGCCACGGAATACTGCGGACGGCTCAATCCGCTGGACATGGATGAATACCTGCGTCATCAGGGGTGGCAGGGCTGGCAGCAGGCCAGCCGGATGTCTGCCGATGCGATTATTGAGCGGGTTATCGAGTCCGGCCTGCGCGGGCGGGGCGGTGGTGGTTTTCCGACGGGCCGCAAATGGCAGCTTACCCGGCAGGCCCCCGGCAATCCAAAATATATTGTCTGCAACGGCGACGAAGGCGACCCCGGTGCGTTCATGGACCGGATGATTCTGGAAAGCTATCCTTACCGTGTGCTGGAAGGGATGGCCATTGCCGCCAGGGCTATCGGTGCCCGAGAAGGCGTGCTGTATATTCGGGCCGAGTACCCACTGGCAGTTCAGCGGATTCGGGCCGCGATTGAGATTTGTCACGAGCGCGGCCTGCTGGGGGATTTGAAGCTGTCGATTATGGAAGGGGCCGGGGCGTTTGTCTGCGGCGAGGAAACGGCGCTTTTGGCATCGATTGAAGGCAAACGCGGGATGCCGTCTCTGCGTCCGCCATACCCGGCCGAAGAAGGCCTGTGGGACAAGCCCACGCTGATTAATAACGTTGAAACCTATGCCGCGATTCCGTGGATATTCCGCAGTGAACCCGGGGCGTATTCATCCATCGGCACCGCCGGCAGCAAGGGCACCAAGGTCTTCGCCCTGACCGGCAAAGTCGCTCGCGGCGGGCTGATTGAAGTGCCGATGGGCATGACCATTCGCCACATCGTCGAACAAATCGGCGGCGGTGTCGCCGGTGGAGCGAAATTCAAGGCCGTCCAGATCGGCGGACCGTCCGGCGGTTGTGTGCCCGCGTCCCTGGCCGATACACCGATTGATTATGAATCCCTGCTGTCGGTGGGGGCTATGATGGGCTCCGGCGGCATGGTTGTGCTGGACGAAAATGACTGTATGGTCGATATCGCCCGCTATTTTCTGGAATTCACTCAGGCCCAGTCCTGCGGTAAATGCACCTACTGCCGCGTCGGCACCAAGCGGATGCTGGAGATGCTGACGGATTTATGCGAGGGCAAACCGTGTGACCTCGATGCACTGGAAGCCCTGGCTAAGCAGATTAAATCCGGCAGTCTGTGCGGGCTGGGAAAAACCGCGCCCAATCCGGTCTTATCGACGCTGCACTATTTCCGCGAGGAATACGAGGCCCACAAGCATGGCCGCTGCCCGGCGGGCAAGTGCAAAGGGCTGATTCGTTATGTAATTAATGATAACTGCATCGGCTGCACGCTGTGTGCCCAGCGCTGTCCGGTCGAGGCGATCACGCCCGAGCCGTACCGCAAGCATCGCATCCAGCACGAAAAATGCGTGCGGTGCGGAACCTGCAAAGCGGTCTGCCCGGCCAAAGCCGTGGATGTGGAGTCTTGAGCAATGACGCATCATGATAACCAAATTCAATTGACCATTAACGGCCATCATGTCCATGTGGAACGGGGAACGACGGTCCTGCAGGCGGCGGCAAAGCTGGGCATTGCAATTCCCACCATGTGCTATAAGCCCGGCTGCACACCATCGACAAGCTGCATGGTCTGTGTTGTGGCGATGGAACGGTCGGGATCGCTGATTCCCTCGTGCGGGGCCCTGGCTCAGGAAGGCATGCGGGTTCGCACGGATACGCCGCAGGTTTTGGCCGCGCGGCAATCGGCTCTTGCCCTGCTGCTCAGTGAACACGCCGGCGATTGTCAGGGGCCTTGCCAGCGGGGGTGTCCGGCCGAGATGGATATCCCCCAGATGCTGCGGCAGATTGCCACCGGCCAACTCGACCAGGCGATTGCGACCATTAAGGCCGATATTGCCCTGCCCGCGATTCTGGGTCGAATCTGTCCGGCCCCCTGTGAAAAAGTCTGCCGCCGGGCCGGGCATGATGCGGCGGTATCGATTTGCCTTTTGAAACGCTTTGTTGCCGATTGGGATTTGGCCTCGGGGAAACCGTATCAGCCCCAGTGCAAACCACTGACCGGCAAAAAGGTGGCTATTGTTGGCGCCGGGCCATGCGGACTGGCCGCGGCGTATTATCTGGCCGTTGCAGGGGTGGCGTCGGTTGTTTTTGATAAGAATCCCCAGCCGGGCGGAATGCTGACGACGATAGACAAAGCTGTCTTGCCGCCGGAGGTGCTCAGGGCCGAAATCGATACCCTGCTGTCGCTGCCGGGGATAGAATTTCGCGGCAGTGTTGAGATTGGCCGGACGCTTTCTTTCCAGCAGCTTGCTTCGGAATTTGATGCGGTATTTGCGGCCGTCGGCAAAACGGATATCAACGCTTTGGGATTTGAGGCAACCGACAAGGGAATCAAGGTGGACTCGAAGACCTATCGGGTTGGTCAGGATAAGTTCTTCGCCGGCGGTGAGGCCATTGGCCGCAGACGCCTGGCCGTCCGGGCGGTTGCCGATGGCAAAGAAGCGGCCATATCGATTGTGCAATTTTTATCCGGCAAAGCCGTTACGGGCGTCCACGAACGGTTTAACAGTCGCCTGGGTCAGCTTGCCGAAGGCGAAATGCAGCAGTTTCTTACAGCCGCCGAACCCGGCCCGCGGCGTACAGCACCTAAAGCCGGCGATGGATTGTCACCCGCCGATGCCGTGATGGAATCAAAACGATGCCTCGGCTGTGACTGCCTGAAAAAGGACGCCTGCGTCCTTCGCAACCTGGCCGAACAGCATCATGTTCGTCAGCAGACCTACAAAGGCCATCGCAAACCTTTCACACGCCAGACGACGCCGTATGGCCTTGTGTTTGAGCAGGGCAAGTGTATTTTATGCGGCCTGTGTGTCCAGACCGCACGCAAGTATGCCGACCAGAAAGGGCTTGCATTTGCCGGCCGCGGCTTTGAGACCGAAATCGCCGTCCCCCTGCATGGATTACTGGCTCAGAGCCTGTCTGGGGCCTGTGCCGACGAATGTATCAAAATCTGTCCAACGGGGGCAATCTCAAATCTGCCCCGCTGACAGCAAAACAGGTATTCACCCGCGGACTCAAAAAATGAGCCTGCCAGAGGAACATCTATGAATTCATTGTTGACGTGTTTTGTATGGATGCTGTTATGTGTTATTCCGGCCACGGCTGCCGGTGGGGATATTCTCGTCGCCGATTTCGAAGGCGATACCTACGGCGACTGGCAGGCCACCGGCCAGGCCTTCGGTCCCGGCCCCGCCCGCGGAACCCTGCCCAACCAGATGCAGGTCTCCGGCTTCAAAGGCAAAGGCCTGGTCAATACCTTCTATCAGGGTGACGGCACAACGGGCACCCTGACCTCGCCGGCCTTCAAAATCGAACGCAATTTTATCAATTTTCTCATCGGCGGCGGCGGTCACCCGCGCCAGACCTGTATGAACCTGCTGGCCGACGGCAAAGTCGTCCGTACCGCAGCCGGTCCCAACACCGCCCCCGGCGGCTCCGAACAACTCGATTGGCAGTCATGGAATGTCAGCGAACTGGCCGGCCAGACCGTCCGGATTCAGATTATCGACCAGCACACCGGCGGATGGGGCCATATCAACGTGGACCACATTGTTCAGAGCAATGTTCCCCATCAGGTCATTGCCAATAAAGAACGCATCTTCGACCTGCAGAAAAAATATCTGAGTTTCCCCGTCAAGACTGGTGCTGCAAACCGCCTGGTTCGCCTGTTTATCGATCAGCAGTGCGTACGCGAATTTCAGATTGAAATCGCCCCCGAAGACCCGGATTTCTGGGTCTTTCTGGATGTCAGCGAATTTGCCGGCAAGCAGGGCGCCCTCCAGATCGACCGCTATGACTCGGCCTGGAAGACCGGCTTTGACGCCGTCACTCACGCCGACACTTTCCCCGGCCAGGACACCCTCTACCGCGAAGCGCTGCGCCCGCAGTTCCACTTCTCCAGCCGGCGCGGCTGGCTCAACGACACCAACGGCATGGTCTATTACAAAGGCCGGTATCATCTGTTCTATCAGCACAATCCCTACGGCTGGAACTGGGGCAATATGACCTGGGGCCACGCCGTCAGTACTGATATGGTGCACTGGCAGGAATGGCCGAACGCCCTTCATCCCGATGTACTGGGCACCATCTATTCCGGCTCGGCGGTCGTGGATTACAACAACACTGCCGGCCTTCAGAGGGGAGACGAAAAAACTATCGTGGCGTTCTACACCTCCGCCGGCGGCAATAACCCGATGTCGCAGGGCAAGCCCTTCACCCAGTCGATGGCATACAGCAATGACGGCGGCAAGACCTGGATCAAATACGAACACAATCCTGTCATCGACAAGATTGTCGACGGCAGCCGCGACCCCAAGGTCTTCTGGCATGAACCGACCGGCAAATGGATTATGATTCTGTGGATCGATGGCTCGACGCTGTCGATTTTTAACTCCTCCGACCTGAAAACATGGCACAAGCAAAGTGATGTGGATGGATTCTTCGAATGTCCGGAACTGTTTGAATTGCCGGTGGATGGCAACCCGGCAAACACCAGGTGGGTTGTCTATGGAGCCAGCGGTGATTATAAAATGGGTCAGTTTGACGGGACGCGGTTTGTTCCAGATACGGGCTTGCTCAAATTTGAATACGGCAACTGCTTCTATGCCTCTCAGACATTTAACGATATGCCGGCCTCGGATGGCCGTCGCGTACAGATGGGCTGGGGCAGAATCAATATGCCCGATATGCCCTTCAATCAGATGATCTTATTTCCGGTCACGCTGACCCTGCGGACGACCCCTGACGGCATCCGGATGTTCACCGAACCCATTCGTGAAATCCAAAGCCTCCATCAGCAGCACTGGCAAAAGACTAATCTGACCGTCAAACCCGGCGACAATCCCCTGGCCGACATCAAGGGCGAACTCTTCCACATCATCGCCGCGTTCAGGCCCCAGGATGCCCAATCCTGCTCGCTGGTTATCCGCGATACGCCCATCGTCTATGACGCCGCAAAGCAGCAGTTGACCTGCCTCGATAAATCCGCTCCGCTGGCGCCCATCGACGGCAAAATCCGACTCGAAGTGCTGGTTGACCGCATGAGCATTGAAATCTTCGCCAACAATGGCCGGATCTATATGCCGCTTGGCGTCAACCTGCCCCTGCGTCCCGACTCGCTGCAATTCCGTGCCGGCCAAGGCGAGATTCTTGTTGAAAAACTGGATGTGTATCAGCTAAAATCCATCTGGCCGTAACAATCCGCGGGGTGCGGATTCGGCACAGACAGGAATACAGCAATGAATCATAACCTCTTGATTGCTATCACAGTATCGGCAGTCGTATGCGGGGGATGCCAGGGGCAGACTCAGGACAAAGTCGCTGTGGAATCCCCGAAACCAAAGGTTGCAGACATTGCTGACCTGTTGGAGCCAATTCGTCAAAAACACAATGTCCCGGCTATCTGTGCTGCTGTGGTCAACAGCGACGGCATCATTGCCATCGGCGCCGTCGGCGTTCGTCGCCGGGGGGATACCGCCCCCGTCACATCCGATGACCTGTGGCATCTCGGTTCCGATACCAAGGCCATGACCGCCGCCGTCGTCGCTCGGCTTGTCGAGCAGAAAAAAGTCCGCTGGACCTCGACGCTGGCCGAGCTTTTTCCCGAGATGGCCGACCGCATTCATCCTCAGCTCAAAGGCGTCACCGTCCTGCAGCTCCTGTCGCATCACGCGGGGCTGGCCGAAAACCTCAACTGGCGGTCGTTTGCCTCCCGCGGCGATATCCGCCGCCAGCGTCAGGCGGTTCTGGAACAGGCCCTGACCGAAAAGCCCAAATACACCCCCGGCACCCAGGCCCATTACTCCAATCTCGGCTATGTTGTCGCGGGAATCGCCATTGAGCGCATATCAGGCAAGTCCTGGGAAGACCAGATTCACGAGAGCCTCTTTAAGCCGCTGGGCATGACCACCGCTGGCTTCGGCGGGGTAGGAACGCCCGGCCAACTCGACCAGCCGTGGGGACATCGCGCCGATGGCTCGCTCGTCGAAGGCAGCGGCCCGGATATGGATAACGCGCTGGTCATGGCCCCGGCCGGCTGCGTCCATGCCGGCATCACCGACTGGGCGAAGTTTATCATCGACCAGCTTCGCGGCGGCATGGGAAAATCCGCCCTGATGACCCCCGATACCTATCGCACCCTCCACACGCCGCCCTTTGGCGACGACCACGCCCTCGGCTGGCTGGCCGTCACCCGTGACTGGGGCGGCGGGGTCGTCCTCAACCATACCGGCTCCAACACCATGAACTATGCCAACACCTGGCTCGCCCCCAGCCGGGACTTTGCCGTGCTGGTCTGCATCAACCAGGGCGGAGACACCGCCTTCGCCGCCTCCGACGAAGTCGTCGCCGCACTCATCAATGCCCTCCCCAGGTAGGGGCCGGCCCCCGTGCCCGCCCCATCGTCACCCCGTGCTTGTCTTTTTTTCCGTAGGGCGCGACCCGCGGTCGCCCTTTTTCACCCTGTGCCCGCCAAACATGTATTCTTATATTCCTGTATCCCTGTATTCCTGTATCCCTGTATCCCTGTATCCCTGTATTCTTGTATTCTTGTATACCTTGACTTGTCTCCCTGACGGCAGGTTGTCCCGGAGATTCTTTGTCGGCATAGGCTTAAATGAAGAGTAGGCGACTCTGGATATCTTATAAATTTTACAGCACCCTCATTTTTTGGCCCAAAATCAGGGTGAAAAATTTCAATATACGTAGTTTCCCCAATAGACGCAGACTGAGCAGTTTTTGTATAATAGTCCTATAAAGTGGAGTGCGGAGGCATGAAATACGCGGGATGGGAGAAAACGCCTGCGTTTTTTTCATACCTGAATCACCGCCATGGATCATTCTGATAATTCCATAGAGGCCGACTTCGGGGTCAGCAGAGAGATACTCTGCGACCCCGTTTTTTTTGAGTACTTGCAGTAACGCAGATGAACGCGGCAGCGGGTCATGTGACCTGCTGCCCAACATAATGTAATGTGAGGTATACTTAGTATGACAGCGCTATAAGAATTCGATATTTTTGGCCTTTGCCATTTTCTT
>CAZVYY010000024.1:0-67508 GCA_964630775.1 uncultured Pirellulales bacterium | reverse complement strand
TGCTTTATCTAAAACATAGTCTCTTGTCAAGAAAGAAGCTTAGTAGTACACATTACCTCCAGCTATGTGAGTGGTTTGGTCAGCGGTACAAATGCCGGCGCCCTTGTGGGGGAAAACAATACCGGGATCACTATTTATCCGCCTTTAGCTATCAGTTCCTGCTTCTGGGATGTTCCAGTTACAGGCAGAAGCAATGCGATTGGGATAGGTCCCGATGCCGGCGGAACGGGAAAGACGACAGAAAAAATGAAAACGCGTTTCACGTTTGTTGATTCGGGATGGGATTTCACCGATATCTGGGCGATATGCGAAGGAACGAATTATCCGCGACTGAAGATGCATATCCCTGCTGCTGATTGGGTATGTCCAGATGGAGTGGGCACGGAAGACCTTGATTATTTTATACAACGATGGCTCATGTCTGAATGCGGTATTTCAAATGAGTGGTGCAATAGAACGGATTCCGATGAATCCGGAATAGTCGATTTGGCAGATTTTTCAGTTTTTGCTGAGCAATGGCTTCAAACTTACACTGTGTTTACATCGCCCAAAAATCTTGTGGCGTGGTGGCAGTTGGATGAAATGGGCGGCTACCTCCTCTCAGTTGCCGACAGTATTGGCGGACATCATGGGCGAGTAGTCAATATAGCCAAGGGCCAATTTCCATGGGTTGCAGGGAGGTTCAATAATGCCTTGACACTGGATGGTGTGGATGATTATGTGGATGTGAGCGGATATGCGGGGATTACGGGGACGGCTTCACGGACGTGTATGGCGTGGATTAAGGCAACAGCCAACAGTAAGGAGCAGATGATTTTATCGTGGGGCTATGGCGCTAATGGCCAAAAGTGGATGTTCCGCATGCAGGCGGATGGCAAACTGGCGGCGGGGGTGTGGGGCGGTTACATCTCCGGCAGCGTCTCGGTTGCCGACGGCCAGTGGCATCATGTGGCGGCGGTGCTGGTCGATGACGGCTCACCAAGCGTCAATGAAATCAAGTTGTATGTGGATGGTTTGCCGCAGATAGCGACCTATAGCTCAACTCAGCCCATCGATACCCTTGCTGGCCAGGATGTTCAAATCGGAGCATTTTATAACGGCTCAGCACAGGCCGGCTTCTTCAACGGCCTGCTGGACGAGGTGCGGATCTATAATCTGGGCCTGGATGGAAACCAGATTTATCGTTTATCCATGGAATAAACCTATTTGACCTTCCCGGCGATGTCTGACATCAGGGTGGACAGCAGGTCGCTGAGGTTGTCGTTGAAGCTCAGGATGATATCCTGTCCTGTCCGGCCGGGCATGGACTTGATGGATTCATAGGTATTCTCAAAGACGATGGTGCTGCAGTGACAGCTTTTGTCGGTCTTGAGGAGCACAAAGTGCATCTTGAGCACGGTTTTTGGATTATCGGCATCGGAAAAATCGCAATAGATTGCCAGCAGATGCGGCTCAAGCGTATAATCCGGCGGCATGGCACTTGAGGCGGGCAGGACATTGGTGAACAGGCCGCTGGCCGACAATCCTTCGCGCAGTTGCTCAGCAATCTGCTCATTGGGCGGCGTCAGGAACAGCTTGTAGTAATCCTGCTGAAACTGGGCGGTTTTGGTGCGATACAGGAAATACTGGCCGTCAAACGGTGCCACAGCCCGGCAATGCCGAATCTTGAGCACGCCCGGCAGCGTCTGAACCGCCGCGGGGATTCGTGCTGTGGCTTCCAGCAGATACGATTCCTGCTGTTGGCTAAAGTTCTCCCGACTGGCACAGCCGCACGTAAAGACAAGTCCCATAAGGATAATAGACAGGATTAAGTTGGATCTCATTTTGTGTTCTCCATCTTCTTGGGTGGTGATGATAACAGCAGTTGAGCGGGGTCCGCCTTGATCTGCTCGGAAAGCTGTTTTAGGTTTCGTGTCAACGTCTTCATATCAGTCAGGATGGTATCAATGTCGTCCTGATGGGTGGACACCAGTTGTTCGATCTGTTTGAGATTGCGATCCAGTTGGGCCATGGTGGCGGCGATATCGGATACCGGCGAGTTGGGATCGCCTGTATCCATCATTGCATGAGCCTGCTTTAGTGTGGATTCAAACTGATTGAGCATTTCGACTGCGGAAACGCGCAGTTCGCCGAGTTTGGCTTCTTCAACGGCATTCTGGACAGATTTTAGCGTGTTTTCAAACTGGGTAAACAGAGCGGGGAAATCCACTTTATCCAGTCGCTGGAAGACCGTATCCACCGCCTGGGTGAAGCTGGTAATCAGGCTGGGGGCCGAAGGAATATAGATGTTATGGGGTTTCCAGGGGACTTCCAGCCGTGGATAGCGTTCCGGATCGAGGTAGTCGGCTTCAATCATGGCGATGCCGGTGATACCCTGATAGGATAATTTCAGACGCAGGCCATTGTTAATCTGGCTGCGTATCGTCGCATCGACATCCTGGATTGTGGTTCCGGGACGCTGGAAGTGTTTGGCGTCCACCGACATGACAATCATGACATAGCGGCTGAATTTGTCGTAGTCGGGGGTATCGAATTCCAGCGGGTACTCCTGGGTGACAAAGGTAATTTTTTCAATTCTGCCGATGGCGACACCGCGGTGCAGCAGGGCGGTTCCCTGGCTGAGTCCCTGAACGGACTCATTGAGGTAGGTCTCGATATAAAACCGCTCTCCGCCGAACATGTCTTCGCTGATTAATATCAAGCCTCCAACCAGCAGGACCAGCATCAGGATGAAGAACAGGCCTATCCGAAAATAATGTGCATTTGATTTCATCGTTTGAAATCCTTGTCTATTTTAAGTTTTTTCGGGTGTCTGGACGGAACGATTGAAGAATTGCCAGACCACCGGAATATCCGTTCGATGTTTGAGTTCTTCGGGTTTACCCATAGCGACGATGCCTTCGGCGGCTTTATCCAGCATGACGGCATTGTCGGCCAGTGCATAGATGCTTTGCAGCTCATGGGTTACGATAACAAACGTCAGGTGCAGGGTGCGGGCCAACTGCAGAATCAAGTCATCCAGTTGGGCGGCGGTAATCGGGTCGAGACCTGCACTGGGTTCATCGAGAAACAGAATCTGAGGATCAAGGGCCATTGCCCGGGCCAGGGCGGCGCGTTTCTGCATACCGCCGGAAAGCTGGCTGGGGCTGTGGTGTTCAAAGCCGGACAGACCCACCATCTGCAATTTCATGGCTGCGATCATTTCGCAGGCCTGGCGGGGCAGGAGAGTCAGTTCCTCCAGCGGCAGCATCACATTCTCCAGCACCGACATTGAACCGAACAGGGCACCATTCTGGAAAGATACCCCGATTTGCGACAGAAGCTGCTCCCGCTGCCGGCGTGCGGCCTGAAAAAAATCCTGTCCATAGAGGAGTACCTGCCCGCTGATGGGTTCGGCCAGTCCGATGAGGCTTCGCAACAGCGTACTTTTGCCGCAGCCGGACCCGCCGAGAATGACCAGAATTTTGCCGGCCTGGACAGTAAAGCTGATATTGCGCAGGATCGCCTTGCCCTGGTAGCCGACGGCCAGGTCGCGTGTTTCGATGACGGACTGAGCTTGGGTATCCATTGCTTATATATCCAGAACGTATAACAGGACTGAAAAGATTCCTTCGGCCAGTACAATCAGGACGATGCCGCTGACGACGGCGCGGGTGGTTGAGATTCCCACCGCACCGGCTCCGGATTCGGTCTGCAGACCGCGAAGGCAGCCCACGCCGCCGACCAGTCCACCGAACACAAGGGCTTTAAAAAGACCGACAAACACATCCGTCATGGTCAGAATATATTGAACATGGTCATAATAGGTTCCGACGGCATACCCCAGCGAGATAATCACCAGGCCTGAGCCAATCAGTCCGGCCACATTGGTCAACACCGCCAGCAGGGGGGCCATCAGAATGGTGCTGACGACTCTGGGCACAACCAGAAATCGCATGGGTTCCAGGCTCATGACGTTGAGGGCATCCAGTTCGTTGTTGATTTTCATGGTGCCCAGTTCGGCGGCGAAGGCGGAACCGGTACGCCCTGCGATGATAATTGCGGTGATGAAGGGTCCCAGCACGCGCACCATCGCGATGGCAACCAGGTCAGAGACATAGACTTCGACTCCGAACTGCCGCAGGGGCATGGCGGCGCTGAAGGCCATAATCAAGCCGAAGAGAAAGCCCAGCAGGACGGTAATTCCAACGGCGTTGACGCCGACCAGCTCAATCAATTTGAAGGAATCCGCCCAGCGAATCCGGTGCAGGTGAAGGGCGGTCCACTGAAACGAACTGAGCAGGTGGCCGAGGAATACAAACAGGTCCCTGAAGTCCTCACATAAATGACAGACGGTTTTGCCGATTTCGGTAATGGCGTTGGTCTGGGGTATGGGCGTGGCCAGGACACTCTTGACCCTGGCTTTATCCACCCGCTGGAACAGTTCCTGCAATTCCGGGTTGGAATGGGAAATTTGAATGTCCTGGGTATATTTGCGGGCTTCGAGTTCCAGTTCAAATAGAAATGCGGCTCCGGCCCCGTCACAAAAAGGAACCTGTTTGATATCAATAATCAGGGGTTTAGGCGACAATGCCGCACACAGCGATGGGACTTTGCCCCATAGCTTAGGTACCGTCACTGCATCCAGTCTTCCGGTCACAGTAATCCGATGCTGTGTCGGGTCGGTCTGTAAATCGATCCCGGCCGGGTTATTTTTGTTTATGGTTTCTGCCAAACAGGCCTCCGCTGCCTAAGTCTTTTTTATTTTTCGACAATTGTAGTCCTTTACAGGGAACTGTCAAGAAAAACCGACCTTAAACGACAGGTTTGGGCGACGTCTTGTATTTCTTTAAAAATAGTGTAAAATTGTGTTGAAATACCGCGATTTCTCGGTAATATTTTCGTTTTTCCCAGTTCGGGCGATTAGCTCAGTTGGTAGAGCAGCTGACTCTTAATCAGCGGGTCTCAGGTTCGAGTCCTGAATCGCCCAATATGTAACTAAGGCAAAGGCAAGGATTTATGGTTCTTGTCTTTTTTATTGTCATGTGTTAAAAAAGTAGTTTGTGTCCGTTGCACAAGATTTGCTTTCATCCCGCGTGGTTGGTCCTCATTGTGGTTGTCGTGAGCAAAGCCCTGATTGCATGAAAAGCCGGATCGTTTCCGGTTGTTTTTATATCCGCTTTTATCGAAATTATCGGTCGAACGCAAAAAAATATATTTTTTTCATCCAAACGGCGAAATAACATCTCTATATAGTTGTGAATGATATGGATTATTATGCGGATACTTTGGAGCAAGCAGAAAATTGGTGTTATGGCCCTGACTGACAAGACACTTTTTATAGAATTATATTCAAGAGAACAAAAAAAGATATTTTTGTATGTTCTCAACATGGTGCATCATTGGTCTGATGCTGAAGACATTATGCAGCAAACGGCGGCCGAGATGTGGAGGATGTTTGATCACTTTGAAGCAGGAACCAATTTTGCCTCCTGGGGCATTGCAATCGCCAGATATCGGATACTTGACTATCGCAAAAAACAACAGAACAAAGGGCTTTTTCTGAGTCATGACGTGTACGAAAAAATTACGCAAATCATATCTGAAAATGAACGCCATTATGAACAGCGGAAGAATGCCCTGCAGGGATGTCTTAACAAATTAAAAGAGGCCGACCGCAGAAAACTGTCGATGCATTATGATACCGGTTTGCATTACAATCAAATCGCCGAACAATTGAATATCTCTAAAACCGGCATCTATAAAATCATGGCACGAATTCATGCGAATCTTCAGAAATGCATCAGGCAAACGCTCTTAGTGTGGGAAACCAATGCTTGAAAAAAACGATCATTTGGATTTTACGGAATTGTTTTTGCTGGCTTTGCAGGGAGAGATTACTCCCGAGCAGATGAAGCAGTTTGACCTGATGCTGAAGACGGATCCGGCAAAGATTCGGGATTATACTGAACTGATGGAAATTTATACCGAACTGTCTTCCGCGGGCAGCATTGAAGTATTCAATAAAACCAGCGATACCCGTGAGAAGCATAATACCTTACTGCAACTGCTTGCAAATGAAGAAAACCGATCTCCGGCCATAGAGGTTCCTGTTCCTGAAAAACCCAAAGAGGTGATTCACAAGGTACAAAAGGAACATATCCGGTACCGCGTAAACCGGAATTCGCTGATAACTCTGTGCGCAACGGCGGCGGCAGCCCTGTTATTGTTTGTGTTTGTCTATTTTGTTCCGACGACAGAGTATGAAGTCGCTGTATTGTCGGACAGCATCAATGCCCGATGGGGCAACGTGGACGGGGGGATGGAAAGGGGGGTCTCCATTTTTACCGGTCGAAAAGATATTGAGCTGCTGGAAGGCTGTGCTAAATTTCAATTTGATAATAATACCCTGGTCACGATTGAGGGGCCGGCGTCGTTTCACATTCCCGGCAGAGACCAGGTTACACTTCGATACGGCAAGCTCTATGCCATTGTACCCCATCAGGCAATCGGGTTTTCTGTGTATACGGACAATGCGAAAATTATCGATTTGGGCACTGAATTTGGAGTGCAGGCTGATATTCATGGAGGGACCTCTCTGTATGTGATGCAAGGCAAAACAAAACTGGTTGCCGGCGTGAAATCCATGCAGGACGGCGTGGAAGTCGGCCGGGGGGGCGCCAAAAAGATTTCGGGCCGCACATCGGAGATTTCCGACATCGCATTTAATGACACCGTATTCATTCGGAACATCAATTCCGAAAATCAAATCATCTGGAATGGACGCTCTACTCTTGACCTGGCGGATATCGTCAGAAAAGGCAATGGCCTGGGAACCGGCAGTTCCGAAGAGCGTTTGAATTATGAGAAGGGCTTTACCACGGAGATACGCTGGGGGCATACCTCTATTTTTGAGACCTATATGCCCATTGAGGACGCCCCATTTATTGATGGCATTTTTATACCGAACGGCAGCACCGTCGTCAGCAGCCGCGGTGATGTATTTGAGGGATTCCCGTTCACCAACGGGGTTTATTGTGCGGATTTGATTGCCAATCCGAAGCCGGGAGCATTTGTTATCGACGGACAGCCCCGTACGATTCAGTTTGGCGGACAGGAATACAGCGATCTTGGTAAATCCTGTATTGTCATGCAGAATTCAAATCATGGGATAACCTTTGATCTGGATGCCATTCGCAGCGGCTATCACTTGAAGATTCATCGATTTGAATCCGAAGTCGGGCTGGTCGATTTTGACGGGAAACGGTCCAATGCGAACTTTTACGTCCTGGTGGACGGGCAACTGCGTTATTCGCTCGTTGGGTATACCCAGAAGGGAGTTTTGAACCGTGTTTCGGTCAGCCTCAAAGATACGGACCGTTTTCTGACATTAGCGACATCGGAAAATGTTGATCAGGTAGATTATATGGCCAACAGTACGCTTCATGAGAACTGGTGTGTTTTTGCCGAACCCGTTCTGGTGCTGGAATCGGGCGGTCAGGGGTTTTGATTTGAGACAAAACAAGGGTGCGTTGTTCAAAGGCGGGGCTGTCGCATGCACTGCGGTGGTAAAGCGGCTGCCGGAAGCCGAGAATTTTTAAGCCGCGCCAACACGGACTAATGTGAACAGACCGGCATCGCCTCCTGGAAGGTATTTACACCGGTCATGGATAGGATTGCCGTGCGTATAAAAGAGTGTTTCGTTGAAATAATGTTCTTTTGGAGGATTTACAATGAGTAAGTCAATGTTTGCTGCAGTTGTTGTGTTTGTGGTGGGGGTGTTGTCGCCCCTGGCCCTGGGCGACGTCAAGGTGGACGATCACTTTGACGATGGCGCAATCGGAACCAACACCACGGGCGTGGGTACCGGGTTTAATTCCTGGGACGGTCAATGGAGTGCCACCGTCACCGAAGCGAACTCCAAAGTCACGCTGAACAATCCGGTTCACGGCGGGTCCCGATGTTCGATTGCCTCCAAGGATGGAGCGGCTCTGGGCAATGGCCTTTCGCGTTTCGAGTTTCGAGGCGTCAGCTTTGCCGTGGCCAATAACACCACCAGCGGATCGACGGCTCGGAATATTATCGGTGTCGAGGGAAGTTCTCTGGCCTTTGACTACGACAATGGATTGCCGACCGGGTTCTGGATTCAGTTTGAAAACAATTCCCTGACGGCGGCGGGCGGCAGCGGCGGATGGAACGGGACCTCGGTGTTGTTTTATGAGGCCAATGACGATACCAAAAAAGTGCTGGCGACCTGGACCTTTGACACGCTGAACTGGAATACGGGAACACGCAACTTTACCCCGGTACTGGATATTACTCTGGATATCAGTCCGGACGGTTATGAGTTGGTCATTGAAGGCGACACGATCACCCTGCTGTCGGGTTCGCTGGCCGGGTCAATTGCGGCTGCCGGCATCACGAATGAATTGACTATGGGTTATGCAGCCTCGTTTGTCCAATCGGAAAACCCCAATGTCAATATTTCAATCGATCGCATACTTATTACCGAAGATGTCCCGACCAAGATTGCGATTAATGAACCGGCCAATGGCGAGCCTTATGCACCGATCAACCAGGATTTGAGCTGGATCGTAATAGACCCGGCAGTGACACATATCGATCTGTATTTCGGGCCCGAAAATGATCCGAATCTGAGCATGAAGCCGGCGTATAAGAAACTGTCCAAGGCGCCGGCGGCGACGACGACATGGGATACGGGCACCCTGGCGTACAGCACGACGTACTACTGGAGAGTGGATGCGTATGAACCCAATACCCTCGGCGGACCGGATATCAAGACCGTCGGGTCGGTCTGGAAATTCACAACCGTCGGCCAGTCGGCTACGGTCAGCGCGGTAAGTCCCGCCAAGAGTGTCGTCGATGCGGGAACGGCCAGTCTGACCCTGTCGGTGACGGCTGTCAATACGACCTCGTATCAGTGGTTCAAGGTGGGTACGCCGGATGCGGCATTGTCCGACGGGGCGGATTATTCGGGGACCAAAACCAACACCCTGACTATCTATGATGTCCAACTGGCCGATGAAGGGCAGTACTATTGCCAGGTTGACAACGACATGTCCGGAACCGATCCGGTCAACAGTGCGGCAGGCCTGGTGATGACCAAGCGTCTGATAATTCATTACCCGCTGGATGAGGTGATAGGCGGAGTGTCTCCGGATGTGGTTGGCGGATATGGTATGAAGCTGATGACCACGGGTTCGGATTATCCCAGTCTGGTTGAGGGTGTGCCTCAACTGGGTGAGGGGGCAGCTCTGTCTTTCAATAACCTCAATCCGGCCGACCCGAACGTATGGGGTCAATATGCCAGCGCCGGCGACGTGGATATGGAAGCCATGGGCAACGGCCTGACGGTTGCTTTCTGGGTCCAGTGGACTGAGAATAATACCAACTGGCAGGGTATTATCAACCGCCGAGGTTCCTGGAGTGCCGCTAATATGATGTGGCGCATCGACAAGAACCCGGGTACGGGCGAAATCAGCTTTGAACGCGAAGGCGGGGCCGGCAGAGTGGCGACCAGCCTGTCGCAGAACAATTGGCACTATATTGTGGCCACCTATGATATCGCCTCCGGGGCAACCAAGATGTATAACAACGGCGTACAGATCTCGACGGCGACCGGATTTACCTACGGTACCGGCGCCAATTCGGGATTCAAGCTGGGCTGCAATAATGACAACGCCAGCGAATTTTTCTGCGGCAAGATTGACGATGTCAGGATTTATAACTATGCCCGCAGCGCCGCCCAGATTGCACAGGACTATGCGAATGTCATGAACGTGTCGGTATGCAACAGAGAAGGTACCGAAAACATGCGGTTTGATACCAATGGTGACTGCAGGGTGGATATTACTGACTTTGCAGAACTGGCCAAAGATTGGCTTAATGACAACCGGATTTACCCGCAGCAGTAACGTTTGATTGACCCTGGTTTGAGGGCGTTCTCGCAATGCCCTCAAACCTTTTTTTTGGACTCCGGCACCAGAATTATGTCGGCGCAGCCCCAAAGGATTGCAATTGCATATACCCAGCGGGGATGATTATTCCACGAGCAAAAGAAGCACGTGGTTGAAGCTGTTATACTTCGCCGCGACGAACCGAAAAATTTCATGCAGGATCCGTATCGATATCCTCAGCGAAAAAAAGCGACATTATGATTAAAAAGAATCCACATCAAGCGTATTGGGTTTACAGTCTGGTTGTGCTGATGGTTTCGGCATGGACCGGCAGCGTGTATGGCTATCAGGGTATGGCAACGCCTAAATTGCACGTTTCGGGACGATTTCTCCAGGACCCCAGCGGCAAGAACGTGCTTCTGCATGGATGGATGCAGCCGACAGAGACCTGGTTTAACGGTGGAGGGCGGTGGTACAGCAACCCGTCCGACTGGACTAATCCGAGCAACGTTGCCGGCTTTTTGAACTATATGAAGGCCGCAGCGACCGTGATGAGCGACACCACCCCCAAATATGGCCGGGATTATGGATGGTATTGCAGTTTTGTGCGTGTCAATACCGATGCGATCGGCGGCTGGACGCAACAGGACGGCCTGGTTAATCCCACCCAGTTCAACGGCTGGATCCAGAACTTTATTGTTCCCTATGCCGACCATCTCAGGCTTCGCGGATTATACCTGGTGTTGAGCGCCACGGGGCCGATTAACACCCCCAATAACGGCTCCCGCAACGCGGGTGTTGTGGAACAGCAGCGATTGATTACCTTCTGGCAGACGGTTGCCGGCGCTCCGGGCGTCAAGAGTGCCGACAACATTATGTTTGAGCTTATGAACGAGCCGGTTGACATCGAATCGTTGCCGGGCAACGGCGACTGGGGCAATCATCAGGCCAAGTACTTTGAGGCTTTCAGAAACTGGATACAGCCTGTCATTAATGTGATTCGAGATACGGGGGCCGATAACGTGATATGGGTTCCGACCCTGGAATGGCAGGGGTCACCTTATCAGCATGCCTTATATCCCTTTACCGGCTCGAATTGCGGCATCGCGTGCCATTTTTATCCGGCGTATGGCGGCGTGTTCGACAATCCCACGAAAGTGCAGAACCTGTGGAACTCGCAATACAAGCCTGCTGCGGATTTGTGGCCGATGTTGATTACGGAATGTTTCTGGTTTCCGATGCCGGATGACCCCTGGAATCTGTGCAATGGGACCACGGCGGGTTTCGGCAATGCGATCAAAAAAGCCATGGATAACCAGGGCAATGTCTCATACCTCGTCGGTTTTCTTGGGGATCTTCTCGACAATCTGAACGATAGTCTTCCGGCGGATTGCAGCCTGAGTTCAAGAGAGGGGGCACAGGCCTATTTCGACTGGCTTCCGACATATACCTGGGCCGCACCGACGAATCGTCCGATGGGATTGAGTGCGACGATGATTCTGGATACCCAGGTCAACCTGGCCTGGACGGCTGTGCCCAATGCGGCAAGCTATAACCTTAAACGCTCAGCCGCCGGCGGCGGTCCCTATACGACCTTGTCGTCGGGTATCACTGCGACAGGCTTCATCGATACCCGTGTGACTGCGGGGCAGACATACTATTATGTCGTCAGTGCCAACATGCCGGACGGTGAAAGTCCCAACAGCAATGAAGCGATTCCGGCCATGGTTCGCAGCTATCTGAAATTCAACGAATCCAGCGGCACAACCGCCTTCGATGCCACCGGATACAACTGGAACGGCACGCTGGTCAACGGTCCGCTCTGGGCGGCAGGAAAATACAGCAATGCCGTCGATCTGGACGGAACCAATGACTATGTGTCTTTGCCGACCGGTGCGGTTAACGGTCTGACGGCCTGTACTATCGCGGCCTGGGTTTATCTGGATGCGGCCGGCAGCTGGTCCCGCTTATTTGACTTTGGAAACAATACCTCGGTGAATATGTACCTGACGCCGCGCAGCGGTACATCGGGTCCGGTACGTTTTGCCATCACCACGGGGGGATCCGGCGCAGAGCAGCGAATCAATGGCCTCTCGGCTCTGCCTGCAGGCGCCTGGACGCATGTGGCTGTTACGCTGAACGGCAGCCTGGGGATTCTGTATGTTAACGGTACGGAAGTCGGACGCAATACTGCGATGACGCTGACGCCATCCTCCCTGGGCGTTACGACGCAAAATTATATCGGCAGGTCGCAGTACTCCCCGGATCCGTATCTGAATGGACGGGTCGATGAGTTCCGCATCTACGCCAATGCATTGAGTGCACCTGAGGTGGCGATGTTGTATGCCCAACAGGTTCCCGCTTCAATTCCTTCGACGCCGACGGACCTGAGTGCGGCGGCGGTCTCTCCCGGCCGGGTCGATCTGATTTGGAATGAAGCTGCTGCCGCAGTGACCTATAACGTCAAGCGTTCCCCTGTTGCCGGCGGCCCCTATACCCTGATTGCCGGTGTATCAGGGACTGGTTATAGTGATATGGATCTGTCCGAATCGACGACCTATTATTATGTGGTCAGCGCTGCCAACAGCGTCGGCCAAAGCGGCGACTCTGCTCAGGCTGCTGTTACAACCCTGGCTGCTCCTCCTGCGACTCCGTCCGGGCTTGCCGCCGCAGCCGGTGATGGTTCTGTGACCCTGACCTGGAATGCCAATTCCGAAAGTGACCTGGCCGGGTATAATGTTTACCGATCCACAATACCGGGAAGCGGATATACACGCCAGAACAACGTGCTGCTCAATAGTCCGACATTTACGGATAACTATGTCGGTTACTACACGACCTATTATTATGTGGTGACTGCTGTGGATATGGACGCTCTGGAAAGTCCTGTTTCCGACCAGGTCTCGGCCGTGCCGATGGATACCCGCGCGGTGGTGCTCAGTGCAGCGGATTTTGAAAGCGGATTTGGAGACTGGGTCAACATTTCAGGCGAGGATTCTCACAACTGGACTCGTAATTCGGGTGGCACCCTGACGCCCAATACCGGCCCGTCGGGCGGGGCCAACGGAAGTAGCTGGTATGTTTATCTGGAGACGTCTCCGGGCGGCGCCAACACCGCCGGAAATACAGCCATCCTGCAAGGCCCGATGATCGACGGCTATAACCGCGTGCTGACGTTCTATTATCACCTGTACGGCGCGAGTACCGGCACACTGAATGTGGATGTTTTCCATAACGGTACGTGGCATAACAGCATCTGGAGCCGCAGCGGTCAGCAGCACACCTCAATGTCGCAGGCCTATACACCGTGCCTTGTGTACCTGACGAATTACACCGGCCCGATTCGCATTCGTTTCCGGGCGGCCGCGGCGGGGGGGCCGACGGGGGATATGGCCATCGACAGTATTGCGGTTACAGGCAGACCCCTTTACGGGGACCTGAACGACGATCATCAGGTGAATATGGATGATCTGGTGGAGTTTGTTCCGTACTGGCTGCAGACTCATTGCAGTCTGGATTTAGACGGCAACTGCCTGATCGATCTGTATGAATTCGCGGAATTGGCCGGGAACTGGATGGGGGATTAATCCCCCCCCATTAAACTGATTCCGGATGATATTGTCAGCATGAGGCGAGGCCATGGTCCGTTTCAATGCGTTCTGTGGCTATCCTCGCAGCAGAATATACGTATTAAGTATAGCCGGCATAGAAGGTCCATAAAACAGATGAATCCCGGCTGTGAGAGTTTTTTTATGAATGTGAGGCAGCATCGGGGCAGGTTCATTATTGGTGATATCGGGTGTTGGTCTTGAAAAAGAGCACGACGGGATATGGCTGTTCAAAAAGAGGTATTGGCGAAAAATAAACTTGTTCTTATTCCATTTCCGGTTACCCTTTATATAGATGCTTTTTTGCAAAAATCAGCCATAGTTTGCGGGAAAATAAGCACTAATTACGGAATATTCGAAAGCAGGGATATAAATACAGCACCTGAGCATGTCTCGGCTGTGATGTAAATAACGATGCAACAATCTATAATTGTAATTATGGAGAGTATCAATGAACATTCATTTTCTTCATGTTTTGATGATTTTCTTCACCGGTGTGATACTGCAGGCGGGAGTTTCCGGTCTGGATAAGTCCGGGCATTTGCAGGCGATAGAACGTTCGAAAGAGAACGGTTTTTTCTGTGCCGCACTGGAAAACGGTGTTCAACTGCACGTCAACGGGATTGTCAAAAACGTGATTTTCTACGGGCCATCCACCGTTCGCGTCAATGAAAATCTCGGCCGCAATTACTGGGAACATCCCAGTATCGCCGTAGTGGGCAAGCCGGTCGCGGTTGCGTTCAAGGTGCAGGATGCAGCAGACCATGTTGCGATCGTCTCCGAGAAACTTCAGATAAAGGCTGACAAAAAAACCGGGGCACTGCTGTTTATGGATGCCGGCGGCAGGCTGCTGACCCGGGAGCGTGCCGAAAACCACGCAACGATTAAGCAGGTTGACATTTCCGGCGCGCCGACCTACGAAGTGTCGAACACGTTTACCTTGAAACCCGATGAGGGCTGGTACGGCTTTGGTTACATCGATTCGGCTCCGACCCAAATCAACCGCCGCGGGCAGGAATTGCTGCTGATCCAAACGAATATGGGGATTGTGATTCCCATGATTGTATCTTCCGAACGTTACGGAATCATGTGGGACATCTATTCCATCATGCGGTTCAAGGACGATGCCGGCGGCGCCACCTTGTGGGCCGAGAGCGCCCCGGGCGGGGTGGATTACTATTTCTTTGCCGGCGAGACGATGGACGATGTCATTTCCGGCTACCGCAATTTGACAGGCAGCGCTCCGATGTACCCCAAGCAGGCTCTGGGGCTGTTTATGAGCAAGGAACGCTATCCGACCCAGGACCGCCTTGTCGAAGTCGCCAGGACTTTCCGCAAAGAGCAATTCCCGCTGGACTACATCGTGCAGGACTGGCAGTACTGGGGAAGCGATAAAGACGGCACCTGGAGCGGCATGATCTGGAATCCGCAGCGATATCCCGATCCGGAGGGCATGATAAAGGCCATACATGACCTGAATATGAAACTGATGATCTCAATCTGGCCGTCCGTGGGCAATGATACCCCGCTGGGCCGTGAACTGGACGAGTATCAACTGCGATTTGAGCCGCTGCACTGGATATCCCGAAAGGCCCGCATCTATGACGCGTTCAGTGAAAAAGGGCGGGAAATCTACTTTAAGCACATCCACAACGGCCTCCTGAGCAAGGGGGTGGATGCGCTCTGGATGGACGGCACTGAAGTCGAGGTCGGCACGGCCTGCTGGAATCCCAACGAAGTTGCCCGCGATATTAAACGGCTGGGGATCAACGCCATGGGTGATTTCTCGCGTTACCTGAATCCCTATACGCTGATGACCACGAAGGGGACCTACGAAGGTCAGCGCGCCATCAACAACCAGCGAGTGTTTACGCTGACGCGTTCCGCCTGGGCAGGGGCCCAGCGTTATGCCGCCGCATCCTGGTCGGGGGATTCCTCGGCCAGTTGGAATACGCTGAAGTCTCAAATGGCCAGCGGACTTCATGTAACGATGGCCGGCAATCCCTGGTGGACCCAGGATATCGGCGGTTTTTTTGTCAACAACTTCCCCGGCGGCGAACAAAATCCGGCCTATCGCGAACTCTTTTTGCGATGGTTTCAGTTTGGCGCCTTCAACCCGATCTTTCGTATTCACGGGACCAACATTGAACGGGAGCCTTATATTTTTAAAGAAATGGACCCGGAGGTGTATCAGGCCCTGCTGGATATTACCCATCTGCGCTACCGCCTGATGCCGTATCTTTACAGCCAGAGCTGGAGGGTCACGAGCGAAGGCTATACGCTGATGCGTGCACTGCCGATGGATTTCCCGGACGATGCCGAGGTACGCAACCTCAGTGATGCCTTTATGTTTGGGCCGGCCTTCCTGGTGCATCCGGTTACGCGAGCGATGTATCGCAAGGGAAATACTCCCGCTCCGACTATTCCGACGGAGTTTATGCGGACCCCGGACGGCCAGGCCGGTCTGGCTGTGCAGTATTTTGGCGGGGTCAACTTCGACACCCCCATGGGAAAAGGAGTGGATAAGGTTGTGGATCATGACTGGCCCGGACCGCCGCTGGCCGATCCCCCCGGCGGCCTGGACGGTTTCAACAACTTCTCGGCACGGTGGGAAGGATTTCTGCTGGCGCCCCAGGATGGGGAATATGAAATCGGGGTCGAAGGGGATGATGGATTCCGTCTTTATCTGGACGGCAGGAAAGTCATCGAGGATTGGCGGGAAAATGCTGCGCGCTATCGCAGCACAAAAATCACATTCAGCAAGGGACAGCAGGTGCCGCTGAAACTGGAATTTTATCAGGGCGGCGGCGAACGTGTTATCCGTTTTGGCTGGCGTATTCCCAGTGATATTCGCAATCAAAATGAGGGTGCGGCGGCATTGGATAACGTTGTGAAAACGTATCTGCCCGCCGGTGCCGATTGGTATGATTTCTGGACGAATGAAAAACTTGCCGGCGGAAAAACAGTCGAAAAAGCATGTCCGCTCAATATCCTGCCGCTGTATATCCGCGCCGGGTCCATTCTGCCCATGGGGCCTGTGATGCAGTATGCGACCGAAAAACCGGACGCCCCGTATGAAATTCGCATCTATCCGGGCGCCGATGCGAAATTCACCCTCTACGAAGACGATAACGAGACCTATAACTACGAAAAAGGACAATATGCCGTGTATGATATGGTCTGGGATGATGCGGCCCGGACGCTGACGGTCGGTCCTCGCAAGGGGGCATTTCCCGGCATGACTGCCCAACGCATCCTTCATGTTGTGATTGCCGCCCCCGGCAAGAATGCCGGAATAGGAACGGGAACTGCTGACATCAGGACGGTCAATTACGCCGGCAAGTCAGTGATGGTAAAATTCTAACGACAAAGAACGCACCTGGAATACCTGGCCGCACTGAAATTGCAGAGAATGCCGATTCTATTGCGGATAGAATCTATGGCAGACCTCTGGACGCGATAGTAAGGGGCCGTATGGCCTCCTACTATCGCCGCGGTTTGTCTGAGGATGTCCTGAAATCGTTTAGTCTGAGCAGTCCGGCATCCCGCATTCAAGCCAATGCTGAGCGAAAATCGCAAAGTCCTGCAGATCCACCCTCGAATTCCGTGTAAAATCGCCGATGGGAAAATAGCCAATCGTCATATCATACAGTGTGGGCGTCCTGCCGTTGGCGGGCATCTGCATGGTAACCGTCACTTCCAGATATTGCCCGTCGGGAGTATTTTCAAGGGGCAGGCCATTCTGGACAAGTTCAGTGGGTGACCAGGTGATTCGGTTCTGGGAACTTCGGCACTCGACAATCATGCCGCTGCCCTGAGGAACATCCGCCGTCCAGAGTATCCGGCCCCAGTCAGTCTGCGGCGAATGGGAGTTATGAATCAGCCGCCATGTGCCGACTCGGGTGGTTACCGTTTGCGAGATGATCCCGGTCATATCGCTGTATCCATAGTGTTTTGTCCCGATGAGACGTTTGGACATCTCAACGGAATTGGATACAGGATTGATCCGGTGAATATATTCGTCTCCGTTATCGACGGCCCAGATTTTCCCCTGCTGGTCGATGGCAACGCCTGTCGGGCTGGCTCCAACGGGAACGATTGTTTTTTGAATTCCATTTGGATCAAATCGAACCACCAGATTCGACGGTTCGCTGGCAAACCAGACATCGCCATCCGCAGAAACCGCGCCGCCTTTCATGGAATAGGTGGTATCCCGGGTCCACAGCAGGGTTTTGGTCTGTGTATCGATCAGCGTTATCTTGTTGGATTGCCAGCCTGAAATATACAGTTTTCCCTCCTGATTCAGGGCCAGGCCGTAACAATGATGTCCCAGGGGTATGATTCCGAAGCTGTCATCGGTCGAGTCAAGCCACAGAACATGGTTTTTGTCGTTGCCGGAAGACCATAAAATCCCCTGTGAATCCAGCACGGCTCCATAGGAGGTGTGATTGACGCCGGACACGTCGATGGTTCTGGAAATGGTTCCATTGGACAGGACATAATAGAATTTTTTCGTATTGTAAGTGCCCAGCCAGACATTGTTGTTTTCATCTACGGCAACGCCGCGAAGCCCGGGAGTCCAGTAATCACTGGCATAAGCCCCGGCGTAGGTTCCGGGCACATAGGTTCCTTCCTTGCCTGCGACAAGAATGACCTCGCAGAGGACGCATTCATCCTGTCCCCACGGCAGCATCTCGGCACCGGTAATGTCGCCGTCGTTATTCAGGTCGCGGCTGGTATCGGCGACGCCGTTGCCGTTGCGGTCGATGTAATGCCCCCGCTCCAGCAGACCGATTTTGACGGCACTGCTGGTCTGGCGATTGGCAACCCAGCAGTTGCCCTGCAGATCCACGGTTGTTCGGGAACAATTGCCGCTGCTGTCGGGGCCGGTATGATAGCGTCCCAGTTCCCGGCCCGTAATCGTGTCCACTTTGGAAACGGTTGCCTCATTGCTGTTGGGAACCCAGATGTAGGGCAGTATGCTTCCCTGTTCGGCAATCACAAGCTGTCCGGACTGGGGGGCGTATGTCAGGCCGATCAAGTCACCCTGATCGAAATCCGCATCTTCGGTATAAAAACCGGGTGTTGGAATCTGCATATTGGCTGCAACCTGCGTAACCATTCGCACGTCATCTGAAATGTCCGGTTTGGAAAACGACACCGCGGCAAGATCGACAGATACACTTTGCCCGGCAGGGATTCCCGCAAGCGAGGTGACGATAACGCGCAGGTCATAGTAGCCTCCGCTGTAAAGAACCGGAGTTTTATACCCGCCAGAAGTCACTTCCGAGGTAATATCCATACCGCCTGGAGTCTGATATTGAATCGTCCAGTAGCCTGAGCCTGCCGGACCGGTCAGGATTAATTTATCGGGCAGTGTATTATCATTTTCAATCCGGACATCAAATATCTGCGTCGATTCTTTGGGAGTCTTGACTGAAACGGTCTGGCCGGTCAGGGTCGAGTAAATATTGTCCCCTTTGTAGGTAAACATTGTATCTGTTTTGACCTGGGCATCCGGGCGGGCCCCGGCAAATTTATCGATCTGAACCCATTGCGGATTATTGACCAGCGTTCCCTGATGTGTATGACCGCTGTTGTCCGTTGTGGTGGTCCCGCTGCCCTCGTCCAGATTCCATGCCGCAGAAAGACCGATTTCGGTGCCGGTTAAGGGTGTAACCATGGTTTCCTGAATCTCGGCCTGTGTCAGGGCGCGATTCCAGATGCGTACTTCGTCAATCAGCCCCTTAAAGAAGCGATTTAAGTCATATTGCCTGCCGATGCACCAGGGATCTACATAATTGATGCCGCCGGACCAGCTATTGCCGGTACCTGCGACAGGCAATCCATTGTAATAGAATTTGGGGTCCTCGCCGGCCTTGCGGGTTACGGCAATATGAATCCATTGACTGACGGGGATATACGCATTGGAATTGGCGGAATGCCAGCCGTTATAACCAATCTGAAAATGAATATGCCTGCGAAGGGCGGTCTGGCCGTCTGGATTGACGCGATTATCAAATTGTATTCCGGTTCCGGTCCCGTCGCTGTCGCTTTGACAGGTAATAATACCGCCCAGTTCGTTAGAAAACTCCGGACACTGTATCCAGGCTTCCAGGGTGATTTCATTTTGCGGCTGCAGGGCCGTCTGGAGCAGGCCGCAGTTGACATATTGATCAGAGCCGTTGAACAACAGTGCATAATCCGCCCCGAATGTACACGTCCAGGGAAACAGTAACGACAGGGCCAGGCCGAAGACTTTACAGGTTGACATAACCATTCTCCTCGAAGATATCCTGCGTAATTCAATCCATTGGGATTCCGGCTGTCTCCTTACAGCCTCTATTTTAAAATCGGATGCTGAAATAACTTACTTTAACACTATTGTCTTATTATATACCTATTCAATCCATTAATTCAATAAATTTTGTATAATTCTTTCGTATGACAAGTAATGACAAGAGATTACATTTATAATTATCTTTGTGATATCTCACCAATCAGGCCGCTTGAACTATGCATATCACCATCGTTGAGTCCCTGTCCGGAAAAGGACGGCACCCTGGTTTACCTCTTCGGATATTGCGAAGGGAGAATTCAGACAGGATTCGGAGCAGATTAGTTTCTCGGATTTTTATAAAATATCCTTGTAAGGGGTATGTTAGGTATATATAATGAGCTGCCATGTGGGGTGAGGGGTTTGGCTTGCTGAACCTGAAACCCGACAGAGAAGGGCTTTTTTACAAGTTCATAACATCGCGTTATGACCCGCAAGGTCAATAATCAGGTATTGGCTGCGCGGCCCTGATTATATCATTATAAATTGATCCAGCAGCCGGTTCAGATGGCTTTGAACTTTCGGCACCACAGACAGGTTTTGCTGGATTTGCTCTGCGGATTGGACGTAAGGGGATGGGATTAGTTCGTTTTGGCAATCCGTGAGCATGGCTCGAATGCTGTCTTCGGAATATTCCAGATGGAATTGCAGGCCCAGGACGGTGGAGCCATAGAGGAAGGCCTGATTCGAACACGCCTGACTGGAGGCCAGATGAATGGCCCCCGGGGGAATGGCAAAGGTGTCGCCGTGCCAGTGGAAGACGGTGAGTTCTTCGGGGAATCCTGCAAGCAGGGGTAATCGTCTGGCTTCTGGGGTTAGCTGGATTGGATGCCAGCCGATTTCCGGGGATTGATTTTTGGTGACTTTGCCGCCGAGGACATCGGCAATCAGTTGACCGCCAAGGCAGACGCCGAGGACTTTCTTGCCAGCCTCGACAGCCCGGCCGATGAACTGTTTTTCCATCTCCAGCCAGGGGTAGGCATCGTGCTCATAGATATTCATCGGCCCGCCCATGATGGCCAGGAAGTCAAAATCTGTTATGTCCGGCAAGGACTCGTGATTGTAAAGATGGGTATAGTGCAGCGTGTGCCCGCGGCTGTCGGCCCAGGTCTGGATGTTGGCTGCGTCTTCAAACGGCACGTGTGTCAGGCAGTGAATCTTCATAATCTCTTTCGCAATAGATCATACAGCTCGTATTGTGCTGCGATAGGTTTCCAGTCGCAGCGAATGATTCTTTATTAACCAATTTTTGATTTTTTGCAAGTCTTTTGAATGCTGTTTATGGGAAAATACAATATCCTGGACGATCGACAATATTTCCATTTGTGTGAATTTTGCAGGCATCGTCAGGGTTATACTCCTTAATGGGAATATTCGCCGGAGTCGATTGTTTGGTTTTTCATTGAAGGGCGGCACAGTGTATCCATCTGGCACAGAATGTGCATATTCTTCTAACGGATGTTTATTATGCCGCACCTTGCTGTAATTGGTACGCAGGAATGTTCAAGCGGTCTGCATTTTTGTAATATTTAGGAATCAATATGACAAAAATGTAGTTATGTCCAACGTATAGCGGCGATGAAATGCGGTTGATGGAAGCTGACGGCTGAACGATCTTCAGCCGTCTCGAAACGGAAAATAGTGAGCATCGTGTAATTGAGGAAAGGATCAAAAGATGAAATCGTACAAACACATTTATCTGGCTGTGATGTATGGACTGACAGTGGGGGTATTTGCCTCTTCCGCTCAGGCATCCGAACGGCTTTTAGTCTATGCCGGTGCCGCGTCCAAACCGCCTACTGAAGAAGCAGCCAGGGTCTATGAACAAAAAACCGGAGTTCAAGTTGATGTGGTATTCGGCGGTTCCGGATATGTGCTGTCGCAGATGAAACTTGCCAAATGCGGCGACATTTATTTTCCGGGTTCTTCCGATTATATGGAGAAGGCGAAACGCGAAGGCGATGTCATTGCCGAGACAGAAAAGGTGATAGTTTATCTGGTGCCGGCCATTAATGTGCAAAAGGGTAATCCCCATGCCATTCGAACCTTGAAGGATTTGCTCAGGCCGGGCCTGCGCGTGGCTATCGCCAATCCGGAAGGCGTATGTGTTGGCATCTATGCCGTCGAAATTCTGGAGCAGGGATTCTGCCCTGACGAGAAGGCGGCCTTCAAGAAAAACCTTGCCAACTACACTGCGTCCTGCGAAAAAACCGCTACGGCAATATCGCTGAAGCAGGCTGATGCCGTCATTGGATGGAGCGTATTTGAGTACTGGGATCCGAATCGGATCGAAACCATTCCACTGGCTAAGGAGCAGGTTCCGCGGGTTGGCTATATCCCCGCAGCCGTATCGAGATTTACACGGAATCGTGTTGCGGCCCAATCGTTCATTGATTTTCTTTCGGGCCCGGAGGGGAAAGCGATTTTTGCCCGATATCACTATTTTACATCCCCCGAGGAAGCGTTTGTCTGGCTTGGCGACAAAAAAACCGTGGGCGGCGAGTATGTGGTGCCCGCTGAATGGCTGAGAAAATAGTTTCGTGATTCATCTTAAGCACATCAGTATAGGAGCCTGCCTGGCGGTTCTGGCCATATACGGCGGATTCATTCTTTCGCTGGTGTGGTTTCTGGACGCGGCAACGCTGCGAGAAACCCTGTTTTCAGACCGCACGCAGTTCTCTGTGAACTTGTCTTTGCTGGCGGCCACGACGGCCACAGCGCTGACATTGTTGCTGGCTACCCCTGCTGCCTACGGGTTGTCGCGATACGAATTTTGGGGCAAAGAAGCGGTTGAGACGGTGCTGGAATTTCCCATTATCATCTCCCCGGCGGCGCTGGGGGCGATTCTGCTTATTTTCTTCAACAATCCATTGGGGACATGGTTGCAACACAACGTGATATACTTTGTATTTACCTTTGCGGGCATTGTGCTGGCGCAGTTCGTCACGACTCTCGGCCTGGCAGTGCGCATGCTCAAGACGGCTTTCGAAGATGTGCCTATTGAACTGGAGACCGTAGCCCGTACCCTGGGGGGAAGTCCTTCTTATGTTTTTTTTACGGTCACGCTGCCGCTGGCGCGAAACGGTCTAATCGCTGCGTTTATTCTCACGTGGGCCAAGGCACTTGGCGAGTTTGGCGCGACGCTGATGGTGGCGGGCAGCATGGCAATGCGCACCGAAACCCTGCCGATTGCCATCTTCATGCGATTGTCCAGTGCCGATATTGAGGGGACAGTGGCGCTGATATTCATTTTGGCGGGCATTGGTCTTGCTTCGCTGTATGCGGCACGCTGTCTGTTGAGGAGGAGCAGGCATGTTTGAGATCGAGTCTCTTTGTACACGGATTGGCTGCTTCCATCTCGAAGACATTAACCTGTCGATTCGGGAGGGTGAGTGTCATGCCATCATTGGACCTTCCGGTTCCGGTAAAAGCACTTTACTGCGAGCGATACTGGGGTCGCTGCCCGTCATGTCCGGGCGAATCTGCCTGGGGGGTAAAGATATCCATCACTGGCCGATGGAACACCGCTGCCTGGGTTATGTTCCGCAGCATCTGGGCTTATTTACGCATTTGTCGGTATATGATAATCTGTGCTATAGTGCCCGTGCCCGGAGGCTTGCAGCCGTCGAATTTAAGCCTCTGCTGGACAGGCTTATCGAAATGACAGACATCGGCAGTCTTCTCAACCGGCGTATTGATACCCTGTCCGGGGGCGAGCGCCAGCGTGTAGCCCTGGTACGCGCCCTGGCAGCCGGTCCCCGCCTTGTATTGCTGGATGAGCCATTTACCGCCCTGAATGAGACTCTCCGCAGAGAATTATGGTGGCTGGTCAAAGCATTACAGCACGAGCGAGGTCTTTCTTCGCTGCTTATCACTCACGATCTGACCGAAGCCTATTTTCTTGCAGAGAAGATTACGGTGTTGATAGGCGGTCGCCAGGTACAAAGTGGTGACAAAACGACGATCTACCGGGCTCCGGGCAGTCTTGCTGCGGCCCGTTTTCTGGGGGTCAAGAACCTGTTTCCCGCCATGGTGGCCGAGGCGGCTGAGGGCCATATCATTGCGGACTGTCCGATGCTGAAGCATCGCTTTCGGCTTGGCGGTCGGGCCCCGGCGGGCACGGCAATATGTCTTGGTATTCGTCCTGAAGATGTTATGCTTTGTGATGTGGGGCATCCGCCCCTTGCGGGGGATTGTGTGCTGCATGGGACGATACGGCTTATCGACATGGGGGCGGCGGTGGCGATGCATTTTCATTCCAGCCAGGTACCTTCCGACATTGAACTTACAGCCCCGAGGCGAGTGGCCAGGTGCTTTGCGATTGGGAACGATCAGGACTGCAAGACGATTAGTCTGCCTTCTGCGGCCATGTTTTGGGTTCGTGATGAATGAAGTTTGATGCCGGGAGACGGCGGATGACTGACACGAGGCCCAATTCCGATGATTTCTGCGATGGTATGGATGATTCAGTCCTGCCCTGGCCGGATGTTATTGTCCTTCCAACTGACGATAGAGCTTCCAGATATCTTCTTGCGTCAGGGCGCGTTTTTGCGCTGTCGCAATTTGATGTACCCGATGGATGAGCCGGTTTTCCATGTGATTCTGAACGGGAACTCCCCATCGTTCCATCATCACCCGCAGGGCCGCTCTTCCGGAATGTTTGCCGATGACAAAGTCTTCGCGGGTCCGTCCAATGGATTCGGGCATAAATGCCTCATAGCTGCGGCAGTCGTGCAGCATGGCATGGACGTGGATTCCCGATTCGTGCAGGAATGCGCCTTTGCCGGTGATGGGTTTCTGGACGGGGACGGGTCTTGCAGCGAGCAGCCCGATCCAATGTGATAAATCGGTCAGTGAATGAGTGTCGAGACCGCAATCGATTTGCAGCGCGACTCGACAGGCCATGACCACTTCTTCAAGGGCCGCATTGCCGGCCCTTTCCCCAAGGCCGTTGACGGTTACGTCCACACCGCCGACGCCGGCGCGAATCGCGGCAATCGTGTTGGCAACGGCCATACCAAGGTCGTTGTGCGCGTGAAATCCCAGTGGCAGGTCGGGGAACTGCCGGCGGATGCGATGCAGCGTTTCAAAAGTTATCATCGGATCCCAGATGCCGACGGTGTCGGCCAGGCGGATGCGGTTGATGCCGCTGTCGTGGAGCAGGCGGCAAATCTGGTATAGAAATGTCAGTTCAGTCCGCGAGGCGTCCTGTAATCCGATGGAAACAAACTCAAAATGATCGCGTGCGACAGGAATCAGGGAGCGGATTTGCTCCATGACCCAGAATCCGTCCTTGTATTGAGCCTGAAGCAGGATATCGGAGACCGGAAATGAAATATGGACTGCCCGGGCACCGCAGGCGGCGGCTTGCTGTAAATCTTTCTCGACGGCTCTGCACCAGACAGTCAATCGGGATGACAGCCCGAGTTTGATGATTTCCCGCATAGCGGTTTGTTCCTGGGGGCCTGCGGCGGCAACACCGATTTCCAGTTCATGCACGCCGATTGCGGCCAGCTTCTGGGCAATAGCGAGTTTATCCTCAATACTGAATACCACGCCGGCGGCCTGTTCGCCGTCACGCAGGGTGCTGTCTACGATTTCGATCAAATGATTGGATGTATTGAACGGTTCCATAGGTTAACTCAGCATAACAAGTATTCCTCGACGGCCTTGCCTTCCTGCAAGGCGTCGAGAATTTCGTCCACACGCTCTTCGGTGAGTTCTCCATACCACCACCCCTGGGGATAGACCACCATGGCCGGGCCTCGGTCGCAGACCTTCAGGCAGCCGGTGCTGGATACCATAGCGTCCAGTCCGCGGTCTAAAATCCCTTCTTCCACATACTGCAAGAAGCCGGGAGCGCCTTTTTTGTTGCAGACGCCCTGGGGTTCACCGCTAAGACGAAAACTGTTACAAATAAAAATATGATGTTTTGGTTTTTTCATAATCAATCTCCTGAGTTAAAGGTTTAAGGTTCCTCTAATAATTCATTTTGGCGGACAAAGGAGTCTTTTTGTCCCTGTCGGCGTCAGGCAAAAGCCGCTTTATTATCCAAATAAAGCTCATTTTGCCTTCCTTGCCAGTGAGCAAAAATCTTCTCTTTGCCGCTCAAAAGCAATTATTCGAGCCACCCTTAGGCTGAACAACCGCACCCGCCGGCGGATTTGGCTTTGGCGCATCCGGATTGACAGGCGCTGGGTTTGAGTACGGATACAATGGGTTTTCCTTCGAAAAAGTCTTTCAGGACCAGTTCAATCAGGCCTTCGGTTTGAATGACTTTAATCCCGTGGGTTTCCATGGCTCGGACCGGCGCGGGACCTGCCTGGCAGGTGAAGAATGCCTGACAGTCATGGAGGATTTCAGCAAGCTGCTGCCATCGCAGGTCGCCGTCACCGGCCGGAGGCGTAGTTCGTGTTTCAATGAGTTGGACCTGGTTATTTTCAAACCCCCAAATATGCACTTTGGTTGCCCGCCCAAGGTGTTGATTAATCAATACTCCCTCCATGGTGGCAACCGCAGCATAGGGCCGGTGTGGGGCGGATTCAATACCGGAAGCGATCTGCCGCATCAGTGTCATGGCCTGATGGGAGACGCTTTGCCCCAGGCAGCCGACGGCATCAGCCCGGCAGCGGGTACAGTGCCGCATCTGGGGCAGATAACATTCGGCCTGGCGGCGCACGGCTTCGACAGCTTCTTTGCCGGGAGGAATGATTTCTGCAAAGGGCGTATTGGGGACATGGCACATCCCGATGCAGTTGAATAAGTCCGCACCCTGTTCGGCCACGATGCGAGCGACATCGGCGATATGATGGTCATTGACGCCGGGAATCAGGATTGAATTGATTTTGGCGGTCAGGCCTTTCTGCCGGCACAGACGCAGCGACTCCATTTGCCGCGACAGCAGGACTTCGGCGGCGGCCCGGCCTCGATAGATTTTTTTGCCGTCCCGAACCCAGGAATAAATCGCCTGGCCGATGTCCGGATCCACGGCATTGATGGTCATGGTCAGATGGGTGACGTTGAGTTTGACCATCTCCTCCACATAGGGAGCCACATTGAGACCGTTGGAGGCGACACACAGCAGCATGGAGGGAAAGTCCGCACGGACGCAACGCAGCGTTTCCATGGTTTCCCGGGGATTGGCAAAGGGGTCTCCGGGGCCGGCGATTCCGACGACCGACAAATTGGGCATCCGTTCCATCATCTTATGGAGATAAGTCATCGCCTGCATTGGTGTCAGGACAGTGCTGGTGACGCCGGGGCGATTCTCGTTGACGCAGTCATACTTGCGATCGCAGAAATTGCACTGGATATTGCACTTCGGGGCTACGGGAAGGTGTATCCGTCCGAACTGCGATTTTGCATTTTCATTGAAACAGGGGTGTTTGGTTCTGTCCAGTGTCATCATACAGCCTCGTTTTCTTTTTAATCCTTTCTACAGTGTTATAAGTGGGTATAACCAATAGAACAGTTATCTTGTTGATGTTCCAGTATTGTATTTACGATTCGGTCGAACAATTGCTGGGTGCCCTGATAACCGATGGCGGTCATCCGTGAGGCGCCGATGCGGTCGTGTATCGGCAGGCCCAGCCGGACCAGCGGGATATTGAGATTTCGGGACATTTTATAACCGTTGCTGTCGCCGATGAGGATGTCGGGTTTAAGGTCTGCGGCTCTCTGTTCGATGGATGCGAAATCCGTGTCTTCGACGACGGTGATGGAATCCATCGTATCAGGAATATGTTCCCGCAGGTATTCCTGCAGGGTGCCTTTATGGTCTCCGGCGGCACACAGGACGGGCACCATGCCGATTTCGCAGAGGAAAATGGCCAGGGCGGCAACCCAGTCGGCCGGGCCATAGAGCACGGCTTTTTTGCCAAAGACATATTTATGTGCATCAATATATGAATCAATCAGCCGGCTGCGCTGGGCGGTATAGCGGGTCGGGATATCCCTGCCGGATAAGACACTGAGCCGTTCGAAGAATGTATCGCACTGCCTGACACCGACAGGCAGCGGCAGCATATACAGGGGTGTTCCGAACCGCCGGAGGAGGGATTCACCCGCCGAAGTGGAAAAATCACCGGTTGAGCTGAACTCGATAGTGGCCTGAGCCTGCCCGCAGCGGCGAATGGACTCGATGGGTGTTCCGGATTCAATATTTTTTTCGTATCGGCTCCAGATGCCGCCGTCCAGGGCGTCGCTGTAATCGGGCAGCAGGGTCGATTCCAATCCAAACTCGACAAAGATATCCTTGAGATGGCGGATGTCTTCGGGGCAAATCATTCCGCTGAACACGTTGATATGTCTGCCCGCCGGGCCGGGCTGGGCCAGTTTTTCCACGACCGCTTTAACTGCCCGGTGGAATCCGTCGCTGTGCGAGTCCTGATAACTGGGGGTTGAAACCGATACCAGAATCGGGCCATCCTCCGGCAGTTCCTGTTCGAGCCGATGAATCATCTGCGGGATATCCTCTCCGATGGTTTCAGCCAGACAGGTCGTGGCGATGCCGATCAGACGGGGATGGTATTGTTCGATGACGGCGTGGATTCCGGTATGCAGATTCTGCCAGCCGCCGAAAATCACGGAGGATTCGCCGAAATTGGAACAGGCGATATCCACCGGTTCGCGGAAATGGCCAATCAGATAGCGGCGGATATAGGTGCTGCATCCCTGGGAGCCGTGCAGGAAAGGGACTGCATCGGCAATTCCGCTGAAGACCATCGTGGCACCCAGCGGTGTACACATCCTGCAGGGATTGCGTGTGGAAACGGCGATTGTCGAAGATTTTGAGGCCATGTCAATTTCTCCCTGTCCGGGGATTACGGTTGCCAACCAGTTTCCAGACCGGACTCATGATGGTAGCATGGACTTCCCGCGCAAAATTGAGCATGCCCTCAAATCCGGCCAGCGATATTTTGCGTTCGTGATTATGGTCACAGAATCCGATGCCCAGTTTATAGGCAATGGGACGTTCTTTGACGCCGCCGATAAACAGGTCAATGCGGGTTTCCTGAGCGAATCGAACCAGTTCCATGATGTTGGCATCATCGACAATAATCGTACCCTCATCACAGAAGGCTTCAAGACGCTGGTAATCCTCCGGGCCGCCGGTCTGTGAGCCGACAAAAGCAGTCTGGATACCCAACAGACGCAGCGAATCGACCAGTGAGAAGGCTTTGAAGGCGCCGCCGGTGTAGATGCCGGCTTTTTTGCCCTGTAAATCCCGACGATAGCGGTTTATTTCCGGCATGACCCTCTGGATTTCCTGGCGAACCAGTGATTGGGTGCGTTCCAGTACTTCATTGTCGGCAAAGAATTCCGCCACATCGTACAAGGCTCTGCTCATATCCTGAATGCCGAAATACGAGACGTGGATATACGGGATGCCGTATTTTTCCTGCATGTGTCGGGCCAGATGGACCATCGAGCCGCTGCATTGCACGACATTGAGTCTGGCCCCGTGAGCGCGTCGGATATCATCCACCCGGCCGTCGCCGGTAATGGTGGAGACGACTTGGACGCCCATACGATTGTAATAATCCCGAATCATCCAGGTTTCGCCTGCGATGTTGAAATCGCCGAGGATGTTCAGGCTCATCGGGCTGATGTGTGAGGTATCGCCGGTGCCGACTAATTGCGACAGGGCGTTGCAGGCGGCGCGATAGCCATCCTTTTTGGTGCCTTTGAATCCTTCGGATGCGACCGGGATCACCGTCAGGCCGGTTTCGCGTGCGACGCGTTTGCAGACCGCTTCGACATCATCGCCGATGACGCCGACGATACAGGTGGAATAGACAAACGCCGCCCGCGGCTGGTAATGGGCAATCAATTCTGTCAGGCAGCGATATAATTTATCTTCGCCGCCGTGGATGACATCCTGTTCCCGCAGGTCGGTGGTAAAACTCATCCGATGCAGTTGCGGGCCGGAGGATAACGCTCCGCGGATATCCCAGGTATAGGCGGCACAGCCCACCGGGCCATGAATCAGGTGCAGGGCATCGGCGATGGGGTACAAGACCACCCGGCTGCCGCAGAAGACGCAGGCCCTCTGGCTGACCGCTCCGGCCAGGCTATGTTTTTCGCACGCCATCTCGAACGGCTGTCCGCCTTTGCGGTGTATCTGTTTTTGTCGTTTTTCCAGAATGCCTGACATGGGATGGTTCCATTCTTATCCGGGATTGGCTTACATCACTAATTCAAAACTTTCTTCCGGCGCGTCTCGATCCTGACGATCCATTAGCAGACCGAGAATCTTTTCGAGGATACGCATGGCGCCGGTATAACCGACGGTCGGAAAATACGAATGACCGATGCGATCCAGAATCGGGAAGCCGAAACGCAGCAGCGGGATATCCTCATCGCGGCTGATGTATTTGCCGTAGGTATTGCCGATGAGTAAATCCACTTTTTCCTGTTTGATCCATTGATGCATCAGGAACATGTCGGCGTTGGCGCCTTCCCGGACCTGGGCCTCCGGGACTTTGCCCTGAAGGGCTTTTTCAATCCGGGACAGGAATTTTTTGCCGGGGGTGCCGGTGACGATATAGACCGGCCGCATATCCAGATCGACCAGGAATTCCGTCAGCGAGACCAATTGATCCGGGTCGCCCCATAAGGCCACGCGTTTGCCGTAAAAGTACTGGTGCATATCGGTGATGATGTCCATCAGCCGGCCGCGTTCGTCTTCCAGTGAGGCGGGGATATCGACGCGGGAAACACGACGAAGTGTGTCGATAAACCGGTCTGTGGAACGAAGTCCGATAGGCAGTTCGAGAGCCTCACAGGGCACTTTGCATTTGGTGTCCAGCTCTCGTGCTGCGGCCAGGGATGCGGTGCGGCCCAGTGCCAGGGTCATCTGACTCTGGCCGGTACGCTGGATATCCGCGATGGGAGCGCCGCCTTTGGGATAGAATTCGAGTGTGCCGGTCTGCGGGCAATCCAGCACATCGGATGTGTCCGGAAACAGGATGGTTTTTGTCCCCATCATGGCACAGAGGCGTTTGATTTCACGCATGTCCGACGGTTCGACCCAGCCGGGGATAATATTGATCGTCTTGGTCTGCGGTCCCGGCTCGGAAAAATATGAAACCATCCCTTTGACCATGTTGGAAAAGCCTGTCACATGCGAGCCGACGTAGCTTGGCGTATTGGCGTGTATGACGTATTTGCCTTCCGGGATGAATTTCTTGTCTCGTGCGGCGGCAATAATCTGCGGGATATCATCGCCGATGGTCTCCGACAGGCAGGTGGTATGGACTGCAATGACGTCCGGCTCATAAATCGAGAAGATATTATGAATGGCCTGCAACAGGTTGCTCTGGCCGCCGAAAACGGAAGAGCCTTCGGTGAAAGAGCTGGTGGCGGCCATGACCGGTTCCTTATAGTGCCGAGTCAGTGTGCTGCGATGATAGGCGCAGCAGCCCTGCGAACCGTGGCTGTGCGGCAGGCAGCGATGGATGCCCAGCGCCGCATACAGCGCGCCGATAGGCTGGCAGGTTTTGGCCGGGTTGATGGTCAGTGCCGACCGTTCCTGAATGTGTGGTGTGGTATGACGTAGTAACATACAATCCTCATTTTGAGAGTTAACTGTTGACTAATTCCGCTTCCAGCAGGGGTTTTCCGTTGACCCGCCAGGGAGCCTTGATAAACGACCAGATCTGAGTATTGACCATCCGGTCCACGGTTTTGTAGAAGTTGACGGCGCCTTTGAATCCGGCAAACGGGCCGCCGTAGTCATAGCTGTGAAGCTGGAGGCAAGGGATGCCGGATTTCTGGACGCCGAATTTTTCCTTGATTCCGGCGCAGAATATCGCCGGCTTGTAAATCTCCAGCAGCATCTCGGATTCATGCTGGCTGATGTCGTCAATGACCAGTGTCAGGTTGTCCATCTGGGGCATCATGCCTTCGTAGCCCCGGACTTCCAGTCCTTTTTCGTTAAGCATCCTGAGTTGCTCTTCGGTGCGGCGCGGGCGATACTTTTCCGGATCCGGCTCGACGGTCAGTTCTTCGATATTGCGGCTGTCGGCATCCACCTGGATTGTCGGCAGCACTTTGCGGCCTTCGTAGTCGTCGCGGTGGGCGAATTCATAGCCGGCGGCGATGGTTTTCATGCCGATTTCGTTAAATAAATCCTGGTAGTGGTGCGCCCGGCTGCCGCCGACAAACAGCATGGCCAGTTTCCCTTCGCAGCGGCTTTTAATTTCTTTGCGTATTGCTTTGAGAGCTTTCATTTCTTCTTCAATCACTTTTTCCACGCGGGCCGTCAATTCCGGATTGTCAAAATAAGCCGCAATTTTTCGCAGGGATTTGGCGGTGGATTCGGCGCCGATAAAGTTGACTTTGATCCACGGGACGCCGTATTTCTTTTCGATCATATCCGCGACATAATTAATCGACCGGTGACACATGACGCAGTTCAGGTCGGCGGTATGGGCGTTTTCGAATTTGCCGATGGTGCTGTTGCCGCTGAATGTGGCGACCAGTTTGATTCCGCAGCGTTCGAGGATGTCATCGATGACAAAGGCATCGCCTCCGATATTATACTCGCCAAGCATACAGATTTTAAACGGGTGCGGATCGACAGTGTCGTTGCGGCCGATGACATGTTTGAAAAGCTGGTTGTTGGCGATGTGATGTCCCGCCGACTGGCTGACGCCTTTATAGCCTTCGCAACTGAAACCAAAGACATTAATCCCCAGTGTTTCTTTCATTTCGCGGCAGACGGCGTGCACGTCGTCGCCGATGAGTCCGACCGGGCAGGTGGAAAAGACCGCGATGGCTTTGGGTTTGAACAGGTTATAAGCTTCCTGAATTGCCTGGCGGAGTTTTTTCTCTCCACCGAAGATAATCTGGTCATCCTGCATATCGGTCGAAAAACAGTAGGTCATGAAATTATCATCTTCAGGCCCCTCTGGATGGGTCTGGTTTCGACGGGTCAGCCAGGAATAGAAACCGCAGCCGATAGGTCCGTGCGTGATATTGACGATATCCCGAGTCGGGCCCAGCACGACGCCTTTACAGCCGGCATACGTGCAGCCTCGCTGAGTGATAATACCCGGAGTTGTTCTAACGTTAGCGGTAATTTCCGGGACCGCCTGATTCTCGCCGACCTGGTTGATGACAATCTGCTGCGAACGTTTTCGAGCGACCTTGGTCGGATATTTTTGAATCAGTTTTTCTTTTATTTTGGATGGGTCAGGTTGATGCGCCATTGTGACACCTCATTGGGTTAGGTTTTTACAGGTTCGTTATTTTCGTCGAGGGCTTTGTCGCCTTTTTCCGCGGTACGGATGCGGACGGCGTCCAGCAGCGGCTGTACAAAGATCTTGCCATCGCCGGGGCTTCCGGTCTTGTTGACCTCGATGACGGTCTTAACCACGGTCGGTACCTTTGCATCGGGCACGATGATGGTCAGCATCCGCTTGGGAAAGAGCCTGGGGCCGGAGCCGAGCTGATTGATGGCTTCTTCATAGCCGCTTTCGGCACCCTTGAGCAGCAGGGTGTTGATTTTGCCGCGTCCCCGGCCGGTGACTTTCCTGGCCGTCAGCGAGTAAATCCCGGCATCGGCCAGTGCCCGCTTGGTTTCGTTCATCTTGTTGATGCGAATAATCGCAATAACTTCTTTCATGGTACACCCTCCTTTGGTCAGACTTCTTTTTGGCCGGAACTGACGGTATAGACTTCGTCGACGGCGGTAACGAATATCTTGCCGTCACCGAACGCGCCCTTGGGTCCGGTGCGGGCGGCCTTCATGATGGTTTCAATCACAAAGTCTTTTTCGCCGTCGGGTACGACCGTCAGGAGCAGTTCCTTGGGCAGTTCATCATAGGTGATTTCGCCGATTTTAACGCCGCGCTGCTTGCCGCGGCCATAGACATCCATCTTGGTTACCGCCGGAAAGCCCGCATACATCAATGCGGACAGGACTTCATCCACCTTTTCGGGACGAACAATGGCACGAATCATAATCATATTATTGTGTTCCTTTCTGTATTTGTCGGAGCAGGGTTAATTCAGCATGCCGTAATCCAGCAGCAGTTTTTCCAGTTCATCGATTTTCAGCGGTTTGGGAATCACGAACATCTGGTTCTGGTCGATGTTGCGGGCCAGCGTGCGATATTCATTGGCCTGCGGCGCTTCCTTGTTCCAGTCAATGACGGTCTTGCGATTGATTTCGGCCCGCTGCACATCATTATCACGTGGCAGGAAGTGAATCATCTGGGTTCCGAGTTTCTTTGCGAACGCCTCGATCATCTCGCGTTCATTGTCCACTTTTCGGCTGTTGCAGATCAGGCCCCCCAGACGCACACCGCCGGCCTCGGCGAATTTGACAATCCCCTTGCAGATGTTGTTGGCTGCATACATGGCCATCATTTCGCCGGAGCACACGATATAAATTTCTTCGGCCTTGCCTTCACGAATCGGCATGGCAAATCCGCCGCAGACCACGTCGCCCAGCACATCATAGAACGCATAGTCCAGTTCTGTCTTATAGGCTCCCAACTGTTCCAGCAGGTTGATCGAGGTGATGATGCCGCGGCCCGCACAACCGACGCCGGGTTCCGGCCCGCCGGATTCGACGCACAGTGTTCCGCCATAACCCAGGCGGCGCACATCGTCCAGGTCAACATCTTCGCCTTCCTCACGCAGGGTATCCAGAACGGTCTTTTGTGCCAGTCCGCCCAGCAGCAGGCGTGTTGAATCGGCCTTGGGGTCGCAGCCCACCACCATGATCTTCTTGCCCATCTCGGCCAGGGCTGCAACCGTATTCTGGGTGGTGGTTGATTTTCCGATACCGCCTTTGCCGTAAATCGCAATCTTTCTCATTGAAGAAACTCCTGATAAATCTGTTATAAACGTTTTCCCAACAAACTCTGGTTATCTAATCGCAAGAGGTGTGCCGAATTCTGAAAATCAAAAAAAATCTTTGGGAAGTATTTTGAAAGCGTCAAAAATGAATAAAAAACGGGATTTCCCGGCGGAGAAGATCGCCGCAAAGGATTTACCATGAATGCAGGCTTCGACAGAAAAATGGAAATTGTTGTCACAAAGATGTCTCAATGCGCTATTAGCTACTGTGTGAATGATTTGTAACTTGCTGTAAAATAAAGAATTAAAAAGACTCGGAAATATTTGTCATGTAAATCGGTCGATGGAAATAAATGTCGCACAATATACCCAGCGGGCATGATTATTCCGCGGTGGTCACGGGCCGGTTATATGCCGCGTGTGTTCACGGGGTCAAGTCACCCTGCATCGCCGTGGTGATAAAGCTGTTGCTGGCAGCCGGCGGCTGAAAGCTCTTAAGCCGCGGCGAAACGGGAAATTTTAAGTAAGATCAGTATAAAAAAACGCCGGTATAGTATTCACCGGCGTCAAAACAGGGACACAGAGAGGTGGTATTATTTTTTGTATTGAATATTCAGCTTTTGAATTTTATAGCGCAGCATGCGTTCGGTGATGCCCAGTTCGCGGGCAACGCAACTGATGCGTCCGCTGTACCGCTTGAGGGAGTCGATGATCATATCCCGTTCAAGCAGTCCGACGCGAGCTTTTAATGTACCCTGCGGGGTCATTTCCTGATGGGTCGGGATTTGCAGTGTGGGCGGCAGATGATACCCATGAATCACCCCGTCGTCGGTCAGCAGGATGGCATGTTCGATGCAGTTTTCCAGTTCGCGGACATTGCCCGGCCAGTGATAGGCCATCATCATATTGATGGCGGTCGTACTGATGCGACGGATTTTTTTGCCCAGCTTCTGCGATAACGTTTCAATGAAGTGATCCGCCAGCAGCAGCAGGTCATCCCGGCGTTCCCGCAGGGGGGGCAGATAAATCGGGAACACATTAATGCGATAATAGAAATCCGACCGGAACAGGTTTTCCCTGACAAGCTGCTCAAGATTGCGATTGGTGGCCGCAATAATGCGTACATCGCTTTTGAGTGTCACATTGCTGCCGACCCGCTGAAACTCTTTTTCCTGGAGTACCCGAAGCAATTTGATCTGGATGGTGGGTGAAAAATCGCCGATTTCATCCAGAAACAGGGTTCCTCCATGGGCTTGTTCAAGCCTTCCGACACGGTTTTGGATTGCCCCGGTGAACGCTCCTTTTTCATGACCGAACAGCTCGCTCTCGAGGATATTTTCATTGAGTGCCGAGCAGTTGACTTTGATGAACGGCTTGCCGGCACGCGGTCCCGCATAATGCACGGCGGAGGCGACCAGTTCTTTGCCGGTGCCGGTTTCGCCGCGTATCAACACCGTGGTGGTGCCGACGGCGACCTGCTGGATTTTCTGATAGACCATCCGCATGGAATTGGCGTTTCCGATAATATTGTCAGGCCGGTATTTTTCACGCAATTCATTTTTGAGCCGGACGTTTTCTTCGGTCAGACTTTGCTTTTCGATCAATAAGTCCCGACGGTGATGCAGATCGTTGGAGACCATCGCTGCGATAATGCTTAAAAATCGCTGGGTTTCATTGAGATACTCCATATTTCCGGTGGGGGCATCCACGGCGAAGGTGCCGATAATCTCATTATTGAGAGTAATCGGTACACAGATAAAGCTATAATCGCGATCGCATTTGTCCTGTCGCAGATAAATTCGACCTTGAAACTCCGGTTCATCTGCAATACGCGGAATGATAGCCGGTCGGCCTGTGGCCAGAACCCGGCCGGTAATGCCTTCGCCCCGTTGATAGCGAACGGAGTGGGCTTCGGAGTGCTTTTCTTCCTGGCTGGCAGCCTCGACAACCAGCTCCCGCCCGTCAGGTGTGGACAGCATAAATACGCCCCGACACATCCCCATCTGTTCCCGCAGGACATCCAGGAGTTCATTGAGCATTTGTTTCTGGCCTGAACAGCGGCTGAGCATCTGAAAAATAGTGTGCAGAGTATTGAGCTGCCGGAGCGGCCGGCTGGAAGGCTGTGATTCGGCTGATTTTTCTTTCAACATTATTGTATCAAAATATCGCGTCAAATACAAAATTGTAAGTAATCGACACGTATCCTTTATCTGTTTGCTTTCAATTGTTTGATTTTTCAGGCGATAACAGGGTTTCCGTGCTATCGATTTACATAATGAAATTTGATCTTGCAAGGACTGTACCATTTTGTAAAAGCTAATCAAAAACACGTGAATCGGCTGTATTGAGAATAGGTTTCAGATGTACATTCAGTCATTTAAAAAACACAGGTGAGCGGGTCACGTCTTATTTTTACCAAAAATTGTAACCAATTATATATAAAGGAGATACGATTTATTTGAAGGAAGTCTTATGGAAATCTTTAGAAATTTCAGAGGTTTTTGCATTACATAATAGGTAATACAGAAATTCAGGTGTGAAAATAGGTTGTTTATTAATCAATGATCGTGGACAGCAAAAGCTCAAAATTCTTTGGTTTGTATAATGGCATTCATGGCAGCCTGATGTCTTACATTATGATGATGGTGCATAATCTGACGGCCGCTGAGGATTTGCTTCAGGAGACAGCCACGATTATGTGGGAGAATTTTGACCAGTTTCAGGAAGGGACCAATTTTACCGCCTGGGCGATGACCATCGCCAGGAATAAAACGCTTGAGTATTTAAGGGATAACCGAAAAACCAGAAAACTCCTTCATCATGAATTTTATAACCGACTTTCGCACATTGCTGAAGATTCGGCCCGGGATTATGGACGCCGTGTCAGTGCATTGAATGATTGTTTAAAGAAGCTGGATGCAAAAGACAAGAAATTAATCACTCTTCGATATCGGGATAATGTTTCTGTGAAAGATATTGCTCTGAAGGTTGGCCGGCCTGCAAGCACCTTGTATTTTCGTATTTCTCATATCATCAATGTGCTGAATTTGTGTATTTCACGATCATTATCTAATCAGGACTTGTGATGGATCATCAAAATCCCAATGAAATAGGCACACTGATTTTCAAGCTGCTGGAGAACTGTATTTCAGACAAAGAAATTCAGCAACTGGACGAATATCTTGCGCATCATCCCGAAGCCATCCACGATTACTGCAATTATGTCAAAAACTATACCGCTTTGCGGACGAAACTGAATGAACAGGGCCGTATAAGCGGGGAAGTGCCGCTGGAAGAGTGCCTTGATCATACGATATGGCAGAAACTGGCTGAGGACGAAAAAACCTCTCCGACGGTTGAGGTTGCCCTGAATCCCGAGCCTAAACCCAGAATCTTTGTCAATAAGGTTGAATATCCCAAAATTGCCCGCCGGGTCAGCGCCGGGGCTGTTGTCGTGACTGCGGTTTCGGCTGCGGCGATTGTCCTGATTTTCCTGTTTGCGTATCTGGCGCCGCCGGCTACGGGTTTTAAGGTGGCTGTCCTGGCGGACAGTATCCATGCCAAATGGGCAACGACGAACGGCGCGATGGACAAAGGGGATCCTGTGCTGACCAGCCGCAGCGATGTTGTGCTGCAGGAAGGCTGTGTCACATTTCTGTTTGATAACGGTGCTCAGGTGACCCTGGAAGGGCCTTGTGCCTTTCAGGTTCGCACCGAAGACCAGATCAAGATGCGGTACGGCAGGCTGTATGCGATTGTTCCACGGGAGGCGGTCGGATTTTCAGTGTACACAGACAACGCCAAGATCATAGACCTGGGTACGGAGTTCGGCGTTCAGGCCGATATTGGCGGGGATACGTCCCTGTACGTGATGCAGGGCAAAACGACCCTGATTGCCGGCGTCGAAGCGTCGAAGGAAATTGTCGAAGTCGAGGCCGGAATGAGCAAGAGGGTTGCTGCTGATACGCTGGTTATCTCGGACATTCCGTTTCTGCAGACACATTTTGTGCGGACTATCCGTTCCGACAGCAACACGATATGGAAGGGACAAAAAACACTGAGTCTTGCCGATATTGTCGGCGGCGGCAACGGACTGGGCAGCGGAGTAATTGATATGGGTATCGATCTGCCCAGTGGGAATTTTGTAAAACCGATGGGGATGCCCGAACTTCATACAACGGCCAACCTCTATCGTCCCGTGCCGTCCAGCCGTTTTATTGACGGTGTTTTTATTCCCAACGGCCAGTCTCAACAGATTGTCAGTTCTCTGGGGCATGTGTTTCAGGAATGTCCGCCGTCCAGCGGGGCCTGTTACGGGACTGTCACCAACGCCATCAGGATTCTCAATGCCCAGGCGATTGAGAACGCCGCCGTATCGGGCCAATGGAATGCCCATTGTATATTGATGCATGCCAATATGGGAATTACGTATGATCTCCAGGCGATACGCAGCCTGTTGCCGGCGACCAGAATTGCTCGTTTCCAGACCCGGTTCGGGATCGAAATGGGGGCGATACGCCCCGAGGCCAGTAATGCGGATTTCTGGATTCTGGTGGACGGAAAAATACGGCATCAAAAAACGCAGGTTAAGGAAAAAACGCTGTTTTCAGCGGATATCGAGATTTCAGACAAGGACCGGTTTTTGACCCTGATTACCACCGACGGGCAGGATCCCGAAGGACGCATCTGGGACAATATGCCTTTAACGGCCATTGACAGTGACTGGTGTATGTATGCCGATCCGGTTTTGATTTTGGAGTAGTGAATCGGCTGCGGTACATCCGGCAGGCGTAGTAATTCCGCGAGCAGAAGAAGCAGGTGGGTGAGTCTGCTGTACTCAGCCGTGATAAAATGGAAATTTACAAGCAAGATCGGTATAAGAAGTTTTCGTACGATGCAAACATAAACACTATATAACTATTTTGTGGAGGAACAAAAAATGAAAAGAATGTGTTTGATGTTGATGGGACTGTGTGTCGCAACGAGTTTCGGGGTGGTCATCTATGACAATCCCAGCGGAGGCACGACTGCTGCCTGGAACTGGGGTACGGATATATGCACCCATTCCGTCGCCGAAGTTGATATCGGTGGTGGAAACAAGGTCATTCGGCATACCGGCGTGGTCAGTAATGCCACCGGTGCGGATGCAAATGCCCGATTCGGTTCCAAGTGGGACTTCACGGTGTCTGGAAACACCAGTGCAAATCCGGCGGATTATAATGTCTCATTTGATGTCCGCAATGTCTCGGGCAACTGGAACCCCATCGTATTAGGGGTTGCCATCGTCACCCCCAATCCTGCTGTCGGCGGGGATCAGTACGGCCATGGATTTGCCAACCTGAGCATATCTCAGGCCGACGGGTGGGTCCATGTGAAATTCAACATGGCCGACTTCGTCAATAACTGGTGGCAGGGAGCCAATTGGGATTTAAAACAGTCCACGTGGTCGATGGAGATTGGCCAGCCCTGGCCGGGTGACGTGATGCCCAACGGGACATCCTTTACCCAGGTGTGGGAAATGGATAATCTCAAAATCACCATGGGCTCGGACGCTGAAGCTCATGAGCCTGTGGTTTTGCCGGCCAACGACGACGGTTCGTTCGGGACGTTGATCTCCCAGACCCAGGCCCAGGTCACATTCGGCTGGAATGCGGGCGGCGATCCGGCTTATCTGACGGCATATCGGGTCAATCCTGCAATCAAGGGGCATTATCTCTATTTGACAAACGGCAATCCGAGCGATCCCAATCTTTATCTGCTGGATTATGTTCAGCAGGTTCACAATGCCGATCCCAACCTGACCAATCCGTATAATGAGTACGGACCCGTTACACTCAAGCAGGCAACTGAGTATTCCTGGAAGGTGGAAGAAGCGATTGCTGATCCCAATGGCAATCCTTATCCGGCCGGTCATCAAAACAATATTATGGGGCCGGTCTGGACATTTAATACGATAGCCGCCACCCCCGTTATTCTGGTTGGACCTGCGAATGCCCTGGCTGATTTTAACGGCAACGCATCATTCAAAGTCACAGGCGGCCCCGCGGCCACCGATTTTCGATGGTTTAAAGTCGGCAGCCCGGATATCCAATTGAGTGACGGCGGTATTTATTCGGGCACCCATACGACAACCCTGGTTATCACCGGTGCAACCGCCGCGGACGAAGGGCAGTTTTACTGCATTGCGTACAACGGCTCTCCGGATACCGGGGGAATTCCTTCGGTTCCTTCGAATTCGGCACGGTTATGGTATCCTCGCCTGGTCAGTCACTATCCATTTGAGACGATTGCGGAGGGTGTCTCCCCCGATGTCATCAGTGGTTTTAATGCGGTCATGAAGCAGGCCGGAGCCGGTTCGCTTCCGGGTTTAAACGGTACGAATGCCAAAGTAGGAACATCCAGCCTGCTGCTGGACAATGCAGATGCGCAAAGCGCCGATGGTCAGTATGCACAGATTCCTGCCGGTGCAGTCGATTATCAGGACATGACCATTAGTCTATGGATTCGTCCCAGTACTATTCATGGATGGAGCCGTGCTTTGGATTTTGGTAACGGAACATCGAATTACCTGTTCATCACACCCGATGCCGGCTGGGGCGTGATGCGTTTTGCAATCAGAACCTCCACGGTGAACGAGCAACTGCTTGAGACCAGTGCCATTCCTGCCGGTCAGTGGCATCATGTTGCGGTTACCCTTGCTGGAAATACAGGACGCCTGTACCGCGATGGCGAACTGGTTGCGACCAATACGAGCATGACGGTCAATCCGATTGATGTCGGTGCCGTATTGAACTATCTCGGCAAAAGCCAGTGGCCGGATCCTGAATTTAACGGCATGATTGATGACCTCAAGATTTGGAACTATGCTCTGACAACCGTGGATATCGCCAAGGAATACCTGGCGATTGAGGGCGGGTCGGTGTGCAACCGGGAAGCCTACGATCAGCAGGCCTATGACACCAACGGCAACTGCATCATTGATTTGCCGGACTTTGTCAGTTTTGCCGCACGATGGCTGGAAAATGACCGCATCTATGCGGACTAAGCCATCTTGAATTTACATAAACGATGATTTCCGGGCGTCTATTCAGACGCCCGGAAATCTGTTTTGGCTGCGGATAATCCCGTTTTGCGAGAACGGATGAATCACTGCATGAGTGTAATCGTATTATATCAACTGGTCATTGAAGTGCTGTCAAAGCAATGTTTTGGACAGCACTCCGTATTTATTCGGGGGGAATGATGATGGAACAGAGGATTGTGAACAGAGCCGAAATCCGTGCCATTATAAAAGCATTTATTGTAATAATTCTCTGTCTTGCAGCCGGCCGGGTCTGGGCGGATTATCCCGTGATGCCCCAGCATTATGCCGCGGATCCGACGGCGATTGAATGGAACGGGCGGCTGTATGTCTATTGTTCCAACGATGAAGAAAACAACGACACCGATTATCTGATGGATTCCATCGTCTGTTTTTCGACGGACGACCTCAAAAACTGGACGGATCATGGGGTGGTTTTTGATTCCGACAGTGTTTCCTGGATCGGTACGGCCTGGGCGCCGTGCATGGTCCGGAATAATAATAAATTTTATCTCTATTTCGGCGATCCCTACTGGGGGATTGGTGTGGTCACCAGTGACTCCCCGACCGGGCCGTTTACGGCTCCAAAGAATGGGCTGGTGGTGAAACGTGAAGGGCTTTCAGGGGGGACACCGGGAGCCAACAGCACGTGGATATTCGACCCCAGTGTGTTTGTGGACGATGACGGTCAGCCGTATCTTTATTTTGGCGGCGGCGGCCCCAATCAGGCTCGTGTTATCAAACTGAATACAAACATGATCGATCCGATTGGATCGGCTGAGACGATAGGCATGCCGGATTTTTTTGAAGCATCCCACATGCATAAACGGGACGGCATTTATTATTTTTCTTATGCGGACAATTATGAGGATACAACCCCTGGCTCGCAGATTGCCTACATGACCAGTTCCAGCCCGATGAGCGGATTTGTTCGCCGGGGAGTGGCCCTTGGCCCACCACCCAATAATTACGGCAATAACAATCATCACACGTTTTTTACCTATCAGGGGCAATGGTACTGTGTGTATCATAACCGCCATCAGGCGACGGTGGAAGGGATTGTGCCGACGGTGCATCGGAATATCTGCCTGGACCGGCTTTACTACAATTCGGATGGAACGATTCAGCAGGTTGTCATTACCCAGGATGGTCTTAGCCAGTTAAAAGTTCTCAATCCTTTTGCCCGGGTGGAAGGGGAGACCATTGCCCGGCAAAGCGGTGTCAAAACGGAAGTCTGTACCGAAGGCGGCATGAATGTCACCGCTATTGCCAATGGGGACTGGATTGGGGTACGCGGGGTGGATTTTGGGGCCGGGGCTTCGAGTTTTCTGGCCCGCGTGGCCAGCGCCGCTGCCGGCGGCAGTATTGAATTACGGCTGGACAGTCTCGACGGAACGGTCGCTGGAACCTGTTCGGTCCCGAACACCGGCAGCAGGCAAACCTGGACGACGATAACCTGCAATGTGTCCGGTGTTTCGGGAGTGCACGATTTGTACTTGAGGTTTATGGGGGGGCAGGGCGATGATTTATTCAACCTGAATTGGTGGCAGTTCCAGCAGGTTGAAACGGCTGCGGTTTCTGTCTCGCTTGATTCCGCGACCCTCTATCAGACAATCGAGGGGCTGGGCGGTGCGATTTGTTTTTATAACGGCTGGTTTACGGCGCATCCTTACAAAAAAGAGATATTTGACTATGCGTTTTCGGGGCTGAACCTGTCCATGCTGCGGATTGGCAACTGGTGGCGCGGAGTCAATGGACAGGATACCGCCACTTATGAAATCGTCGCAGCGGCTAACCAGCGGCTGGGGCGTCCCGTGCCCATCCTGATGACCTCCTGGTCGCCTCCAGCCTATCTCAAAAGCAATGGTGAGGTTGCCAATGGCGGAACGCTGATTCAGGTCAACGGTGCTTATGATTATGACGGGTTTGCGAATTACTGGCGCGACTCGCTTCAGGATTACATTGCTCGTGGTGTCAACCCCACCTGGATTGGCATTCAGAACGAACCGGACTGGACGGCCGATTATGATTCCTGCCGGTTCAATCCGTCCGAGGCTCCCGTCAATGGCGAGTACTATGCGAGTTTTGCCCTGGCACAGAATGCCGTTTACCAGAAGCTTCAGGCTACTATGGCGGCCCCGCCCAAATTGCTGGGGCCGGAGTGCGTGGGTCTGTATGGGAATGCGGCGGGCCTTCGCAATTATATGGCGCAAATGAATCCTCAGACATTTTACGGGATTGCGCATCACCTCTACGGCGGCAGCACCGACGGGACGCCGGATGGGTATAATTCCGCTTTTACGGCGGTATTGAACAGCTCCAATACGCTGTTCCCCGGCAAGCCGCGATTTATGACCGAGTTCGGCGACATGAAAGGGCTGGTTCCCTGTGCGAATCTGATTCATAACTCCCTGGTCGTTGAACAGGTCAGCGGGTACAACCATTGGAGCCTGATCTGGCCCGGCGACATCGGACTGGTAGAAATCGAATTTCCGTGGGGATCGGGTGACTGGACTTCTCCGAAAGGATATTGGCTCAATCCGTCGTATTGGTCGATGAAGCATTATTCCTACTACATACAGCCCGGATTCAGGCGGGTTAAGGCCGGGTCCAATAATTCCGATGTTCTGGTGTCGGCCTATCTTTCGCCTGATGACAAGCGGCTTGTCTCAGTATTGATCAATCGCAGCACGACCAAGCCGGCTTCGGTGACTCTGAATCCCGGTTCATTTCAATACGATGTTTCGAGCGTCTATCAAACGGATGGAACACGTCACTTTGAATCTCTCGGACAAGTCATTGGATCGCAAATAATATTGCCGACAGCGTCGGTGACTACCGTGGTGTGGGATCATTACGGCCCCGTGGCGCCGTCGGGTCTTTGGGCGACAAGACTGACCGACAGGCAGGTGAACCTGGGCTGGAATGCATCTGCCGGTGCACTCAGCTATAATCTCAAACGCTCGACAACGAGCGGAGGACCTTATGTCACCATCGCCTCCGGCCTGACCGTCACCCGTTTTAGCGACACCACGGTGATGCCGGGAATCAAATACTATTATGCGGTCAGTGCCAATACCGCAAGCGGCGAAAGCAGCAACAGTGTCGAAGTGACCCCTGCGATACTGCGTTCGTATCTGAAATGCGATGAAACCGGCGGCCTGATTGCTGCGGATGCCACCGGCAACGGCTGGACGGGCACCCTGGTGAATGGTCCGGTATGGACGACTGGAAAATTCAGTAATGGCCTGGACCTGGACGGCACCAATGACCATCTCAGCCTGCGGACAGGCGTCGTTGATAATCTGACTGATTTTACCATCGCAGTATGGGTTAATCTGGATACGATCAGTAACTGGTCACGTGTATTTGACTTTGGAACGGGGACATCGGTTAATATGTTCCTGACGCCGCGCAGCGGTTCGGGGGCGGTTCGTTTTGCGATTACCACCTCCGGGGCCGGCGGCGAAAAGCAAATCAATGGTACCGCCGCGCTGCCGACGGGCACATGGACGCATGTTGCAGTGACCCTGGCCGGCAGCACGGGTATTCTCTATGTCAACGGGTCTGAAGTGGGACGCAACAGCTCGATGAGTCTGACGCCGGATTCTCTGGGAGCGACAACGCAGAACTATATCGGCAGGTCTCAATACTCGGCCGATGCTTACCTGGATGGGCGAATCGATGAATTTCGCATTTATGCTGCGGCTTTGAGTGCCGCCGACGTGTCGGCATTGTATGCGGAGCAGGTTCCCGCGATGCCCTCTTCGCCGTCCGGGCTTGGCGCTGCGGCGATATCAGGCAGCCGGATTAACCTGAGCTGGAATGCCTCTTTTGGTGCCACGAACTATAACGTCAAACGTTCAACCGCCAACGGGGGACCTTATACCCATGTTGCCAGCTTGTCAGGGACCAGCTTTAGTGACTCGGGATTGTCCGAAATGACGACGTATTATTATGTTGTCAGCGCCGTCAACAGTGCCGGAGAAAGTGCGGATTCCATACAGGCCGGTGCGACGACACCAAGTACGCCTCCGGAAGCGCCGACGGGTCTTACGGCAACGGCAAACGAGGAGTCGATTGTCCTGAGTTGGGATGCCAATACGGAAAGCGATCTGGCAGGATATCATATTTATCGGTCGATAATGCCTGGAAGCGGGTATGTCCGGCTGAATGAATCGTTGCTGGATGAACCGGAATTTATCGATAGCAATATCGACTATTACACACCCTATTATTATACGGTAACTGCTGTTGACCGCTATGGATATGAGAGTTTTTATGCAAATGAAGCATCCGTGACACTGACGGACAGCCAGGCGGTTCAACTCCATACAATCGATTTTGAAAATGGAATGGGTGACTGGGTCAACATCTCGGGCGAAGATTCGCATAATTGGACTCGTTATTCAGGGGGCACCATCACACCCAATACCGGTCCGTCCGGCGGGGCAGACGGCAGCACCTGGTATGTTTATCTGGAAACCTCGCCTGGAGGGGCCAACGCTGCCGGACAGAGTGCCATTCTGCAAAGCCCTGTGATTGCAGGCTTTAGGCGAATTTTAACCTTTTATTATCACATGTATGGTGTTGAAACGGGAACCCTGAATATTGATGTTTATGATGGGATATGGCATAATTCGGTGTGGAGTCTGAGCGGTCAGCAGCACAACTCCAACAGCGAAGCCTATACCCGGGCGATGGTGAATTTGTCGGACTATACCGGCCTGATTCAGATTCGTTTTCGGGCGGTGGCCGCCGGCGGACCCCGTGGCGATATAGCCATTGATAATATTGCAGTTTTTGGTAGAATTCTTTATGGCGATGCCAACCTGGACAATATTGTGGATACGGGCGACCTTCTTACGTTTGCAGAACACTGGCTCCAGGATCGATGTGAACTGGATTTGGATGGTGACTGTTTGGTTAACCTTTATGAATTTGCAGAGTTCACGAATTATTGGCTCGATCAGTCATATCAATAAAAACGGAGAAAGAAAGGATTCTTAGTCAATGCAGTTTAATACAAAAGCGGTAGTCCTGCTGCTGAGCTGCCTGTTTTCCTGTCAGGGCTATGGAACGGAATCGTTTCCCCTCAATCAGGTTCAGCTTCTGGACGGACCATTCAAGCATGCCCAGGATGTGAATTTAAAGCATTTGCTGCAGTATGATGTGGATCGGCTGCTGGCGCCATATCTCAAGGACGCGGGGCTGGAACCCAAAGCACAAAGCTATCCCAACTGGATCGGGCTGGATGGACATATCGGCGGGCATTACCTGTCGGCTATGGCAATCTATACGGCAGTAACAGGCAATGAAGATTGTCGCCGTCGGATGGAGTATATTGTCGATGAACTGGCCCGATGCCAGAAGGCCAACGGAGATGGTTACGTGGGCGGGGTGCCGGACGGGCGGGCGATCTGGCGGCAGGTGGCCGCGGGGGATCCGCGGGCGCCGCATCGAGCCTGGGTGCCCTGGTACAATCTGCATAAGACGTTTGCGGGATTACGGGATGCCTGGATCTATGGAGGCAGCGAGAAGGCCAAAACCATACTAATAGGGCTTGGGGACTGGTGTGATACGCTGCTGGCCGACTATACGCCCCAGCAGATGGAGGCCATGATGGATCAAGAGCATGGCGGGATGAATGAGGTGCTGGCGGATCTGAGCCGGATCACAGGCGATGACAAGTACCTCCGGCTGGCCAAGCGGTTCTCACACCGACAACTGCTGGAACCCATGTCGCAGGGGAAAGACACCTTGGATAATAAACATGCCAACACGCAAGTACCCAAGGCTGTTGGCTTTGCGCGGATTGCGGAATTGAGTCCGGACAAACAGTTTACGGATGCTGCCAGGTTTTTCTGGGACACCGTGGTACACAACCGTACCCTGGCCTTTGGCGGCAACAGCCGGCGGGAACACTTCCCCAGCGCCGAAGCCTGTATTGAATTTGTGGAGGAGCGAGAAGGGCCGGAGTCCTGCAACACGTATAATATGCTTCGGCTGACCGAGATTCTGCATCGGATGGAATCGAAGGCGGAATATGCGGATTACTATGAGCGGGCTTTGTTTAACCATATCCTGTCCACCCAGCACCCCGACCACGGCGGATACGTTTACTTCACCCCGGTCCGGCCGCGTCACTATCGGGTCTATTCAGCGCCCAATGAGGGCATGTGGTGCTGCGTCGGTACGGGGATGGAAAATCACGGGCAGTACGGGCGGTTCATCTATAGTCACGAGGCCCAGGCACTGCTGGTCAATCTGTTTATTGCATCGGAACTGAACTGGCCGGAGAAGGGCATCCGTGTACGTCAGGAGACCCGGTTTCCGCAGGAACCTCAGACTGTGCTGAAAGTGCGGGCCGATAAGCCGGTTCGTCTGACGCTGAAGATTCGTCACCCCAGATGGGTTCCGGAAGGCAAGCTGCAAATGGAGCTTAATGGAGAAGTGCTGGCGGTTGATTCCAAACCATCCACGTATGCGTCGATCGACCGAGTCTGGAAAGACGGGGACATACTGAAGGTTGCTCTGCCGATGCATGCCGAGCTGGAACCGATGCCCAATGTGCCGGATTATGCGGCAATCCTTTACGGCCCGATTGTCCTGGCGGCCAAAACCGGCACGGAGGACCTTCAGGGACTGATTGCTGACGACGATCGCTGGGGACATATTGCCCATGGCCAACTGCTGCCGCTGGACGAGGCACCCATGCTGGTCGGAGATACGGTCTCCATCGCGGAGAAAATTACTCCGGTGAACAGGCCTCAGCTTCAGTTTAAGGTGGACGAAGTTGTCCGTCCGGAGTCGTTCCGGTCGCTGGTGCTGGAACCGTTTTATCAGGTCCATGATGCCCGGTACATGATGTACTGGCGAGTGGTGCGGCCTGACGCATACGCACAAATCCAGGCCGAAATGAAGGCCAGAGAACAGCAGCGGCTGATGCTGGATCGACAGACTGTGGACCGTGTGATTCCCGGCGAACAGCAGCCCGAGGCCGACCATAATCTCCAGCACAAAAACTCCGAAAGCGGTGTCCACCGCAACCTCCATTTTCGTCATGTCCAGGCGCCGGGCTGGTTCAGCTATGACCTGAAGGTTGTTCCGGATGTCCCGCTTGAGCTTTATGTACTTTACTGGGGCCGTGAAGGCGGCAGACGGACGTTTGATATCAGGGTGGACGGAGAAAAGCTGGTCACTGAAAATCTGACGGGCAAATGGAACCGGGATGAATTTCAAGCCGTGCGATATCCTCTGCCGGCGGGCCTGGTCAAAGATAAAAAGAAAATGACCGTGACTTTTGAGCCGCATTCAGGCAACTATGCCGGCGGAATCTTTGATTTACGAATTGTTCAGGGAATTATTGCCGGTGACACGGAAAGCTCCGGCAAACTCAAGACTTCTGATTAAGGAAGACACACATGCAGAATGAATCACAAAAACTATCTGTTCGCGAAAAAGTCGGGTACAGTCTGGGTGATAGCGCAGCAAATTTCATCTTTCAAACCATGATGATTCTGCAAATGAGTTTTTACACCGATACATTTGGAATCTCAGCGGCGCAGACAGGATGGCTGTTACTGGTAGCACGGGTATGGGATGCTTTTTTTGACCCCGTCATGGGCGTTGTTGCCGACCGGACCAACTCGCGGTGGGGTAAATTCCGCCCCTGGATTCTCTGGACTGCCGTTCCGTTCGGAATCATGGGATTTCTTGCTTTTTCAACTCCCAATCTGACTGCTTCGGGGAAGCTGATCTATGCTTATGTCACCTATATTGTATTAATGACGGTTTATTCAGCCAACAACCTTCCCTATTCAGCCTTAAGCGGCGTTATAACCGGTGATATGGCCGAACGGACCAGCCTGTCTTCCTATCGTTTCACGTTTGCCATGCTGGCGGCCATGGCCATACAGGGGCTGGCTCTTCCCATGGTTGAATATTTCGGTAAGGGCAATAATGCGCTGGGATATCAATGGACTATGGGTATCTTTTCTGTGCTGGCTATCCTGTTCTTTTTCATTACTTTTTCGACAACCCGCGAGCGAGTCAAACCGGATCCGGCCCAAAAAACATCAATCGGTCAGGATATTCAAGATCTGCTGAATAATGGACCCTGGATTGCCATGTTCCTGTTGACTATTTTCATCTTCATCACATTGGCCTTGCGCGGCGGAAACATGATCTATTTCTTTAAATATTATGTTCATGCGGATGCGATGATAAATTTCCTGCAGAGTATCCGTCTGGCGCCGGAGTCGCAGGACATCGATGCCGTTTCCGGCAGAATGTTCAGTGTATTTAATATTTGTGGTCTTATTACAACCCTTATCGGTATCGGTTTTTCGAAATCACTCGCCCTGAAGTATGGTAAAAGAAATGTATTTATTGTTGGCCTGGCATTGACGACATTGTGCTGGGGCTTTTTTATCGTCCTTGGACCGGATGCAGTTCTTGGAGCCGTGATTCTTCAAGCATTATCTCAGCTTGCCTATGGCGTCACGATTCCACTGTTGTGGGCCATGATGGGTGATGTCGCGGATTATTCGGAATGGAAAAACGGCCGACGGGCAACCGGCATGGTCTTTGCCGCTATCGTATTCGGCCTGAAGGCGGGTCTGGGATTTGGCGGGGCAATCGGAGGCTGGGTGTTGTCGCACTATGGATATGTTGCCAATGTACAGCAAACCGAACGAGCCCTGTATGGAATTCGGCTGACGTCAAGCATCTACCCGGCCATCCCCTTTATTGTGGGTGTCGTTATTTTGTTTTTCTATTCCATCAACAAAAAGTTGGAATTTCAAATCCAAGATGAATTGATTGAACGTCGTAAACAGTATGAAAGATAAAAAGGAATTTTACGACGGAGTGTATTTATTCTCCATCTTGCCTTAGGATTATGTAGAACTCTAATCCTGCTTTTGATGTTGTAAAAAAGCCGTCCGATCGGAGGCCAATACAATGAAAAAACAAAAAACCACTAAACCAGCTTACTTGAATGCAGATTTGCCCGTTGGAAAACGCGTCAAAGACCTGCTTAAACGAATGACTCTGGAAGAAAAAGCCGCTCAGATGCAGTGTATCTGGCTGGATAAAGCCAAAACCCTGGTCGATGAGAAGGGCAATTTCGACCTCGAAAAGGCCAGGGCTGCCTTTGGTCAGGGGCATGGTCTGGGCCAGGTTGGCCGTCCCAGTGACGCCGGCGGCGGTTTGTCCCCGCGAAACCATGCGGAGTTGACCAACGCCATCCAGAAATTCTTTCTGGAAAACAGCCGGCTGGGTATTCCTGTGATGTTTCATGAAGAATGTCTGCATGGCCTTGCAGCCGTTGGTTCAACCAGTTTTCCGCAGCCAATCGGCCTTGGGGCAACATTTGACACGGACCTGGTACAGCGGATATTTGAAGCAACCGCCTGCGAGGCCCGCATTCGGGGGACTCATCAGGCGTTAACGCCAGTGGTGGATGTGGCCCGTGAACCCCGCTGGGGCCGGGTCGAAGAAACCTATGGGGAAGACCCGTATCTGGTCAGCCGGATAGGTATTGCCGCCGTAAGGGGATTCCAGGGGGACGCCTCGTTTGCCGACAAACAACACGTGATCGCCACCCTCAAACACTTTGCCGCCCACGGCCAGCCTGAATCGGGAACCAACTGTGCTCCAGTGAATGTTTCCGCCCGGGTGCTTCGTGAAACATTCTTATTTACTTTCAAAGAAGCGATAACCAAAGCCGGTGCCATCAGTGTCATGGCGTCATACAATGAAATCGACGGCGTTCCTTCTCATGCCAACCAATGGCTCCTGCGGGATGTCTTGCGTCAGGAATGGGGCTTTAAGGGATATGTTGTGTCCGATTATTATGCCATTCGTGAACTCAATGAGCGGCCGGATTTGTATGGTCATCATCTGGCCGAAGATGGCAAGCAGGCGGCGGCGCTGGCTGTGAAAGCCGGCGTTAATATCGAGATGCCTGATCCGGATTGTTATAAACACCTGGCCGAACTTGTACAGGAAGGCAGGGTGTCCGAATCGGCGCTGGATGAATTGATTGCCCCGATGCTGGAGTGGAAATTCAAGCTCGGCTTGTTCGAGGATCCCTTCGTCGATCCCGTTGCGGCCGAAAAAATCGTTGGCTGTGAAGCGCACAATAAACTTGCTCTGGAAGCAGCACGCAAAACAATTACGCTGCTGAAAAATGACGGCTCAGTAGCGCCGCTGAATAAGGCGAACATCAAAACCATCGCCGTCATCGGTCCCAATGCCGACCGCGTTATGCTGGGAGGCTACAGCGGCGTCCCCAGTCATTTTGTCAGTGTTTTGCAGGGCATCAAAGACCGTGTCGGGGATTCCGTGAAAGTCCTTTATCATGAAGGCTGTAAAATCACCATCGGCGGCTCCTGGCAGCAGGATGATGTCACCCCCAGTAATCCTGTCGAAGATCGCAAGTCCATTGCCCAGGCCGTGGAAGTCGCCCGGCAGGCGGATGTCATTGTTCTGGCCATTGGCGGCAATGAGCAGACGTCCAGAGAAGCCTGGGCCAGAAATCATATGGGCGACCGAACTACGCTGGATATGGCAGGCGTGCAGGATGAACTGGTTGAGGCCATGGCCGCCACTGGAAAACCCGTGATTGCGGTATTGTTTAACGGACGGCCATTGTCGATCTCGCATCTCAGTAAAAAAGTCCCTGTAATTCTGGAATGCTGGTATCTGGGGCAGGAATCCGGAACGGCCATTGCGGAAGTGATTTTTGGCGATGTCAATCCCGGCGGCAAGCTGCCGATTTCGATTCCCCGCTCAGTGGGGCATATTCCCTGCTATTACAACTATAAACCCTCGGCCCGACGAGGCTATCTCTTTGACGATGTCAGTCCGTTATATGCGTTCGGATACGGGCTGAGTTATACCCGGTTTGAGTTCGGAAATCCCCGGCTCAAAAAGCAGGTTATTCGACCGGATGAATCCACGACCGTATCGGTTGAAATAACCAATACTGGCCCATGGGCCGGAGATGAAGTGGTGCAGATGTACATCCGCGACTGTGTCAGCTCGGTAACACGTCCTGTCAAAGAACTCAAGGGCTTCCGAAGGATTACGTTAAAACCGGGTCAGACCGAAACGGTTGATCTGGATATTACGCCGGAGCATCTGGCTTTTTATAACATCGACATGGATTATATTGTAGAGCCGGGTGAATTTGAAATTATGATTGGCAGCTCATCACGTGATTGTGACCTGCAGAGAGTGAAGCTTACCGTACGAAAAATATAGCAAAAAAGGAGTCTTGTTATGCAGCAATGTCGATCTTTTTCATCTCGATGCACAGGGACATGGATAGCCCGCAGGCTGTGGGCAGTCCTGCTGTGGTCTGCTGCGGCTGCTTATGCTGAACCTGTCGAACTGACAGTGCAGGCCGGCAAGCCGGGAAAACCGATCAGCCCGGACCTGGTCGGGGTGTTCTTTGAAGACCTGAATTACGCGGCCGACGGCGGACTTTATGCGGAACTGATTCAGAACCGCTCGTTTGAATACAGCCCGACAGAAAAGACGGACTGGCATCCGCTTAAATTCTGGGAACTCAAGAAATACGGCGGGGGGGATGGCTCCATTGCAGTGGCCAATATGCGTCCCGTCCACCGGAACAATCCGCATTATGTACTGCTGACAATCGGTTCACCGGGCGAAGGTGTGGGTATTGCCAACGGCGGATTTGACGGCATCGTCCTTAAAGAAGGTGAAACATACGAAGCGTCTTTTTGGGCTTATCAGGCGTTTATGGGACAGATGTGGGGCCGTGGCGACAACAATAAATCCATGCCGGTGACGTTGCGACTTGAAACGAAAGAGGGGGACATACTGGCCCAAGCCAAACTGGAGATTAAAGGCCGCGCGTGGACGCGATACAGCACAAAGCTGGTTCCCACTCGCACGGTCAGCGACGCACGCCTGGTTCTGCTGGCTCATGACACGGGCGGACTGTGTCTGGATATGATTTCGCTGTTTCCGGAAAAAACGTTTCGCAGCCGCCCAAACGGCCTGCGGGCGGACCTGGCCCAGGCAATCGCCGACATCAAACCGAAATTCATGCGTTTTCCCGGCGGCTGTCTGGTTCACGGCACGGGTACCCATCAGTATTATGACTGGAAAGCCAGCATTGGCCCGGTCGAACAGCGGCGCGCCGGACGCAATTTATGGGGCTATCACCAGACCATGGGCCTGGGATATTTTGAATATTTCCAATTCTGCGAGGATATTGGTGCCAAGCCGCTTCCCGTGGTCACCGCCGGCGTGTGCTGTCAGCATGCGGGCAATTCCCCCGGCCGCGGACAGGAAGGCCTGCCCCTCGATGAAATGCCGGCGTATATTCAGGATGTGCTTGACCTGATCGAGTGGGCCAACGGACCGGCGACATCCCCATGGGGTGCCAAACGGGCCGCCGCAGGGCATCCCGAACCGTTCGGCCTTAAATATATCGGTGTCGGCAACGAAGACGCCATCACCCCGATCTTCAGAGAGCGTTTCAAGATGATCTATGAGGCATTAAAGCAAAAGCATCCCGAGATTACTGTGGTGGGTACAGTCGGCCCTTTTGCCAGCGGCGAAGACTACGACAATGGCTGGGCGTTTGCTCGAGAGCTTAAACTCCCGATGGTGGATGAGCACTATTATGTCAGTCCCCAGTGGTTCTGGGATAACCTCAATCGCTACAATGCGTATAATCGTGCCGATTCAAAGGTGTACGTCGGCGAATACGCAGCGCATGACCAGGGCAGACGCAATACTCTGCGGTCGGCCCTGGCTGAAGCCGCCGGGCTGACAAGCTATGAGCGCAATGGCGATGTGGTCCTGTTTGCCTCTTATGCACCGCTGCTGGCGCGTCGCGGTCACACGCAATGGACGCCGGATATGATCTATTTCGACAGTACCAGCGTTTACCTTTCAGCTAACTACTATGTGCAGCAGATTTTCGGGCAAAACAGCGGAGATCAGTGTCTTGAGACAATAATTGCCCCTGAGCAGCCAAAAATGCTCACGGCGTCTTCGGTCATTGATTCGAAAACCGGGGATTTGATTGTCAAAATCGTCAATGGCGCCGATCAACCGGCTGATATCAGCGTACGTCTGGCCGGACTTTCGCAGGAAGCCTCGATGAAGGCCGTCAAGACAGTACTGACCGGCCCGGATGCCAATGCCGTCAATGAAGATGGAAAGTCCCCGGCTGTCAAGCCGGCCGTTTCAACCGAGACCGTCAAGCCGGTTTTTGCCTATACGGCACCGGCCCATTCGTTAACCGTATTTCGTATTATTCAGTAAACTCATGGAGGATTCACTTATGAACAAAAAGTATGTATGGGTATTTATCCTGGCATTGGTTTTGTTTCCAGTGTCCGTCCGGGCGGAATCTGCACAGAATCCTGTCATCTGGGCCGATGTGCCGGATGTAGCGGTCATTCGTGTGGGGGATACCTACTATATGAGCAGCACCACGATGCACATGAGTCCGGGTGTACCGATTATGAAGTCAAAAGACCTGGTCAACTGGCAGTTGATTGGATATGCCTATGACACCCTGGCGGACAACGAGGCACTCCGGCTGGAAAACGGCAAAAATGCCTATGGTCAGGGATCCTGGGCCAGCAGCCTGCGGTATCATAATGGCACGTATTACGTGTCCACATTCTCCAGCACCAGCGGCAGAACGCATATTTACACCACCAAAGACATTGAAAAGGGCGATTGGAAGGGAATCTCATTCGCCCCCTCGCTGCATGACCAATCCCTGTTCTTCGATGATGATGGGCGGGTCTATATGATCTATGGCGGCGGCAATCTTCGCCTGGTGGAGCTGAAACCGGATTTGACGGGCATCAAGGACGGCGGATTCAATGATGTCGTAATCCAAAATGCCAGCGTGGTTGCAGGCCCCGACATCGGTCTGAACGCCGAAGGGTCCCAGATGCTCAAGGTCAACGGAAAATATTATGTAATGAACATCACATGGCCGCGGGGCGGGATGCGCACGCAGATTATTCACCGGGCCGACAAGATCACCGGTCCCTATGAGGGCAAGGTGATTCTGCAGGACCAGGGGGTTGCACAGGGCTGCCTGATTGACACCCCGGACGGCAAATGGTATGCGATGCTGTTTCAGGATAACGGTTCGGTTGGCCGCAGCCCATGGCTGGTGCCGGTTAAATGGGAAGATGGCTGGCCGGTGCTGGGTGTCGATGGGAAAGCGCCCAGGACGCTCGATATTGCCGACAACGAGCCGGGGATAGGCAATCTCGTGGCTTCGGATGAATTTAATCGCAAGTCCAACGAGCCGTTGCCTCTGGCCTGGCAGTGGAATCATAATCCAGACGACCGTTACTGGTCGATTGGCCAGCGGAGCGGTTATTTACGGCTGACTACGGGGCGAGTGGATGGTGATGTATTAAAGGCCCGGAATACTCTGACTCAGCGCACCTTTGGCCCGGTCTGTTCGGCAGTGACCAAAATCGAAGTGGACAATATGAAAGACGGCGATTGTGCCGGCCTGATTGCCCTGCAGAAAAAATATGGCTTTGTCGGCGTAAAAATGGATGGGCAGAGCAAGTCGATTGTGATGGTCAGTGCCCAATCCGACAAGCCCGAAACCGTCGAGACGGTCGCCCTGAATCAGAAGACCGTGCATCTGAGAATTGACTGCGATTTCCGGGAGCGTACCGATAAGGCTAATTTTTACTACAGCCTTGACGGCCAGACGTGGACGAAGATAGGTTCGGTACTGCAGATGTCCTATACCTTGCCGCACTTTATGGGATATCGGTTTGGACTGTTCAACTTCGCTGCCAAAGAAACCGGCGGATTTGTGGATTTTGATTATTATCATGTGAGTCCCCAGATACCCCAGGCTGTTCAGGCCGAACAGCCGGCGGTGGTGGACGATTTCAAGCCGGCATCGACCAATCAGCCGGGTCGGCAATACCCCCAGGTCAACTCCGAAGGCCGGGTGCGTGCACGCATTGCTGCGCCGGAGGCTCAGCAGGTTCTGCTGGATATCGGCGGTGTAAAATATCCCATGACCAAAGGACAGGACGGCGTCTGGACTGGCGATTCGGCGCCCCAGGACGAAGGGTTCCACTACTACCAGCTTGTGATTGACAGTGCTCAGGTTCCGGACCCGGGAAGCATGTATTTCTATGGTGCCAGCCGATGGGGCAGCGGGGTTGAAGTACCCGCCAAAGATCAGGACTTTTATGCTCTTAAGGATGTGCCCCACGGCCAGATACGCCAGAATCTTTATTTTTCGAAAGTAACCAACGCCTGGCGTCGCTGCTTTGTGTATACGCCGCCTTTCTATGACAAGGATACCTCAACACGCTATCCGGTATTGTATCTGCAGCACGGCGGCGGCGAAGATGAAACCGGCTGGCCCGGCCAGGGAAAGACCAATCTGATTATGGACAACCTGATCGCCGAAGGGAAGGCCCGGCCCTTTATTATTGTCATGGACAATGGTACCTGGAGTATGCCCGGCCGGGAACGCCCCCGTCGCGCTGAAGGTGCCCCCTGGCCGCCGACAGGCTGGGCTGATACCTTTAAGAAGGTTCTTCTGGAAGAAATTATCCCTATGATTGACGCCGGCTATCGCACCCTTGCCGATCAGCCGCATCGGGCCATGGCAGGGCTGTCCATGGGGGGGATGCAGACCAATGCCATCGCCATGGAGAATCTGGATGTGTTCTCGCATATCGGCATCTTCAGCGGCGGCACGGTGGGCGATCCTGCAACGGCGCACAATGGTGTGATGGCCAATGCACAGGAATTTAACAAAAAGGTCAAGCTGATTTTTGAGAGCTGCGGCTCCAAAGAAAGACCGGATAGTGTCCGTGCCCATGTGGAGCAGCTTAAAGCGGCTGGGATTAATGCCGTATCTTATGTATCACCCGATACGGCACATGAATGGCAAACCTGGCGTCGCAGTCTGTATCAGTTTGCACCGCTGCTGTTCAGGGATTAACTGACAGGCCCTGTAAAACCGAATACACATAACAAGGAATAGTAATCATTAGCAAATTAAGGAGGTCATCAAATGAAAATCAGAGTGATTATGCTGCTGGCAGGGGTCATGACTGTAAGCCTGTGCTTTGCTCAGGCCGAGCAGCCGGCCATCAAAGACGATTTCAAACCCTCGACGTTGAATCAGCCCGGCCAGGAATATCCGCAGGTCAACTCGCAGGGCTATGCCCGGTTTCGCATCGTAGCCCCGCAGGCCCAGAGTGTCAGCGTCAGCCTGGGTCTGGGCGGCCGCGGCGGCACCACTCTTGCCAAAGCCGATGACGGCGTCTGGACGGGCACCACGGCAGGACCGCTGGATGAAGGCTTCCACTACTATCATCTGACGGTGGACGGGGGAACCTTTAACGATCCCGGCGCCCTGAACTTCTACGGTTCCACGCGGTGGGAAAGCGGCATCGAAATTCCTGCTCGTGACCAGGATTTCTATGCCTTGAAAGACGTCCCCCATGGTCATGTACACCAGATTCTGTTCCCCTCCAAAAGCACCAACACCTCACGCCGGGCGTTCGTTTATACCCCGCCGGACTACGAGAAGGATTTAACCAGGCGATATCCGGTGCTGTACCTGCAGCACGGCTGGGGCGAAGATGAAACCGCCTGGAGCAACCAGGGGCGTGTCAATCTGATTATGGACAACCTGCTGGCCGATGGCAAGACCAAACCCTTCCTAATCGTGATGACCTACGGCATGACCAACGATGTCCGCATCGGCGGCCTGCGAAATTTCGATATCGGGCCATTTCAGACGGTTCTTGTCAATGAATTGATTCCTTATATTGATGCCAATTTCCGTACGCTTTCCGACCAGCCCAACCGTGCCATGGCCGGCCTGTCGATGGGCGGTATGGAAACCAAGACCATTACCCTGAAGAATCTGGACAAGTTCTCCCATATCGGTCTGTTCAGCGGCGGTATCATCAACCCAAACGATGTCAATTCCACACCCGGCTTCAGGGAAAAAGTCAAGCTTGTGTTCTGCAGTTGCGGCAGCCGTGAAAATCCAGGTAATATCCAGGCCAATCACGAAGCCCTCAATCAGATCGGCATCGCAAATGTTGCGTATGTGTCGCCGGATACGGCTCATGAGTTTCTGACCTGGAGACGCAGCTTCTATCAGTTTGCACCGCTGCTGTTCCGGGACCAGCCTCTTCCGGCTGCATCTGCCGCAAAACCGACCGAATCAGGCACAGCAGCTCCCATGCCTGCCGGTCAGACCATCCGCATCAAGGCCGGCCAGTCCACCCCCTTCACGGATTCCAGCGGCAATGTCTGGCAGCCGGACCAGGGGTTTGAGGGCGGTGCCACCATCGATCGCGATCCGGAGACAGTGATTGCCGGAACGAAGGATTCGGGCCTGTTTTTAAGCGAACATTACGCCATGGATGCCTTTTCCTGCAAGGTTCCCAACGGCAAATACATCGCGAAGCTCTATTTCGCCGAGACATTTGAGGGCATCACTGGCCCCGGCCAGCGCGTTTTCTCCTATAAGGTGCAGGGAAAAGAGTTTAAGGATTTTGATATCTGGGCCAGGGCTGGCGGTGCCAATCGTGCCTATATCGAAACGATTCCCGTGGAAGTAACCAACGGACAGTTCCGGATAGACTTTAGCACCCAGACCGAAAATCCGATGATTAATGCAATTGAACTCATTCCGCAGGCAGGGGCTCAGGCAGGTGCAGCCGAACCGGCCCCCGCTCCGGAGGCCCGCAGAGGTGCAGGACGCCGATTCGGCGGCCCCATCCAGTTGGGGCCGGATGATAAGCCGGCATTCCCCGATCCCGCCCCTGATATTAATCAGAAACGCGAAGGGATTGCCCGCGGCAAAATGGAAATGGTTGAATATGATTCCAAAACCGTCGGCACCCGACGCAAGATGCTTGTTTATACCCCCGCAGGCTACTCAGCCGACCGTAAATATCCGGTTCTTTACCTGCTACACGGTATTGGCGGCGATGAGACCGAATGGCAGCGATTTGCTTCGGTGGATATCCTGTTCGACAACCTGCTGGCCGAAAAGAAGGCAGAACCGATGATTGTGGTCATGCCCAACGGCCGTGCCCAGCCCAACGACCGGGCGGAGGGGAATGTTTACAGCACCGCACCGGCTTTTGAGAAATTCGAGCAGGATTTGCTCAATGATGTCATTCCCGCCATTGAAAGCCGGTATTCTGTATTAGCAGACCGTGAACACCGGGCTTTGGCAGGACTTTCCATGGGCGGGGGGCAGTCCCTGAATTTCGGTCTGGGAAATCTGGGTACATTTGCCTGGGTGGGCGGATTTTCTTCAGCACCGAACACCAAACCGGCTCAGCAGCTTGTTCCCGACCCGGCCAAAGCCCGTCGGGAATTGAGACTGTTATGGCTGGCCTGCGGCAACAAAGACGGATTGATTTCCATCAGTCAGGATGTGCACGCCTATTTGAAGGAAAACAATGTACCGCATGTCTGGCATGTGGATTCCAATGCCCACGACGCCACTGAATGGCGGAATAACCTGTATTATTTTGCCCAGCATCTTTTCCGTCCGGATGCAGCCCGGGCTGCATCCGCATCAAGTCAGCCTGCCGCAGCACCGGCAGAAGCCCCCAAGTCGCCTTTTGCCATGCCCCTCAAATGGAAATCCTCCGGCGTGCTGATTAAACCGGTCTCGGATGACACCCACACCATTGTATCCATCAAAGACCCGACAATTGTCCGCTACAATGACCTGTGGCACATCTATGCAACGGTTTACTCAACATCGGCCAGAACCTGGAGCATGGCCTATCTGAACTTCAAGGACTGGTCCGAAGCCCCCAATGCCAGGCTCACTTTTGTCGATGTCAATCCGGGTTTAAAAGGGTATCATTGTGCACCGCATCTGTTCTATTTTACCCCGCACAAAAAGTGGTACCTTGTGTTCCAGTCGCAGCAGCCGCAGTACTGCACCACCGATGACATTAGTAAACCCGAAACCTGGACGGCACCGAAGAATTTCTTCGAGAAGCTGCCCTCCAGCGCCCCGAGGCTCCCGATTGACTATCACATCATCTGCGACCAGACCCACGCGTATCTGTTCTTTACCGGCGATGACGGGCGTTTCTATCGCAGCCGGACCCGCATTGAAGATTTCCCCAACGGATTTGGCGATATTGAGATTGCCATACAGGACAATCGCAACAACCTGTTCGAAGGCAGCATGACCTACAAGATCAAAGGGACCAATACCTATCTGACGATCATCGAGGCCCTGAGTCCGGCCCGGTACTACCGTGCCTGGATATCCAACGATCTCAATGGAGAATGGAAGCCCCTGCCGGGTGCCGATTCCTGGGAGACACCCTTTGCCGGGATCAACAACGTCACTTTTGAAGACGGTGTGGAACCCTGGACAAGAGACATCAGCCATGGCGAGCTGCTTCGTGACAATTATGATGAAACCCCGACCATTGACCCCGCAAACCTGCGATTCCTTTTCCAGGGACGTGACCCGAAGAGCAGCGACCGCTATGAGCTATTGCCGTATCAACTGGGCCTGTTGACTCTGGAACGTCCCGATAACAAACCAGCCGCAGTGGCAGTGTCCGACCTGCCGGCATTAAAGGACGTGTACAAAGATTATTTCCTGATTGGGGGCGCATACAATCGAAATCTTGTAATGGGCCAGGATCCCCAGGCGGCGGCAATCGCCATCCAGCAGTTCAACTCGGCCACATCCGAAAATGACATGAAATGGCAGCTTATCCATCCGCAGCCGGGTCAGTATAATTGGGCCCCGGCAGACAGTTTCATGGAATTCTGCGAGAAAAATAATATGGTTCCGATTGGCCATACGCTTGTTTGGCATGCCCAGGTTCCCGGCTGGGTATTTACGGATGATTCCGGACAACCTGTGACTCGTGATGTATTGCTGGCCAGAATGAAAGACCATATTTCCACTGTCGTGGGTCGGTATAAAGGCCGTATTAAAGGATGGGATGTGGTCAATGAGGCCCTGAATGAAGACGGCACCATGAGAAATACGCAATGGTTCAGAATTATCGGCGAAGGCAAGCCCGAGCAGAAATTCGATCATATTGCCAAAGCATTTGAATATGCCCATCAGGCCGACCCGGATATGGAATTGTATTACAATGATTACAATCTGGATACGAGCAGGGCAAAATGTGATGGGGCCGTCGCAATTGTCAAGCATCTCCAGTCCAAAGGTCTCCGGATAGATGGTGTCGGGATTCAGCTTCATGGCGGTCTGGAATATCCAAGCAAAGAGTCCCTGGAGTATGCCATCAACAGCCTGGCCGCAACCGGCGTAAAAGTCATGGTTACCGAACTGGACATCAAGACTCAGACGCGGGGTTACAGGGGTGCGGATGTGAACCAGATCAACAGACAAAGCACCTCCGATTCGACTGCCCAGAGCGAAGAAACCCAGCAAAAGCTGGCACAAAAATACGCCGAGCTTTTCGGCATATTTATCAAACACAGAGACAAAATTTCCCGCGTCACATTCTGGGGTGTTTATGATGCAACATCCTGGATCGGCGGTTCTCCTCTGCTGTTTGACAGAAACTATCAACCCAAAAAGGCATTTGAGGCCGTCGTTAAAGCAAAATCTAATGACCAGTAATCGACCCCTGGACTGATCAGACACAGACTGCTGGGTGTTTCAGCTGGCAGGATTCGGTCTTTCATAGTCGATTTGAAGTGACAACCACATATAAGCATATCAAGACAGGGCATGTCGGATAGATTCCGGCATGCCCTTTGATATGTACTCACTCCAGAGAAGACATAATTCTCTGAGATGTATGAAATATGACAGGTAAAAAACAAAATTTATTACTAATCAGGAGATTTGATTACATATATAGATAAGACTATAAAGGATGTTTTTGAGGATTAGAGGCAATTCTATGTCCAGAAAAGATGAATATATTGGGTACTTTATTAAATACAACAATCAGTTGTTTAATTTCATCCTGACGTTGGTTCCCAATTACTCCGATGCCGAAGATATCCTCCAGAAATCAGCCAGCATCATGTGGGAAAAATTCGATACCTATCAGCGCGACACTTTCTTTTTGGCCTGGGCGCGAAAAATCATCCGGCTGACCATATCCAACTATTATCGCACGAAACGACAGGAATTCCAATTCGATGACCAGATGCTGGATGCGCTTGCCTCGGCACACGAGAATGAATCCAAACGCTCTGAAGAGCAATTGGCTGCGTTAACAGTATGCCTGAGCAAACTGGAACCGTCCGATCTGGATTTGATTCGTTTGCGATTTTATGAACGGTTTTCCGTGCCGGAAATAGCATCGAAAACAAATCGAAACATGCATACCCTCTATAAGCGAATTCCGACAATCTTTATCCTGCTGCATAACTGCATCAAAAGGACGCTCATGTCGGAGGATCTGGCCTGATGAATCCTCTGGACCTCAAACGCCTGTATGAGTTGATTTATGCTGCGATTGAAGGGCACAGTACGCCCGAGCAGTTCTGTGCCTTAAAACAAATGCTTCGCGATCATCCGCAGGCGGTGGGGCATTATATCGATTTTATGTCCATTCTGTGCAAGATACGCTCCTCGGAATACTTTAAAAACAAACCGGGCCAGGAGCTATTCGATCAGCAGTTCTGGGGGATGATGTCGCAGCATGAAAAATCAGCCCCGGCGATTGAAGCCGTCAAAGAAGGTCCGGATCAATCGCCTGCTCAGCCAATCGATTTAGAATATAATAAAATCCCCCGAAAAATCAGCTTCAGTACGGTCATTTCATTTGCTGCGATTGCCGCGGCTATCCTCTTTGTGGTCAGTTTCATGTACTTTGTGCCGGCCCCATCACGTCTTGAAGTTGCCACATTGACCGATAGCATCTCGGCTCAATGGGCAAACCAGAACGGCCCGTCACAAACCGGGGATCGATTGCTGGCTGACGGCAAGTCGATGATTCTGCGTGAAGGGCTGGTCGAACTCCAGTTTGACACCAACGCCCGGGTCGTCATTGAAGCCCCGGCGGAATTCCAGATTCTCGCCGAAGACCGAATCGGACTTCAGTATGGCAAGGTATATGCCATTGTTCCCAGAGAGGCGACTGGTTTTTCCGTCTATACTCAAAACGGGAAAGTCATCGATTTCGGAACCGAATTTGGTGTTCATGCCAGCCCGACCCATGAGACCTTTCTGCATGTCATCCGGGGTAAAACCATGCTGATTGCCGGCGGGCAGTCGGACAAAAAAAACAGTGTTGAGGTGGGGGCGGGGGCGGCCAAGAGGGTCTCGGGCATCTCCGGCGCCATCTCCGATATTCACTGCAATGAATCCCTGTTTGTTCGTGCCATCGATTCGGCCTCCAAATTTATCTGGCGGGGACAGGCTGCAATCAATCTGGCGGATTTGGTCGGCGGTGGAAATGGGCTGGGTACCGGACGTCAGGATTACGGCATCGGAATCGAGACGGGCACTCTTTCAGAGAGCACTTTGTATGTGAATGGCTATGGGATCAGAAATCAGAAACCCTGGACTTCCTTTTGCCCGGTGTCTAAAATACCCGGTATCGATGGTATTTTTATCCCCGACGGCAGCCCGGAGCCGGCCGTTGTCAGTTCGCAGGGGCATGTGTTTGACAAATGTCCGGATACCAATGCGTACTGGTGCTCTCCGATTATCAATGGCAGTAAAACAATTAATGACGATTTCGATCTGATGATCAATAATATACGGTATGGCACACCTGAAAATCCGGCCATATTCATGCATGCCAATATCGGGATCACCTTTGATCTGCAGGCAATTCGCAGCCTGTTGCCGGATGGCGTGCAGCCGGGACGGTTTACGGCGATTGCTGCAGCCCCGGTCCCGTATAAGGATATTACGAATTATTTCGATGTCTGGATTTTAGTGGACGGACAGGTCCGTTTTTCAAAGACCGGCATCACTGCACCCCGGAATTTCCCCATCGACGTGGCTTTGACTGAACAGGACCGCTTTCTGTCACTGGTGGTGACGGAAGGGAAGGCGGGCAGGGAAAACCAGGGAAATGCCTACGACTGGTGTTTCTTCTGCAGTCCCGAACTGATCCTGGATATGGACTGACGCGTAATGTAATTGTGACACTGTGACTGTGGTGTGGCAATGACAGTAAAAAATATAAAAATCAAAAACCGGATCAATCAGTGAAAGGAGGTTGGTGACGAAAAGAACTGCGATGTGCGGAGTGTATGTGATGGCGAGTGTATTAGGGACGCCAGAGCGTGAAATGGAATTGTAAAAAGTCGTAATATCCAAATCTATTTAGGAGAACAGTAATGAGAAGAGTAATTTTATTCACAGCGTTATGCGCTGCAGTATTCGTCGGTACGAGTCAAGGCCTGAATATTGCAGTGTCCGGGACAAGTCAGACAGGCAATCAGCCCATCATTGACTTTCTGGTGCAGAACTTCGGCGCGAACGTTACTTTTGGGGATTACAGCACTCCGTCGAATATCCCTGCCGGTACGGATATTTTCATTGTCGGTCGTGTGCTGACCAGCGGCGCCTATGGCAATGCGACCAACACAGCGACGTTCAACGCGCTGACCATTCCTGTGGTGTGCTTTACCAGCTATGTCGCACGTCCGGACGGCAGCCGCTGGGGCTGGCACACCGGACCAATTGGCGCGTTTCACACGTTGTCCGGAAACGAAACAGTCGTGACCCAGGCCGGAGCCTCGGTATTCGGTGGTGCCGGTGCGGTTGACTGGTGGAATGACGCCACCTGGGGCTTTTCTGCACCGGGTACCGGTACAGTCGGGGATGGGCGGATTCTGGCCACTTCGCCGGCGGGCGAAATTATTGTTGCATACTGGAAGGCCGGCGAAAAATCCGGCTCGGGTGCGGTTTTTGGTTCCAAACGGCTGCTGTTCAATGTTCCGGATCAAGGCAGTGGAAACCCCGTCGATTTGCCCAACACGGCAGCAGGCAAAAAGGCTCTATTAGCCGCACTGAAACTCATTATCACACAAGAAAATCTTCCTCACAATCCGACTGCTGAGCCGCTCAATCCGGATGGTTCCGTGGGAACACCGACCTCGCTGACGAAGGCGGAAGTAACGCTCGGCTGGGACGCGGCCAAGAATTCGGATTCCCAGGTCCTTCCGAACATTCTTCGCCATAACATCTACCTGTCTCGCAGTAATGATCCCAATGTGTATTTGTATGATTCCGTGAATCAGGTCCACAATGCTGATCCCAGTCTGACCAATCCTCGCAATGAATACGGACCGCTCAGTCTGAATCGCGGTATTAAGTACTACTGGAAAATCGAAGAAGTACTGGATAACGGTGCCGGCGGTTACCCGGCCGGGGATCCAAACAATATTATGGGTGAACTGTGGTCCTTTGTAATGGTTCCGGCAACCGTAAGCGTTTCGGCTTCCTCACCGGCTTATAATGTGGTCGATGCCGGCAGCAATCTTGTTGTGTCCGTGGTGGGAGCGGCGGCAGATACCTATCAATGGTACAAGATCGGTAATCCCGACGTGGCCCTGACTAACGGCGCTGATTATGCCGGGGTGAATACGGATAAACTGACCATTTATGATGTTCAAGTAGCCGATGAAGGGTACTACTATTGTGTCGTTACCAACACCCTGCCCAGCACGGCCTCCAATCGTGACACCGGCCCGGCTCGCGTGATGACCAAACGTCTGATGAATCATTATCCGATGGAGTCGATGGCCTATGATGTGAATCCAAATGGTATTACACCGGATATTGTTAACGGATTTAATCTGCGGATGGCCAGCAATGACTCCGGAACGGATGTGCCGGTACTGGCAGCCAATACGGTTCCCGGGCTTGCAGGCACTTCATCGCTGAAGTTTAACAATCCTCGCGCTAACCCGGCGGATCCGAACAACGTCGATGCCCAGTATGCCCAAATTGACGAAGGTATGGTGGCCGCTTATCAGGACATCACGATTTCGGCCTGGGTCTATTCCAGTGGCGGTTCCAACTGGAATCGAATCCTCGATTTCGGCAACAACACGGACAACTACATTTTCCTGTGTCTGAATCCCGGAAGCGTCAACAACGCGGTGCGATTTGCGGTGAAGGTTGCCGGCACCGAACAATCGGTGACCTCGGCCGCAGAGGCGGTTCCGGTGGGGCAATGGACGTTCGTTAGCGCCACACTGACCGGCAATACCGCCCGGTTGTATGTCAACGGCGAACGGGTTGCTGTCAATACGAGTATGACCAACGATCCGATCAGTTTTGCACCAACGACACAGAACTGGCTTGCCAGAAGCATGTGGGGCGCAGGTGACGGGTACTTCAACGGCATGATCGATGACCTGAAGATATGGAACTATGGTCTCAGCGCTCAGGAAGTCGCCCATGAGTATCTCAAAACTGTGACGACTCAGCCGTGGGTCTGCGATCGGGAAGCCTGGGCAGCAGACGCCCTGATGGTGGCTCTGGATGTCAATGACGATTGCAGGATTGATATGACCGACTTTTCTGCATTCGCAGGAAAATGGCTGGAAGATGCCTATCAGATCAGTCTTCCGTAACTAAGATTTGCTCTATCGCTAACAACGGTTTCCGGGCGTCGATTCAGACGTCCGGAAACCTGTTTTTTTAAGACCATCCCTTGAAACGGTGTGAAGACTTGAGACTAACTCTATATAAACTGTACTACTAAGCTTCTTTCTTGACAAGAGACTATGTTTTAGATAAAGCAGTG
>CAZVYY010000023.1:224-70430 GCA_964630775.1 uncultured Pirellulales bacterium | reverse complement strand
AAATGTGCCGCAGATATTCAGGTACGAAATGTCGATATGCCAGTGTTCATGCGGCGTTAAGGGCTGATCGAAGCCGTCCCTATTTTGTGGAGGATAATATGGGCATAAAAAAGCCCCGTCAGATGACGGGGCTTTGTGTTGGTTTTACTTTGGGATGGGCTGAACGTAAAAGGCTTATTTCTTACGACGCAGCAGCAGTCCACCCAGTGCCAGCAGAGCCATCGTGGCCGGTTCGGGAACGACATTGACCGCGATTTCATCGATCTGTGATATCCCGGTACCCGTACTCTTCACGAGAATGCCCAGGGTTCCGCCGACCGATTCAGGAGTGGCTGCAATCCCAGTGGTGCTGTTGTACCAGACATGCTGAGCCATCCAGTCGCTGTTAATGGCCTGTACATAGGACCCGAATACATTGGCCGGATTGTCATAGAACAGGGAGACTGTCCATTCACCAGTGCCTGTCCAACCCCAGCGGGCCGCGATATATGAAATATCGAATATATCCCCGGCCTTGATGGTGTAGGCGCTCATCGTGTAGGCGGCGTCACCTGAACTCATAAAGCCTGCATTCTGATAACCATAATCGGTCAGCCACCAGCCGACATTGGCTCCCTCAACGCCAGCGTCGTTCAGCGGGCCGGCAGCGCCGTTACGATAGTTGGTCCACCCTGCGATCTCCGTGCCCTGTGGCGCATCAAAGCCTTTAAAGGCCCCGTTGAGTGTCACGCTTCCCGAATCAAAATCGATGTTCTCAAATGAATCGATGATCACTGCCTGTGAGACTGTGGCCAACGCAGCCACCATCAATAGAGCTAATACTTTCTTCATCTTTACGATCCTCCGATAAAATTTACACTTGTGTACAATAAAACGTTTACTTAAGGTTCACACGCTTGTCATTTTACACAAATCTGTGAGGTATTGAAATGAGTTCCGACAGACTCTTATTCCACACCTCATCCAGTTTACCTATCTTTCCAAGTGTGAATATAGCAAATTCACAGCAGCTAAATCAAGGAAAAATTCCGTTTCGTAAGAAAAGAATCCGGCTTGTTAAGATTGTAAATAATTGAAAATAAAGGAGATATAGTTATTTTGCTGCAGGATTATTTCTTGTTTCAGCTCCCAATGGATATTCAAGACAGAAATTAAAGCAGTGGCATCTGCCGTTTGTTTTGCGTTTTATGCTAAAAATAGGTAACTGTCCCTATTTAAGGGGGTATAATTATTCTGTGAGCATAAGAAGTAAGTGGTTGAGGCTGAAGTACTTAGCCTTGCTGGAACGGAGAAATTCAAGTCGGAGAGTCATATCGTGTAAAAGTTGGATAAAATTATTTCACTTTTTGGTCTTTGGGGGATAAGATACCCCGAATACCCGCCGGGCGGGTAGTCATACAGGATAACGAAACCAGGCAGGATTCCGCCTCGGGCGGAACCATTTTGTTAGGGACCCAACGTGAGACAATGGCGATTTGAGATTACCAGTCGGCAGGGTGTTGCCGATGTGCACGGAAAAGCCACACTCGGCAGTATCCGTGAACTGGCGATTCAGTCCGTGGAGGATGTGCATTTTACACGGGTGTATCTGATTGAAGCGGATTTTGATGAGGCATTTGCCCAACGAGTGGGGCGCGAGCTGCTTGCCGACCCCGTATGTCAGGATTATGTCATCGGTCATGCACCGCAGCCTTCGGGGGCCGTGCAGGCGACGCAGGTTGAAGTCCACCTCAAAAGCGGCGTGACCGACCCGACGGCTGAATCCGTTCTGGCAGCACTGAAGGATATGGGGGCCAATGCGGTTGCCAGTGTGCGTACGGCGCGCAAGTACGTGCTGTTTGGGGCGGTGTCGCAGGAGGATGTGCAGACCATCAGCCGCCGCGTGCTGGCCAACGACTGCATCGAGGAAGTCATTTATGGCAGTGATGCCGAGCCGCCAAGCCCGCATACCCAGCCGTATCAGATGAATCTGGTGCATATCCCGATTCGTGAGCTGGATGAAGAAGGTCTTGTCCGTCTGAGCAAAGAGAAGGACCTGTTTTTGAATCTGACCGAGATGCGGACGATTCAGGATTATTTCAAGCGGATTGGCCGTGAACCGACCGACATCGAGTTGGAATCGCTGGCCCAGACCTGGAGCGAGCATTGTGTTCATAAGACATTAAAGAGCGCTGTCGAGATGGAACATGACGGCAAGACCATCCGTTTTGGCAACCTGCTCAAGGAGACGGTCTTCAAGGCGACGCAGGAACTGAATAAAGACTGGTGTATTTCGGTATTTGCCGACAATGCCGGTGTGATTGAGTTTGAGCCGGATATGGCCGTCTGTTTTAAGGTGGAAACCCACAATCACCCCTCGGCGCTGGACCCCTACGGTGGTTCGGCAACGGGCATTGGCGGTGTCATCCGTGACCCGATGGGTACCGGGATGGGGGCCAAACCGGTCGCCAATACCGACATCTTCTGTTTTGCCCGGCCGGATATGCCTTTGTCCGAGGTGCCCAAGGGGGTGCTGCATCCCCGGCGGATTATGAAAGGCGTCGTCTCCGGCGTGCGCGACTACGGCAACCGCATGGGGATTCCCACCATTAACGGTGCGATTTATTTTGATGATCGTTATGTCGCCAATCCGCTGGTCTTCTGTGGCAATATCGGCCTGATTCCCCGAGATAAATGCTTTAAACATCAGAAATCCGGGGATTATATCGTCGTCGTTGGCGGCCGGACAGGCCGGGATGGCATCCACGGTGCCACATTCTCCAGCGGCGAAATGACGCACGAACATGAGACGATTTTTTCACATGCCGTCCAGATTGGCAATGCCATCACCGAAAAGAAGATGCTGGATGTGCTGCTGATGGCCCGCGATCAGGGATTATACGATGCAATTACCGACTGCGGGGCGGGCGGCCTTTCCAGTGCCGTCGGCGAAATGGGCGAAAAACTCGGTGCAATTGTCGATTTGGATAAAGTGCCGCTCAAATACGCCGGCCTCAGCTATACCGAAATCTGGATCAGCGAGGCCCAGGAACGGATGGTCATTGCCGTCCGTCCCGAACAGATTGAAAAAACGCTGGCCCTGTTTGCGTCCGAGGATGTTGAGGCCACAGTCATCGGGCGGTTTACCGATGATAAACAGCTTGTCCTGCGATACAACGGTGTAGAGGTAGGGCGGCTGGACATGGAATTCCTGCATGAAGGAATTTCCAAATATTCCCGCAAGGCGGTATGGACCAGTCCGAAGTTGTCGGAGCCGGCCATCGCCGAAAAGAAAAACTACAACGACGATGTCCTGGCGATTCTGTCCAGTTACAACGTCGCCAGCAAAGAATGGGTCATTCGTCAATACGACCACGAAGTGCAGGGCGGCAGTGTCATTAAGCCCCTGACCGGGATTGCCAACGACGGCCCCTCGGATGCGGCGGTTATTCGTCCGCTGCACAATTCGGATCGCGGTATTGCGGTGGCCTGCGGGATGAATCCTTTCTATGGCGATATTGATCCTTACTGGATGGCTCTGTCCGGAATCGACGAGGCGATTCGCAACCTGATTTGCGTTGGCGCCCGGCCCGACCGGATTGCCCTGCTGGATAACTTCTGCTGGGGCAATTGCAATCGTCCGACGACCTTCGGGACGCTGGTTCGAGCCGCTCAGGCCTGCTATGATGGGGCGATGGGCTTCGGCACGCCGTTTATTTCCGGCAAGGACTCGCTCAATAATGAATTCGTCTGCGAAGATGGACGGGTGATTTCGATTCCCGCCACACTGCTGGTCAGCGCCATCGGTATCGTGGACGATATTCACCAGTGCGTGACGATGGATGCCAAGCAGGCGGGCAATTTGCTGTTTGTGGTTGGTTCCACGGGTAATGAATTGGGCGGCTCGCACTATTATCGATTAAGCGGTCAAATGGGTGCCAATGTTCCCAAAGTCGAGATCAGTCGGGCGCTGCGAACGGCTCAGAAGCTCAGTGAGGCCATCCGCAAGGGGCTGGTGCGAAGCTGTCACGACTGCTCCGAAGGCGGACTGGCCGTGGCGCTGGCGGAAATGGCCTTTGCCGGCGGCCTGGGCATCAATGCCGATTTACGCGGGCTGCCGACGACCGAAGATTGCGTGCGAACCGATGCCCAGTTGTTCAGTGAGTCCAACAGCCGGTATATCGTTGAAGTTGCTCCGTCGCATTTCCATGAATTCGCATCGCTGATGTCGGATGTGCCGTTCGGCCAGATTGGGGAAGTCACCCATACCGACCGGCTGACCATTCGCAGCCGCAAACAGCAGATAGTCGTGGATTGCGACCTGGCATCTCTGAAACAGGCATGGCAAAAACCGCTGGCATGGAAATGAGAACAAGTAATAATTCCAATCAAAGGATTAGCTTTCAAGCTGAATATAAACTATGAAACAGGCAAAAGTATTAGTGTTGCGGGCGGCAGGGGTCAACTGTGACCTCGAAACCCAGGTGGCGTTTGAGTTGGCCGGTGCCGCGGGCGAGCGTATTCATATCAACCGATTGATTGAAAATCCGTCCCTGCTGGATGGATTTGATATTCTGGTTTTCCCTGGCGGATTCAGTTATGGGGATGATGTTGCTGCCGGAAAGGTGCTGGCCAATCAGGTTGTGCATCATCTGGCCGAGCCGCTGCATCGGTTTGTCGAGCAGGGCAAGCTGATTCTGGGTATCTGCAACGGTTTTCAGGTGCTGATTAAAACCGGTTTGCTGCCCGACCTCGACGGCAAGGCACAGCCGAGCCTGACGGATATGCCCGCGACGCTGACCGACAATGACAGCGGCAAATATGAGGACCGCTGGGTTTATCTGCAGCCCGGCACGAATCGCTGTGTATTCCTTGACCCCGCCCGGCGCCTGTATGTCCCCGTGGCCCACGGCGAAGGCAAGATTCTGACCAAAGACCCGCAGACCCTCGAACGCATCATCAACAACGGCCATGTGGCGTTTCGTTATGTCGATGAGCACGGCAAACCCGGTCCGTTCCCCATTAATCCCAACGGTTCCACCGCCGATATCGCGGCACTGACCGATTCGACAGGCCGTGTGATGGGGATGATGCCGCACCCGGAACGATTCGTCCGCTGGACGCAGCATCCCCGATGGACACGGCTGACGGCTCAGCAGAAAGAAGGCATGCCCGACGGGATGACGATCTTTACCAATGCGGTTGGCTATGTGGAGTCCAATTTATAAGGGCAGACGGATTTGGTTTCCGGAGGTTTCCGGGAGTATGACGTAATGACGCACTCACGAAAATTGGTGTTTGGATGGTATGATTACGCCGTTTTCCTGTGTTATTTTGTTTATGCTTCCGGATCGATTGTACTTCCGATTGCCCTGGTGTCGCTGGCCCGCGAGTTGAAATTTTCGCTGGAGGAAGGCGGCTTCAGCGCCGGCGGGGCGCTGTCGCTGGGACGTGCGGGGATGATTTTGATTTTCATGCTGCTGTGCGGATTTATGGCGGGCCGCTGGGGTAAGCGCCGTGTTTTCGGGATTTCACTCATACTGACCGCCATCGGCCTTGGATTATCCGCCTCGGCTTCCGATTATGCCATTTTGTTTTTTGCCTTGATGGTCACCGGTATTGGCGAAGGGGCCATTGAGGGGCTGGCAACGCCGTTTGTGCAGGACTTGCACCCGGACCAGCCGGGGCGATATCTCAATTTTGCTCACGCTTTCTGGCCGATCGGACTTCTGTTTACCGTGCTTCTGTTTGGGTGGCTGCTGTCGGTCGGGGTGTCCTGGCGGTTGATGATGGCATCCGTCGCTATCGCTGCCATCCTGCCGGCGGCGATGCTGCTGGTGCCGCGAAAAACGCATCCCTATCCTGAGCATCCCGAGCCGCTACACTGGTCTGTGGTTCACAACCAGGCGATGACGATTCTGCGAATTCGGCGATTCTGGCTGTTTTTTGCGGCGATGTTTGTTGCCGGCGGGGGGGAAATCTGTCTGACTTTCTGGTCGGCCAGCTATATTCAATTGCATTTTTCATCCTCGGCCTGGTCTGGAGCCGTCGGGACCGCCGTTTTTGCTGCGGGAATGATCTCGGGCAGAACCCTCTGGGCTTATTTTATCCGACAGCATCAGCTCAGCAGGCTGGTAGTGATATCCGCCATTGGCGGCACCCTCATTACGCTGTGTTTTCCCGCGCTGAATCATTTGGGGCTTTTCTTTGTCCTGCTGTTTCTGGCCGGATTTGCCACGGCTCCGTTCTGGCCCAGCATCCAGAGCTATTGTACAGATTGTCTGCCTGAAGCGGATAAGACCATGATATTCATTCTACTGTCTTGTTCAGGCATTCCCGGCTGTGCATTCTTTACCTGGCTGATGGGGTATATCGGGAATTTAAGCGGCAGCTTGAGTCTGGCATTCTATATCGTTCCGGCCTGTTATCTGTTGCTGGCCCTGATGATTGGCATTGACGGGATGAATCATGGGCCATTCAGGCAACAAAAACTATCCGCTGTTCTTTGCCGCGACTGAAGTTCTGATTAATAGATACACTATGTCATAACATTCAGTTCTACAATAACAATCTCATTTCCGGACTTGAAATATTGCTTGCCAAATCTCCGTAAAATCAATCAATGAAATAGTTTATGAGAAATTATGCCATCCTTTCTTGCATCTGTGAATTGGCTAAAGTAAAATGAAACCAAAACAGGACTTGTCAGGATTATATGTCAAGAATTGAGACCACTTTTTCTGTAAAATCTATATACAGACAGATAAAGTCGTGTATTATTAAATTGTTAACAAAAATAAAAATTTTCGGGGTAATTTCGACCTCAGACGGTATTTAGCAATAGGAAAATAGTTAAATAAGGGCATGTACATAATTTAAGTCATGCGATTGATAAATGAACGGCAGGGTGTTGATTAAATGAAAGAAACATACCCTCAGTCAGGTGGGAATGATTGTGAAAAGTCGAACAAAGACGACTTTATCAGTCTGTTTTTGTCCAACCAGCGTCGCATTTTCACATTCATCCTCATGTTTGTCCCGAATCGTTCCGACGCCGAGGATCTGATGCAGGAGACTGCGTCCTGGATGTGGAAAAATTTTGATGACTACAAACCCGGCACCAATTTTGGGGCGTGGGGAGTACAGGTGGCTCGTTATAAGATTCTCAAATTGCATAATCGGACCCAGAACAGCCGGTTAAAATTCGGCGGCGACCTGGTGGATTTGATTGATGCCAGGGCCGAAAAGGTTCTGGATACCGCATCTCTGAAGATTCATGCCTTACGCAAATGTCTTTCCGGAATGAACGAGCAGAATCGCCGGCTTTTGTACTTGCGTTACGAGGAGGGGCTGACTCCGCAAAAACTGGCTCAAATGGTGGACCGTCCCGTGCATGGATTGTATAAGACGATGGCCCGCATTCACAAAATGCTGCTTCGATGTGTTCGGCAGAAATTGATTGCAGAAGGAGATGAGTAATGTCGCTGGACAGACCCATTGAACTGGATGAGTTGATCCTTAAAGAGATCGACGGCGTCATTACCGACCAGGAATTTGCCGAATTGTCTGACTGTCTTCGGCGTGACCCGGAGGCTCTCAATTACTATCTTGATTTTATGACGCTTTGTGCCGGCATCCTCAAGCCCGGCGAAGTGACCCTTTGTGATGATTCCTGCTGTTCAATTGAGGAGATTGGCCAGTCGGCCCTCTGGATGGCGCTGGCGGAAAATGAACGCACCGCGGAGGCGATTCATCTGGAAAAGGCGGCACCTTTGCCGGCGATGGATACCCGGCTGGTATCCACGCGCAGGCAGAATGTGTCGCGTGTGGCGCTTTATACCGCCATCGTCTCAACGGCGGCGCTGCTGCTGATGATCGCGTTTGTCGTGACCCATCCCCGGCAGAGCCGGGATGCCGTAGCCGCCCTGACCGGCAGCAGCCAGGCGGTATGGAGTGAAACGTCCGATCTTTCCAAAGACAACAATCGCCTCTATACGCATTCCACATTGAATCTGCTGGAAGGCTTTGCGGAAATTACCTTCGACAACCAGGCTAAGATTATCCTGCAGTCTCCGGCCCAGATCGACATTGAAGACTATAACCAGATATTTCTCTACAGCGGAAAATTGTCCGCGGTAGTTCCAAAATCCGCGATTGGATTTGTGGTGCGCACCGCGGCGGCCACGGTGGTGGATTACGGCACGGAATTCGGGGTTACCGCCGATGCCGCCGGCCATACCGAAGCCCATGTGTTTGACGGGAAGGTCGAACTGCGGAGCGGTTCGGATCCGATTCGATTTGCAGGGCTTATGAAGCTGACCAAAGGTCTGGCCGGTCGTGTCAGCGACACCGGTCAGCTTTCTTCGGAAGCCATGCAGGCTCAGCCGTCGTCCTATGTCCGGCGTCTGCCCGCCAAGCCGACATTCGGCCAGCCGGGTAAACGCATGGATTTAGCCGATCTTGTCGGCGGTGGAAATGGTTTTGGGACGGGCAGGGGGTGTGTCGGCATTGAGCCTATTTCGGGCAAGGTGCTCGAGGAATTAATGATGGTGAATCGAAGATTGGGACATGCACACTATTTTCCTGTTCCCGAAAATCCATTCATTGATGGTGTGTTTGTTCCGTTCGGAGGGGATACGCCGCAGGTTGTAACATCGCAGGGGCACACCTTTGACCAGTGTCCGGCAACCGACGGCTACTATTGGATTGAGATTACCAATAATCCGATTGCCAGCATCAGCGGCAATGCCGGCGGGGAAGCTCTGGATGTCCATCTGGTTCGTCTGGGCGGAATTCAGTTCGGCGTGCCGATGCATCCGGGCATCATGATGCACTCCAATACGGGGATTACCTTTGATCTGGACGCCATCCGGGCATCGAATCCCGGGGTACGCATCCGCCGGTTCACGTCGATGTGCGGCATGTCGGATACGGTGATTCAGCAAAATGTGCAGGCCGATATGTGGGTTCTGGTGGATGGCCAGAAGCGGCAGGGGGAACATTTTGTCTATAATCGGACCAGTCATTTTGCTTATATCGACGTGGAGATTCATGACCAGGATCGATTTTTAACGCTCATGTCAACCGATGGCGGCGACGGCAACGGCGGTGACTGGACGTTTTTTGGCGACCCGGCGCTGGAGCTGGAGTCGTCTGTCTCTCAGCAATAAGTCGTGCCTGTTTTCTTTGACAATCGAATAAATCGCTGCTTTGATGCAGAAGTGTGAGTGGCAAAAGAATGATTGACTCAGTCCTGTGAGAAAGGAGGGCCGTGTTGTTCCTGAGTTTGAGGCAGTGATAACAAATTGTATTGCGTAATAGTTAAACCTAAAAATAACGTTTATGTCAGGAGAGGTGGCTATGAGTAAAACAGTCAAATTTCTATGGGTCGCCGTGTTGGCGACTGTGGCGGTGATGTCCGTGCAGGCATCCGCCGCGTCTATCTCGATGAATTTTGTCGAGAATGCAACTAACCAGATACTGGCCGGCGGGACCCCGATTGGTCCGATCGGAACGGACGGTATTTACTGGAATCACAATTCCGCAGTAGGTACCCCCTGGGCGACCAACTCGATGTCGAACCTGAAAGATAATACCGGCACTGCTACGGGTGTGAACGTTTCCTGGAGAAGCTCCAATACCTGGTACACCGGCGAAGGCACCGGCAGCGATGAAGCCAAGCTGTCTGTCGGCTACCTGGATGACGGCGTGACCACAGACCCGTACGGCGTGCAAGTGACCTTTACCAATATTCCCTATGCCCGGTACCGCGTGTACGGTATGTATGCGTCGGATACCAATCAGGACACTGCTCCGTATATCGTGACGATGCGAAATTTCGAAGTCAATGGCGCATGGGTTCTGGGCGGGACTGCAGCCACGACCGCACAGGCCTATGGCCGGGCGGATCGCAACAATGCCGCCAATGGGGCGTATTGGACCAAAATTGTGCCCGGCGTCAAGGTCGGCAACTATTGGACGATTGAGACCTCGGGATCAACCCTGACTATCAAGGGATTACCAAGAAATGGCTCTCAGCGAGGCTCGCTTTCGGGCGTGATTATCGAAGAAATTGATCCATTCCTTCCTTATGATCCTGATCCCGCCGTTGGAAAGGAAGTTCCGCTCAGTCAGATACTTAGCTGGAAGCAGGTTCCGGTAGTCAGCGGTCTGGGCGTAACCTACAAGGTCTATTTCGGGACCGATCCGAATGCGCTGAGTCCGAATTATTATGGCAATAAATTAGTCAAAACCACCACGGCCGATTCGGCAGATTTCTTCTATGATCCCGATCTGGCCAACAGTATGAAATATTACTGGCGAGTGGATGCTCTGGAACCCAATCTGCCCGGAGCTCCCATTGTCCACACGGGTTCGGAATGGTGGTTTACCACTCAGCCCCCTTCACCGCGTATCGAAACCAATCCGGTCAGTTTAACGGTTCCCGCCGGTACAGCACAGGTACAGTTCTCGGTCGCCGGCATTAATATTGCGACCTATCAATGGTACAAAGATGGAGTTGCCCTGACGGCAGCGCCTGCCCTTTATACAGGTGAAAAAACCGCAACACTGACGATTTTGGATGTCCAGTTGGCCGATGAAGGCTTCTATTATTGTGTGGCTGATAACAGTCTGAATCAGCCAGCGACGTCGACTTCAGCTCAGCTTCTGACCCAGCGTCTGGTTGGCTGGTGGAAACTCGACGGCAATCTGAATGACTCGATTAATGAAGTAATCGCCGGTGCAGCCGCTCATGACGGCACCTCCGCCGATCCGAACTTTGTCGTTGGCAAAGACGGCAGCGCATTGCGGTTCTTTGGCGGTACCGATGATATTGTGACTGTCAGCAACAGTGTGGACTTCTTTAATTTCTATCCGCGTGGTTATACCGCCAGCGTCTGGGTGAATATGCCGGAAAAAACCAGCGGTAGCTGGGGTGCATTCGTCTCCAAACAGCAGCGCGAAGACGGAGCGGACTGGAAAGGCTTTATTCTGGCCCATCAGGGTACAGGCCAGGCGGTTCATACACTGCGTCAGTCTTTCAATGACCTGGGATCAGGCACCGATGTCGATGATAACAACTGGCATCTGGTCACCGGTACCTATGATGCTGCAACCAAAGTGGGCAAGGTCTATGTGGATGGCGCCCTGAAGGGTCAGACCACCAATACCGGTGCGGTCGAGACCAATCCGAGGGCCCTGATTTTTGGTGAAGAAGTATCGACAAGCACGATTTCGCCCTATATCGGTCTCCTCGATGATATCCGCATCTGGAGTTATGTGGTTGATCCGGTTACGGTTGCAACCCTGTACACCGATTTCAATCCTGGCGCCGAAATCTGTGTTGAATATCCGGGATATGATGTGGCCGGCCCGAATGGCATCGGTGATGAATTCCGCGATTGCCGCGTCAATCTGTATGACTTCGTGCCCTTTGCGAATGCCTGGCTCGATTGCAATATCGTGCCCACATGCATCCCCTAACTGGATGTGAAATAGATGGATTCTCTTGTGTGAATTAAAACCGGACTGGAAAGCCCCGACACATTATGGGGCTTTCCAGTCTTTAAACTCGACGATGATTTGTTGTTGTGTGACATAAAATAAAAATGATGAATCTGAGAATTGGGTGATGATTGAAGTCTTTTTGTCTGCTCTGTTGTCGTGATTTGCGGCTTATCAGTATTGATATCAGGGAAAGCTGCAGGCGGGGGTCATGGAAGGGGGGGTTGCGCATCCATCTAAAGAGGAACACTTCAGATTGGTTTTTGCTAATCTGTTCAGGAAATAAATACCGATTTAAATAATCTAAAACGTTACTGTCCTTGGTTTTATGTCAGGAGAGATAATTATGAGAAGTAAAAGCAGGTTTCTATGGGTCGCTGTGTTGGCGACTGTGGCGGTGATGTCCGTGCAGGCATCCGCCGCGTCTATCTCGATGAATTTTGTCGAGAATGCAACTAACCAGATACTGGCCGGCGGGACCCCGATTGGTCCGATCGGAACGGACGGTATTTACTGGAATCACAATTCCGCAGTAGGTACCCCCTGGGCGACCAACTCGATGTCGAACCTGAAAGATAATACCGGCACTGCTACGGGTGTGAACGTTTCCTGGAGAAGCTCCAATACCTGGTACACCGGCGAAGGCACCGGCAGCGATGAAGCCAAGCTGTCTGTCGGCTACCTGGATGACGGCGTGACCACAGACCCGTACGGCGTGCAAGTGACCTTTACCAATATTCCCTATGCCCGGTACCGCGTGTACGGTATGTATGCGTCGGATACCAATCAGGACACTGCTCCGTATATCGTGACGATGCGAAATTTCGAAGTCAATGGCGCATGGGTTCTGGGCGGGACTGCAGCCACGACCGCACAGGCCTATGGCCGGGCGGATCGCAACAATGCCGCCAATGGGGCGTATTGGACCAAAATTGTGCCCGGCGTCAAGGTCGGCAACTACTGGACAATTGACAGCATGGGTTCGACCCTGACTATCAAGGGATTACCAAGAAATGGCTCTCAGCGAGGCTCGCTTTCCGGCGTAATTATTCAGGAAATGGATAAATTCCTTCCTTATGATCCTGATCCTGCCATTGGGAAAGAGGCTCCGGTCAGCCAGGTGCTCAGTTGGAAGCAGTTGTCCGTCGTCAACGGACTGGGCGTGACCTACAAGGTCTATTTCGGTACCGATCCCAATTCGTCCAAACTGCCGCTGGTCAAAACCACCACGACCAATGCCGCCGATTTCTTCTATGATCCCGAGCTGGTTAACAGCACGACCTATTATTGGCGAGTCGATGCCCTCGAACCCAATCTGCCCGGAGCTCCCACGGTGCATACGGGTGAGGCATGGTGGTTCAAGACCCAGCCGCCTTCACCGCGTATTGAAACCAATCCGGTCAGTCAGACGGTTCCGGCCGGCACGAATGTGCAGATGTCCGTGACGGGTATTAATATCACCTCGTATCAGTGGTATAAAGATGGAGTTGCCCTGACGGCAGCGCCTGCCCTTTATACAGGTGAAAAGACCGCAACACTGACCATCCTGGATGCTCAGGTGGCCGATGAAGGCTTCTATTATTGTGTGGGTGACAACAGTCTGAATCAGCCCTCAACATCCGCCTCGGCTCAGCTTCTGACCCAGCGTCTGGTTGGCTGGTGGAAACTCGACGGCAATCTGAATGACTCGATTAATGAAGTAATTGCCGGTGCAGCCGCTCATGACGGCACCTCCGCCGATCCGAATTTCGTCGCAGTTGGCAAAGACGGCGGGGCATTGCAGTTCTTTGGCGGCACCGATGATATTGTGACCGTCAGCAACAGCGTGGACTTCTTCAATTTCTATCCGCGCGGTTATACCGTCAGCGTCTGGGTGAATATGCCGCCCAAAACCGGTGCCGACTGGGGATCATTTGTTTCCAAGCAGCAGCGCGAAGCCGGAGCGGACTGGAAAGGCTTTATTCTGACCCATCAGCCCGCAGGTCAGGCGGTTCATACACTGCGTCAGTCTTTCGGCGACCTGGGTTCGGGCACGGATGTCGATGACAATAACTGGCATCTGGTTACCGGAACTTATAATGCCGCGACCAAAGTGGGCAAGGTCTATGTGGATGGCGCCCTGAAGGGTCAGACCACCAATACCGGTGCGGTCGAGACCAATCCGAGGGCCCTGATTTTTGGTGAAGAAGTATCGACAAGCACGATTTCGCCCTATATCGGTCTCCTCGACGACATCCGCATCTGGAGTTATCCGCTGGACGATTATACTGCGGCGTTATTGTGGACCGATTTTAATCCCGGCATGACGGTGTGCCTTGAGAAATATCCGATGGATGTCAGCGGGCCTGATGGAACGCCGGACTGCATCGTCAACCTTTATGACTTCGCCGCCATTGCTGACAAATGGTTAACCTGCAACCGCGTACCGGAGTCAACGTGTCCCTAATGGCATAAAGCGTTTTTGCCTTTATGACATCCGACATGTGAACTTCAGACAATTAAAACGATATCAAGGAGAAATAACCATGAAGATAAAACTATTATGCATTGCGTTGACTTTGGTTTTCGCAGCGGGGGGGGCCTGGGCCGGAACAATCTCGCTGAATTTCAGTGAAAATTCAGGTAATCAGCCATTTGCCGGCGGAGCACTCATCGGCCCACTGAAGACAAACAGTACCTATTGGAATACGACCGACACACGTGCCACAGGCGATCTGGTCACAGGCACCAAGACGGGATTAATTGATGGAACCGGAGCGGATACCGGCGCCAGCGTGGAATGGGATAGTTCCAATACCTATTGGAATCACGACGGTACAGGCGACGATGAGCATAAATTGTCCGTGGGTTATCTGGATGACTGGGACAGCGGAAACGGCAATGGTCCTGTGATTACTTTCAGCAATGTCCCCTATCCTGTCTATCGGGTGTATGTACTGATTGCATCAGACCAGAATCAGGGATCTACACCGCCCACCTTCCAGTACCGCAATTGCAGGATCAATGGACAATGGGCGTTTGGCGGCGATGCTTCGACGACGGCCACTGCGTATGGAACAATCAATAACAATAAAACCAATAATGGTGAATGGTGGACGGAAATCGTGCCGGGCGTGAAGGCCGGCAACTACTTCACGTATGTCACCTCGGGTTCAACACTGAGCATCGTGGCACAAAGAAACAGCGGCACGCAGCGTGGATGCATCACCGCCGTGATCATCGAAGAGCTTTTTGTCGCACGCAATCCCGACCCGGCCAATGGCGCAATCGATGTGGCTCTGGATAAAGTCATGACCTGGACGGCAGGCAGTGATCCCAATACGACCGGACACCATGTTTACTTTGCTGAAAGCAAGGCCCTGGTTTCTGCCCGCAATGCAAGCGTCTATCGCGGCTTGAAAGCCAAGGGTAATGAATCGTATAATCCCGCAGACAGCGGCATCAGCCTGGAAAAAGACAAAGAGTATTTCTGGGTTGTCGATGAAAGCGTCAACAATTCCGGCACCGCTCCGGCGGACGCCAATACCATTCAGGGCCAGGTGTGGTCTTTCCGAAGCATCCGAACGCTGCCGGACATCACCGGCCAGCCTCAGAGTGTCACGACGGTCGATGGGATGGATGCCAGCTTCAGTGTGACTGCCGTCAATCCGCTGACGGGCAATGCGTCGGGCTTGTCCTATGCGTGGAAAGCTGTCGGCAGCCCGACAGTTCTGTCCACAGGGCCGACTCTGACGCTTTACAGTGTGACTGCCGCCAGCGAAGGGCAGTACTACTGCACGGTAACCAATGCGACCGGACCCAAGGATACCAACGCCGTAAGCCTGTCGATCTCGAAAAAGGTGGTCTTCTGGCAGTTCAATGAAACTTCCGGTTCTACCGCTTCGGATTCGTCCGGAAACGGAATTGCCGGTACGGTGGGCACTGCCGCAGTCTGGGCATCCAATGGTGGACATTCCGGCAAAGCGGGCGACCATGCTCTCTATCTGCCCGGCAGTGCGGATGCATTTGTCAAGGCTCTGGATGTCAATCTGACGGGCAAGCCCGTGGATGATATCTTCAAAGGGACCTCGTCCTGGTCGATTAATCTGTGGGTGAAGTTTGACGGCAAACCCGCCTTGACGAATATTGCCGGCTTTGGCGATTGCGATGGAACCGGCGCCGAAGAGAACGGCAATGATGCTACCGACCGCTATTTCGCAAGCTGGATTAACGGTACTCTGGAGTTTGAAGTCGGCACCGACGGTTTCTGGCCGGAAACGCCGCTGATCAACGGCGACTGGCAGATGCTGACTCTGAGCTATGATGCGGCATCCAAGACGGGCGTCATGTATTTCAATGGTGATGCCGTGTCAACCAAGAGCGGTTTAACGCTGGCTGATACGACTGAAAATGCCTTCAAGATCAACAGCGGCCTGCTGGTGGTGTATGGCGGCATGCCGGGTCAGTTAAAAGGCTGGGTGGATGATTTCTGTGTCTTTGATGGTGCGTTGACTGCGACCGATGTGGAATATCTCTACGCCGGATACGTTTGCACCGCCATTCCGGAATATGACGTCAATGGCGACTGCGTCCTGGATATGGCAGACTTGCTGGACGTGCTGGATAACTGGCTGGATTGTGCTCTGGCCCCCACCTCGGCCTGTCCGTAAGATATCGGCTGTAAAGTGTTTAATTTGGAATATGCTTCGATGGGTCTCGGTGATCCCGGGATCCATCGAAGTGTTTGAAAACAAGAGGGTGAAGATGAAGACTGTGTATGATATCACGGTCGAATGTGTTTGATTAATCAATTTTTTAGGAGAAGGTAAGATGAAAAGCAAATGTTATGTGATGGTGTTGGCCTTGCTGGTCATCACGTCCGGCCTGGTCAGTGCCGGAAATGTGATTGGGGTGAATTTCTGTGACGCCTGGGATAAACCCCACATGGAAGGTAAAACCGCTGACGGCTTCGACAACTGGACCGATTCCTGGCCGCTGTGGAACTGGGATAGTGCCAGCAACGGCAGTGTCGCAGTCCGTGGAAGCAATGATCTGGTGACTTGTACCTGGAGTTCCCCCAATACCTGGGCGGGCGGCTACGAAGATACAAGCGAACAGCAGCTCTACCGGGTTTATCTGGATGACGGCGGGAACGGTGCCCTGATTACCATTTCGGGTCTGGGAGACTGGCTGACCTCTATCGGTGCAACCAGCTACAGCGTCCGCATCTACCACAGTACCGATAATGGCACGGGTTTTATGGGAGTTGACCTGACCGATGGCACGTCGATTCTTGAAACGGTCCAGGAAACAAACCATTGGACGACCGATGGCGGTCTTCGGGCATTTGTGGATTCCGGTGCCCTGTCGGCAAGCACGCTGGTTATAGATCCTCTGGCACGTGATAGTGCCAATCGGGCGACTATTGCGGCCTTCAAAATCACAGCCATTCCGGAGCCGGCAACCATGGTGCTGCTGGCTTTGGGCGGTCTGGTGCTTCGTCGTAAACACAGCTAATCATAGATTGAAACAGAATTTACGGCGGGTCGCATGAAGTTCATGCGGCCCGCTTTTAAGCACAGAATGGATGGGGACGGTTTGTTGGCGGGATTTTCCTGATTTCATGTTTTTTCGGTCAACTTTAGGGATAAATTTGACGTATTAATGAGGGGACTTTATTTAGACAGAGTCCGGCAGGACAAATTCATTGATTTCTGCATAGAGGAAAAAAGATGAATATTAATATGAATCGGCCGTTTTATATTGGACTTGTTACCTTATTAATTTGTTATGTAACGGCCTGGGCCGGCTTATTTGATCCGCCGCTCCAAAACGCGAGCTTTGAAGATAACCCCCTCGCGCCGGGAGCCGTGACTTATACTTTCAATAACTGGCATGATATCAGCGGCTGGGTGGAATATTCCACCGGGCCGGCCGGCAACGGGCTTCCTCTGACTCCCTATGGCAATATCTGGGCAGGCTTTGTTGGAAATGCCCCGAATCCCAATACGGGCTTGATTTACCAGCAGGTCGGGACCTGGTCGGAAAATATGGGGTGCGAAGTGATTTTCCTGTTCGGCAAACGTGCCGGCAAGGCGGCTTTCCCGATACGAATTGCCCTCTGGGCAGGCGGTACTGCGGCCAGCGCTGCCGATGGTGTGTCGCTGACGGCCATTGGTGCAACTATGATTAACAGCGTGACCATTACCCCCGATTTTGGCGGCCTGGATGTCGCAACCCTCGAAAGCCATGTTTTTCTGACTACAGGGACTGGCCGTTCCACAACGGATGCGCTGTGGCTGGAATTCAAGAGCATGGGGACGATTGACAGCCAGATGTATATCGATCATGTCCAAATCAGGGCGGCGGTTCTGGCGAACACCCCCGTCCCGGCCAATGGCGCCGTCCGCATCCACCCGGCTCCCGAACTGAGCTGGCAGGAGCCTCCTGTCGAAAGTGCGACCTACAATCTTTATTTCGGTCCCAATCCCGATGTCGCGTCCAATCCCAAATGGACGAATGTGCATCCGCCGTTTAATCCCGGCACGCTGGATTATATGACTACCTATTACTGGCGAGTCGATACGATTGTAGGCAGTAATGTTTTTTCCGGCGATGTCTGGACCTTTACAATAGGCGGCAAGACTTCCGATCCAAGCCCCGCAAACGGCACAGAGAATCTGCCGATGTCGGACAAGAATCTCATCTGGTCAGGCGATAGCTGGGCGACGTCCTACAAGGTGTATGCCGGAACCCAGTTTCCGCTGTCGTACCTGGGGGAAGTGACAACGCCGATATACCCGAATTATCCCACCCCGTATGAACTGACGACCTATTACTGGCGTGCGGATGAATATTTCAACGGGCAGCTTGCCGTACAGGGAGATGTCTGGCAGTTTACCACGCGTCAGCGGATGGATGCCTGTCCGGACGGGGATCTGAGCGGTGACTGCGTTGTAGGGCTGGCTGATCTTCTGCTGATGGCTCAGCAATGGCTTAACCCGTTTGGCTGCGATGGCTTCCCCACTGCCTGTGCCGACCTGGTCGGTCAGGATGGCGTGAATCTTTCGGATATGGCGGTGATTTCATCCAACTGGCAGCGGCAGGGGGAGTCTACTATTATCATCAATGAAATCCACTATAATCCGGACCTCAAAACCGAATTAGTTGAATTTATTGAATTGTATAATACCGGTCCGTTTGATGTGGATATTTCCGGCTGGCGTTTCTGCGATGGGGTGGACTATACCTTCCCGCAGGGCACGATTTTCCCGGCCGAGACGTACCTGGTGGTTGCTGAAGATTCGAGCCTGGCCTATAGCCCGGTGACCCTTTCCAAGAAATACGGCACTCCGGCCAATCTGATAATGGGGCCGTTTGCGGGTTCGCTCAACAATGAAGGTGAAAATATCGAACTGTGTGATGCAAAGGGTAAAACCATGGACCGGGTCGATTATCAATTAGGCTTCCCCTGGCCGACGGTCGGCGACGCGGTGCCGGATGTGGCCCCCGGCGGCACAGGCCATTCGATCCAATTGATCCACCCGACGCTCGACAACAGTCTGGCCGGAAGCTGGCGAAGTGCCTATCCCACGCCCGGTGATCTGAACACCGCCGTTGTGGCTGAGAATTGCCCGCCGCAAATTCGGCAGGTCAATCATTCACCTCAGCAGCCGAAAAGTGCCCAGGTGGTCACAATCACCGCCAAGGTTACTGATCCGGACGGAGTCGCTTCGGTGAATCTGCACTATCAAGTGGTGAATCCGGGCAGCTATATCCCCATTACGCTGCCGAATCAAAATACAACCACTCCGACTTTGCCGAATGCGGAGTATGAAAATGCTGCCAACTGGACGACGGCTGCCATGTTCGATAACGGACAGAATGGTGATGTCACCGCCGGTGATGCTATTTATACCGTGCAACTGCCGGCATCCGTGCAGATGCATCGTCGCCTGATTCGATATCGCATTACGGTGACGGATAAGACCGGTTTGAGCCTGCGTGTTCCCTATGCCGATGACCCGCAGCCCAACTTTGCTTATTTTGTTTATGATGGGGTGCCCGCCTGGAGCGGTGCAATCAATCCCGGCGGCAGTGCTCCTTTGAATGTTGTCCAGAATTTCGATCCGGTTGTGATGCGGTCGCTGCCGGTGTATCATCTGATTGCGCGGGAAACCGATGTCCTGACCTGTCAATATAACAGTTCCTGGGATGATACCCAGTATCATTTTGGCGGCACGCTGGTCTATGACGGCAAAGTCTATGACAACATTCACTACCGTATTCGCGGCCAGGCCTCGACTTTCAACTGGGGCAAGAATAAATGGAAATTCGACTTTAACCGGGGTCATTACTTCCAGGCCCGTGACAATTACGGGAATTTATATGCCGAGAAATGGGACAAAATGAATGTCGGCATGGGCGGCTGCCCGTGGTGGCAGTATCCGCATCCCGGCAATTGGGATCAGGGGGCAGGCGGGCTGTTCCTGAATGAAACACTGGCCTATCGCCTGTATAACATGGCCGGCGTTCCCGCCAGTAATACCAATTATTTCCAGTTCCGCATTATTGATGCCGCGGCTGAAATCGGTTCTACCCAGTATGTCGGCGATTACTGGGGTCTGTATCTGGCCATCGAAAATCCGGACGGGGCATTCCTCGACGAGCATGGCCTGCCCGACGGCAATCTTTATCGTATGGACAGCGGTTATGATAAAAAAAATCAGGGCGCCACGCAAGTCAAGGATAACTCTGATATCGCTTCCTTTGTGAGCGGTTCGACCGGTTATAACAAGACCAATCCCTATCAGCCCCTGTCCTGGTGGCAGGCCAATACCGATCTGCAGACCTATTACAGTTCCAAGGCGACGGGAATTGCGATTAATGATTCCGACCGTCGTCCGGAAGCCAACTGCATTTTTTACAGTAATCCTGTTCTGGGCAAGTGGATGATGCTGCCCTGGGATGTTGATTTGACATTCGAGTGGGGTACGCACTATACGGACTGGGAACACTGGAAATATGTGCTTAGCTACACTGAAGCCAATATCGAATACCAGAATCGCTGCCGTGAGCTGCTGGACCTGCTGTTCAATCCTGAGCAGGCCGGACAGGTGGTCGACGAAATCGCCGCTGTAATCAGCGATTCCAATCCCGCTAAATCGTTTATCGAGGCCGAACGTGCGATGTGGGATTATCATCCCCGCATTAACAAGAAAGGCCAGTGGTATGCCAATAACGAATTTCTGACCAGTGCGTATGGAGGTACCCAGGACTGGGCGGGTATGCTGACCTATTATAAAACCGTCCTTTCCCCGACCGGATATAACAACGGCTATTCCTATGGCGTCAAGGCATTAACCGCCGAAGCGGCGGATGCTGCCATTCCCAATAAACCGACGGTGTCGTATATCGGCTCCGCCGGCTATCCGACCAATGACCTGCGGTTCCAGACCTCGGCCTTCAGCGATCCGCAGGGGGCGGGAACGTTTGCCGCGATGAAATGGCGGATTGCCGAAGTGCGTCCGTTCAGCAAACAGCCGCTGCCGACCATTGCCGCCGGCGGGGGCAGTACCGAACCAACTCCGATTACGCTGATCCCCCAGCAGACGACCTGGAAATACTTCAAGGGGACCGCGGAGCCGTCCTCGCCGGTCGAAAGCTGGCGTCAGCCGGGCTTTAATGACAATGACTGGGCAACGGGCCAGACCAGTATCGGCATAGGGGATAATGATGATAATACCAATTTAGCCGATATGTATAAATCGTATTATACGGTTTATCTCAGAAATACCTTTGATGTCTCTGATGTCAGCCGAATCCAGAACCTGACGCTTCGTGTTTATGTGGATGACGGCTGCATTATCTGGATTAATGGTACCGAAGTCAGCCGGCCGTATTGTCCGGATGGCTTTATTGCCTACAACCAGGCGATTGCATACAATCATGAAGCAACCAGTTACGAAACCGTCGTTTTGACGGCCCCATACAATTATCTGGTCAACGGGACCAACACCATTGCAGTCCAGGCGATTCAGTCCAGCAGAGACAGTTCTGATTTTTCGATCGATGTCAGCGTCACTGCCGAACTGGCCCCGCAGATTGGTCCTGATCCCTTCTATGAAGAGTCTTATGCTTTTCGTGTGACCCCGGGCAAATATGAAATTGATGCCGTCTGGGAAAGCGCTGAACTGACCACTTTCGGCAGTACGGCTGCCATTCCCGGCAGTGTCGTCAAGCCCGACAGGACCTACCGTGTTCGCTGCCGGATGAAGGACAATACCGGCCGCTGGAGCCACTGGTCCAGCCCGGTGGAATTCGTCACCGGTCAGCCCCTGTCCGGAGGAGTCCTTGATTCCCTCCGCATTACTGAATTGATGTATAATCCCGCACCGGATACCACCGGTGCCTATGACAGCCAGGAATATGAATACATCGAGCTTAAAAACATCGGCTCCACTACGATATCCCTGAGTTCAGTTACTATAAGCGACGGAATTACCTTTGATTTTGCCACGGCGCCTACAGCCTTGCGTACACTCGGTGCAGGCCAGTATGTCCTGGTCGTCAAGAACAAGGCGGCTTTTGAGTCCCGTTACGGCACAGGCGTTTCCGACCGGATTGCCGGCCAGTATTCCGGCAGATTGTCCAATTCCGGCGAAGCCCTGCTGTTCAGTGATTTCTGGAACGGTACCATTGCGAAGTTTGCCTTCAATGACGGCCCTGGCTGGCCGGTTGCCGCCGACGGCGGGGGGCACTCTCTGGTTGTTAAGGATTATGCCCTCGAAGAAGAGCCTCTCGGGACGCTCGATTACGGCGGAAACTGGCGTGCCAGCACCTATCGCCATGGTTCGCCGGGACAGGATGACCCTGCTCCCATCATCGATGTCCGGATCAATGAGGTGATTGCTCATACGGACTATTCAAATCCGGCTCGCCCCGAATATGATTCCAACGATTATATCGAGTTGTTCAACACGTCGGATTCTGCTGTTTCACTCAATGGTCACTGGTATTTGTCCGACGATATTGACCAGCTTAAAAAATGGCCGTTACCCGCATCGACTCTCGCTGCCGGCGGGCGTATCGGTTACGATGAAGTCAGCGGCTTCCACAGCCCCATTACGCAGGGCTTTGGTCTGGATAAGGCCGGCGAGCAGGTCTTTGTATCCTATCTGCCCGGCACCAGCCAGGACCGCATCGTTGATTGCATCCGCTTTAAAGGACAGGAAAACGGCGTTTCGCTGGGTCGTTATCCCGATGGCGGTGACTACTGGTTTACCATGCCGCCCTCACGCAATGCTGCCAATCAGACCCCCATTCAGAATGTGGTGATTTCCGAGGTCATGTACCATCCGCTCGAAGGCTCTGCGAACGATGAATACGTAGAACTGTTCAATCCGACCGGTGCATCGATCCTGCTGGCTAATGCCGACGGCTCATGGCATCTGGATAATGCCGTGTCTTATGTCTTTCCGGCCGGGGTATCGCTGGCTGCAGGGCATCGGCTGCTCGTGGTTCCTTTCGACCCGGCGGATACGGTCCGTCTGGAAGCCTTTAAGACGGCCTATGGTGCAGCATCTCTGACGCCCGGGGTGAATATTTTCGGGCCGTATGAGGGTGCATTATCCAACGGCGGCGAACGGCTGGCACTCGAACGTCCTCAGGCGCCGGATATGCCGGGAGACCTGGTTTCCTGGGTTCAGGTGGATGAAATCTATTATGGCACATATTCCCCCTGGCCGGTCCAGGCTGATGGTCTGGGCAAGTCTCTGGAACGCGTGTCTTCGGATTCCGCCGCCAGCGGCAATGATCCCGCCAACTGGCGCGACGCCGCCCCATCTCCGGGCTATTAAACTGATCCTGATGCAAGGGTTTGCGCGATGCGCTGCGATGGTCCCTCTGGCCATCTTCACAGCAATTTGATGTTGGCTGCCAATACCTTTAAGATCATCCAGATTACGCGGGGTACCGTTCCGGCACGCTGTCCCTGAACCTGTCAGCAGGTTTCAGTTGACCTTGGAGACATGAAAGACTACCTGTTCCGTACGCGGACTCAGCAGGATTTTCCCGATGAAGTCATGATCGAACACCTGCGGCAGGCGCTGCGCAAGGAGATTGCCGGGGAAGGAACTTCCGTAAGCGGGCTGCCCCCAGGGAGACCGAATCATTCCTCTGGCACCGCTGTCGCCGATTGCCAATGAAACCTGGGCAGTCTGGGAGGATGGCCGCAAGCTGTTCTTTTTTGCATCGGATATTGATCTGGAAAATCCCACTTGACCCAGTCAATGCACGTGCCCAAAACAGCCTGCGGCAGCCGTGGAGCATTCCAAACCTGTTGGGCATAAACGCATGATTTTTTGATTGCTCTTTATATCCGGACAGGACTATAATATACCTTCAAAATGATTCTGACTAATATCTGAGGAAACTGCCATGACAAAAAAACAAAGTCGCATAGCGTGTTTCATCTCACTATTGCTGAGTCTGTTTATCTCTGTAGCCTCCCGTGCCCAGATGCCCGTTTATGCCCCCGATGAAAACAACCGCCTTCTGAATGAAATGATCGATATCAGCGGCGACTTCCGCAGCTTTGCCAACACTTATTACTGTGCCGACAAGCTTATCGATTTCGATCCCGCCGCAGGCCGGGGCAAAATCCGCTACCTGCGTCACGAATACACCACCCGGCAGGCCTTCGACAACATGCTGGGCGCCCTCAGCCCCGTGCAGGCCAACGAATTCCCCTCCATCGAATATGCTGCATCACCCGAACTGCCCTTTGCCCTTGAATTCATCTCGCCTCGCACCTTCCGCATCCGGGCCGTATCCCGCTTCCAGGTTAAATCCGATGAGCCGTCCCTGATGCTGGTCAACGGTACTGCCCAACAGGACCGCACCGGCTGGAAATACGAAAAACTCGGCGAGTCGCACCGCTACACCAGCAGCTTCGGCTCTGTCACCCTCACGCCGTCTCCGTTCCATATCGAACTGCGCGATGCCCAGGGCCGCCTCCTGACTCATTCGATGCACATGCAGGATGGCAGTGAAACTTTTACCCCGCTGCTGCCGTTTTCCTTTGTACGCAGGGCCGCCGACTATTCCACCAGCTTTGCCGCCGTCTTCCGCCTGTCTCCCAACGAGAAAATATTCGGCTGCGGCGAATCCTTCACCGAGTTCAACAAACGCGGCCAGCGGGTTGTTCTTTATACCGACGACTCCAACGGCGTCCAGAACGAAACCATGTATAAACCCATCCCGTTTTACATGAGCAGCCGCGGTTATGGCGTCTTCATGCATACCTCAACCCCCATCACCTGTGATTTCGGCAAATATTACAGCAGCGTCAATACCATGATGATTGGCGATGACCAACTGGACCTGTTTTTCTTCCTGGGCGACCCTAAAGACATTCTCAGTGAATACACTGCTCTCACCGGCCGAGCCGCCATGCCGCCATTGTGGTCATTCGGCTTCTGGATGAGCCGCATTACCTACTTTTCCGAAAAAGACGGCCGTACCGTCGCCCAGAAACTCCGCCAGAACCAGATTCCCAGCGACGTGATTCATTTCGACACCGGCTGGTTTGAGACCGACTGGCGCTGCGATTATCAGTTCTCTCCGTCCCGTTTTGAAAATCCGGCCAAAATGATAGCCGACTTTAAAGACCAGGGCCTGCGTGTCTGCCTGTGGCAATTGCCCTATTTCGTCCCCAAAAACTCCCTGTTCCCGGAAATCATCGAAAAAGGCCTGTTCGTCCGCGACCGCAAAGGCAATCTGCCCTATGAAGATGCGGTTCTGGATTTCTCCAATCCCGCAACCATCCAGTGGTATCAGGACAAAATCGCAGGCCTGCTCAAGCAGGGCGTCAGCGTGATCAAAGTGGATTTCGGCGAAGCCGCCCCCGCCAACGGACTCTATGCCTCCGGCAGAACCGGCTTCTATGAGCATAATTTGTACCCGCTGCGCTACAACAAAGCCGTCGCCGAAATCACCCAGAAAGTCACCGGCGACACCATCATCTGGGCCCGAAGCGCCTGGGCCGGAAGTCAGCGATATCCCCTGCACTGGGGCGGGGATGCTGCCAATACAGATTCTGCAATGGCCTCCACGCTTCGTGCCGGATTGTCGCTGGGCTTGTGCGGCTTTTCATTCTGGTCCCACGATATGGGCGGATTCGTCAAAGCCTCCCCGGAAGACATCTATCGCCGCTGGATGGCCTTCGGCATGCTCTGCTCCCATGCACGCAGCCACGGCGCCCCCCCCAAAGAGCCGTGGGAATACAGCGAAGATTTCCTGAATACCTTCCGCAAAGCCGACCAGATGCGGTATCGCCTTATGCCCTATATCTATGCCCAGGCCAAAGACAGCAGCGAACGCGGCCTGCCTATGGTCAGGGCCTTGTTCGTCGAATACCCCGACGACCCCGGCTCGTGGCTGGTCGATGACCAGTACCTGTTCGGCTCGGATATGCTGGTCGCGCCGCTTCTGGAAAACGGTACCGCCCGCGATGTCTATCTGCCCCCGGGCAAATGGATTGACTACCAGACCGGCAAAGTCTTCCCCGCGGGCTGGAACCATATCGAAGCCGGCCCGGTTCCCGCCATCATTCTGATTCGGGACGGGGCGGCCATCCCGCACATCAAACTAGCCCAATCAACAGCCTTTATGGACTGGTCGGCTCTGGAACTGGTCACCTACACCGCAGACAGCAAAACCGCCCAGGGCCTGGTCTGCCTGCCCTCCGAACAGAAGCTGCACCGACTGGAATTGACCTCAGACAACCAGCAGTTCCGTCTGGCCGCCGACCCGCTGGCAGGTAAAGTCACCTGGACAATTCAGTCTGTGTTAAAATAGAAAATACCTTTGCAATCATCTAAAGCAAAAGTATGTCTAATATGTCTTGATGTGCAAAAAGAACGCTATGCAGATAAAAGCATGGTGTAATTGAATTCTCTGGAATTAAGGAAACTTTTCATAGTTTACAATCATCTCTTGACCTTAGATGTAATACAGTATAGTATAGCATAGTCTATCATGGGACTATCCGGATATGCTATAACTGTATATGACAGATAATAATTTAAGGAGAACTCAATGAGACACCGTCAATTCCCCGGCAGCAAAGCATTTCTTGTTATTGGCATGCTTTTGGTCAGTTGTATCGTGTGTGCCGAGTCCGATCCAGCCTCACAATCCCCTGCAGCACCGAATTTAGCAGCGGTAGCAGTGCCATCCAGTTCCTATGTTTCAGGAGATACCTCACTGGACGCTCTGAATGACGGATATGACCCAAGACGCTCCCTCGATAACCGACGCGGATCCTATGGCAACTGGAACCGCACCGGGACACAGTGGGTTCAATATGACTGGAGCCAGCCTGTCAGCGTCAACAAAATGGATGTGTACTGGTGGGCGGACCGGCAGGGCATTCGCGTTCCCAAAGCCTGCCGCCTGCTGTATTGGGATGGAAAATCGTTTGTTCCCGTACCCAATCCCTCTGGCTTGGGTGTCGAAGAAAACCGGTACAATACCACCACGTTTGATGAAGTCACCACCTCCAAACTCAGACTCGAAATGGATTCAGATGGCACGTTCTCGACCGGTATTCTGGAATGGAAGGTCTATGATTCCGGCAAATCTCCGGATTTTCCGCCATCCGTCCAGGCCGGCGTTGATCGCGTGGTGGTCTTGGGCGGCAAGACCTATTTGTCCGGCCATGTCAAGACCCTGCAAGGCAAAGGCGGAGATGTGAAAGTCGCATGGTCCAAAAAATCCGGCCCCGGCAGCGTAACCTTTGAAGACGCCGCCCGGACAGAAACCACGGCAGTCTTTTCAGAAGTCGGCGACTATGTCCTCCAGTTGACAGCGACCAAGGGCACCTTGTCTGCTTCTGCTTCGCTAATCACAAAAGTGGTTGCCCCTCCCCCGGCGACGCACCTGAGCCTGATTGATACCGGGGCTTATACGCTGGATAGTTCCCTGTGGAACAGCCGGGCCAAGGTACTGATTGTCAACTGGATTCCCCATTGCATCGCTAAAATATCCGATCCCGAAGTCAAAGAAGGCGGCATCAATAATTTTATCGACGCTGCCAACAAACTGGCCGGTAAACCTGCCGGCCCGCACCGCGGCTATGTCTTTTCAAACGCCTGGGTCTATAATACCATCGAATCCATCTGCGTTGCCCTGATGGTGGACCCGCAGGGAGACAAGGAAATCATCGAGGCTCAGAAGGCGATTAAGCAGACCCTCGAAGACTGGATTCCCAAGATTCTGGCCGCTCAGGAGCCGGATGGTTATCTTCAGACCGCATTTACCCTGAGCAATCGCAAACGCTGGTCGCCCGAACATCGCGGCGATCACGAAGGCTATGTCGCAGGGTATTTTCTGGAATGTGCCATTGCCCATTACATGCTGACCGAGAAGGCCGACGACCGGCTGTATAAGGCCGCCAAAAAACTGGCGGACTGCTGGTGCGACAATCTCGGCCCGGCCCCCAAGAAAGAATGGTACGACGGCCACCAGGAAATGGAGATTGCCCTGGTCCGCTTCGGCCGATTCGTCAATGACATGGAAGGCAAAGGGGCCGGCGACAAATACATCCAACTGGCCAAATTCCTGCTCGATTGCCGCAAAGACGGCAGCGAATATGACCAGAGCCATCTGCCGGTCGTTCAGCAGTACGAAGCGGTGGGCCATGCCGTGCGTGCCACCTATTCGTATGCCGCGATGTCCGATGTAGCCGTGGAGACCGGCGACAAGGATTACCAGAGCGCCGTCATGTCCCTGTGGGACAATATCGTCAATAAAAAGTATTATGTTACCGGCGGTGTCGGCAGCGGGGAAACCTCCGAAGGCTACGGCCCCAATTATTCCCTGCCGCACAACGCCTATTGCGAGTCCTGTTCCAGTTGCGGCGAGATTTTCTTCCAGCACAAACTGAACCTGGCCTATCATGATGCCCGATATGCCGACCTGTACGAAGAGACCCTCTACAATGCTCTGTTGGGTTCGATTGATCTGGAAGGCAAAAACTTCTATTACCAGAATCCGCTTGAAACCCGCGGTGGACGCTATCCCTGGCATGTCTGCCCATGCTGTGTCGGCAATATCCCCCGCGTCCTGCTGATGCTTCCGACCTGGACCTATGTCAAGGATAAAAACAGCATCTATGTGAACCTGTTCATCGGAAGCACGATGAAAGTCGGCGATGTTGCAGGAACCGATGTCACGATGGTGCAGAAGACCGATTACCCCTGGAGCGGCGATGTGGCGATTACGGTCAATCCCGCCAGGGAATCCAAATTCGCTGTCAAAATTCGCGTCCCGAACCTCAGCGTCAGCGAGTTGTATTCCAGCACCCCCGATGCGGATGGCATTGTGTCCGTCAAGGTCAACGGCACACCCATAACCCCGCCTGTTGCCAAAGGCTATGCGGCTATCGACAGAACCTGGAAAGCCGGCGACAAGATCGAACTGGTCCTGCCGATCAAAATCCAGCGTATTAAAGGCATCGACAAAATCGCCGCCACGCGAGGCCGGGTTGCCCTGCGGGTGGGGCCGCTGATTTATTGTGCCGAACGAGTGGATCAGGATATCAACAAAGTGCTCGATCCCAAGGCGGAATTAACACTCCAGTGGCAGCCGGATTTGCTCAACGGAGTCAATGTCATTAAGGGTACCTTTGCCGACGATTCTCCGCTGATGGCCATTCCTTACTATGCCCGTCAGAACCGTGATGAGCAGGCCGGCTCCAATCGCGGCGAATTCGGCGGCCCGGATGCCGTGGGTGGCGGCAATACAGGTGCCCCCGACCCGCAGCGGCGCCGGGGTCGCGCAGGAGGTTCCACGGTCTGGCTCAAAGACCAATAATCCCGAATGCCGATTAGTGCGATTGAGTAAAAAATACAGCCTGGCCCGTCTGGACCAGGCTGTTTTGTTTTGAAAAAACCGGGCAGGAAAATGTGAAATGGATAGGATCAAATCCGAATAGCCCCGCAGGGCACGACCTGCCGGTCGCCCACCGTTATCCCGTACCTGCCCGCCGTTATGAGACCTTCCCGCGAGGAGGCTTGGGCTGATTGCAGGCCCCGGCATCGATGAGGTGATTTGCCTGATTGACACGGCGGCGGGGGCTTGGTATTATTACTTCTACGACGGCCTTGGGTCCGTTGCAGCTCTTTCAAATGCGAATAATGCGATTATCGAGGCATATTGTTATGCTGATCCTGGATGAAATTGTCCGCCCGAGTCGCGGCTATGTAGGGCTTCATGTATGCTTCGGCCATCCTCGCGGCAAAAGGATACTTGTTAAGTATATGATGCCTTTGGCCGGACTAAGATCAATACGACCGCCGGGCCGGACGGCAACTGGCTGACGCCGGATGGGACGCCCGCAGCAGCCTCTGGGTATGGCAACCGGTTTATGTTTACCGGCCGGGAATATGACTCGGAAACCGACCTGTATTCCTATCGCGCCCGAATGTACAGCCCGGCGCTGGGCCGCTTCCTCCAGCCCGACCCCATCGGCTATGCCGACAGCATGAATCTCTATCAGTACTGCGGAAATAATCCGGTCAACTGGATTGATCCGTGGGGGCTTCGACAAGACTATACAGGAAATTTTGTTGTCGATTTCTTCAGAGCTTTTTGGGCAGATGATGATGTCGTACAGACTGTAAAAGAAGAAGTTATTGATCAAGCCGTTGATAAGCTTTATGTAAGCGATGGCGATGCTTCTCTTGCTGGCGAGGGAATGCAGGCTGGTGCTAAAACGGGCCTAAGTATACCTCAAGGGAAAGTTGGCTTAGATGCGGTATGGGATAATGCTAAGAAAAACTTGGCGGAGGGTGCAAAAGAGTGCGCAACTGAGGGGGTGGAAAAAGGATTAAAATCCGCTATTAAGAAGAAAGGACTGCCAACAGAGGGTAAGATTCGTTTCGTACCTCCAGAAGGAACTAATAAGTTAACAACTAAAGATGGTGGTTATGTTGACAAATTTGGTAATATTTGGAAGAAAGGCCCTTCAAGAACTAAGGGGGAACCCTTTGAATGGGATGTTCAGTTATCTCGAGAAGGCAAAGAGAGTATTGGTTGGTTAAGCAGAGAAGGAAGTCACGTGAATGTTTCCATGGATGGAAAAGTTACACATTGATTATATAAGGAAATAGAATGTTATTTGTGAGGTTATTTACTAATGTAGAAAATGAACAAAAAGCCAAAGATTTGCTTCTGGAAATTTTGGAACCTATTAGGCAGGATATTTTGCTTATAAAGAAACTGCATGTCAAACCGTATTGGAAAATTAAAGATCAATTTGTTGTTGAATGCCTTCTTGAACTTGATAAAAATTTTGGAGAAACGGGAAAAATTGCTTTTTTAAATAACATTGCAGACACCAATAAATTCTATGGTGACCCTGATGATGAATACATAATTTCAGATCAATATCCTGGTCACATTAAAGATGGCGTTTGTTTGTTGAATGTGTTTTTTAACTATGCAGATAAATAGGGGCAGTTTTCTATTATGAGCATAAAATGCAAAGCAAATAGTAACTGTCCCAAGGGCACTTAGGAATGTAGGGCGAGCCTCTGGGCTTGCCGGTATTTGAGCTTTGCCGAAGGTGTTCCAATTGAATTGGGGATTGGATTCGCCTGCGGCGAGGCGGAATGACCCCAAGCGCGGAGGCTTGGGCTACAATATGGATTCATTCGACCCCATGCGGGGTCGGGGCGGGAATGAGCGAAAAGGGCGACCGGCAGGTCGCGCCCTACGGCGTTGTTCGGATTTGACCCTGTCGGGTCGAAAATCAAGAATACAGGTGTACAGGAATACAAGAATACATGTTGGGCGGCCACAAGGGAGAGGAATGTAGGGATACATGAATACAAAAATACAGGAAGGGATAAATTCAAAATCCGAAGTACGAAATTCGAAACAAATTATAAGAACAGCAAATTCAAAACGAATGGATTCCCGCCTCCGCGGGAATGACAAGTGTGGAGCGAAAATATTATCTGTCAGAGCGTGGGGGGATTGAATCGATGATTTATGATATGCGGATTATCGATTGAGGGAGTTCTTGGGAAAGTTTGAGATTTGAGTTGTACACGTTCCAAAGACAAGCAAAACCGCGCATTAATGGCAAATTTCTTAATATCCCTGCAAATTGGGCAGATTAACAAGGGGGCTTGAGGTTTATGAATAAGACTGGATTGTTCATAAAAAGGGTGTACAATTAGCCGATATACCCGATGGGTATTTTATGCTGCAAGGAAATATCAGTAGAATGCCTTCGGTATCGAATTGACCTCAAGCGCGGAGGCTTGAGCTGCTTTCGCGGTATGGTGAAATAGGTAATATGGTCGTTGTCCTGTCTGGCAGGAGGGGCTGCTATCACGGGGCAACTGAGAAATAGCAGCAGACGTAAACCTTAGGATACGGCAGTAGGCGATATGAACATTCTCATTACAGGCGGTGCAGGTTTTATCGGGTCTCATCTGGCAGAGCATTTACTGGAGCAGGGGCATTCGGTGATTGCCCTGGATAATCTCAGTACGGGAAGTCTGGGCAATATACGTCATCTGCTGAATCGCAAGGGATTCAGTTTTGTGCAGGAGGATGTCCGCAACAGCCAGACGCTGCATGTGCTGGTGCCGCAGTGCGACAGCATATTTCATCTGGCGGCGGCGGTGGGGGTCAAACTGATTGTCGAGCAGCCGGTACATACCATTGAAACCAATATCCACGGCACCGAGGTGGTGCTGGCGGTGGCCAACAAATTCCGCAAAAAGGTCCTGATAGCTTCCACCAGCGAGGTTTATGGCAAAAGCGAGGCGATTCCCTTTTACGAAGACGATGATACGGTCCTGGGCAGTACTCGTTTCAGCCGGTGGTCATACGCGTGCAGCAAGGCGATTGATGAATTTCTGGCCCTGGCGTATCACCAGCAATATGGGCTGGAGGCGGTAATTGTCCGGCTGTTTAACACGGTGGGGCCGCGGCAAACCGGACAATATGGAATGGTTGTGCCCAGATTTGTTGAAAAAGCCTTAAAAAATGAGCCGATTGAGATTTATGGCACCGGCCAGCAAAGCCGATGTTTCTGTTGTGTCCATGATGTGGTCCGCGCCCTGGGGCAATTAATGGTTAATCCGGATACGGCGGGGCGTGTATTTAATCTGGGCACGGATCGGGAAATCACGATTGACCAGCTTGCCGATATGGTTATCGGACTGACTGGCAGTCGGAGTGAAAAAAAGTTTCTGTCTTATGAGCAGGCGTACGGTAAGCCCTTTGACGACATGATACGTCGTGTACCGAGCTTGAAACGTATTCAGGAAGCGATTGGCTACCGGCCGGAGTTTGGTCTGGAAAAGACGCTTGAACTGGTGATTCAGGATATCAAGCGGCGATTATATACCCAACGGGTATGATTATTCCGCGAGCAAAAGAAGCACGTGGTTGAAGCTGCTGTACTTAGCCGCGACGAAACGGAAAATTTCAAGTCGGATCAATATAAATTTGGAGCATGATTGTCTAAGACCTACACAAACGAACAGGTGAAGGTAGTGATCCTTGTTGGCGCGAGGGACTTTGGTCGATGTCCGCTGGCGACGCGGATGAATCGTGCGCTTTGGCCGGTAATCGACAAGCCTGCTCTCCAATACATGATTGAAGCGATTTCCGAACAGGGATTTCGTCGATTTGTGATTTGCAGTGAGGAACCGGGGCAGGATATCCAAAATGTGATGAACCTGCCTGCGTCGCTGGAGGTAGAATATCAATCGGAGACCTTGCCGAGGGGGACGGCGGGATGCTTGAAGGATGTGTTGCGGGATGGCGAGGATGAGCTATTGATCGTATTTCAAACCATGTTTGTTCCGGTTCCCAACATTCACGACTTGATAGCTCAACATTGTGCGCGCGATTCCGAGATGACTGTATTCTTTTGCCCGAAGGATGATGGTCAATCACCGGGCAGGTCGGCGCCGCTTTATCTGTGTGAGAAATCGATTGTGGGATTTATACCTGAAACAGGCTATTGCGAATTGAAAGAAGGCTTGATTCCGCAGCTTGTTCAGGCGGGCAGGACGATTTGTGCGGGATTGCTGAATGGTTCGAGTCGGAGTTACCGGAACTGGGCGGAATATGTGGAGGTTGTGACTCGGTTTATCGGGCGGACAGCAAAGCCGAATCAAACAGGGCGGGACAAAGACGGACGCGCGTGGCCGGGAGTGAATATCGGCGTCAATGTCAGCATTTCACCGACGAGTCGAATTATCGGGCCTGTAATTGTCGGTGATGATGTCTGTATTGAAGATCATGCAGTTATTATCGGGCCGACTGTGATTGGGCGGGGAAGCAGAGTTGGTGCGGGTGCCATAATCGACCAGAGTGTGATATGGGAAGGTGCACAAATTGGACCGGGGTCTCTGATTGAAAGGAGTCTTGTGGATTCGAATAAGGTAGTCAAATCGGACTCGTCATATCAGGAAAAGCTGGTTGTTCAGGAAGACGGATGTTCGGGTCGCCTGCTGAACTGGTGTGCGGGGCAGATTAACCGATTCAGTTGGCTGGGGAACAGGCCGAAAAAAACTTTGGCTGAGTACCTTGCGGCTCCTTACGGCAAAAGGACGCTGGTTGCTGGTGCGATCGCCTTGATCTGCTGTCTGCTGGGAGCGTATGCTGTGCCGACACTGCGGGATTTATGGAAGATGTGGATCAGCAGTGACGAGTATTCCAGCGGGATGCTGGTTCCGATACTGGCGGTTGTGGTGGTATGGATGCGCCGCAAACGTGTGCTGAACAGCGGGTTCTATCCGGCGATCTGGTCGGGTGTCGGGCTGCTGCTGTTTGCCCAGGGCGTCCGTTTTTTCGGCCTGTATTATATGTTTGGCTCACTGGAAAATATTTCGATGATTTTGACGGTGATTGCACTGTGTCTGCTGATTCTGGGGTACCGGGTGATGCTGCAGATATGGTCGGTTATGCTGTTTTTGTTTTTGATGCTGCCGCTGCCGAACCGGGTTCAGAGTTATGTGGCAGAACCGCTGCAGGAATGGGCGACGACGTCGGCGGTATTTGTGCTGGAGACGGCTGGATTCAATGTCATGCGCGAAGGCAATGTGATTAATCTGAATGGTACGATGGTTGCGGTGGCCGAGGCCTGTAACGGGCTTCGGATGCTGACGGCGTTTATTGTGGTCTCGGCGCTGGTGGTTTTGATTTCCGAACGGTCGCGGTTTGTAAAGCTGATTTTGCTGGTGTCGAGTATCCCGATTGCGCTGCTGTGCAACACGCTGCGGCTTGCGGTGACCTCGATTGCCTTTACGATGATTACCAGCCAGCAATGGGAAAAGGCCTTTCATGACTACGGCGGGCTGGCGATGATGCCGGTGGCGCTGTTTATTGCGGTCGGCGAGTTATGGCTGCTGTCGAAGCTGTTTTATGAGCAGCGGCTGATTGAGCCGCCGGTATCAGATATGGTGTACAGAAAAACGAAGGGTTCATTATGAATGATAATCAAGCCAGACAGGATTTTGAGTTCGACAATCAGCAGATTGTACAGTATGAAGGCGGGGCGGAATCATTTCAGCCGCCGCAGTCTGCTGACGGGGGGTTTGATATTGTGGGGATGCTCAAGCGGCGATGGCTGCTGATATTGCTGATTCTGCTGCCGGTGTCTGGTGGCGGGCTGGCGGGGGCGCTGCGGTTTGTCGGTACGCAGTACAAGACGCAGGCGGCGATTGAGATTGCACCGATTATTCCGGCGATTTTGTACAGCAATTCCGAGTCTGAACGGCCGCTGCCGAATTATGATGCATTCAAGAATACCCAGGCGGTGGTTATGTCCAGCGATGTGGTTCTGAATCGTGTGGCGGATGAACTGCATAGTCAGGGATTGAAATTTTTTGAAGGTGTTACCGACCACCGCATGCGGCTGCGCGAGGCGGTGGCAAATGGGGAAATTGTCATTCAGCCGCAGCGCAACAGCAACCTGATTTTGCTGGAAATGTCCAGTCCGGCGCAGTATTACCCCGAGTCGGAAAAAATCCTGAATTCGATTATTCAGAATTATAAAACGATAGCGGTCAGTTCGGAAAAGGAAGGCGAAGATACCAAGCTGGGCAACCTGGAGCAGGAACGCAAGAATCTGCAAGTCAAGATGGACAGCCAGCGGGACACCATTCGACGGCTGGTGGATGAATTCGGGTCGGGGGAATTAACCCCGCGACAGCAGATGATGTTTGAGCAGGTGGCCAGTCTTCAGAAGGAACTGATTACAATCAATATCCGCAAGATGGCGCTGGAAAGCCAGATTGAGATATACAAAAGTAATGAGCCGAATGAGCCGCTGTCGTATGAGCTGGTCAGCCGCAAGTCGGCGATTATCCAGTCTGACCCGGCGATACAGGCGCTGGCGACCGATATCCGCCGGTATGAAGAACTGGTCAATGCCGGTCAGCAGAACATGGTGGATACTCACCCGGAAATGCGGCGTCGGCGTGAGATGCTGCAGACATTGCAGAGCCGGTATGATGAAAAGCTCAAGGAAGTCGCCGTGCAGGTGGAGGCGAATTTGCAGGTGGAACAGTCCCGTTCGCAAAAACGCAAACTATCCGAGCTGGAAAACGAACTGGTCCAGATAACCGAATACGAAAAGAAGCTGACCGACAAGATCAATGAACAGGATATGGCGACTATCAGCCTGGGGCGCCGGCAGTTTAATATTGATGATGAGAAAGAACAGCTTGAGCAGACCAAGACGCGGTACAATGAAGTGGTTCGCCGTATCGAGGAACTGGTCATCGAAAGCAAACGCCCGGCGCGTATTTCCATCGCATTCCAGGCCAACAGCATTCCGGCCGAGGGCAAGCTGAAAAAAATTGCAGCGGCCTCGGTATTTGCGGGTTTTGCCCTGAGTTTTGGTCTGGCGTTTCTGCTGGAGAAAGCCGACAAGCGTCTCCATGCCCCGGATGAAGTAGCCCGCCGGATTGGGGTTCGGATTATCGGGACAACGACGTGCCCCAAGGAAATTGACCGCAAGCTGCTGGGCCAGCAACTGGTGGATGACTTCCAGACCATCCGTGCCAACCTGAGTCTGATGGGCAGCGAAGCACATAAGATTATTGTCGTCAGCAGTGCCGGCAAAGGCGACGGCAAGACGACATTTTCGATTAACCTTGCCACCAGCTTTGCCCATGCCGGCCAGCGCACCCTGCTGATAGACGGTGACCTGCGCAAGCCGGACATTGCCTATAAGCTGGATTTGCCCGAACATAACCGGGGACTTCAGGATTATCTTTTCGGTGCCGACGTCCGCAAAGTGCTGACCAGCCTCAACGGCGACGGCCTGTCGATTTTGGCGGCGGATGAACGCAACGCGACGGATGCCGCGGACCTGCTGAGTCAGAAATCCACGATCCAGCGGATTCGGGATCTGGCCAATCATTTTGATGTGGTGATTATTGATACGCCGCCGGTGCTGGCGTTTGCCGATGCGCTGCTGTGGGGCAAGATGGCCGATGGCATCGTGATGGTCAGCTTTGTGGGCAGGACATCGCATCCGGAGATACGTCAGGCCATAGAACGTATTAACATGGCAGGTATTCGCGTTCTGGGGACGGTGGTGAATAATGTCAAGCTGCACCAGAACTACCGCCGCTATGGGTACGGTTATGGGTACGGTTATGGATATCATCAGCGGCCGGAGGCCAAACGGAAGCCGAAAAAAGAACGATCCGATTTCCTGCTGCTGTCCCATGCGACCGACAAGCCGCACGGCGAGAATCCGGCATAATCTTAATCGGTAGAAATCTGAGTCTATGCAGCTATTGATATTTCCAGAAATGTATGAGGGGCGAAGCGGTTTGGGGCCGTGGAATCGGCTGGCCGCCGATGTGCCGGGTCGTGAAAACCTGTGGACGGTTTTTCTGGCCAGGCAAACCCGGCAGTCGTGGGGGCAAGTACGAATCCTGATGCCGTCCCTGCAGGGCGATAAACACGCAGCGGCTGTTCCCGGGGTGTTTGGCGGACGGATGATGGCAAACCTGAATACGGCTGAATCCGGATCGAACTATCTGCTGATTCATAATGCCCGATTTTTAACGAGCCTGTCGTCGGAGGTGTTTGATACCATCGCCGGCAGTGTCAATGCAGATGTGATTACCATTCAGGCGGCGGAGGAACTGTCGGCGTTTTATGAGACAGCCCGCCTGACGGACAAAGGGTATCTGGCCGGTGTCAGCAGGCCTTATTATGACGGGATTGAACCTCGAATCGAGGCGGCAGGCCAGCCGCATCATATTCTGGTCCATCGGCGGCTGCTGGCCCGGCATCCCTCGCTGGCAGAACTATTCGATGTTGATAGCTGGCTGCAAAATGCCAATCAGGCCGGCGCCAAATGCCTTCATTTCAGTGCAGCCGGGGCTGTGCGTGATCTGGACAGCGAAAAAGGGCTGCTGTCGTTGTTATCGGATGAGGCTTTTGAGGAATTCGAAGTTCCCGTGCGGCATGATTTGCATGAATCCGTCCGTGCGACTGGAACCGTACTCTGGGGACAGGATGTACATGTGGAACGGGATGTGATTCTGACAGGGCCGGTGATTCTGTGTGATGGAGTCAGGCTTCATTCCGGAGCGATTGTCAAGCACTCCATCATCGGACCCGGCGTGGAAATTGCGTCGGATCAAGTGGTTCGAAATCGGGTTATCTGGAGGCAGCAGGACTGTAAATTCGAGAATGGTCTTTTGACGGAGTCCTCATATTTATTCAAGGCCGCCGATTCTGTTCAGTCGTTTCGGCAGTGGTCGATTTGGTCTTATGCACGGTTTCTCAAACGGATTGTCGATATCCTGTTTTCCCTGGTGGTTTTGATTTTATCGACGCCTATTTTTTTGATTGTGGCGGCGCTCATCAAGTTGACTTCGCCGGGGCCGATATTTTATCCGGCCCGCCGGCAGGGGCAACATGGGGTGGAATTCGATTGTCTGAAATTCAGGACGATGATTGTCCAGGCCGATGCCCTGCAGGATCGCCTGCGGGTGGTGAATCAGGTGGATGGGCCTCAGTTCAAGATTGAAGATGACCCGCGGATTACGGGGATAGGCAAGTTTTTGCGGGATACCTGTATTGACGAAATTCCCCAGTTTATCAATGTTTTGCTGGGGCAGATGAGTGTAGTGGGGCCTCGCCCGTCGCCAGATCGTGAAAATCGGACCTGTCCGGCGTGGCGGGATGCCCGGCTTTCGGTGCGTCCGGGGATTACCGGGTTGTGGCAAATCAGCCGAACCCGAAAAATCGGGATGGATTTTCAGGAGTGGGTGTATTATGATATGGAATATGTCCGCAATCTGAATTTGTGGATGGATGTGCGGATTTGCGTACGAACGGTGCTGCACCTGCTGCATCAGTTCCTTAAACAGTTTGGTTAATCGTTGCCCAAAGGATTGAACAGGGAGAAAGCTATGGCTCGGCTGAAAGTCAATTGGACGCTGCTGATTGTATTGGTGTTGTCGCTTGTAGTACTGGGATTAACGGTGTTGGGATTGCGAGGGTGGAACCGTAATTATCGCGCCAAGATCGGCAAAGAGAAGGGGCTTGTGGCTTTTGAACAGAAGCAGTGGCCCGAAGCGGCTCAGTTTCTGGGCCAATACCTGGGGGTGCACCCGGATGATACGGATATTCTCCTGAAATATGCTCAGGCACAGATGAGCATCAAGCCCGCCAAGCAGGCCAATCTCAACCAGGCGGTCAATGCGTATCGGGCCATCCTGCGTCAGGGTGAAAACGTGGAGGCGGCCAAGAACCTGATTGGAATATATCTGTGGATAGCCGGTCTGCCGGGGGAAGGCCAGCTTACCGCGGAACGGTTTCTTGAAAAGCAGAATAATGCCGAGATTCGCCAGTTGCTGGCGGCCTGCATGATTCAGCAAAAACAGAACGACAAGGCGATTGAGCAGCTTAACCAGGTGCTCAAGGATGATCCGACGCTGGTGTCGGCCTATGATTTGCTGGCCCAGGTTATGGAACAAAACGGCGGGGATGCGGCTCAGACGGAAATGTATCTGAGCCAGGCTATCGAGAAAAATCCGACATCGGCGGTTGCTTATATCCAGCGGGCCAATTATCGCATTCGTGCGGGCAAACCGCAGGAGGCGGCTGAGGATTTAACTCAGGCCGGCAAATGCGACCTGGATAAAACGGATGTGAAGATCCTTCTGGCGGAGGCATGGCTCAAGGCAAATCAGCCGGAACAGACCCGGGCGCTTCTGGAAGACGTTCTAAGCAAAGAGACTGACAACGTATCCGCCTGGCTGCTTCGGGCACGTATGGTGCTGGCGGCCGGCAAGCCTGAAGACATGGCTGCTGCTGCCGAGGAAGGACTCAAGGCCCTCGGTGAAGACTCAACGGACTTTTTGCCCATTGCTGCGGAATTATTCATTCAGGGTCAAAAGACCGACCGGGCGAAAGACTGCGTGGACAAGCTGCGTCAGGCCCAGGTCAATGAAGTGGTTCTGGTTTATATCGAAGGGGTGATTGCTGAGAAAGACAAGGACTGGGGGCTTGCCGCCAGATCATTCCGCAAGGCCTATGAACTGGGCCGCAAGGATGAAGATACCGCGATTCGTACAGCGAATGCTCTGGTCCAAAACGGTGATATTCTGGCGGCTTCGGCGATCATCAGTGCGTTTTTAAATACCCAGAGCGAATCCTTCCGGGGACAGCTTCTGGCCGGTGATTTGATGGCCCGCCAGCGGCAATGGACCCTGGCGATGACCCATTTAAGAAAGGCATTGCTGCTCAATCCCAAAAGCGCTGAGGCGGGGTCGCTGATTCTGCAGACGCGACTGCAGCGTCTGTCATCCGCTTCTGTGTCGGATGATTCCTGGGATATGCTGATAAAAGATTTGAACCAGATTCTCCAGCAGCAGGATTCGCTGTCCGTTCGCGCCATGCTGTTCCGGGCTGCCATGCAATCCGGGAAGAAAGACCTGGCTGCGCAGCAGGCTGCTCATATCAGGCAGCATTTTCCGAATGAATCCCAGGCGACTCTGCTCGAGGCCGAGTATCTGATTGCGGACGGCAAAACAGCGGAAGCGGCTGAGCTGCTTCGCAAGGCGACCGCAAGTAAGCCCAACTGGGACATGGTCCGTGTGCTGGTGCTGATTCAAATGCGGCAGGGGGATGTCGGCGGAGCTGCGGCAACGCTGGATGATTTTATCGCCAGGACCGATCGGCCCCAGGACAAGCTGGATGCTGCAATGGAAAAAATCAATATCCAGGCCCTGACCGGCAAACGCGAGCAGGCGTATGAAGCGTTGAAGAGCCTGGCAAAGGAGAACCCCGATCAGATTTCAATCCTGCGCAAGCTGCTGGATGCGGGAATGGCCACCGAGAAGCCCGAAATACTGCAGTCGTGGATTGATCAGATTAAGCAGATTGAAGGTCAGCAGGGGCGCCAATGGCGATACGAACAGGCTCGGCTGTGGTTTGCGCGATTTGAGAAACAGAAATATTATACCCAGATTGTGGATCTTTTGAGCGAGGCGCTTCGGTCCTATCCGGATGACCGCCAGTGTATTCTTCTGCTGGCGGCGACGCATGAGGCATCGGCGAATCGTCAGCTTGCCCTGAAGTCGTATTTGGAAGCGTTAAGCCGCGATCCGGAGGATTTAAATACGGCGGTGGTTGTGATTGCCGCCCTGTACCGCAACAATGAATATCGTCAGGGCTATGAAATCCTGACGGGGCTGACCCGCAAAGGCTACCAGGATTCACGCCTGAAACAGCTGGAAATGGAATATTTCATGCGTCAGGGGCAGTTGACCTCGGTATCGGATATTCTGGAAAAAGAATTAGAGAAATCGCCTCAGGACCAGGACCGTCAGCTTGCTCTGGCGTTAGTGAAAATCCGTGAACAGGATTATGTCAAGGCAGAGCAGTTGATCGACCAGCTTCTGGCCGGACAGCCGGAATCGATGCCGGCGCTGGCTGCGAAAGTGCAGCTTTATACGGCCCAGGCACAGAACGACAAGGCGCTTGAGTTATGCAACGATGTTGTTGCCAAACTGAATACGCCCGCTTCGTACATCCTGCGGTGCCAGACCCTGATTGGGCTGGAACGGCTGGAAGAATCCAAAAAGGATATTGAATCGCTTCGCGTGTCGATGGCTGACCGGGAAAAGGCGCAGACTGAGCTGGTTTGTGCTCAGCTTTACAGTTCCGCGGGCGACCAGAAAAAAGCCCTTGAAGGAATTCAGGCCGCTCTTCGTGAAGGGATGGACAAGCCGGATGTTCAGCGTTCCGCGGCTATGGCGATCAGTGTTGTTTTGCAGCGTATCGATATCAAAAAGGATGCGGCCATTGCCAAACAGGCCGAGCAGATGCTCAATGATTTATTGAACAAAGATGACCAGAATGTGCAGGCGGTGTTTACCCTGGCGATGCTGTATCATGGGCAGGATTATATCGACCAGGCGGCCAAGATGTATGAACGGACGCTGGCTCTGGACCCGGCCCAGGCGATTGCCGCCAACAACCTGGCGTGGATTCTGTGCCAGTATCAGAAAAAGCCGGAAAAGGCGCTGGAGCTTGCCAATAAAGTGCTTCAGATTACGCCGAACTATGCGGACCTGGTGGATACACGCGGGGTGATCTATATGACGCTGGGAGATTTCCAGAAGGCGACCGAGGACTTCCTGCGAAGTACGAAGCTGTATGCTGAAATGACGCAGGTTAAACCCGAGCTGACCGCCAGCACGTTCCGCCTTGGGAAATGTTATGCCAAATTAAACAAGGCCAAAGAAGCCCGCCAGGAGCTGCTCAAGGCCAAAGAATTGCATCAAAAGCTGGGCGGATTAACCTCGCAGGAACAGGCAGAGCTGGACAGCATTCTGTCAGGGCTGCCGCAGTAACCTGCGGCGACGGACTGACAGAAGCGGTGGTCTGAGGCAATCGGAATCGATGACGGACGGGGGGCTTATTGATTATTATTGAAGACCCACGGTTCGTCGGTGATCGGATAGGTGAGGATTTCTTCGGGGGTAAAATACAGACTGATTTCGTAGGCGGCGGATTCCGGGCTGTCTGAACCGTGAACGAGGTTATAGCCCCGGCTGCAGCCGAAATCACCGCGTATGGTTCCCGGTTCGGCTTCACAGCCGAAGGTCTTGCCCATCAGTTTACGGCATATCTGGATTGCCCCGGGACCCGCCCATACCATGACCAGGGAAGGGGACGAACTGAGGTATCGGGTGACGCCTTCAAAAAACGGCTTGCCTTCATGGACGGCATAGTGGCGGCGGGCCAGAGATTCCGAGATATGCATCAGTTTGGCGGCGGCCAACTGCAGGCCTTTGCGTTCAAACCGGCTTAAAATCAACCCGATGAGGCGCCTCTGCACCCCATCGGGTTTGATGATGATTAAGGTTTTTTCCATTTCCGGACGGTTAGCGACTGCTTGGGATAATGAAAATTTCAACACGACGATTGGCCGCATTACCCTGCTTGTTGGGCTTGTTGGGTTCGGCGGGGCGGAATTCGCCGTATCCTTTTGCACACATCCGTTCTTCGGAAATCTGATTCTGTGCCAGAATGTTCAGCACGGAAATCGAGCGGTGTACCGACAGATGCCAGTTGGTGGGATGTTTCTGTTTGGTATCGGCCCGGCTGATTCTCAGATCATCGGTGTGACCGACAATGACCATGTCAAACTGCTTGGCTTCAGGCTGGTTCATAATGCCGGCCAGAGTTTTCAGTGCATTGACGGCGGCGGCGGCGACTTCATCGCTGCCGGGGTTGAACAGCAGGTCGCTCTTGAATTTCAGCGAACCGGTTGCTTCATCAAAGCTGACCAGATCGGGATTTCTGCTGGCGAAATCCTTGAGCAGGACATTCATTTCCATCGGCAGGGGGGCGCCGCCCTGAAGGAGCTGTTCCTGCAGCTTGGCAATCATGGCTTTTTTCTGTTCGAGATCGGCTTCGAGGGCCGCGATATATGCATTCTTGGCCTGCAGGTCGGCGCCGCTTTTTCCGGTCAGTGCCTGCAATTCCTTGTTTTTCTGATCCAGGGTCTGATTGCAATCGCCCAGTTGGCTTTCCAGTTGAGCAATCCGATCCTGCTGAATGCGATTCTGCGCCTTCAGGTCGTCGAGTTGCGCCTGTGAAACGCAACCGGTCGCTGCAACGGCGACTACCGCTAATGCTGCCACTACCCACATCCTGTTTGTTTTCATTTGTTTTTTTCCTTTCCAGAAAATTCAATCCCTTATGAAAAGCCCGTCAACAGGCTGAAGACCTGCCGATACGGGCTTTAAAATTGCGTACTTATCCTTTATGTCGGCAAAACGAATCGATTTGTTTCAATTTTGTGATTAAGGTTTTTTCTGATAAACGTCGGTTTTGCTCTGGCTTTTTCCGGCTGCCAGCATGGCAAAGACCGAGAAGATGATCACGGTCAGCAGTAAAACGATGGCGACAATAAAGCCCCAATTGATGTCGGCAAGTCCCTGGTAGGACAGGAACTTGACGATGGAAGGCAGTACCCCTCTCAGGCCGGCGGTGGTGGCGATTCCGGCCAATATCAGTGCTAATAAGGGGAAAAACATCATAATGCCATAGACGTTCGAGGCGGGGTCCGGAGGGGCAATTGCGACCAATTGAGCTCCCATGGGAACCGCAGCGCCGTTGCTGATTGCGGCCACCGGGGCGGCCATTACGGGGCCGGCGGCTTCGGCGGCCCCGCCGGGTTCGTGCAGCAGGCCTTCGGCTTCTTTGGCAAAATCCACGGGCGCGGCGGCGGCCTCGGCCTGAGCAGGGATATCCGGCCCGGTCGGCAGGATATCATCGAGGACCGCACCCAGCGAGGTGTCGTCGGCCTGGAGGGACAGGTCCAGCAGGCCGGAACCGCTGCCTACGCTTTCAAGATTGGCGTCTGCGTCCAGACTTTCAACCTCTTCGAGTTCCGCGGCCTTGGTTTCAGCTTTGGTATCCGAGGTGACTTTGTAATGGTCATCCGTGTCGCCAAGGACATTGATGCCGACGGTACCGACATTGGTGTCGGCCATCGTCAAATCACCCATCTGGCTCAGACCAAATCCGCCTTCGCTATCAGGCTTTTTGGGTGAATCCGGACTCATATCCGGCTCGAGCTTGATTTCAGCGGTTTTTTCCAGTTCAAGACCGATTTCTGAATCGGCAACCAGATCAATGGTGTCAGACTCTTCTGCAAGTTTGTTGATTTCATCCTGCTTGTAAAGCACCTTGGTCCCATCCCGATACTCGCGGATTTTACCCTGTTTGATGAGATCTTTTACCTGTGACTCTGTTTTTCCGAGCTTTTGTGCCGCTTCCTGAAGAGTGTAAAATGTTCCTGCCATGACACAATCTTTCCATTATGAGTCTATAAGTACGGTTTCTATCCAGTAACTGCTTTGCTCTTGGAATCTTAACTTATTTGCCTTGCTTGTGTTAATTATAGCCGACCTGTTGCGTGATGCAACTTGATTTTTTGCACTTTCCGCAAGTAGAATGCATTGATAAATACATAAATATAGACAGTATGTGTCCGATAAGTTTTGGTATAACTGATTATCCCATAAACTGTTTTAGACGAAAATATAGCGTAAGGCAGGTTATGTAATGAGTCCTCTAAATCTGTCAGGATAAACAAATAAAAAAGAATCCAAGGGAAGACCTGTGAGGACGACACCCAGAATTAAAAAGTATATCAGTATCGTTTTTGCCGTATGTGCGTTGGTTGTGTTTTCAGGTTGTCCGAATGATGCCGCATCCGAGAATAAGCCCTCAAGTGAGCCTGTAAATACTGTCAAATCAATCGCACGGCAAAAAATACTGGTAGTGCATAGTTATCATCCGGAATACGAATGGGTCCAGGCCGTTACTCGCGGCATTCGGATGGAAGTCAACACCGATAAGGCGGATTTACAATGTTTTTATATGGACACCAAACGCAATCCTTCGGAAAACTGGGCAAATCAAAAGGCACAGGAAGCCCTGGAGGTTATCGGACAATGGCATCCGGATGTAATGATAGCTGTCGATGATAATGCGATGCGGTATGTGGGCGTCCCCCTGGTGCAGGCCGGCGGTATTCCTGTTGTTTTCTGCGGTATCAATGCGGACCCGTCCCAATATGGCTATCCCGCGGCCAATTTAACAGGTGTGATTGAGAGGCCGCATTTCAAGGAATCTGTTGCATTGTTCCGCACATTAACATCCAAACAGGACAATCTGCGTCTTGTGGTGTTATCCGATGATTCCAAGACATCCCGATATACATTGGACTATATGAAAACCCAGGTTGAGCCGGGAGTCGAGGTGATGGATTGGGTGATGCCCCGGATGCAGGAGGAATGGCAAAAAGCGGTTCTTGATTCGCAGCGAGCCGACGCCATTGCGATTTATCTGTATCATACCGTGCTTGAATCTCAGGATTCCGGGACGGTCTGTGAGCCGCGTGATCTGATGACATGGACGGTGGAACACAGTGCTGTTCCGATTATTGGTTTTCTGAACTTTGCGGTCGATGACGGCTCGTTGTGCGGAATGCTGGAGTCTGGAGTTGAGCAGGGCGGTCTGGCCGGGCAATTTGCCAACAGAATTTTAGGCGGAGATGTGCCTGATTCCATGGACATTATCCTGGGGCGGAAAGGGCAATCGATGCTGAATCTGAATACCGCCAGGAAACTCCATTTAACGATTTCGCCCGATGTTGCCAACACCATCGACATTATTGTTGGACGCGACGGGCAGTAAACAGCGGTGAGTTGGAAAACGGATGAATAAAAACAGCAGCCAAGGATTCCATAAAGGCACTTTACTGACCCTGCTGGCAGGGGCGGGGGCCACTGTATTTATGTTTTTATTCTGCTTTGATGCGGTCAAGAAAAAAACGGTCAGGGATTTTGAACGGGAAGCGATTTCGTATGACAATATTTTGGCCGGCCGAATCCATCAGGCGATGTATTCGCTTGAATCGGTGTCGCTTTTTTACACATATTCAGATTTTATTTCTCGTGATGAATTTTCCGGTTTTATTCTGCCCATGCTCTCCAGAAACAAAGGCTTTGCGGCGATGTTCTGGGTGCCGCGTGTAGCGGAACATGACCGTGATCGATATGAAATGCGTGCCCGGGCGGATGGTGTGGAGCAGTTTCAAATCACAGGGTCCGATGGACAACGCGCCGGGGCGGGGCCGACATACTACCCCATTTACTATATTGAACCATTTGGACTTTACCAGGGAATCGCCGGATATGATTTAAACAACGAAACGGATGTGATCCAGGCGATGGATAAAGCGGTTCAGTCCGGACAGTCCTGCTCGGTGTTCAAGCCGTTTCCCCCTAACCGGGATTCAATGGCTGCAATCCCGATGCACAATGACTGCTGGATTATTGTTCCGCAGTTTGATCATCTGGGTTTTAATCAGACTGAACAGGCCCGAAAACAAAGCCTGCTGGGATTTGTTGTCGGGATTATCGATATTCATGATGTGGTTGACCACACACGCCAAATGCTGTCTCTGGATATTCAAGTCTGTATCCTGGAACAGGCGGTGGATTCCGAGAAGAACGTTGTGTACAGACAGGACAGCAGAGAGTTGTTTTCCGGGCAGCCGAATTCGGGATTATTCAGTCCTGTGTACAGCTATCGCAATCCACTGTGCTATTCAGACCGGACACTGGAAGTCTGTTTGTCGCGGCGGAAAGAGGCCGGTTTTCTGACGGACATGCAGTTTTGGCCGGTATGGCTGATTCTTCCGGTCGGCGGTGTCCTGACGGGTTTAATGGTCTTGTATTTGCAGTCTTTATATCGGCGAAATGAGCTGGCGGACCGTCTGGTTGCCAGGCGGACCCAGGAATTGAAAGAGCAGAAAGACAAAGCGGATCAGAGTGCCCGGGATGCCCTGCAGGCCAACCAGGCCAAAAGCGCATTTCTGGCCTCCATGAGCCACGATATCCGCACGCCGATGAACGCCATCCTTGGTTTTTGTGAACTGCTGGCCGAAGAATCGCTGGGTGAGGACCAGCGGTATTATGTGGGCATTATCCACGAAAGCTCCAGCAATCTGCTGATGTTGCTGAATGATATTCTGGATTTGTCCAAAATTGAGGCTGGGCGGATGCGCGTGGAGATTACTGACTGCAATGTGTATGAACTGCTGAAGCATATCGAGTCAATGCTGAAGCCGACGGCCGTCAACCGGGGGCTTGATTTTCAGATAGTGATTCAGCCGACAGTGCCGGACATCATTCAATCGGATCCGATCCGCATACGGCAATGCCTGGTTAACCTGGCCAGTAATGCCATTAAGTTTACGCACGTTGGCCATGTGCATATCAAGGTGTCGATGGAACAGTCTGTTCTGCGGTTTGATGTGGAGGATACCGGAATCGGCATTGCTGCCGACCAGTTGGATGCGGTGTTTGAGGCATTCAGTCAGGCAGGCAGCAGGATGGCCAGCCGCTATGGAGGCTCCGGGCTGGGGCTGACGATTACGCGGCAATTGGCCCGGATGCTGGGGGGCGACGTCACCGTGTCCAGCCAGATCGGGCAGGGTTCTGTATTCAGTCTTGCGATTCAGGCGCACTGCACCGGGAGTTGTGGTGAACAAGCCGAAGAACAAACGCCGGCGATGGCGGGGCTTGGCGGTTAATCCGCCGCCGACATTCCTTTGCGCCTCCAACGATTCACGGATGATACCTGACTGTCGGTCCCGAACGACTATGATGACTACGCGCACAACGCAAGCACGGACAGGTATCCTGAGACTCCATCACGCGAAGATTATTCATAAAGGGCATGACCTGCACGGCGGCGTTTTTCACTCCGGGGGGTGTGACGGGGCGGGAAAAATATTACGGGCAGGATATCTCCCTTACCGAATCCCTAACCATCGAAGCGATTCAGGCGATGGATCGGGTGGTGGATGCCGATAAGCCAAATTTTCTTTAGATGTCCCACTCTGCCGTCCATGCCGGTTGTTAAGCGTACGTCGGAGCCTGTTCCACTGCCAGATGCCCTGTTTTGAACCGGACTGCATCCGCCCGGAAGGGGTGCAGGTTGATTGCTAAGTAGTTTATTTGAAATCACTTAGGTTGGAATTTAAATCGCCCGGGATGCAATTTTTATGGGCAAGGCGATGAAAGTTGTATTTCAAAATCAAAGCCCGCAGGCAGTGTTGCTGCGGGGATTTAGGGTCTGAATTTAAAATGGGATCGAACGGCGGCGCATCAAAAAAGGAAAGTTTCGCCGTGGCTGGGAAACTTTCCTTTTGGTTCGCTGTTTGTGCTTTTTTTAAAAGCTCAAACTTATTTCTTTTTCGCGACTTTCTTCTTTGCGACTTTTTTCTTCGCAACTTTCTTTACGACTTTTTTCTTCGCAACTTTCTTTTTCGCAGCTTTCTTTGCCATAGTCTGTTCACCTCCTTTCACAACTTATCCAAGATATACCTGTACAGGTTTTATTTCTCTGCTTATACCTACTATTATATAAACATCGTCACAGAGTTCAAATTTTCTTCACGGATTTTTTGACTTAACCGGCCATTCCAGAAGACTTTGGAGTCAAAGCCATGGGATTATAACCATGCTTTCGGCAATTGCAGGGGTGTAATTAAGCACGCGTGCAAAGAAACGAAAAATCTTTCAAACAGGCCAATGAATGCAAAATATTGCAGGGATATATTTTTGTTCGCGCGACTTTGCAGCCGCCGAAAGCGGGAAATCATGATACGATTCCAGAAACACGCAAAAAAATCAAAAAACGAAAAAATTTTTGGTGTGAATTGATTAAAAAAATGAAATATAACAAGTGATTGTGAGTTTTATCCGTAAAAGTTGAGCCTGGCAAGCTATGCATCCGGCATTCAAAAAGGCAACATAAGCATTTGGTTTGATTAGACAAAACAGCATGACCAGAGTATAATTCCGACCATCGCTGTGCGCTGCCGGTTTTGCTGCCTTGGTTATCGTAATATTGACAGTAATTGACATAATTCGTAATTGGGAACCGTGACATACGATGAATGCGGACGGAATCATTCTGTTTGGCGGGTCTTTTGATCCGGTGCATCGAGGTCATATTCAGATGGCTCAGTTTGCCATGAGCTATTTGCATGTTGGCCGGTTGATTATGATACCTGCGGCCCGTTCTCCCCATAAAATGAATCCGCCGGTTGCCGAAGGGCAGGACCGGATGGAGATGATTCGTCTTGCGATCCGGGGTGTCGCCGGCCTTGAAGTCAGCGATATCGAACTGAAACGTCCGCAGCCCAGCTATACCTATGATACGGTTATTGCCTTCCGTGAGCAGTTTGACTTCCCTGCTCCGCTTTACTGGCTTGTCGGAGCGGATGCTATTGTGGATTTGCCGTATTGGTATCGCATTGGGGAACTGCTGGACAGGTGTCAGTTGTGTATTATGTATCGGGCAGGGTACGAAAGGCCCTCGTTAAAAGCATTGCTGGCACACTTCCGGCCGGACCAGATTGATGCCCTTGAACAGCATGTAATCCCGACACCGCTGGTTGACATTAGCAGCACAGAGGTCCGCAGACGCGTCGCTTCGGGGCAGGTTGGGGAAGATATATTATGTCCTGATGTGTTGGAATATATAGTAAAAAATAAACTATATCATTAAATAGGTTATAGATGAGGGTAAAAAGCTGACGGAATTGACCTGCTTTTGTGTTTTTGATTGACAGCCTTTATTTATTCCTTATATATATGAAGTCTTATCTTTAGGTGGACTGTATGTTGTTTTCAGGACTCATTTTCGGAGATTATAACGATGGTACTTGGAAAACGGATTCTTGGAGTCGTCTTTTTGTTCGTTTTGGCGACATCAGTGTTGGCCGAAGGGGTGAAGAGTGATTGGAATGATTTTTTGCACTACACCGCAATCGGACGATTTGACCTGGCACAGGGATACGGCCAAAAGATTGTCGAAGCGAATCCTGATCCGCAGGAGCTTCTGGCCTTAAGCGAAGAGAATTCGGATGGCTATAACATTTTGCTGAAAATGAATGCCGAAAGCGAACAGCTTCGGGAAGTCAGCGGCAAAATTCTGGAAATCATCGAGCAGGGTCGTTTTGCCCGTCGGACCGACCCCAAAATTATCGTTGAGGAAATTCGTCGCCTGAGCACGACTATTCGGGGCAGAATTGCCGCCGAAGAACGGCTCCGCAACGCCGGCGAATATGCCATTCCTTATATGCTCAGTGCATTGGCCGATGACGGACGAAAGACCGAATTTGCCCCGATTACCCAGGCCTTGCCCAAAATCGGCAAGGGGGCGATTCGTCCCCTGACAGCGGCACTTCAGACCGAAAATGCTGCGCTCAAGGCGGAAATCATCCGGGCGCTCGGCAAGATTGGCTATTTTGAACCGTTGCCCTATTTGAAATTGGTTGTGGAACAGGATGCTTCCCCTGAGCTTAAGGCCCTGGCGGAAAAGGCGATCAGTGAAATCGATTCCAGTGCGTTGAAAGTCCCTGCGGCGGAATTGTTCTTCAAGCTGGGAGAGATGTATTACGACCGAGCCGAATCCGTTGCGCTCACAGAAGAGAACACCTTTGGGAATCTGTGGTTCTGGGATGCTGCGGGCAAGGGATTGCAGAGACAAGAGGTCGATAAAGCCTATTTCAATGAATTAATGTCGATGCGAAGCTGCGAATGGGCGCTGAAGGCCGACCCGGCCATCGGTAAGGCCATTGGGCTTTGGCTGGCCGGTTATTTCCGCGCGGAATCGTATGCGATTGCCATGCCGGAGTATTTCGGACAGGGGCACCCGGATGCAATGACCTATGCCACCACGGCCGGGCCGGAGTATCTGCACCAGGCCCTGGATCGGGCATTGAAGAATAAAGAAGCGTTTGTGGCTCTGGGGGTAGTCGAAGCCCTGGCCGTCAATGCCGGCACAAAATCGCTGTTGTACCAGTTGGGCACCGAACAGCCGCTGGCCAGGGCATTGACGTTTGATGATTATAAAGTGCGTTACAGTGCCGCCGTAGCGATTGCACTGGCTTTGCCGACCACAGGCTTTGTCGGCAGCGAGAAGATTGTGGAAAATCTGTCCGAGGCCATTCTTGAACAGGGAGCCGACCAGGTCGGTGCGGAACTGTCGGCCAAGTATGCCCTGCGTTCTATCAAAGCGATGGAAAAACTGGCGTTGACGCATAACTCCATCGTTGATTTATCCAAGGCCCTGGGGGCATTGGTCAAGGTCAGCACCTCGACGAATCAGCAGATGCAGACCCTGGCGGCCGAAGTGCTGGCGCGACTGGAAAGCCCGGAAGCCCAGCGGGCGATTGCCGTGATGGCCTTGTCCGACAAGAACAGTGCCGAGGTTCGCATTGCGGCGTTTGGTTCCCTTGCGACCTCCGCCAAATTGAATGCCAACCTGCTGCTGGCCGAACAAATCGATGCGATTTACAGTCTGGTCAGCTCAACCGAGACAGACCCGGCGCTGCGTTCTGCCGCGGCGGGGGCCTATGGTGCCTTGAACCTGCCCAGTGAAAAGGTCAAGACCCTGATTCTGGACCAGGCGAAGTCCTAAGCACCTGTTTACTACCCCTGTGGGGGCGATACCCGAAATGACCCGCAAATTCAAAGGTCTCAGAGACGAGAAGTTTTACCGCAGCGGGATGCGCTGGATGGGGATCGGCTTTGAATTCTGTATCGTCTGCGGGGGTATGGCTTGGCTGGGTGCCCAGATGGATAAGCTGGAAAATACCAGCCCGGGCTGGTTGATTATTGGTTTTTTTGTGGGTTTTGGGACGATGTTTTATCTGATGGTCAAACGGGCCCAGAAATCCAATGAAGATAGCGACAAGAACCCCGAGGATAATAACGCAGACAGGTAAACGGTTGGATGTGGACGGAAAATGTCAAAAAAGTCTTTGGCTGGTTTATTGCCACAGGACTTTTTCTGGGCGTGATTTTCCTTTTGACGTATCGTTATTGTGAATTAGCCGGCCCTAAAGCCGAAAAGGCCTGTATTTTAGCGATTATAACTGCAACTCTGGGCGGACTATCCGCCTTCTGGCCTCTCAGTAAAGTCTGGCGACGCGAGCCTGAAAAAATGGTTGTCAGCGTTTTTTTGGGCGGAGCAATTCGCATCTTGATTGGTTTTGTCGGAGTTGTTATAATCTTCTTTTTTACCGGTATCAGCCGAAAATGGTTCCTGGGATGCTACGGCATTTTTTATACCGTGTTCCTGCTGGTGGATTCATGGCTGATTATCCGGTTGTTGCATAATTACGGTCTGAACAAGGACGATTCGAAATATGAATGTGTGTGGAATGATGCTCGCGAGTACCAACGTACTCGAAGAAATTGTCAGCAAAAAGTGGATTATTCCCATAGGGCCTTATGAGGTCCCGTTTACCAATCACATGCTGATGATTACCCTGGCGTCGCTGACGCTGATGGTAGTGCTTCCGCTGGTGCTCAAAAAGCCTGTGCTGGTCCGCAGCGGCTTTGGCAATCTGATTGAAACGATTTGTTTATACATACGCGAAGACGTTGCCCGGCCGTTTCTCAAGGATCAGACCGATCGTTATATCGGCATTCTCTGGACCCTGTTTTTCTTTATTTTGACCATGAATCTGCTGGGGTTGATGCCGCTTCCGCAATTGATGTTTCTGATCACCAAACAAAAACATATTGGCGGGGCCGCGACAGCGAATGTCTGGGTCACCGGGGCTTTGGCGACGTTTTCGTTCCTGCTGTTTCATATTGCCGGGATTCGTGAAAAAGGCGTATGGCATTATCTCAAAACCTTTACCCCCAAAGTCCCCTGGCCGATGTTTCCGTTTATGTTTGTTATCGAAGTCGTCAGCTCGTTTGTCCGGCTGTTCTCGCTGGCGATTCGTTTGTTTGCAAATATTCTGGCCGGGCATATTTTGCTTGCGGTTATTTTAGGTTTTATTATGATGTTCAAAAATTATATGGTCGCCTTCTCTTCGCTGACCGCAACGGTTTTATTCAGCCTTTTAGAAGTCTTTGTTGCGTTTCTACAGGCGTACATATTTGTATTTCTGACGACCATCTTTATCGGATTTGCAATTGCCGACGAACATTGATTGTATAACCCGCCATTGTGGCGGGTTTTTGTCTAAATAGAAGTATCTGAAAACGTAGTAACTGACGTACAGGAGATGCTGTAACATGTTTGAATTAATGACTTTAGCTCCGATGCTGCTGGCGGAACTGAACATTGACGACAAAGGTTTGGGTATGCTGGGCGGCGTGCTGGGCTGCGGCCTGATTGTGATGGGGTCTGCCAAAGGTATCGGCCAGTTGGCCGGCAGTGCGGTGGAAGCCATTGCCCGTCAGCCGGAAGCGGCCAACCGTATTTTCACCACAATGATTATCGCCGCGGCTCTCATCGAAGGCGTGACGCTGTTTGCGATGATTATTTGTCTGCTGGCTGTGCTGTAAGAAACGAAACTTTACCAGGAAACTGTGATGCGAATGCTCAGGTTATTACCGGCATTTTGGCTGTACTATGCTGCGACCGCGGTGGCGCTGGCGTCGGAAGCCGTTGCACCTGCCGAGGCAGAAGGCCACGAAGAGGCCCCCAGTGTCTTCACGGGTGACTGGGCCGAATCGGCCTGGACACTCTTGTGGTTTGCATTGCTGCTGCTGGTGTTGTGGAAGCTGGCATGGAAACCGCTGCTCAAAAGCCTGTCGGACCGTCAGAACCACATCCAGAAAGAAATCGACGATGCCGAAAAGAGCCGCAAACAGGCTCAGCAGGTGCTGGATGATTATCGCAGCAAGCTGGCCGATGCCGAGCGGCAGGGTCGGGAAATCATCAATCAGCGGGTCAAGCAGGCTCAGTCCGAAGCCAAAGAGGTTGAGGTTCAGAGTCGAAAGCAGATTGAGCAGATGAAGATTCGCTTTGAGGCGGATATCGAGCGGGAAAAAAGCGACGCCCAGGAACAGCTCTGGACGCAGGCCGGCGATATCATTCAAGCCATCGGCCAGGAGGTTTTCGGCAAGGCACTCAACGATGAGGATAACAGGCGATTGATTTCTCAGGCGATCGAACGGCTCAAACAGGCACATCGGAATCCCGGCGTGCAATAACGAGGTCTGAATCAGGCGAATACTATGGCGGCATCTTCCAAACATATCATTTACGAGATTTACAGCGATGTTCTGTTTCAACTGGCCGAAGAATCCGGCCAGGTGGAGCAGGTCCTGGAAGATATGGCCGCGGTAGGCACGCTGCTGCGGGATGAGCCGGATTTTTTAAAGCTGATAACCTCGTCCAAGATGAAAGAGGACGAAAAAACCGCAGCCTTGCGGCGGGTATTCAGCGGGCGCATCCATCCGCTGACGCTGGATTTTCTATGCGTGCTGGCCCGCAGAAACCGAATTGGAGGACTGAACGGCATCTTCGATCGGTATGAAGTTCTGGTGGACAGCCTGAAAAACTGCCGCCTGGTGGAAGTGGTGCTGGCCAAGCAATTGCCCGAAGCCGAACTTGAAAAGCTGCGTCTGGAAATCAAGGATGCCATCAAGGCCGAGGTGAAACTGAAGGTTCAGATCGATCCGGACATTTTGGGCGGCATTGTGATTCGGCAGGGCGACCTGATGATTGACAATTCCGTCAGGACGATTTTAAATCGAACGGTTGACGGCATCGTGGATCGTTCCAGGGAAACCTATTATAAACAAAAAAATAAACCAGGTGAGACGACACCGAATGGCTCTGATTCGGCACAGGGATAATACCCCGCGGGTGCCGAGCGGATAAAAACATTTGTAAACGAGTAAATACTAATGAAATTCGATGTATCTGAAATTTCGAGTCTGATCAAGCAGGAAGTCCTGCGATATCAAACCCAGCTTGAGGTTTCGCAGGTTGGCACCGTGCTGGAGGTCGGCGACGGCATTGCCCGTATCTACGGCCTTGACAATGCGATGGTCGGCGAAATGCTGGAATTTGAGGGCGGTATTGTCGGCGAAGTGTTTAATCTTGACGAAGACTCAATCGGCGCGGTTGTCTATGGCGATTTCCAGAAGGTTCGTGAAGGCGGTACGGTCCGCTCCACCGGCAGGCTGCTGTCGGTTCCCGTCGGCCCGGAACTGCTGGGCAGGGTGGTCAATTCCCTGTGCGATCCGATTGACGGTGCGGGGCCTTTCAAGGCGGAAACGCGTCGTTTTATCGAATTCGCCGCTCCCGGCATTGCTGAAAGACAGCCGGTTAAGGAGCCGCTGGCCACAGGCCTGAAGAGCGTGGACTCGATGATTCCCATCGGACGCGGGCAGCGCGAACTGATTATCGGTGACCGCAAGACCGGCAAGACCGCTATTGCCCTGGACACCATCATCAACCAGAAGGGCAAGGGGGTGATTTGTGTTTATGTCGCCATCGGCCAGAAGGAATCCACCGTCGCTGAAGTGGTATCAACACTGAAAAAGCACGGAGCCATGGACCATACCGTCGTGGTTTCGGCCACGGCGGCCCAGAGTGCGGCGATGCAGTATATCGCCCCGTATGCGGGCGCGGCCATTGCCGAATATTTCATGTATGAAAAGCAGGGTCATACGCTGTGTGTGTACGATGACCTCAGCAAGCACGCGATTGCCTATCGTGAATTAAGTCTTCTGCTGCGTCGTCCCCCGGGACGCGAGGCCTTCCCGGGCGATATTTTCTATCTGCACAGCCGGCTTCTGGAACGCAGTGCCAAGCTGTCCAATGCACTGGGCGGCGGTTCGATGACGGCGCTTCCGATTGTCGAGACGCTCGAAGGGCAGGTATCGGCCTACATTCCGACCAATATTATTTCCATCACCGACGGCCAGATTTATCTGCAGCGAGACCTGTTCCTGGCCGGTGTCCGTCCTGCCATTGACGTGGGTATCAGCGTCAGCCGCGTCGGCGGCGATGCTCAGCCGCAGGCGATGAAAAAAGTTGCCCCCAAGCTGCGTCTGGACCTCGCGGCGTTCCGCGAATTGCAGGATTTCGCCCGCCTGGGTACCGACCTGGATGAAATGGCCCAAAAACAGCTTGACCGCGGCTATCGCATGGTCGAGGTGCTCAAGCAGAAGCAGTTTTCGCCCATGAGCGTCTCCGATGAAGTCATCAGTATTCTGGCCGGCTCCAGCGGTGTTCTGGATGATGTGGATGCAGCTCATGTCGGTCATTTTCTTGAGGAATTGATTGAGTGGCTGAAACTTGAAGCCGGCGAGTATTTGGATGAAATCAACAAAACAGGCAAGCTGTCGGATGAATTGTTATCCGCATTGAACGATGCGGTGGCCGCCTACAAGACCATTTTCAAATTCAGCTTTGGAGCATAGCGGGTTAAGGTTGTAAGAAGCAATGGCCAATACACGACAAATTCTGCAGCGGCGCAAAGCGGCGTCCAACATCAGCAAGGTCACCGGCACCATGGAGACGATTGCCGCGGTTCGCTACCGTCAGTATTACAACCAGTGGGCGCAGGGTATTGAATACTTTGATGCACTGGCTCAATTGGCGTACCTGATGGTGATTGCCGAACAGGGCGTCAATCATCCCCTGATGAAGCCCAATTCCTGCAGAACCAACGCTGTCATTGCCATCGGCAGCAACCGTGGCCTGTGCGGCGGGTATAATGCCGAGGTCTTTCGCCAGATCGATACCCATATCAAAATGGCCCAGCGGTTTAAGCGGGAACTGAAGATTTACGCCAAGGGCCGCAAAGTGGTCAACTACCTCGAACACCGCAAAGTCGTGCCGGATGGCGTTTATTCTGATTTTGACGAGGTGCCTTCGGCCGAACAGGTCCACCAGATTGCCGATCATTTTGTCAAGCAGTATTTGGCCGGGCATATCGGGCGTCTTGGGGTTATTTACAATCGGTTCCATTCCCAGACTTCGCAAAAGGTCCAGACGCTGACGATTTTGCCTGTTACAGAACTGATTGATGACTTGACCACGCGCGCTACAGTCATCTGGCCGTGGGAACTGGCGTTTGAGGATTTTCTGCTGGGCGACAATCCTTATGACATGTTTGAAACACTCGCAACCATGTTGATCCGTTCGGCTTTGGCCGGGTGTTTTCTTGAAGCCTCGACCAGTGAATATCTGGCCCGTGTGGTCTCGATGCGAAATGCCAGTGACAACGCCGACCAGATGATTCAGGATTTAACCAAAGACTACAACCGCGCACGACAGGGACAGATTACAGTGGAATTGCTGGATATTATCACCGGTGTCAGCGCTGCCAAAAAATAAAAGTGGATTTAGACTATAAAAAAGCAGAGTCAATACTATGGTAAACACAGGACGAATCACGCAGGTAGTCGGAAGCACGTTTGAAGCGGAATTTCCCGCCGACCGAATTCCGGCCATTTATAACGCCTTAACCATCAAAGGTGAATTTGAAGGCAAGCCATTCGAGCTGGTGGGTGAAGTCCAGCAGCATCTGGGCGGCGGCCGGGTACGTGCGGTAGCTCTGGGCAGTACCTTTGGCATGCGGCGTGGGATGGAAGTTGCCGATACCGGCGGCCCGCTGGAAGTGCCGGTTGGCAAAGAAACACTTGGCAGGGTGTTCAACCTGCTCGGCAAACCTGTTGATGGCGGTCCAGCTATTCATGCTAAGCAGAGTTTGCCCATTCACCGCAAACCCCCTAAATTCGTCCAATTGACGGCCAAATCCGAGATGTTCGAAACGGGTATTAAGGTAATGGACTTGCTGTGTCCGTTTGTTAAAGGGGGTAAAACAGGTCTTTTCGGCGGTGCCGGCGTAGGCAAAACCGTTCTGATTCAGGAACTGATCGCCCGTATCGCAACCCAGCATGGTGGTTACTCGGTCTTTGCAGGCGTTGGCGAACGAACCCGTGAAGGCAACGACCTGTGGCTGGAAATGCAGCGTACCAAAATCGGCAACACGGGGGCGTCGGTATTGGATAATACGTGTCTTGTATTTGGACAGATGAATGAGCCGCCGGGATCTCGTCTTCGCGTTGCCTTAACAGGACTGACGATGGCCGAATATTTATGTGAGGCCGGCGGCGGTGAAATTCTGCTGTTTATCGATAATATTTTCCGGTTTTCCCAGGCCGGTTCGGAAGTGTCGGCCCTGCTGGGACGTATTCCGAGTGCGGTGGGCTATCAGCCGACCCTGGCCAGCGAAATGGGCCAGCTTCAGGAACGTATTGCCTCCACGACGTCGGGGGCAATCACCTCGGTTCAGGCCGTTTACGTGCCTGCCGACGACCTGACAGACCCGGCTCCGGCCACGACCTTTACTCACCTCGATTCGTCGGTGGTGCTCTCGCGTAAAATTACCGAGAAAGGCATTTATCCCGCGGTGGACCCGCTGGAAAGCACCTCGCGAATTCTGGACCCCAATATTGTCGGCAAAGACCATTACGAAGTGGCCCAGAAGGTGTTGGAGTATCTGCAGCGATATCAGAGCCTCCAGGACATTATTGCCATTCTGGGTATTGATGAATTAAGTCGTGAAGATAAACAAATTGTCGCCCGTGCCCGAAAGCTGGAACGGTTCTTCTCGCAGCCGTTTATCGTGTCTCAGCACTTTACCGGCCTGGAAGGCAAGTATGTGCCTGCAGCCGAGACGGTTCGAAGCTGCCGTCAGATCTGTGAAGGCCAGTGGGATCATCTGCCCGAACAAGCCTTTATGTATATTGGCGCCGTCGAAGAAGCCCAGCAAAAAGTCCAGAAGAAAGCGGTTTAAGGAAATCATCCGTGGTTGGATTGGTGACAAAACCTACATTTCGCGTGGTCCTTCTGACCCCCAGAGCCAAACTGCTGGATTGCAGGGCAGGCTCGGTGATTATTCCCTGCTCGGATGGGCAGCGGGGTATTCTTCGAAATCATTGCCCCCTGTTGACAGGATTAGAGCTTGGGATTATGGAGGTACAGGGTATTCCAGACCGCCAAAGTGCCTATTTTGTGGTTGAGGGGGGCTTTGCCCGGTTCAGTGAAAACAATCTGACGGTGCTGGCTTACGATGCTGTGACCTTTGAGAATCTGGATGACGATAAGATCAAACAGATTATTTCGCAGGCCCAGGGTGTGGTTGCCGGACAGGAGTATATCAAAACCCAGCTTCAGAAAGTCAATATGGCCCGCAGCCGCCTGATACTCCGTATGGCGCAGTTGGCCGGCAAACTGGAGCCGGTAAAGTAACCCTTGCATAACCGGGGACTTACAAAAAAAACTTTGCCTGCTTTTGCTGAAAAAAGTTGCTTTTTTTCTTGTTTGAATGTACGATTTGGCCCGTATTGAGTTTGTCTTATGGCCAAAACTCCTGAAAAAAACCTGGTTGCTGACGGTACTGATGCGAATGCTGAGGTTCGGCGGTTTATCGACACTCTTGACGATAAGCATCGGATGCTGGTTGTTTTGAAGTCGCAGCTTTATGGGAACCGCTGGGAGCCAATGCTGGAGGATCTTCGAAATCGTCTTGAAGGCAAGCCGTATATTTTCAAGCTGGTCAATCGGATTAAAGATGATATTGACCGAATTGAGCGAATGAAATCCTTTGAAGCTGATTATAAAGTCGATTTAACGGAATATATAGATATAACCTGACCGGAGAAATCGGATGAATCTTATGAAAATGGGTATTGTAATTGGTCTATTGTGCGGGGCAGGTGCATTGGCGGCAGGATTGTCCGCGTCCCCGGGGGATTATCTGATAGCATCGGAACTCCTGGGCAAAGCAGGTCTGGAGTCCGGATGGCAGGTCAATCTGCCCATGAAACCAAATGAAAAGATAGACAATCTGTATGTCTATGATAATTATTTGTATGTTTTGACGACGCAGAACTTTTTGTTTTCCATTGATCGCGCCACCGGTCAGGTCCGCTCTCTGCTGCAGTTGGCTGTTCCCGGACTGCCGGTTCTGCCGCCGATGCATTTTGACAACAAGAGCGTTTTTCTGGTCGGTCAGGAGATGAAAGTCTTTGATCCGGCGTTCGGCCAGGTTACCGAGACGATCACTCTGAAAAATCTGGGCGGCAACTACGGCGGGATCGCCCGAAATCAGAAATATGCCTACGTATGCGGTTCGGATAACCGGTTGTATGCCTATACAGCGGATGAAGGTATTCGTGTGTTTATGGTGTCGGCGGATAACGACTCGCCAATCTACTCGGTTATCGCCTCGGAGATGCAGGTCTGGTTCAGTACGCTGGCCGGCAATGTGATTGCCATGGATTCAGATACCGGACGCAAGGCCTGGCAGTTTAATCTGTCCGGCCCGATGAAAGCACCGCTGTTGATGGATCAGGGCTATATTTATGCGGCAGGATTGGATACCAAGCTGTATAAATTGAATTCCATGATAGGGACTCAGGTCTGGGAAAAGCCTTTTTTTGCCGGGGATAAAGTGGAAATGCCGCTGACGATGGGCAAGATGTGTGTGTACCTGTACACCGTCAACACCGGTATCTATGCAGTGGATAAAGAGACGGGCAAAGCCGTCTGGAATCTGCCGCAGGGATATGCAGTGCTTGCCGAACACGGCTCGCGGGTTTATGTGTATGTCAAGCCGGGTATTTTGTCGGTGATGGATAATACGGAGCGCAAGGAACAGCTTTCCATCAATGCCGCCAGGGTCAATCGTGTCGCGGTCAATATGGTGGACTCGTGGGTCTATCTGGGCAGCGACAAGGGGCATGTTCAGGCTGCCAGGCCGATTGAACCAAAGCCGCAGTCGGCCCAATCGAAGTAAATCAAAGTCTTGTCCGCATTTGAAACGAAAGTCATAAATCATGGATGTACAAATCAAGCGAGCGTTAATCAGTGTTTCCGATAAAACCGGCGTGGTCGATTTTGCCCGGCAGCTGGCGGCGATGGGAGTGACTCTCATCAGCACAGGCGGGACGGCCAGAGCTTTGTCTGAGGCGGGATTGTCCGTCGTCAGCGTGGATTCGGTGACCGGTTTTCCGGAGATGATGGACGGTCGCGTTAAGACGCTGCACCCCAAGATCCATGGCGGACTTCTGGCCCTGCGTGATAAGGCCGACCATGCCGCCGCAATGAAACAGCATCAGATTGAGCCGATCGACCTGGTCTGTGTCAATTTATATCCCTTTGAACAGACCGTGGCCAAAGCGAATTGTTCATTCGAAGATGCCATCGAGAATATCGACATTGGCGGGCCGAGCATGGTGCGTTCTGCGGCCAAGAATCATCTGTATGTTACGATTGTCACCCACGCATCACAGTATCAGATGGTGCTCGATGAGATGAAATCCAAAAACGGCTGCACCAGCCTTGCGTTGCGCAAGCAGTGTGCCCGCAAGGCGTTTGCCCTCACGGCCTCGTATGATGCGGCGATATCCAAATATCTCAATGAACAGGCCGGCGAGGTATTCCCCGACAGGCTCAGCATCTCGCTGCGAAAAGATCAGGAGCTTCGCTACGGCGAAAATCCGCACCAGAAGGGGGCTTTCTACCGGCTGTCCGATGCCAAAGAAGTCAGCGTGGGCACCGCCCGGCTGATCGATGGAGCGACGACCCCCATCAGCTTCAACAACCTGATGGATGCCAACGCCGCGTTTGAACTGGTCAAGGAATTTGACGAACCGGCCGCTGTGGTGGTCAAGCACATGAATCCCTGCGGATGTTCGGTGGATGCCGATATGACCAGGGCCTACGAGCGGGCTTATCTTGGGGATGTGGTCAGTGCTTTCGGCGGGATTATTGCCCTGAATCGAAATGTGGATAAGAACATCGCGACGGTGATTATGGAATCCTATGCCCGCTTTGGCAAAGCCAAAGGCGCGGCGGGTTTCTTCGCCGAAGTCATTGTGGCGCCGTCTTATGATGCCGATGCGATTCAAACCATTCGCACGCTCAAGGAATGGGGCCAGCGGGTTCGATTGCTGGAAACCGGCCCGATTGACCGCAAGGTGGTGGATGCCCGCCAGTATGATGTCCGCTGCATTGTGGGCGGTCTGCTGGTGCAGGAACGTGACCTGGTCGGCTGGCAGGCGGAGAAACTGACATTCCCCACCAAAGTCAAGCCCACCCCTGAACAACTGGAAGATCTGCGTATTGCCTGGCTGGTTGCCAAACACGTCAAGAGCAATACGATCACCTTAGTCAAAAACAAATGCCTTGTCGGCGTCGGTGCCGGTCAGATGAATCGCGTGGAGTCGGGCATGCTGGCGGTCAAGCAGGCAGGCCAGATGGCCAAGGGCGCCGCGATGGGATCGGATGCCTTTTTCCCATTCCCGGATAATGTCGAAAATGCGGCCAGGGCGGGAATTGCCTGCGTGATTCAGCCCGGCGGCTCAAAGAAAGACGATGAGGTCATCGCCTGTGCCGACAAACACGGTATTGCGATGGTCTTTACCGGTGTGCGGCACTTTTACCATTAATAAGTTTGAATTGCGTCCAGTTCGAGTTCAAACAGTAAATCATCCCGGCAGATATCGCATTCCAGTTTGATATGCGGCAGGGGGATATTATGCTTCCGGAGCCACTGGTCAAGCAGCGGATAGTCTTGTCTGTCCTTGAAATAAGCGATTGCCCTGACCGTATCCGTCCACGTCATGTCGACATTTTGCAGAATGGCCTCGACCACTTTCATCGTATGGTCAATTTGTCTATGCGTATCGCCGAGAAAAATCGTCTTGCCGTGCGGGTCGATGCTGGCTGTCCCGGAAATGTACAATCGTTTTTGCTGTGGTGTGGCGATTTCCATTGCCCGGCTGAAGGATGAGCGGTACTGTGTGGCCGGGCATTGCAGGGGTGACTCCACCGGCCTGATTTGAGCGGAACCGTTTTTGGGCACAGCCGCCAGCAATTCCGCCTCAATCGCATAATCCAGGGGATTGGATAGGCTCACACCGGTGCTGGCCGGTATGCGACGGTTAAACACATCCATTTCAGTAAAGAAGCGATCCCTCGCCCGATTCAGTTTGTCATACCAGGATAAAATGTCATGAGCATACAGCCATGTTCTGGCTGTGGAATGGAAATCAAGCCCCATGCTTTTTAAAACGGTATCCATTTTATGAAACACCGAATAGGTCTGAGTCTGATTGTCCGCCTGTCTGTCGTCCGGGAAAAGACGCAGTTGATAATACCGGACATGGTCATCTTCAAAGATGCACCCTGCCGGCGAATTGCCATTTTGTATCACCTTGATTGGGAAGCCCGACAAGGCATGAAGCTGAATAATGAAAGTGGGGCAATTCTCTTTGGGATACTGAGAAAACCAGGTAATCGGGCAGGTCAATTCCGGCACTGTATTTTTAAGAGTCTGGGCGGTTCTGGTTTGCCTGTCTTTAGGGATGGCAACACGGCAGGTAATACTGCCAGCCTGATTTGCCTTCAGAAAGTCGGATATCTGCTTTAAAATATCAGCCTGGTCTGAATCCGAATAGCTCTGCGAACTGATAAAAAACTCCCGGCCGGAACGATGCGGCACAGTAATCACATCGAGATTGGATACCGTCGAAAATTCCATGAATACCCCATACTGTCTATATTCATACATTGCGACTGTTCTTGTCGTTTAATCATATTGACGTATTAAGGCGGCAAATCTCTACATAAAAACAAAAAAAACTGCGATTTTAACACGACAAAAAATAACAAGACTCGAAACGTCTTATATGTTAAAGATGGAGAAATGGCAGCGACGTGAATCCAGGCAAAGGAATGTGAATTTGGGTGTCTGAAAATGAGGTGCAAAAAAATTTAAAGTTTTTACCGCAGGTTTTCGATAATTGTGTAGTGGATTTTTACGAAAAGTTAATATAAAATACACATAAGCAATTATTGAGCTTTTCATCACCCTCCTCCGAAGCCAGATTCCAGTTTGGAGTCTGGCTTTTTTCTTTGGACAGCGAATCAAGCCGATGGCGTATTAAGGATGGGAGCAAACCACGCTGTGATCCGATTTAAGAATGTATGTTCCGCCCAGAGGACATTTGGGTGTGCCTGCGGGGAAGAATTCCTTATTGTTTAATACATCGGACATCGAAGCAGGGTAGAAGCCTTTTTCTGAGCTGTACAGTTCTACGGCGGAATTTAACAATTCGATGTTGGATTTGCAAACGGATTGACGGTCCAGCGTTGCGCTGTGTGACATCCGAGGCATCGAAATGGAGGCGAGGGCGCCAATGATTAACAGCACAATCAGGACTTCCGCCGCGGTCATTCGTTTTGTTTTTAAATCAGACATAAGTTAATCCTGCCAAAAAATCGGAATTCGATATCTATTCAATCGGTCAATTATGCAATCCAGTTAATTAATTCTCCTGCAGATGGTCAATCAGGGCTGGTATTTTTAGGTCTTTATTATCGGACCAGCGGTGTCGCTGCAGACACTTCTGCCCGGCCCACTATCGATTTTATTTACTCTTCGATAAAGAAAGCATACCAAATATTCGATATCAGAGGGTGAAAACAGCCAGGAAATTGCAAGCAAACCATTCAATATAAGGAATTCGCTATGAGCGAGGTACAATTGCTTGAATCTATTGAACAGTCCGCCCAGATGGATGAAAAAGACAGGCATTATGCTCAGGCAGGCAAGGCCCTTCGGGAGTTGTCCCATGCCCTGAAAAATATCCTTCAGATGGTAGGCGGGGCGGCGGAAGTAATTGACTATGCATTCCAGTTAAAGCAGATGGATAAAGTCGAGAAGGGCTGGCCAATTCTGAGTCAGAATGTCAAACGCATGAAAAAGAATCTGATGGACATTCTCGATTATACCAAAAAGCAGAATCTCGAAAAATGTCCCTGCAATCTGAATGAGGAATTGAAGCGGGTGCTTAATTCGCTGAAATCCATCGGTCAGGTTAAAAAATTTAAATTGCAGGCTCAGTTGGATTCAGCATTGCCTGAAGTGAACATTGATCCGGAACGGATTGGATTGATGACCTTGAACATGCTGCTCAATGCGATTGACCAGGTTCCCGAAGAGGCGGGCGTGGTTACCATTCAAACCCGATATATGGCACCCGAAAACCAGTTTGAAATCTGTGTCTCTGATAATGGCGAGCCTTATACGCCGGAGTTTCAGAAGCAACTGTTTACGCCTCATGAAACCCACAAACAGCGGTTCGGCACCGGTATTGGAATAATGCTGGCACAGCAAATCGCCAACCAGCATGAAGGGCAAATCACCGTGCATTCTGCGGCAGGCCAAAACAGCCTCTCGGCGATTCTTCCGCTAAAAGTCTGATCATCGGGTGCATGAGTAACCCTCCACAAGGGATGCTCCGGCATCCCTTTTTTTATTGACATACAGAACTATGGGGAGTATAAAATTCCATATAAGAAAAGCAGGTTTCATAAATGGAACAATATCTGACTCCCAACTTGATCAAAGCATTAGACGTGCTCAGGCTTCTTGCCAAAAATGAGCAGGGGTTAAGTTCCTCTGCCCTCGAAAAGCATCTTTCCATCCCCAGAACCACGGCATTTCGCATTCTTAAGACTTTGTGCCACGCAGATATGGTTCAGAAACGCGGAAATCTGTATTTTGCCGGGCCGGTGCTGTTCGAGATAGGATTGCTTGCCATCAGCAAGCTCAATTTGCGGGAACGGGCCGTTCCGATTCTGCAGGAGTTGACCCGTCAGACCAGTCAGACTTCACATTTAGCCATTCCAAGCGGCTGGCATTCCCTGATTCTGGAGGTCTGCGACAGTCCCAGCCCGATACGTGTTGCCTCGCGTTCAGGAACTCTGGCGGATCTGCATTGTTCTGCGACGGGCAAAATCTTTCTGAGCTATTTATACGCGGAACGAATCGATGAATTCTGCGATGCGATTCACCCTGCCAAACGCACACCCAAAACGATGATTAGCCCCGAAGACCTTAAGTCCATGACCGAACAGGTTCGTCGGGATGGGTATGCCCTGGATGACGAGGAATATCACAATGGTGTTCGCTGCATGGCGGCTCCGGTGTTTGATATGCAGGGTGAATTGCTCGCTGCGGTAGGAATTACCGGGCCTGCCGGCAGCATCAATCAGGATAAAGCGGCTGTGGTGAAAGCTGCCGCAGAACAATTATCACGCTCTCTGGGAAAACGTTAACCTATACAGTGGAGGTATCGTATGAAAAAAATGGTTGTACTGATAACGCTGGCACTGCTGGTAACCGGGTGCACAAAGGCCAGGACGAAGGTGGTTTTGCCGTCCGAGGCCCAGCCTCAGGCGATCAAGGATGTGATGGCCAGGGTTGCCGACTGGCAGATTGCCAATCCCAGCAAACATCATCCCGCCGACTGGACCCACGGCGCATTGTATTCGGGCTTTACCGCCTGGGCGATGATGGCCGAAGACGCCAAATATATGGAATGGCTCAGGAGCACCGGCCAGAAGCTGGATTGGCAGCCGCATAAGCGCGTTTATCATGCCGATGACCATTGTGTCGGCTGGATGTATCTGGAATTGTACAACCTGTATAAAGACCCGCAGATGCTCAAGGGGATCAAGGAACGGTTTGATTATATTCTGGCCAATCCTTCCGATGTAACGCTCAAAACCGGCCAGCAGAAAGGCAAGGATCGCTGGTGGTGGTGTGATGCCCTGTTTATGGCCCCGCCGGTCTGGACGCAGCTTAGTGCGACCACAGGCGACTCCCGCTATATCGACTTTATGAATCAGGAGTGGTGGGCGACGACCGACTATCTTTATGACAAAGAAGAACATCTGTATTTCCGCGACGATAATTATTTTGCCAAACGCGAAGCCAACGGCCAGAAAGTTTTCTGGTCGCGCGGCAATGGCTGGGTATTCGGCGGTCTGGTTCGCGTGCTGGAATACATGCCGCAGGATTATCCGGACCGGCCCAAATATGTCAAGCTGTATAAAGAGATGGCCGCCCGGCTGATTGCCATTCAGCAGCCGGATGGATTCTGGCATTCCAGCCTGCTGGACCCGGCCAGCTATCCAGTGCCTGAAACCAGCGGTACGGGTTTTTATTGCTACGGCCTGGCGTGGGGCATCAACCGCGGTATTCTTGATGAAAAGACCTATCTGCCGCCGGTGCTGAAGGCCTGGCAGGGGCTTGTGAGCTGCGTCAAGCCGGATGGTAAACTGGGTTATGTCCAGCAGATTGGGGCCGATCCCCGAAAAACCTCTGCGGACGAGACCGAAGTGTATGGCGTCGGGGCGTTTCTCTATGCCGGCAGCGAGATCTATAAAATTGCGATTCGTAACGGCATTCAAACGGCTTCGGTTCACCTGACCAATCCCACAGCACAGTTCCGGGATTATGAGACCATCAGTCTGAACTGGCCGGATGTGCTTCAGAAAAATCGTTCTATTACCGCTGACAATGTATCGGTTTTTGATTTGAAGACCAATCAATTCATTGTGACGCAAACCGTGGACAACAATACCGACGGCAAGATGGATGAACTGCTGTTCCAGTCGCATCTGGCCCCCGGCCAGCAGAAGGCATTCTGGATCATGCCGCTGCCGGAAGGATTCAGCAAGCCGCAGACGCAGGAAGTTACGTATGGCCGGTTTGTGCCCGAACGCTACGGTGATTTTGCCTGGGAAAACGACCGAATTGCCTTTCGTATGTACAGCAAGGCCCTTGAATGGGAAACGGTCAGCCCGGGCATTGACGTCTGGGTCAAGAAGGTCCGCACTCCGATGATTGAGCATTTATACAAGGACATCAAAGAAAAGAAATCGTATCATACCGACAATGGTGAGGGACTGGATTGCTACAAGGTCGGTCCTACACTGGGCTGCGGAGGGCTGGGAATTCTGGCCGGTGATAAACTCATTCTATCCCGCAATTTCGTTGACTGGAAACAGCCGGCCAATGGCCCCATCCGCACGATATTTGAATTAACCTATGATGCGTGGGATGCTGGCGGTGTTGCTGTCAGCGAAGTCAAACGCATCAGCCTTGACAGAGGCTCCAATCTGAATCGCATGGAAAGCCGGATGACCTGCAAGAGTCGCAAGCCGCTGGCTCTGGCCGCAGGCATCGTCGCCCGCGGCGGGCAGGAAACCAAGACTCTCAAGTCCGATGAGAAGTGGATATCGTATTGGTTTGCCCCGGATGACATCAACGGCATGACCGGCTGCGGCATCGTATTCACACCCGATACAGCCGTTCAATTGAAAGAACAAAACAGCCATCTGCTTGGGGTTGTCAATCAGTCCTGCGGCAAACCGTTTGTGTACTACACAGGTGCCTGCTGGGATAAGGGGCTGGATTTCAAGACGGTCGAAGAGTGGCAGGCTTATCTGTCGGCGTATGCCGCCAAACTGGCCAACCCGATACATGTAACCTTTGCAAAGTAAGGATGTGTGAATTATGGAAGTACGTTATAGCCCGGATCCGATTCGATTTGAACGGATGACGACCCAGGAAACCCGTCATCATTTTCTGGTGGAGTCGCTGTTTGTGCCCGATACGATTGAGATGATATACATCGATATTGACCGCGTGATTGCCGGCTCGGCAGTCCCGATCGAGCAGCCCCTGCCCCTGACCAGTGCCGGCGAACTGCGGGCGGAATATTTCTGCCAGCGCCGCGAACTGGGCGTCCTGAATATCGGGCAGACCGGAACGGTCACGGTGGACGGCAAGCGCTTCGAGATGGCCAATCGCGATGGCTTATATATTGGCCGCGGCTCACAAAGCATTGTTTTTGCGAGTCAGAATCCCAGGCAGCCCGCACAGTTCTATTTAGTCAGTTACCCCGCCCATGCCGCTTATCCCACGACCCATATCGTCAAGGCCCAGGCCGCCGCGGTGCCGCTGGGCAGCATCCCGCAGGCCAACAAGCGGACCATTTACAAATATATCCATCCCGAGGGCGTTAAAAGCTGCCAACTGGTGATGGGCTTTACCGAACTGGCCGAAGGCTGTGTCTGGAACACCATGCCGCCGCATACCCATGAGCGCCGGATGGAAGTGTATATGTATTTTGATTTTCCCGATACGGCCCGTGTCTTTCACCTGATGGGCAAGCCCGACCAGACGCGTCATATTGTTGTCGCCCCCAGACAGGTGGTTATTTCGCCGAGCTGGTCGATTCATTCCGGCGTCGGCACCCAGGCCTATACGTTCTGCTGGGCGATGGGCGGCGAAAATCAGACGTTTGATGATATGGATGGCATTTCAATTGCAGATATCAAATAGTGAGGAAAAGATATGATTCTGGATCAATTTAAGCTTGATGGCAAAACAGCAATTGTGACCGGCGCCGCCCGCGGCCTTGGACAGGCAATGGCCCTGGCTATGGCCGAAGCGGGGGCCGATGTCGCCGCGGTGGACGTGCTGAATATGAGCGATACGAAGGAACAGATTGAGAAGCTCGGTCGTCGCTGTGTTACCATTACCGCGGATTTGACCAAAAAAGACTGCGTCGATATGATCGTCAAAGTGACCGTCGAGAAACTGGGCGGCATCGATATTCTGTTCAATAATGCCGGCATCATCCGCCGGGCGCCGTTTACGGAATTTACCGAAAAAGACTGGGATGATGTGATGAATCTCAATATCCGCGGTGTGTTTTTCCTCAGTCAGGCCGTGGTCAAACAGATGATTCAGCAGGGCCGCGGCGGCAAAATCATCAACACCGCCTCGATGCTCAGCTTTCAGGGCGGAATCCTTGTGCCGTCTTATACGTCGTCCAAAAGCGCTATTATGGGTCTGACCCGCCTGATGGCCTGCGAGCTGGCCAGGTATAAAATCAACACCAATGCCATCGCGCCGGGCTATATGGCCACCGACAA
>CAZVYY010000023.1:0-214 GCA_964630775.1 uncultured Pirellulales bacterium | reverse complement strand
GAACTGCGTGACGATGAGGCCCGCAACAAGGCGATTCTGGACCGTATTCCGGCAGGGCGATGGGGAACCCCCGACGACCTGAAAGGTATTGCGGTCTTTCTCGCCTCGGCGGCGTCGGATTATATGAATGGTTATACGGTTGCCGTCGATGGCGGCTGGCTGGCACGATAAATTTCAAGTTCAGAGAGGATTGCGATAAATGAAGACAAAAATT
>CAZVYY010000022.1:0-71766 GCA_964630775.1 uncultured Pirellulales bacterium | reverse complement strand
CAGTTACAGAGAAATCCTAACTTTGTTAATGGCCCAGTTTTAGGGGGATGGACCAAAGATATATTTCGATTCCTGATGCTCAGAATACATGCCACAATGGAGCCTGTCTATGGGAATCCCAAATCTGAGCTACGCCGTATCGATTGGCACATACCCGGGTATTTTAAGCATAAGGTATATAAAAGCTGAAAATCGTCGAAAAAGTGTTCTTAAGCAGAACGATGGGCATCTCGCCAGAGATGGGGGAGTTGGCCGGTCAGTTCCTTGAAGGCTCGACGCATATTGGTTGTGGAGTTAAAGCCTGCGCGTGCAGCGATGGTGTCCAGCGGCAGGTCGGTGTCAATCAAGAGGGCACGTGCGACATCATAATGGGCATGGACGATTTCGTCGTGGATGGAGCGTCCGAGCGTCTTCCTGAATTTCATCTGCAGGGACCGCTTGCTGATGCACAGATGGCGGGCAATGTCATCCACCTGCATAGCCTGGGTGCGGTTGTCATGGATAAACTTCAGAGCCTGAACCATGTCGGGGTCATCAACAGCAAAAATGTCGGTTGAGCCGCGGCTTTTAACTTCGGCCGGCTGCATGCGGATACATTGACCGCTGAGGGTGTCACGCCCTGAAATGATGGCATCCAGCAGGGCGGCGGCGTCATATCCGGCCTTGCTCAGATTAAACGAGATACTGGACAGCGGCGGATCACAGATGGTACAGACGGCCTCATCATTATCCACGCCGAGTATGGCAATGTCTTCGGGAATAGCAAGGCCTGCTTCTCGAGCAGTATTGATAAGATAACAAGCCAGGATGTCGCAACTCACCAGAATGGCGACGGGTTTAGGCAACTGCTTGAGCCAGTCCACCAGCCCCTGCTGGCCGTGATTCAGGGTCATGCCGATCCAGAGCTGATTAAACGGAACGAGGTCATTGGCCAGCGGAATCAGCCCCCCCTCATAGATATACAATTTTCGTCCATCGGCAGCAGCACAACGCGCAAAATGATTCATGCGTTCCAGGGACCAGCGTGCCTCGGTCAGTCCAAAGAAAGCAAAATTCGTAAATCGCCTTCGGACAAAATAGTCATAGGCGGTCTGGGCAACTTTTTCGGAGTCAGCACTGATATAGGGTAAAGCATGCATGGCCTGGAGGGTTGAAAAAGCGACAACCGGCATCCCGATATCAAGGATTTGCTGGGCTTTCGTAGAGGTTTGGACGCTTACAAGGGCGCCTTTGCAATTTCGTCGCTTCAGAAATGCAAGAGATTCAAGCGAGCTGTCCGGCCAGACGATTAATTGCCAGTTTGTGTTAGCCTTCACATAATCGGTGATTCCGGACATGATTTTCTGGGTATTTTGGGTGATGCTATTATGAACAAACGCAATTTTTGTCTTTTCTTTCATAGGCATCTGTCCGACCCGGTCGTTAAATCCTTCATGCCGTAATTTGCTATGTCATTTTGTGTATCATGTTTGCGAAAGTTTGTCAAGCCATTCTGGAAAGGAATGCCAAAGGATAGTTTTTCAGTTAAAAGTTGATTTATGTCCGATATTTGCGCAAAAAAGCTGTTATTTCTGCGCAACATTGCCTTATTTTGTCGCATCCAGTTTGAGATAATAGAAAATGAAAAAGTTTATAATCGCGATATATTTTGTTCTTGAGGGTACCCATTAGGTATCGTACCTGATGGGAGCAGTTTACGATGTGCAATGCATTGAATTGAGAGGAGAGGTAAAATGAACAAATTGGGTTTATGCAACATGTTGGTCGTGATGCTGATTCTGCTCGTTGTACTATCTGGAACCTCACAGGCAGGTGTTGTTATCACAGCAGCGCAGGGCAAAGCGATTCAGTACAAGAGCGATTCAGGTGTCTGGGTTTCAGAAACACGTCTGAAAACTCGCACGGCTGGAGTTTGGGATGACGATCCGGCACTCAATACGCTGGATGCCAACAAATCTTATCTTCAGTTTGATCTTTCAAATCTGTATGCTTCAAATCCAGGCCTGCAGGGCAATATTGCCAGCGCAACACTTACCATTTACGCGATTACCGATGCCAAATCGTATGTTGTTAGCGGCTTGAAGGATGGCGGAAATGAGGCGTGGAGCGCCAATACGATCGACTGGTTCTCGGCTCCGGGCAATGACACAACCAGCGGTACAGCACTGCTTGCCGATCAGACGGTTGCGCTGTACACCGTCAATCCGACGGTGGCCAACGGGGCAGCGACCCAGGATGTGACAGCATTTTTGAATACTGATACCGATGGGCTGGTGACCTTTATATTTACGGCCGGCGGAACCACGTACATGTATAATGTGCTGGCAGGTTCCTACTATAATGCAGATTATGTGCCCGTGTTGACCATTGAAATTCCGGAACCGGCAAGCCTGATACTGTTTGGAGTAGGTGGACTGGCAATGCTGAAGAAACGCCTTAAAGCCCTGCCAAAATATAATCTGAGTGCCGTGATTTGGTAGCGATTTCGATAAGCCGTGAATACCTGTAACGCAGGATAGAGGCTTTCATTGTGCATTATGCGTACGCTGCGATATGCACAGTCGGTTGGGTTGCGCAGAGTTTATGAAGATACTGCCGAAATGAAGCGGTGGCATCTTTGTATGTCATATAAATGAGGAGATCAAATATGAAGAACATTTGTTTCTTGACGGCAGTTTTATTGGCATTCCTAATTGTATTCGATTCGATTGCTCAGGCAAGCAGAACGGTTTCTGTCAAGGCATCTCAGGGCAAAGCGACAGACTGGCGAACCCCGGACACGGTTATGGGGAATACCACGCAATTGATGACACGCGCGGTATCGGGCAGTAATGACTGCAAAAAATCATGGCTCCAATTTGATATGACTTCCCTGTATGCCGAAGATTCCAGCATCCCCGGCAACATTCTCGATGCCGGACTGACTTTTTATGGCGGCAAGTCTGAAACCGGGGCCAAAAGTTATGTGGTCAGCGGCCTGAATGATGCGGCCGGTCTTGAAGGCTGGATCGCATCCGGACTAACATGGAATAACGCCCCGGGCAACGATATTAACAGCGGTACTGGCTTGATCGCAGCCAAGACAACCTCGCTGTACTCAGCGTCAATCCCGGTGCCGGTCCTGAATGTAATGTCGGAAACACCGGGGGCCAACCGTGCAGCGCTGACGGCATTTTTGAATACCGACACGGATGGTAAAATCACCTTTATCTTTACTGCCGGCAGCACAACGTACCTGTGGAATGCCGGACAGCCCCTGGAGCCGATTTTAACCCTGACCTATGCGTTAGGTAAAAATCCTGACAAGGCTCACGATCCCAATCCGGCGGATGAGGCTGTTGTCGAGACCGATTTGGCGTCTTTGTCGTGGAGCAACCCGGAACCCAATTCACCCGGCGGCATTTTGACCTGTGACGTGTATCTGGGAACGGAACCCAATGTGCTGACGATGGATAAAAAGACATTGACGGCGGGGATTTCCACGGTGGCCGTTAATAAAGCGAATTTTCCAAAATATGGAGCGTTGAATAATCAGCAGACGTATTACTGGAAGGTGGATGTGCATGACAGCAGTTCCCCGGCTGTGATTAACGGGCAGATGTGGAGTTTCTTTACGAATAATAATGCAGCGCCGGCGGTGGATGCCGGTCCCGATCAGGTGGCATGGCTGGGCAAGAGCGGTACTCTGGGACAGGAAATCATTCTGCTGGACGGAACGACATCGGATGACGGCATGCCAACCCCTGCTTATACAGTGATGTGGAGTCAGATTAGCGGTCCAGCGGTCACCATCAGCCCGAATGACACGGATGATACCTCGGTAACGATCACTGCCCGCGGCACTTATGTCTTTGAGCTTAAAGCCGATGACGGCAACCGGCAGGCAGCCGATACGGTTCAGATTATAGTTGGAACCAATTCCTGTGATGCATCACACATGAGTACTGGTCAGCCGTATGACGCCGGCGATCAGAATCAGGACTGCATTGTGAATCTGCAGGATTTCGCAGTGCTGATTTCCGCCAACTGGCTGGATTGTACCGATACGTTAACGGACTGCATCAAATAAAGCCATGACGGGATTGATACTCAGCCTGAAGATGATTTTCATTGAGTATGTTGCCCAATGGCTATCTGAGAACAGGCGGTTTGGTCTATGAGGAGATATACAATGAAAAAATTATATTTAATATTGGTGACAGCAATTTTTACCGGCGTGGTATTCGGTGAGAGTGTCAGCTTTACGGCCAGCGTTAGTTGCAGAACGGAGGGCGGCAGCTATGTGGATACCAATCGGTCTGATCCAAGCAAGCTTTCTGTTCGCAGAACGTCCAACGGCAACAAATCCTGGATTAAATTTACGGGATTGAAATCCGTTGATACTGCCCGGCTGAAGACGGCGACACTGACAATCGCTCTGCAGGAAGACAAGGCGGGTGCTCAAAGCTGTGACGTGTCGTATGTCAACGATGATTGTCAGGACAATATCAATTGGGCGGAGACACAAATAACCTGGAATAATGCCCCGGGAAATGACCCCGGCAGTCTTGCCGCTTTGGATTCGACAAAGACCACCTTGCTTTCGACGGTGAGTTTTACCAACGGCGTTGCCGGTCAGACGTTTGATATTGATGTGCTGGCCGCCCTTCAGGCGGATACAGACGGCATCGTTCAGTTTGTTTTGCATAACTCGCCGAATTTATTGAACTTTGCCACCCATGACAATTTAGTCGCAGCGCGACGGCCGGCGCTTCACATTGTCTATTATCCAATCGGAGCAGACGAACCGTCCCCGGCTGTGGGAGCGGTGGTGGAAACATCGCTGCCGGCTTTGTCGTGGACGCTGCCTGAACCGAATGTGCCGGGAACGCCCATCTACTGTGATGTCTATCTGGGGTATTTACTGCCAGGTCAGACCGAACCCAATCGGCCGCAGATGGATAAGGTGACGCTGGGCAATAATGTCAATACGGTTGCGATTAATACGATGAATTTTCCTGTCTTTGGGAATCTCAACGATAAGACAACCTATTACTGGTTCGTCGATTGCCATGATTCAAGCAGGGTTCCAAGTCTTATTCCGGGTGAGCAATGGAGTTTCTCGACTTATAACAACGAAGTTCCTGTCGTTAAAGCAGGAATAAATCAGACGCTCTGGGGCCTGCCTTCGGAAGTTATCCTGGATGCAACAGTGACCGATGATGGTATGCCGGTTCCTGCCAAATTGACATATTCCTGGACGCAGATTTCAGGCCCGGTTTCGGCGGTGATTCAATCACCGAATACCGAGGACACGACAGTCACCATAACCGAACGCGGTGATTATCGGTTTATGCTGACTGCCAGCGATGGTGAGAAAGAAAGCTCAGATTCGCTTCGAATTGTGGTCGGGGATACTTCTTGTGATGCGTCCCACATTGAGACGGGTGCCGCTTACAATATCGGGGATCAGAATCGGGACTGCATCGTGGATTTAAGTGATTTCATGGAACTTATTGCTGCCGACTGGCTCAATTGCACCGACACCCTGGGGCTTTGCGGCAACTGACACCTGGAATTGCGTCAAGAGTACTAATGACTCATGACCGCCTCGGCTTTCGGTGCGAGTCTGAGTAAGATTGAGTGTTCAATAAGCGGAGGGTATAAAAATACAGGAAAGCACAACCTGTGGTGTGTCAATTGAATTAAGGGATTGAAATATGAGAAACAAGAACCAAAGACGCGCATTTACACTGATTGAGCTGCTGGTGGTAATTGCCATTATCGCACTGCTGCTGTCGATTTTAATCCCCGGATTGAAAAGAGCCAAAGAATATTCCAAACGGGTGGTTTGCGCAACCCGACTCAAACAGATCGGCACAGCAATGAAGCTGTATGCGGACGCGTTTAAAGAGTTTCTGCCGGATGAGCTTGATTTGTCCAGTCCGCCCAAAGCCGAGACGCATCGCTATACGCTCTATCGCGATAATCTCCGATATGCCGACGGAAAACTCAAGCCGCTTCGATTCGCATATTTGTATGAACTGGATTATATTGACGTGCCGGAGATTTTTTACTGTCCGGGTAATCGGCTGGACGGATACAAATATAAATCTTATGTCAAGCCAGGGCCATGGGGATCCCTGCCGCAGGACTATAATACCGCCAGCGGAAGCAACCAGTGGGTGCGGATGGGATTGACTTACTACCCGGTAGAACGAAATGCCAAACTTAATTTATCGACCCATGCTCCGCAGGAAATGGCGACCAAATATATCCGCCTGCATCCGAGTCTGCCCTATACCACGGATATTATCCATAATCGTCCTACGATAAGCCATCAGAATAACAAGCTTTATGGTCTGAATGGATTGTATGGCGACGGTCATGTTGCATACTGCAACGATCAGGGGGTATTTAATGATCTCAAAGATCCGGCCGGACGGGATATCTGGACGACACTGGATGCAGGAGGCTTCGATTTGGGTTTCTACAGTACTGCCATCTATACGGTTTTTCGAGCGATGGGCCCCTAATTTTTAAAAAACGACGTATCATATAAAAGCACTCTGTTATTTCATATCGACGGACGCTGTCTTCTATTGTCACCGATTAAAGCAAACAACACATCAGGCTCAATAGCGATGGGATTCAGGCAATGATAAAATGTTTCTGGTATTTTGCATGGTTGGTCATCGGGGGCATCTCTGGCGGGGCGGTATCGGAACAACCTGCCGGGCTTTATGAGGATATTGTCTATGGCACAGCAGGGGGCCAATCGCTCCTGCTGGATACGTGTGTACCCGAGGGAAAAGGTTTGCGTCCTGCGGTAATCCTGATTCATGGGGGAGGATGGAGCGGCGGGGATAAGAAGGATATGGAGTTTCTATATAAGCCGTTGTCTGAGGCAGGATTTGTGTGGTTTTCCATCAATTACCGACTGGCGCCGCAGTATCGCTGGCCGGCCTGCATCGAGGATGTCAGAACGGCAATTCGCTGGGTTCGGGCTAATGCAACCGAGTATCGGGGCGATGCTGCGCGGATCGCACTGATTGGATATTCAGCCGGTGGGCATCTGGCGTGCCTGGCTGCGGTTCAGGCTGACCCGGCTGAACGTGTGCAGGCAGTGGTGGGTATAGCGCCGCCAACGGATCATGAGGCGGATTCGGCGAGGCGCGGCGGATTAAGCCCTTCGATGCAGAAACTGCTGGGTCGTCCCGGCGAGATGAATGATGATGCCCGAACGATGCTCCAGCGGATATCACCGATTCAGTATGTCAATGCAGGACTGCCTCCGTTTTTACTGCTGCACGGAACGGACGATAACAGCGTGCCGTATTCGCAATCGGTTAATTTTAAAGCCAAACTGGATCATTACTGTGCACCATGTGAAATCATCACCATTGAAGGTGCCGGGCATCGCATCAGTGAATGGAATCAGATTCGTCCCCAGTATGTCAAAGAAATCGTGGACTGGCTGACCCGGACTGTTCAGGCTCAGCGGCGGCCTGCGGTGCCGGGTTCTATTGCCGGAAAGCCTGTGGAGTTAACGGTTAGTGCCGATGGACAAGGCCGGTTTACATCGGTGCAGGCGGCGGTGGATGCCGTACCCGACGGCAACCTCGAACCGGTAACCATTACGATTGCGCCGGGCGTGTATAAAGAGCGAATTGCTGTGCCCAGGTACAAGCGGTTTATTCATTTCAAGGGGCAGGATGCCGGGAAAACGATTCTCACCTTTGATTTATACGCCGGGATAAAGAATGCCGACGGCAAAGAGATTGGGACATTTCGCACACCGTCGGTGACGATTGAGGCCGATGATTTCAGAGCCGACAATATTACTTTTGAGAACTCAGCCGGGCCGGTGGGACAGGCGGTGGCGATGGCTGTATTCGGGGATCGGGTGGTTTTTCGTAACTGCCGTTTTCTGGGCTGGCAGGATACAATTCTCGATCATGTGGGGCGGCATTATTATGAAAATTGCACAATTCTGGGGCATTGTGATTTTATCTTCGGCGGCGGGACGGCATTTTTTGAAAAATGCAGAATTGTTTGTCTGAAAAATGGGTATATTACCGCGGCATCCACGCCGGAATTCGAGCCGTTTGGGTATGTTTTTTCTCATTGTACAATTACCGGCCAGTCGCAGGAGGTCAGGACTTATCTGGGCAGACCCTGGCGCGATTATGCTAATGTGATATTCCTCAATACCGAGATGTCCGAGGTGGTTCGTCCGGCTGGCTGGCATAATTGGGACAAACCCTATCGGGAGACTACGTCCCGGTATGCTGAATTCGGCAGTACCGGCCCGGGTGCTAATCCGAATGCACGGGTACCGTGGGCAGAGAAGCTAACCGAGGAACAAGCCCGAGTGATAACAGCACAAAAGGTACTGGCCGGAAAAGATGGATGGAATCCAACTGCATTGAAGCATAACAATTGATTGAAAAGGGATGTGTATGATACGAAGTAACGCCGCGAAGAAAGCATGGATGATTCTGGTATGTCTGTTTATTGGATTGGGAAACGCCTGCTGTTCTGAGCCGATGACGGCCGAACAGGGCTGGGCGATGCTGCCGGGAATATTGGAACGGATAGTGCCGCCGGTGTTTCCGGATAAGGATTTCCTAGTTACCCAATACGGTGCGGCAGGCGATGGAAACAGGGATTGTACCGAGGCGTTTAAAAAAGCAATTACTGCATGCAGCTTAGCGGGCGGCGGCAGGGTAGTTGTTCCGGCAGGGACATATTTGACCGGCGCGATTCATCTGAAAAAAAATGTGAACTTACATCTTGAAAAAGATGCTGTTATCAGCTTTTTCACAACGCCAGAAGATTATCTGCCGGCAGTCTATACGCGTTTTGAGGGGACAGAATGCATGAATTATTCGCCGCTGATTTACGCATTTGAACAGGATAATATCGCCATCACCGGCAGCGGGACACTCAATGGTAACGCCGATATCACCAACTGGTGGCGATGGAAATGGACGCAGAAGGCCGATGTCAATGCCCTGGTGGAACAGGCCGAAAAGCAGGTTCCGGTCGAACAGAGGATTTACGGCAAGGATCACAAGCTGCGCCCAAATATGATTCAGCCATATCGGTGCAAAAATATCCTGATTGAGGGCGTCACCATCAAAAACAGTCCGATGTGGCATATTCACCCGGTGTTGAGCCAGAATATTACGGTTCGCAGGGTCACTGTGGTTGGTTATGGACCCAATAACGATGGGTGCAATCCGGAATCCTGCAAAGATGTTTTAATTGAGGACTGTTTCTTTGATACGGGCGATGACTGCATTGCAATCAAATCGGGACGTAATGCCGACGGCAGGCGGGTCAATGCGGCATCGGAAAATATCGTAGTGCGTAAATGTACCATGAAAGAGGGGCACGGCGGGGTCGTTATCGGCAGCGAGATTTCCGGCAGTGCACGGAATATCTTCACCGAAGACTGCCTGATGGACAGTCCCAATCTGGAGCGGGGCTTGCGCATCAAAACCAATTCCGTCCGGGGCGGTGTGGTTGAAAATATCTTCATGCGGAATGTAATCATGTCGCAGGTGCGTGAGGCAGCGCTGCTGATCGATTTTTATTATCAGGAAGGCGACACCGGCAAATTCGATCCGATTGTCCGCAATATTTTCATGACCAGTGTCTGCTGCCGGAAGAGTAAGTATCCCTGGCTGGTCAAAGGGTATTCGCGGTGTCCGATTCAGAATGTTGTCCTGGAGGACTGCGTATTTGAAACTATGGAAAAGGAAGGCGTTGCGGAAGCGGTTGAGAATTTTGTAGTGCGAGACAGCAGAAAAAATTCGGGGAAAACAGCAGAAAAGTGATGCCGGCAATGAAGCTCTAACGCCTTGCAGGAGAACGGCTGCAAGGCGTTAGAGGTCTGGGAATTTTTATTATGCTTACCCATCTCAGGCCGACAGGGCACCGCCAAGGAATATTTCCACGCGGTCGGAGCCGGCAATGGTATTGAGGTTTTTGACGAATTCTGTGCGATTAAAGTCTGCTTTTTTACGGAATTGGTAATGCAGAGAGACCCGGCCGTCCATGACGGAGACAGTTTTAACACTGACGTTGTCTAAGTGCTGATTCATGAAGCGGTTGAGTGAGTCTTCAATGCGGGAATACGCATCGGATTCCAGGGACAGGATGAGATTGGTGAATCGCCGGAGTGAAAACCGTGTGCGTACCAGATACTGTACTGTCAATGCCAGCAGTGCCGCGGCAAATAAGACAATCACGATGGCATAGGTCCTGGTGGCAATGCCGATGGATGAGGCGATCAAAAGCAGCAGAAAGCCGATTTCGGCAGAGTCTTTGACCGGGGTGCGAAAACGCACGAAGGATAGTGCACCCAGCAGACCCAGCGACAGGGGGATAGAGCTTTGGATGCCGAGAAACAGGGCGGTGATAGCCGGACCGCCAAGGATGAAACACCGGTCCACGCCCGCACCGATATTGCGTGAACCATAAAACAAATGGTACATCAGATAGACGACAACTGAGGCTGCCAGGGAAATCCCGATGGGAATACACAGGCCAAGAAGATTTGTGTCGGGGGCTTGAAAATTCAATTGTGTGGGCATGCTTTTTTCTCCTGCAATAGAACGTGTTGGATTACATATTATCGCCGCGGCCTGACGGCATCAAACGGCCGAAAGACCCGGTTTTTTCCAGTTGCGACTGCATACAGGTGGCGTATTTGGAATATCGACTCCAGTCGGTGTCCAGCAAGTGGAGCGAGCGAAGTGTTGGGGGGATTTCATTGGAACGTCCCTTGATTTCAATAACTGCCCCTTCCATCGTCAAGAATTGTTCGCCGCGATCGAGCAGCGGATAAACCAGTCTGGAACGAATGTTCCAGTCCAGCGATATCCGTGAACCCGTCAGAGGTTCGACAAAGCGAAGCCGCTGATAGGTAACCAGCAGCATTGGATGAAGCTGGCTATGCGGATGATAGTCAAATTCAGCGAGGGTATTGAAAATATGAGTATAAGACAAAGGCCCGTCGCGCAGAGCGGAAGCATTAAGCCGTTGCGCTGAAACCGGCTGTTGTTTCCGCTGCTTGCTGCCGGCAAAGCCATTTTTGGACTTCAGTTCAATAAAAACCGGAACCGTGTCGGCATCCTGCGGATAATCGTACCAGCGTACCCGGACTTTGCAGCGAACCCGCTGGCCCTGCTCCGATTCCTCATAATAATCCAGGTTGTCGGTGTCATAATAGACCGAATGAATGGTGCCGCGGGCATAACGACGGTCTGCGGGGCAACAGTGAGCAAGCAAGTGGGCCGCAAACGGAACAGCCGATGAAGACAGATAGAATTTACGTTCAAATCGTTCCGAGCCAGACAAGGCGGGCTGGAATTTACGAGTGCCGGACCATGCAATCATTACATCATTCCTCCCGGCCCGGGCATCATGGGCCATTGATTGTTTTGCTGACGCTGCTGTGCGGTGGGTCTGGAGGGTAATTCACCATCCAGTTGCTTGCGGACGGAAACACGACGTTTGGCAATAAAAGATTTCAGGCCGGGGGCATCCATACCCGGGCCGCCGCCGAAACCGCCCATTCTGCCGCGATTATTACCCATCAGGGCACGCTCTTGTCGGCCCGACTGACCGCCAGTGCCGGGACGCATAGGCTGATTTTGCTGGCCGTCGCCGGCAGGTCTCTGAACATTTCCGGGCATTTCAGGAGCCATTCCCATAAAATCCATGCCGGCATTGCCTTCATTGAGTCCTTTTTCAAACTGTTCCATCGTGAAAAACTTCAGTTCGTCTTTTTCGACATACGGCCTGATAAGATTAATCCATTGATCAATCCTTTTTTCGAGAATCCCTTCGGCAAAATCTCCAGCCAGTATTTGTTCGTGATATTGATGGTATCGCTCGAGATAGGGCGGATAAGCCAGAAGGCGTTTGACCAGCGGGCGACTGTCCAGTCCGCTGGTAACAGGTTCATCAATATAAAAATCGGCTATATCACCCTGTGGTGCACCCATACGGAAGGTTCCGAATGCCATATTCAAATCCCACGGGATGATTGTAAAATATCCATTGGTTTCATACAGATAATAGTTATGTCCCATGCCGGTGTAATTATCCAGATGAACCAGCATGGAAGAAACGGCCAGATAGCGCAGTACCTGATCGACATTGAGCACCTTTTCGATTTCAGAGGGAAAGGCTTCATCTGGCGTATTATTCAAAACATCCAGAAAATGGAGCAGCGCAGAATGGTTTTGATAATTTTCATTCGTCTTAAGCCCCATGGTTTCCAGCAGATTGCCTCCCCGGCCCAATCCAGGCATTCCAGGCCCCCCGGGAAAACCACGTCCTCCCCGACCGCCTTGATTCATACGGCCTGCCATAAATCGCTGAAACTGATTGGGATCGAACGGATTGCCATCCGGTCCCATTGGGGGAGGCCCGCCCATCATACCGGGAGGAAATGGCTGTCCTGAATTGGCAAACAATCCATTTGGATCGCCGGGTCGGCCGGCAAAACCCTGTCCCTGGGGCATTGGCATTGGGCCGTCCATAGGACCTCCCGGCGGGAACGGCATATTGCCGCCCTGGGGAAACGGGCCTGGATTGGGCTGAAAACCACCCTGTTGGCCAGGCATTGGCGGCATCCCGGGACCAAATCCTGGACCGCCGGGGAACATACCGCCGCCAAAACCGGGATTTTGTTCCGCCGCAGAGGGATTGCCGGAACGTTCCCGTTCCATGAGTCGAAGTAAATCGCCCAGGCGTGTGCCGCCGACGTTTAATGCCGGATTAAGCTGATTTTGCTGCTGAGTCCGTGTCGGATTATTGCTTGGCTGATTTAAATCTTTGGCCGTCCAGTTCAATGTCGCTGCGCCAATTTCCGGCTTATATAAATTACCGTTGGGATTATCGAAATGGTGCGTTAAAAACGTCTTGTCGACGGGCTCAACCTGTGTATAAAGTCCAAGATGAGTATTATTGACGTACAGATCAACAAAAGCGGTTCGCGGAGCAGGCAGTCCCATATTTTTGAATATCTCATACCCAAGGACTTCTCGAATATAAGTTGGGTCGGAAAAACCATTATTCAGGTTCAGTTTTTTAAGGCCGCGAAAGGTGCGGGCGGAATTGAAGAAATTAAAATCCACCTTGAGGCTGAGCCGTGACGAACCGCTGCCTGCAACGGACATCAGCGATGAATTGCCTTTGGGCCGGACAGCAACATTGGGATATTGATAGCCATCAAACCAGAAATCTGCGCGGACATATTGTTCACTTCTGGCGGCTGAACGGAGCCATTGCCAGTCTTTTTCATCCATTACGATGCGAACGGTGACTACTCGATCAGGTATAAATGGTTCCATTATCTCTCGATTAGAGAGAAAGAATTTGTTGAATGCCCCGGTCATTAAAAACAGCATTAATCCACCAGCCAGCGTACAAATTGCCAAAAATAATACTTTTTCCTGTTTATTCATTTTTGAAAGCTCGATTAACTATGTTTATTTTTAGAGAAAAACTGTTTTGGAGGTGAAAAAATTGCAGAAAATCATGGAATTTTAATAGAAATGGTATTCGAAAATGATGCGCATAAAAAAACCGCCTGTGGCAGAAGGAGGAGGAAGTCGGTGTACTTCCCAGGGCAACCACAGGCGGCAGAAGGAGCTTAATGATGAATATACCTATTTTTACATTTTTTGTCAACCCTGATGTTTGCTATCTGAATAATATTTTTGTAACCTATTGCTATATAATGTTTTATAAAATTTTCAAGAGTTCCTTTATTTTGTATGAGGCGGTTCACGACAGGATTTATTTTTGTATTTTTAAAAAATTCCACTCCAATTTTCGGAGCACACGACATTATCTTTACCAAAAGCACATTAATCTGGTATAATTATAGACTCAATATGTCTGATATACATGATACAAAAGAAACGAATCTGGATCCGAATGAGCAGCTTGTCGGCCTGCTTTTGAAATACCACAAGCGGATTTACGGGTTTATCCTGACTCTGGTTCCGAATCTTTCGGATGCAGAGGATATTTTACAGGAGTCGGCATTGGTAATGTGCCGTCGATTCCGGGAATTTCAGTCCGGCACAAGTTTTCTGGCCTGGGCCATCACGATTGCCCGCAACCAAATCTACAGTTATCGTAAAAGACAATACAATCATTCCAAACTGCAATTCAATGAGGATGTAACCAGCGAACTGATATCCTTCACCGCGGAAAAAATTCAATCCATGGATAAACGGATTCATGCATTGGAAGAATGCCTGCAAAAACTCAATCACAACGACAAGAAAATTATCGAGCATCGTTACGAAACCGGAGCCAAGATACGGGATATCGCCCGCCAAAGCGGCCGTCCCGAACAGGGATTGTACAAATCCGTAGCCCGGATTCACAATCTGCTTCGTTTGTGTGTGGAACGAACGCTGTCTTCGTGGGAAACAACCTGATGGAACTGAAACGAGATGACATTCGACTCAGCGAGTTAATCCTGGCGTCGCTGGAAGGCACGATTCAGCCCGATGAATTTGAAGAAATGCAGCGTCGGATAAAGTCAAGTCCGCAAGCGGGCAGGGCGTACGTGGATTTTGTACTGAATCATGCGATTATCGGACATCATACAAAAACAACTTCCCTGGGCGTTTCAGCGTCCGATAGTGCCGTTGTCAACTGGCAGTTCTGGAACGAACTGGCCGAGACCGAAAAGAGTTCCCCAACCGTTGCGGTAATGGCGTCGCCGCCGGAGAAAAAAAAGATATTCTCTGTGCGTGACAGTCGGGTGGAGCGGGTCACCCACTCGGTCAATCGGTTTTTCCTGCTGACTGCCATTGTATCATCCGCGGCCTTGATCCTGCTGATAGCTCTGGCTTATTTGAATTCCGCCAGACCGCATCAGCCGGCAGCAATGGTCATGGATACCTTCAATGTCAAATGGAATAATTCGGCGAGCAGTCCTGCCATAGGGGATGTTTTGTTCAGTAAAAACGAATCCGTGAGTCTTCTTTCGGGTATTGTTAAGATGGAGTTTGCTTACGGCGCAAGAGTCATTATAGAGGGGCCGGCAACGTTCAGAACCGTATCACCCGACAAGCTGGTTCTGGAGTCAGGACGTATGTATGCTAGCGTGCCCGTGAAGGCCACCGGTTTTACCGTGCTGACACCTTCGTCCAGTATTATCGATTTGGGTACGGAATTTGGCGTCGAAGTGGATTTTGCCGGTTCGACCAGCGTGCACATGTTTCACGGGAAGACCTCGCTGTTGGCCGGCGTACTGGGTAATGTTCAGGCCAGCCGTATTCTGGAAACAGGGCAGGCCAAGCGGGTTAATACCAGCGGCAATCTGCAGGATATACCACTGAATGAAATCGGATTTGTCCGTGCCCTGGATTCGCGTGCGCACTTTGTCTGGCGCGGCGAAAAGGTCAGTTTGGCGGATATCGTCGGAGGCGGAAACGGAATGGGGACCGGCACAATCAATCAGGGCATTGATGTCGCGTCCGGCAAAACAAAACTATTTGAAAAGGCAACCACATCGCTGCATGGCAAATCGCAATATGTGCCTGTGACGCATACCCCTTTGATTGACGGGGTTTTTATTCCGATTGTCGAGAATGGAAAGCTGATTGTTTCTTCGGCAGGACATACAGTTGACCATTTCCCGCAATCCGCCGGTGATTACTGGAATGGTATCTTTAACGGCGGCTGGCATGAGGCTTCGAATTTTTCTATCACGCGCCATAACCTGCGATTGCGGGGGGTGGAATATGGAACAAGCGAAAATCCATCCATTTATATGCATGCCAGCCAGGGAATTACTTTCGATCTGCAGGCCATTCGTCAGGATTTCCCGGGACTGAAGATGACCCGATTTGAGGCAATCTGCGGGATTTCTGAATCCATCCTCGATTATATTGGCAATATACGCCAGAGAATGTCCAATCAGCCGCTGCCGATTGCCGGATTCCATGTCTTGCTGGATGGACAGCTCAAGTTTTCCAGGGATTTGCCGGCTGGACAATGCGAAGTGGTTCGTATTCCCATTTCCAGCCAGGATCAATTTTTGACCCTGATTACCACAGATGGGCCGGATGGGACGCATTTTAATGACTGGGCGCTGTTTGCAGAGCCTTACTTGTATCTTGAACCCTAAAATCTGCTTGTATGCAGATACCCGTTTATAATGTTACAAAAAAAGTTTAGAAACCTTTAATGTGGAGGATGTAGTATGAGAACATGGCTGCTGATTGCTTTTATGGCGTGTCTTATCGTATCGAACACTCAGGCGGCTGCGGTCGGCCCTTATCCGGTTGACGCACAGACCCTGCATTTATGGCATTTTGATGCCCTTAGCGGCGCGATTGTGCCTGACATGGCAACAGTGGATCCGCTCCACTTGCCGCTTGTCAACGGGGCGACACTGACCTCGTCTGTGGATGGATACGGAAATGCATTAAACACATACGACGGCAAGACCGGAGTTGCCCCGTATGCCGGTGATGCGGTGAATGCAATAGCCCTTTCACGGCTTACGGGTGCGAATGGCGCCTTTACGTTTGAAGCCATCGTCAGGCCGGATATGGCGCCGGGGGCTGAACCCACCCACATGGAAATTATATGTGCCGAGTCGGATGGTGCCAATGAGGTACGCGGTTTCCAGTTCCGTATCCAGGATGGCGGTACGGCGCTGCGATTTCAAAGTCTGGCGGGCAGTGTTTTGGCATTTGACGCCCCGATTACTTATACGGCAGGGCAATGGTATCATGTCGCGGTCACGTATGATGGCAATGCTAATACCCCCGGCAACCTGAAGCTGTATTGGACTGCCCTGGGAACTGCCACATCAGCCCAGCAGGTTGGCAGCACCACGTTCAACCTGACCGCGGATTTAACCGGTACGGTGATGACGAGGTTCGCCATCGGCAATGAACTTCGTACCACCGGCGGCATCGGGACCGAAAATTTTGAAGGGTTAATAGACGAGGTCCGCATCAGTAAAATTGCCCGTACCCCCGGCGATATGATGCTTCGTTCATCCATCCCCTGGGCGCGAAATCCGGTTCCGGTCAATGGTCAGAAATTAGTGGACCCGGCAGTCACAACAAAATTTGCATGGAATACTGCCGAGCTTGCCGGGGTGACCGGACACTATCTGTACCTGGTGGAAGGTGAACCGAATATGGCGGTCAATCCAACCGTTATTACAGATTTAGCAGAGCCGATTGAGGCTTCCATTTCAGGTCTGAAGACCGATAAAGTTTATTATTGGCGGGTAGATGAGAGCATTAACAATTCTGCACCTGCGGATGCCAACACCGTGACTGGTCCAGTCTGGTTTTTTGAAACAGTCAAAAGCGTTCCTGCCATCACGGCGAATCCTCTGAATGTTTCCGTGAATGCGTCTGAAACCGCCGTTTTTTCAGCCAAATTCGACAGTCTGACAACGCCGACGGCGAGCTGGTATAAGGTGGGGACTCCGGATGTCCTGCTGGGTTCTCAGACGGGAACCGGTACAAAAACCAGTGGGGATTTCACGGTGGCCGTCACAAGCCTTGGCGGCGGTTCATTTGCAGCAACTCTGTCTGTCGCCAATACCGAGATTTCTGATGAGGCATACTATTACTGTTCGGTAACCAATGGCAGTTCGGAAACCAAAACCACCCTATCTGCGGGCCTGACAGTCAAGCGGCTGGTTGCACATTATCCTTTCGATGGAAATGCCAATGATGCTGCGGGAACGGTGCATGGCACGCTCAGAGGCGAGCCTAATGATATATCGCTGCCCGGATTCATCACGGGAGTTCCAAACCTCGGGCAGGCGATTGAATTTGACGGAACGCAGTATGTTCAGTTGACCAACGAAGCCTATCCCAAGAGCGGTCTGGGGGCGGGACTGGAAGCAGGGACGATTGCCTGCTGGGTACGCATCAATACCTTTAATACCGCAACCGCCATGATTCTGGGAACCCATAATGATGGTACAGGGCCGGGATGTCAGATGTGGCTTGCCGGAACCAATGGACAGCAGATTAATTTCCGCCTGCGTCAAAATGCCGGCGATGCCGATATGCCTTATGTCAGCGGCACTGCCGCCGCCCCACTGGCGGGAGACGGCCAATGGCATCTGATTGCGGCAACCTACGAAAAGGGATCTGTGGGGCAGTTGTATCTGGACGGGCTGCCCTTTGCGGCCACCGATACCTATACATCCAGTCCGGCATTTGAACCGTGGGATTATCCGATGATTATCGGTGCCAATAATAACCGTGGTGTCGTGACGGATTTCCTCGATGGTGCAATTGACGATGTGAAAGTCTTTAATTATCGGCTAACCGGACTGGAAATTGCGGATATGTATCTGGTCGGCAAACCGGATGCAGCGCTGTGTCTGAAGCCTTATGAAAATGCGTTTGATTATGATGGCAACTGCCGTGTTGATCTGGCGGATTTTGCCACCTTTGCCTCCCATTGGCTCAGTTGCGGTCTTTACCCGCAAACCGCCTGCGGCGAGTAAGTCGTTTGTATGACAACTCTTTACCGGCAGGTCACTCGGGCCTGCCGGTAAAGACCGCGTACCCATTGCAATAAATTTCATGTCAATGCGAAATTCAGGGATGCAGGAGATTGTTTCACAATGAACATACGGAAAGCATTTACATTAATCGAATTACTGGTCGTCATTGCCATCATCGCATTACTGTTGTCTATCATTGTCCCGGCCCTGCGCAAGGCAAAAGACCAGGCCCGAAAGGTCATCTGTGCATCCAATCTGAGCCAGTTGGGAAAGGCCCTTGAAATGTATGAGCAGGCCAGCAATTACAGACGGCTTGCGATTCGCTCCACGGCCGCAGATACCAATCTCTATTGGATGGGCAAGCTGGCCGACTACGCAGGCGATTCATCCTTTGCCCAGCAATATCAATTGGGCAAGAAAGTGGATTTGCTGTTATGTCCATCGGCTCCTTATGAAAAATTTACCTCCGATCCGGATCTGGTCAATGCGTCAGGGCAATACGGTTCGTCACAGATGCCGTGGGAGTGGAAGCGGGCTGCGGACTTATCTGCCATCGGCAGTTATACCCTGAACGGCTGGGTGGCGTATGACTCGCTTTATGATTCAGCCTCCGGGTACAGCGAGTATATGCTGCGGGACTGGCTGAACATGTCTTCCAGTGTCCCTCTGTTTGGAGATGGCATCTGGACGGTCGGATGGCCCAAAGGTGTGGATAATCCGCCGTTGTCAACCAGGGCATCCAGGGCTTCGGAACTGCCCGGGAATTCTGATAATATGCGTCGCTTCTGCATCGACCGCCACCAGATGAAGGTCAATTTGATTATGCGGGATTTACGTATCGAAACCGTAGCCCTCAAAGACTTGTGGTACATGCGGTGGCATAAAAATTATCAGCCCCCCGCTACGGAACCGCGTCTTCCTAACCAATAATATTCCCCCGGAATATTTAGATAATCAGCATTGCGTCGCCATAGGAATAAAACCGGTATTTTAGGTCTATGGCATGATGATAGGCGTTCAGAATCATCTCCAGTCCGGCAAATGCAGCCACCAGGGAAAGCAGGGTGGAACGCGGGAGGTGAAAATTGGTAATCATTCCATCGACCAGCTTGAAACGATAGCCGGGGGTAATGAAGAGCCGTGTCTGTCCCGAGGAGGCAACTGCCTTCCCTTCATGGGCGACACTTTCAAGCGTACGAACAGATGTGGTGCCGACGGCAATAATACGCCCGCCGGAATGACGGACAGCGTTGATGGTCTGGGCGGCATCGGGGGGCATGTCGTAAAATTCAGAATGAATCGGGTGGTCTTCGAGAGTTTCCGTTTGGACGGGCTTGAATGTGCCGGTACCGACATGCAGCGTGCAGCGGGCGCTGCGGACTTGCATGGCCGAAATTTTATCCAGAAGGGCCTGGTCAAAATGAAGCCCTGCGGTTGGGGCCGCAATGGCGCCCGGTTTTTCAGCAAAGACCGTCTGGTAACGGGATAAATCATGGTTGACGGGATCATGCTGTCCGTCGCGTTTGATATAGGGCGGCAAGGGTGCAAAACCGATGGTTTGCAGGACATTTTCCGCCGGGGCTGTATTATGTAATTGCAGTCGCCAGTGCCCCTCTTCGACACGTTCCAGGGCGGTACAGGCTGACCCGGGGGTATTGTCGCGATTCAGAAAAACCAGCGTTTCGCCGGTTTTGATACGGCGGGCATTTTTGATCATCACCTGCCACAGTCCGGATTTGACCTCACTGAGAAACAGGGCTTCCATGCGTGTGCCGGTGGAACGCTGGAAATAGAACCGGGCGGGAAGGACTTTGGTATTGTTAAACACCATGCAGTCGCCTGACCGCAGGTATTCCGGCAGGTCGCTGAACAGCCGGTCTTCGAGCCGTCCATCTGTCCGGTGCAAAACCAACAGACGGGATGCAGTCCTTTTATCTGCCGGCGTTTGCGCAATCAGCCCCGGCGGCAAATGGTAATCAAGCAATTCCGTTTTCATCAGTCCAATTGATCCGGATCGAGCCGTCCCATGGCAGCCAGGGCGATTTTGACATTTCCGAACGGGGCACTGACGGCAAATCCGGCCACATGCGGGGCCAGTCGCTCCATCATTTCGCGGGCGATTTCGATTCCAATTCTGCGTCCCTGTTCCTGCGTGGCGGCTTTGGACATGCGTTCCAGTAATTTTGGCGGAACGACCACGCCGGGTACTTCATTGGCCATGAATTCAGCATTCTTATAGCTGGTAAAAGGCCAGATACCGGCAATCAGCGGGACAGGATGGTCTTTGACAGCAGTTTGAAATGCGAAAAACATTTCGACATCAAATACCGGCTGGGTAATGGCATATTCAGCACCTGCGGCCACTTTCTGAACAAAACGGTCAATTTCACGATGCAATTCGGATGCCACAGGATTAGCCCCAACGCCGATGGTCAGCGCCAGCGGAGCGGGCAGGGCGTTGCCGGCTATGTCCAGACCCCGGTTCAGATTGCTGACCACGCGGGTCAGCGCCACAGAATCCAGGTCAAATACTGCCGTTGCATCCGGGTATTCACCCAGCTTCGGCGGGTCGCCGGTAATCAGCAGGGCATTTTTTATTCCCATCGCATCAATCCCCAACAGGTCGGATTGCAGACCAATAATGTTTTTATCCCGGCAGCAAACATGCAGGATGGTTTCGATATGGGCTGCCTGCTGAATCTTGAACGCCGAAACCAATGGACTTAATCGGGCGCTGGCGCGGGGACCATCGGGAATATTGACGGCATCAATTCCATAATCGGCGCAAATTTTGGCATTTTGTACCAGTTTAGCGCTGTCGGTACCGCGGGGCGGAGTCAGTTCCACGCAGTACACCGGGATGTTGTTGGCAATTTTTTGACCCAGCAGACTTTTTTGTGCCAGAGGTTTGGCTTCCAATTCAGGCTGTTTCTTGCGGGGAGCAGCGGAAATGGATACCGTTACAGGGCTGGCGGTCGATATGCGGGCCAACGGCCGGACTGCCTTGGCAATTTCACGGATATGGGCCGGGGTGGTACCGCAGCAGCCGCCAATGACTTTGACACCGATTTCAAGAAACCGCTTGGCGTATTCGGCCATATACTCCGGCGTACACATATACAACATGCGTCCTTCCACCTGGCGGGGAAAGCCGGCATTGGGCTGGACGATTATCGGCTTTTGGGTCACACTGTGGATTTTCCGAATAGCTTCCAGCATATCCGACGGCCCGACAGAACAATTCAGACCTACCGCAATAACTGCCGGATGTGCGGCGATGGGGGCAATTGCATCCTGGATAGGTACCCCGTATAGCGTCTCCTGTTTGGGGCCGCAGGTCATCTGGGCAAAAATCGGTTTTGCACAGACACCGGCTGCCGCCTGAATGGCTAAAAGCAATTCGTCGGAGCTGGAAAAAGTTTCCAACAGAAGGAAATCGACCCCGGCCGAATCCAGCGAACGCACCTGAGACACAAAAGCTTCATACGCGGCGTTGCGTAAATGTTCAGGAACCTGCGGCAAATCCACGCCGAGCGGTCCCACGGCGCCGGCCACGAGAGCTTTTTCATTTGCTGCCTGACGAGCAACTTCGACCGCGGCCCGAATGATCTGGTCGCTTCGGTCGCTCAGGCCAAACCGGGCCAGTTTGAATGCATTGGCCCCGTAAGTGTTGGTTTCGATGAAATCCGCTCCGGCTTCGATATACTCGCCATGGATACGCCCGACCAGTTCCGGACGTGTCAGATTCAGTTCTTCAAAACAGGTATTGAGAAATGCCCCGTGCTGATAAAGCATGGTGCCCATGGCCCCATCGGCAATCACAATGGCCTGCTGTAAAAGTTCAGTTATTGTTTTCATCAATCACGATTCCATATACATTTGCTTAGTTCATTGCTTAAAAAGAAGATAACATTATGGCGATTCTAATAGAAAAAGCAACAACCAGATGAAATCTTCATTGTTATCGGATATACTGGACATATTAACACCTTGTATTTTGCATAAAATACTTGAAATATTGAGTTGGCCGGTTATACTATCCGACTAAACTTTGGGCTGGAAAATGGATTCCCTAAGAATAACAAAAATTAAGGAAGAACCCTCATGGCTGAAAAGCAGGAAAAGGATTTACTAAAAGTTAAAGAGCTGGTCGAATTGATGAAAGAAAACGACCTTGTTGAAATCGAGATCGTCGAAGGCGATTCCAGGATTCATTTGAAACGCCCTGGTGCGGATGCTCGTTTGATTCAATATCAACCCATGGGCGGACCAATGCCAGCCTACCCGCCTCATGTACCTATGGCACAGCCTGCTGCTCCCGCAGCCGCCGCAGCACCGGCAGCGGTCGATTCAAGCCTCCAGCCGATCAAATCTCCGATTGTTGGCACGTTTTATATGGCTCCAAGCCCCGACGCGGCACCCTTTGTCAAGGTTGGCGACCAGGTTAATCCGGAAACCGTCGTTTGCATCATCGAAGCGATGAAAGTGATGAACGAAATCAAGGCCGAGATGAGTGGAACGGTGGTTGAGGTTTGCTGTAAAGATGGGCAAGCGGTTGAGTACGGCCAGGCTCTCTTTAAAGTTCGTCCATAATTTCGAAAAGTCATTTCCTATAACAGGAATCAAGATATGTTTTCACGAATTTTAATTGCCAACCGGGGCGAGATTGCGCTTCGGGTTATCCGTGCCTGTCATGAATTGGGAATCGAAGCGGTTGCGGTATATTCCGAGGCCGATAAAGAAGCATCCTATGTGAAACTGGCTGACGATGCTATTTGCATCGGGCCTGCTGCAGGTGCCAAAAGCTATTTGAATATTCCGTCCATTGTCAGTGCAGCGGAAGTGGCGGATGTGGATGCCATTCATCCGGGATACGGTTTTCTTGCAGAAAATGCGCATTTTGCCGAAATCTGCAATGAATGCGGAATTACCTTTATTGGCCCCAGCCCAGCGGCGATGCGGAAACTGGGGGATAAAGTGGCTGCCAAACAACTGGCTCAGGAAGCCCGCGTGCCTTTGGTGCCCGGTTCCGATGGTCCTATTGCCAATGAAGCGGAAGCAGTCAAGATTGCCAACAAAATCGGTTATCCGGTGATTATCAAGGCCGCAGCCGGCGGCGGTGGACGCGGAATGCGTGTGGCCCATAATGATATCAGCTTGCACAAGGCATTTGCCGCGGCCAGGGCAGAAGCGGAAGCGGCTTTTAAAAATGGTACGTTGTATGTCGAAAAATATGTCCTTGAACCGCGGCACGTCGAAGTGCAGGTCATGGCAGACAAAAGCGGTAATGCAGTGCATTTTTACGAGCGTGACTGCACGATTCAGCGTCGCCATCAGAAACTAATTGAAGAGTCGCCGTGTCCTGTTTTGGATGAGCGGACTCGGGAGGAACTGTGTAAATCGGCTCTTCGCCTGATTAAGCATGCCGATTACTACAATGCGGCGACGGTGGAATTTTTGCTGGATAAAGACAAGAATTATTATTTTATTGAAGTCAATACACGTATTCAGGTGGAGCATCCGGTGACGGAGATGGTGACCGGACAGGACCTGATTAAATGGCAGATTAAAATTGCCGCCGGGCTGCCGCTGGATTTGCGTCAGCGCGACATCAAACACACCGGCGTTGCGATGGAATGCCGCATCAATGCCGAAGATCCGGATCGCAATTTCGCACCGTGTCCAGGCAAGATTACGAAATTCTTCACTCCCGGCGGGCCGGGTGTGCGGGTGGATACGTATCTGAGTCAGGATGCAGTCATTTCGCCGTATTATGATTCGATGGTCAGCAAACTGATTGTCCATCAGCCGACACGTGAAGAGGCGATTGCCACCATGAAGCGGGCGCTTCGGGAATTCAAGATTGAGCCGATCAAGACCACGATTCCGGCCTGCCTGAAGATTCTGTCACACAATCTTTATGTGAAAAATCAGGTCGATACCAGCTTTGTTGAACGGCATCTGACCATGTAGAACATTCAGAAGAAGGAGACAAAATGGGGTCGGACGGAAAATGCCACTCGCAAGGCATTGAACATTATCTGCGATTAACCCACGCAGAGGGTGTCGGGCCAGTGCTGTTTGGCCGGCTGGTTAAACAGTTCGGTTCGGTTGAAAACGCACTCAAGACCTCGGTGTCCGAGATGACGCGGGTGGAAGGCATCGGCCATGCAACTGCCGAGAAAATCGCCCGTTCCCGCTTAAATTATGATGCTCTCAAAGAAATCGGGCTTGCCGACAAACACGGTGTGATTTTGATTCACTGGGATGATGTCCGCTATCCGGCCGCACTCAAAAGTGTGTATGACCCGCCGCCGGTGCTGTATGTCCGGGGGACACTCGAACGCAGTGATGCGCTGTCGGTGGCGATTGTCGGTTCACGTCGATGCAGTGCCTACGGCTCAGAGCAGGCATCGCGATTTGCACATCTTCTGGCTTCATCCGGCTTTACCATTGTCAGCGGACTGGCACGCGGAATTGATACGGCTGCGCATCGGGGGGCTTTATCTGCCAGAGGACGAACGATTGCCGTACAAGGCTGCGGACTGGCAACGGTTTTTCCGCCGGAAAATGTCAAGCTGGCCGAAATGATTGCCGAATCCGGCGCGGTGGTCAGCGAACTGCCGATGGGATATGAGCCGCTGTCCGAAAACTTTCCCGCACGCAATCGTATTATTGCAGCTTTGTCCCTGGGGACGCTGGTGGTTGAAGCACCGCACAACAGCGGATCTCTGCTGACGGCCAAAGCCGCCCTTGAATACGACCGGGATGTGATGGCAATCCCCGGCAAGATTGATTCACCGCTGGCCGGCGGGTGCCACAAGCTGATAAAAGAAGGAGCCAAACTGGTCGATTCACTCAATGACATCCTGGATACACTGGGCTGTGTGGGGCAGGGACTAAAAGATCATGTGGCAGATGCTGCAGAGCAGGCGGAACAGAAAGTCCAGGCAACATTATTTGATATTGCGAAGCTGAATCTGTCGGCGGTCGAAAAAGCGGTACTGGCCGGCATTGAGGGGGAACCACTGCATACCGAGCAGTTAATTGCCAAATCCGGTGTTACAGCGGGCCAGGTTCATGCCTCAATTATCAGCTTACAACTTAAAGGGCTGATTAAACAATTACCCGGCGGGCTGTACATCAGGCGATAACGGGCAGCAGTTTTCACTTTGACTGCTGTAGGGCATAGACCGTGCCGTCTTCGCAGGCAATCAGGATGCAGTTGTCTGCAATAGCGGGGCCGGACAGGATGGCGCTGGCCGCATCAAAAGAGCTGGAGAGCTTTCCGTTGGCGACAGACAGACAATAGAGCTTGCCGTCGCTGCTGCCGACCAGAACCTGGTCGCCGCAGAGGACAGGACTGCTGTCCACTTCAGCCCCGGTCAGAAAGGTCCAGAGGAGTTTTCCGGTCATGGCTTCAAAACAGTACACTTTTTTATCCCGGCTGCCGACCACAACATAGTCCTCATTGACCGCAGGACTGGAAAAGAAAGCCTGTTTGGAATCTTTATAGGTCCATAAATCTTTGCCGGTTTTGATATCCACACAGAAAAACTGGCCATCAAAATTGCCGACATAAATCATGCCGTTGGCAATGGCGGGACTGGCAGCGATATAAGAGCCGCTGTCAAAAGCCCTGGCACTGTTGGGGTCGTCCAGAGGAACCATGTAGAGATTGGCGTCGCAGGAACCGAAGACGGCCAGGCCGCTGCCGATGGCGGGGGATCCGTTGATATAGTTTTGGGCTTCATACGACCATTTTTTTGTCCCCGTCCGGGCGTCGAGACAGGTAAGCAGGCCGTCATAGCTGCCGGCGAAAAGCTCTGTCGAGTTATTGACGGTGCGATAATTGACCGAGCCGGTAATTTTGCCGCCGGTCTTGTACGTCCATACAGACTTGCCGTATTCAGCATCGATGGCATACAGGGTGCGATCTTCGGAGCCGACATAAACGGTATTATCAATCACAAGAGCGCTGGCTTCAATGGCATTGCTCGTAGTGTAAGTCCAGATGATTTCGCCGTTGTCCAATGAGAGGCAATAGATATTTTTATCGCTGGCGGTTACAAAGACCTTACCGTCTTTGACAACCGGGGTGGACTTGACGGCGTCTTTGGCGTTGAATTTCCATTTAATCGATAGCCGAATCGCCAATTGGCCTTCGGAAGTGCCGGTCTGTGCGGGATTGCCGCGAAAGCTTTCCCAGTCTTTGGCGCCAAAAGTAACCGGGGATACGGTTTGTGTGCTTTGTGCGGCACGATGCCGTTTGGCCTTTTGATAATACAGGGTATATGCAATCATAGCCGAAATCGGCAGGGTGATAATCAATAAGGGAATCAAGACTCGTCTAATAATCGCTTGCATAGAATGCCTTTTCTGTATTGAAGATTCAGGAAAAATCCAGTAACGTCCTGGTATAATCATTGAACAGCAGAGCGGATATTTTGACGTCCTGTTCAAAGGTATTGATTTTTACGTCATCCAGTTTTGGGATTGCCGATAGATTCAGAACAGAGGTCATATCCGCGATGCCATCCTGCCCCAGGAGCAGCGGAGCAATGTAAACACACAGCTCGTCGGCCAGATTCATACGTAAAAATGACGATAAGACCGTCGGGCCGCCTTCGACCAGAAGCTGCTGGATGCCGCGTTTGCCCAGTTCGGTCAGCAGATGAGGCAAATCCGGATGCTGATTGCTTTTGCCCAATGCCAGAACCTCAACACCGGCGTTGCGAAAAGCGGCGGCTTTATTGTGATTATTTTGTATGGCATTTTCGGAGGTTGTGATCAATGTCGGGGCCTCTGTTGTCGTTGCCAGATGACAGTCAAGAGGAGTTCTCAGATGCGTATCCAGTACCACCCGCAGCGGCGGACGTTCAATGCTTTGCCCGGGGATGCGGATGGTCAGGCGAGGATTATCCGTAATGACGGTATTGACGCCGACCAGAATGGCCTGACATCGATGTCGAAGTCGATGCACATCCTGTCGGCTTTGTGCGCCGGAAATCCAGTTGCCCTCGGCGGGAGGATGTCGCCAGGCCAGTTTGCTATCAATGCTTTGGGCCCATTTGGCAATGACCCAGGGACGGGCGGTTTTGGCGAATTTAAAAAAGGGGGCGTTGAGACGACGTGCCTGAGCTTCGCATACTCCGACAATCACATCGATTCCGGCCTGACGCAGTTGGGTGAATCCTTTGCCGGCAACTTTATCCGAGGGATCCTGTACTGCCGCAACCACCGAGCTGACTTTGGCTTCAATCAGAGCCTGAGTGCAGGGGCCGGTCTTACCGGTGTGACAGCAGGGTTCGAGGGTGACATACACCGTTGAACCCGCCGGGTCGAAACCACGGTTGCGGCAATCGGCCAGGGCGTCGATTTCAGCATGGGGTCCGCCGAAACGCCGATGAAACCCCTGTCCGATGATCCGTCCGTCCTTGACAATCACACACCCGACGGCGGGATTGGGTTCGACCGAGCCGATACCCTGTGCCGCCAGTTCAAGAGCACGCTGCATATAATCCTGATGCTGGACGGTGGTCATTGGATGCGCCTCTGAAATTCGTCTTCGTCGATGATTTCGATGCCCAGTTCGCGGGCTTTTTCCAGCTTGCTGCCGGCGTTTTCGCCAGCAAGTACAAATGATGTTTTTTTGCTGACCGAGCCGGCTGGTTTCCCGCCGTGGTCTTTGATGGCCTGTTCGATAGACTGACGGGAGTAGTTTCTGAGCGTTCCGGTAACGACAACGATCTGACCTTCGAGCTTATTGCTGGCTTTCTTTGCCGTTGCGCCGGGCTGAACGCCGGCGTCCAGCATACCGTGAATCACCTGAATATTTTCCGGATCATGAAAATAATCATATACACTCTGGGCAACGACAGGGCCAATCTGTTCGATGGTCTGCAATCGTTCAATATCAGCATCCATCAAGGCTTCCAGCGAACCGAATTCCTCGGCCAGTATCTGGGCCGTCTGACCGCCGATATTGCGAATGCCCAGCGATGCAATCAAACGCCACAACGGACGAGTTTTGCTTTGTTCAATGCTTTCCATCACATTGGCCGCACTTTTATCGCCCATGCGTTCCATTTGAACAAGCTGCCCAAAAGTCAATTTGTAGATATCGGCGAATGTTTTGACCAGTTTTTTATCGACAAGCTGTTCGATGAGGGCGGGGCCGAGATTGTCAATATCCATCTGGCCTTTGCCGACAAAATAAATCAGTCGTTCTTTGAGTATGGCAGGGCATTGTGTATTGATACAGCGGATAAAAACGCCATTGTCGTCTTTTCGAACCGGTCCTCCGCAGGCCGGGCAGCTCGTGGGAATCGCAAAAGGCTTGCTGTCAAACAGATTTCGTTGTTTGTGTTTGACAGAAACCACCTGCGGAATGATTTCGCCTGCCTTTTCGATGATGACGGTGTCGCCGCAGCGGACATCCAGTCTGCTCAGCATGTCAAAATTATGCAGACTGGCCCGTTTGACCGTCGTTCCGGCCAGTTTGACGGGTCTCAGATTGGCGACCGGGGTCAGCGTGCCGGTCTTGCCGACCTGGACTTCAATGGACTCGACAACCGTTTCAGCCTGTTCGGCGGGGAATTTATAGGCAATGCACCATCGCGGGCTGCGGCCGGTCATGCCGAGAGTATCCTGTTGGTCATAACGGTTGAGTTTGATGACCATCCCGTCCACGGCATACTCCAGCTTGTCTTTTTTATCCGCCCATGAATCGCATATTCGAATGACCTCTTCGATATCTTTGGCTTTTGTGGTATGCGGATTAGTCGGCAGGCCAAGGGCTTTTAATTTCTCGAGCGAATCCCAGTGGGTCTGAGCCAGCGGAGAACTGACTTGGCCCAGCGAATAAGCAAAAAACGACAGCTTGCGTGTCGCGGTAATCCGGGCATCCAGCAATTTCAAAGAGCCTGCGGCCGCATTGCGAGGATTGGCAAACTCCGGTTCACCGGCTTCAATCTTTGCCTTATTCAGTTCGGAAAAGGCCTTTTTAGGCATATAGACCTCCCCGCGAACCTCCAATACATCGGGGCAGCTTTGGGAATTCATCAGTTCCAGAGGGACGGCCCGGATGGTTCGAATGTTGGCCGTAACATCATCGCCTGTCCGTCCGTCGCCGCGTGTGGCGGCGGTAACGAGCCGGCCGGATTCATAATGCAGGCTGATGGCCAGCCCATCGATTTTCAGTTCAACAACATACTCAAAATCGTCCGACTCCAGCCCCTTGCGGATGCGTTTATCAAATTCCCGCAGTTCCTGGTCGCTGTAAGTATTGTCGATACTGAGCATCGGTACACTGTGCTGAACCTGGGCAAAACCTTCGATGGGGCGTTCCGAGACACGCTGGGTAGGGGAATCCGCCGTGATAAATTCCGGATATTCGGTCTCGAGTTGTTTGAGTTCAGCGAATAACGTGTCGTACTGCTGGTCGGAAATCTCCGGCCGGTTCAGGACATAATACAGATAATCGTGCCGGCGAAGCGTCGCGCGGAGTTGCTCAATCTGTTCGTTGGCCTTTGTCTTCATAGTGGAGTACTATTGTCTTGTAATATAAACACATTTTTTCGTGCTCGATTCAAGCAATCAATTATACCTGAATTGACGTTCTGTTACAGCCTTTTCTTGATAGGAATTGAGACTTTAGACAAATGAGGTCTTGCCTCCAACGAGAAAAACGATATACTACAAAATTCTATCAAGATAGATAAATTAAAGGACTAAATATGGATTATTTCGGATATAAACAAGGTAAATTGTACGCGGAAAATGTGGCTGTCGAGAAAATCGCTGAAGCGGTCGGCACGCCGGTCTATATTTACAGCAAGGCCACTTTTCTGGGCCATTTTAATCGCATCAAAGAGGCGTTTTCCGGGCTGGATACGCTGATTTGTTATTCGATCAAAGCCTGTTCCAACATTCACATCCTCAAGGTGCTTGCGGAGGCCGGCAGTGGGTTTGATATTGTCAGCGGAGGCGAGTTGTTCCGGGCAAAACAAACCGGCATTAATACAACGAAAATCGTCTATGCGGGTGTTGGCAAGACCGACAAGGAAATCATCGAGGCCCTGAATGCCCCGATTGGTTATTTTAATATCGAATCCGAAGCGGAACTGGAAAATCTGATTACCATTTCCCGCAACCTCGGCAAAACCCCCAAAGCGGCGCTGCGGGTTAATCCCGATGTGGACCCCCGCACGCATACTTATACCACCACCGGTAAAAAAGAATCCAAGTTTGGTGTGGATATTGAGCGGGCCCGGCAGGTTTTCAACAAATACGGCAAGAACGGCACCGTCCAGCTTTGTGCGGTCCATGTGCATCTGGGTTCGGCGGGCAAATCCGTTCAGCCGTATGCCGAGGCTTTACAGAAGACGGTCAAATTGATTGACGAACTGCGGGCGGATGGATTCACCATCGAGGCGCTCGATATGGGCGGCGGCTATGGTGCCGATTATGAAACGTCAACCGCTCCTTCGGCCAGCGACTACGCCGGCGTGATTGTCCCGCTGATTAAAAATAAGGGGCTGAAGCTGATTCTTGAGCCAGGTGCAAGCATTGCAGCCAACTCCGCCATCCTGCTGACACGGGTCTTGTATCTGAAGCAGGGCGGCAAGAAGAAATTTGTCATTGTGGATGCGGGCATGAACGATCTGATTCGTCCGCCGCTCTATGATGCATTCCATTTTATCTGGCCTGCCCAGGTGGATCCGTCACTGGTGCCGCCAAAGAAATTCCGCCATCTGAATCCGGAAGGCTGTAAGCAGGTTGATATTGTCGGGCCGATCTGTGAAGGTGCGGATTTCTTTGCGAAAGAACGTCCGCTGCCTGCGGTCCAACGCGGCGATTTGATTTCGATTTTCACGGCCGGAGCCTACGGTTATACCATGAGCAGTAATTATAACGCCCGACCGCTGCTGCCGGAAGTGCTGGTGGATGGCGATCAGTTTACCGTAATTCGCCGTCGTCAGACGTACGAAGACCTGATTGCCCACGAAAAATAATCAACAGGCATTACCAGGCACGCCTCAGACGCTCGGGAGCGTCATATCAAAATAATGCCGGGCGTTATTATAGCAGATATCTTCGACTATCTGGCCGAGCCATTTCTTGTCGCTCGGCCAGAATCCTTTTTCCACTTCCTCGCCCAGCAGGTTACAGAGGATTCGGCGGAAATATTCATGCCTGGAGTAGGACAGGAAACTGCGGGAATCGGTCAGCATCCCGATAAAACGGCTCAACAGTCCCAGGTTCGACAATGCATTCATCTGTTTGATCATGCCGTCCATCTGGTCGAGGAACCACCAGCCCGAGCCGAATTGCATTTTGCCGGGGCAGGAGCCGTCCTGGAAATTGCCCAGCATGGTGGCCATGACTTCGTTGTCCTTGGGATTGATGTTATACAGAATGGTCTTGCACAGACTGTTTCGGCTGTCGAGCCGATCAAAGAGCTTAACCATAGGGGCGGCCAGATTAAAATCACCAATCGAATCAAAGCCGGTATCCGGCCCGAGTTTGGCAAACATCCGGCTGTTATTATTGCGAAGGACGCCCAGGTGGAATTGCTGGGTCCAGCCTTTTTCGGCGTTCATCAGGCATAACTCATACAGCATGGCGGATTTGAACAGCTCGACCTGCTGTGCGGTAATTGATTTGCCGCAGCGGACTTTGTCGAAGATGCCCTTGATTTCGGCTTCGTTATAATCATTCGCATATATCTTATCGAGACCGTGATCGGAAACACGGCAGCCGTTGGCGTGGAAATATTCCTGCCGCTTGCGAATCGCCGATAAGAAGCTGTCAAAGTCCCTGATGTTGGTGTTTGTCAAGGCCGCCAGTTTGTCCGTCCAGGTATTGAACAGGGCGGGGTTATCCACGGCCATCGCTTTATCCGGCCGCCATGCGGTGTGGACTGCGATTTCAAAACCGCTTTTGCGGATGGCCAGATGATAATCGAGCGTATCGGTGGGGTCTTCGGTGGTGCAGACCAGCTTGACATTCCAGCTTCGCATGATATTGCGGGCACTGAAAGCGGTTGTCTGGAGCTTCTCGCTGCAGGTGTCATAGATGGTTTTGGCGGTGTCCGAATTCAGGACTTTGTCAGTGATGCCGAACGGCTTTTTCAGTTCCAGATGTGTCCAGTGATACAGCGGATTGCGGAGACAGTAAGGCACCGTTTCAGCCCATTTCTGAAACTTATCGAAATCCGAGGCAGGGCCGGTGATATATTTTTCATCGATACCATTGGTACGCATGGCTCGCCATTTATAATGATCTCCGGCCAGCCAGATCGCCGTTAGATTCTCAAATCGCTTGTCTTCGGCAATCTGAGCCGCGGGCAAATGGCAGTGGTAATCGTAAATCGGCATTTTCACGGCGTGTTCGTGATAGAGGTATTCTGCCGTTTTGTTGTGCAGCAGAAAATTATCATGCATATAAGTCATTGTCATGCTCCGCAATGGGCCACCCAACTCAGGAAGAAGTAAAAGGCCCCGCAGAACGGGGCCTCAGTTGGATTCACTTAGACAGAATAGGTTGACGCTGCCGTATTCCCGCCGCGACCGGTCCAGTTGGTATGGAAGAACTGACCTCTGGGCTTGTCAGTGCGTTCATACGTGTGGGCGCCGAAGTAATCGCGCTGGGCCTGCAGCAGATTGGCCGGCAGAATCGCACTGCGATATCCGTCAAAATAAGACAGCGCCGCACTGATGGCCGGAATGGCAATCCCCATTCGTACGGCTTCAGTAACCACCCGACGCCAGCTGGACTGGGCCTTTTCCACGGCCTCTTTGAAGAACGGGTCCAGCAGAAGGTTGTTCAGATTCGGATTGCGGTCAAAGGCGTCCTTGATTTTACCGAGAAAGACCGAGCGAATAATACAGCCGCCGCGCCACATCAGGGCGATGCCTCCGTAATTCAAATTCCACTTGTATTCGGCAGCCGCCGCACGCATCAGTTGGTATCCCTGGGCATAGCTGACGATTTTGGAGGCATACAGGGCTTGACGCAGGTCATTGACAAAAGTGGCCTTGTCGCCGAGAAATTTTTCTTTGGGGCCGTTGAGTACTTTCGCCGCGGCAACACGTTCTTCTTTGATAGCCGACAGGCAGCGTGCAAATACCGCTTCAGCAATCAGGGTCAGGGGCTGGCCGCTGTCAAGGGCCGCAAGAACAGTCCATTTGCCGGTGCCTTTCTGGCCGGCGGTGTCCAGAATCGTATCGACGGTGTAATGACCGGCCTCGTCTTTATAGCCGAGAATGTCGCGGGTAATTTCGATCAAATAAGAACCCAGTTCACCCTTGTTCCAGTCAGCAAAGACTTCATGCATCTGGGCATTGGTCATCCCCAGGCCTTGCCGCATCATCTGGTAGGTCTCGCAGATCATCTGCATATCGCCGTATTCGATGCCATTATGGACCATCTTGACGAAATGCCCGGCACCGTTTTCACCGACCCAGTCACAGCAGGGCTCGCCTTTGTCGGTCTTGGCGCAGATTTTCTGGAAGATGGGCTTGACATAGGTCCAGGCCGCAGTCGAGCCGCCGGGCATAATCGACGGCCCCAGCAGGGCGCCTTCTTCACCGCCGGAGACGCCGGTGCCAATATACAGTTTGCCTTTGCTTTCCACGTATTGCGTGCGGCGGGTGGTGTCGGGGAAGTGGCTGTTGCCGCCGTCGATGATAATATCGCCGTTTTCCAGATGCGGTAAAATCAGGTCGATAAACTCATCCACCGCAGCCCCGGCCTTGACCATCAGCATCACTTTACGGGGACGTTTGAGATTGGCAACCAGGTCTTCGATGGATTTGCATCCGATGATATTTTTGCCTTTGGCCCGGCCATTGACAAAATCGTCCACTTTGGACACGGTACGGTTGAAACAGGCCACCGTAAAGCCCTTGCTTTCCATGTTCAGGATGAGGTTTTCACCCATCACCGCCAAACCGACGACTGCGATATCTGCTTTAGACATTGTTTATCACTCCTGAAATAAGGATTATTGTTAATTATACTGATCCTACTTAAAGTGTCCCGGTTCGTCGCGGCTAAAAGGCTTTCAGCCGCCAGCTTCCAGCAACAGCTTTATCCCCGCGGCTGCGCAGGGTAACGTTACCCTGTGACTACGCGCGGCATAAAACAGCCTGTGGCCGTCGCGGAATAATCATACCCGTTGGGTATATTTAAAACGGTTTTTCCATGACCACAATCCCATGCCGGGATTGGAAATATAGAAAATAGTTTCACCGTTGACGGTATTATATCCATTTTTCAACTGTTCGGGATTATATTTTTTCAGCATTGCATTTAAATCCGCATACCGGAAATTGACCGATTCGATTTCCCTTTGGGTAATCTGCCCGGGACAATAAGTGATGCTGAATCGACCCTCGGAGGAGCCATGAATCAGATGAGCCGCAGCACTGAGATTATTCTGTAACGCCGTGTTTTCCTGCGTCAGCTTTAAGACCCGATCTGTGCCCACATAGCCGTATTTGCGAATCAGACGGTCGATTTCCGGGTCTTCGCCGAATTCCTTGAGACCGGGAGCCAGAACAATCAGTTCGCCTCCGTCAGCCATGGCCATGCGGGTGCGGTAGATGCTTTTATTGCCCAGCCAGGTGCTTTTGAATTCATGCGGGTCCAGAAAGACCACGACCTTTTTAAGCGGCTCATCCAGCATCTGGAAATTGACTTTCAGCGAGAGGGCGGCGGCACGATTAAAACATTCGACATCGTCTCCAATAAAGAGCCCCCGAACAACCGGGCCCAGGTGTGTCGCTTCAACCACCGTCTGGATATAAACAATCGGCATGTGTTTGGCAAAATGGTCGGATGCATAATTGAGCACTTTGCGAACGGGCGTATCGGCTCGACCCATGATGCGCTCCATCCCATAGACAGCGCCCAGAAAATGGCTCTTGTTTATCCCTTCCGCACCGCCGGTACCGACAAAGATGTTTTTATTATAATTGGCCATGCCGATAACTTCATGCGGGACAACCTGCCCCGGCGATAAAATTAAATCAAATCCGCCTTCAACCAGCAGACGATTGACCTGTGCCGGCCAGGTAAAATCCAGCTTGCCTTCGCTGACCTGTTTGATGAATTCACCCGGAACCTGTCCCAGGGTTACAATATCGTTTCGCCAGTCGTGCTTGCGGAACAGTGTTGTCGGGATATCGCCGAACATCCGCTTGATTTCGGCCTCAGTCATCGCAAAATGCGTGCCCAGCGCCGGCAGGATGTCGGTCATCTTATCGCCGTAATACTGCCAGGCCAGCCGGGTCAGTTCCCCGGCACGGGAATAAAAACGTGTTCCGTCCGGAGGCACCGCCAGTACTTTCCGCTTGGGCCCCAGCTTGTTCAGGGCTTCATAGAGGCCCTGCCTGAGGTCTTCACTGTTTAATTGATCTGTTTCGCTTCCGCGAGCATAGTACAGCATATGATATGTCTTCTTTAACAGGTCCGCGTTAGAATGGCTTAAACACCGCTGAAGGCACTGAAGCCGCCATCAATTGGAACAACAATACCGGTCACAAATTTGGACGCGTCGCTAATCAGCCAGCGAACGGCCCCGTATAATTCGTCCGGCGTACCAAAACGTCCCATAGGAGTATGGTCCTGAATAGTCTTGCCGCGGGCGGTCAGTTGGCCGGTTTTCTCGTCAGTCAGCAGGAAGCGGTTTTGTTCGGTCAGGAAGAAACCCGGGGCAATCGCATTAACGCGGATATCGGTCGAGTAATTCTGGCACAGATGAACCGCCAGCCACTGGGTAAAGTTGCTGACGGCGGCTTTGGCAGCCGAATACCCGCATATTTTGGTCAGCGGGCGAAAGGCATTCATACTGGAGATATTCAGGATAATTCCCTTCTTCTGCTGGGCAAAATACTGCCCAAAAACCTGAGAAGGAAGCAGGGTACCCATAAAATTCAGGTCAATCACGGCTTTCATCGCCTCGGCCGGCATATCGAAAAACTTCAGCGTATCGGAGGTGGTGGCATCTTTTTTATTGCCGCCGGCGCCGTTAATGAGTACATCAATCCGCCCCATACTATCGAGAGCACATTGAAAAGCATCCGCAACCTCTTTTTTGTCCAGCACATTGATTTTGATTGGCAGGGCAAAGCCGCCTTTGGCCGTGATTTTCTGAGCCAGGCTATTGGCCCGTTTGTCATCATAATCGGCAATACAAACCTTGGCACCTGCGTCAGCCAGATCTTCGGCAATCCCTCCGCACAGAACACCGGCCCCGCCGGTAACAACAACACATTTATCTTTTACGCTGAATAGATCACTCATTATTGATACCCTTATCATATTAGAACTTCGCTCAACCGGCTACTGAAACCAGACACATAAACTCCTTATAGCCTCATTAATTCTCCACGTCGTGAGATTATTCTAACGGAACATGTTATAAATGCAAGCAAGAAAGACCATTTTATTCAAATGTATGGTTTAGTGCCACAAGCAACCATTATGAATAATAACTTGCTTTAATTTGGAATTACGGTTCATGCCGCGTGTACTCACGGGGTAACGTTACCCTACGCAGCCGCGGTGATAATATTGTTGCTGGAAGCTGGCGGCTGATAGCTTTTTACTCAGATACTGAATGGCGACAAGGCTTTCACGCAGAGCTAGTTGGACAACATCCAGAAAGAGCACGAACTGTTCCTTGCGATGGCGCCGGGGCTGGTCAGTGAACTGATCGCCAGCAAGACCAAAAAAAAACGGGAATTTGTTACCGAAAAGATCAAGCAGGGCAAGGTTCTGCTCAAGAAAAATGCCAATCCCGTTATGCAGTTTATCTGCTCGCTGGCTACGGAACATTCGGGAAAGCTATAGCATTTCTGAATCGTTTTACCGAGACTTTTGTTATTAAAGGCCTGTCTCAGGATGGGCCCTTTTTAATGGATAATATTATATATGTAGATATAGTAGAATTTATAATACTTGATATAAATTTCTTGAAAAATCCAACGACCTGAGATATTTTAATCTTTAAAATAATCTAAATCAGGTCTTGAATAATGAAAAATACTCCGATTGATTCCAGGCTGGCCGGCCAGCGAAATGAACGACTAATCCTGTCTTTGCTGCGGGAGCATGGGGAATTATCGCAGACCCAGCTTTGTCGCATGATTGCTCTGGGCAGTTCGACGGCCAGCAGTATTGTATCACGCCTGCGTGACAAGGGGCTTGTGATTGAAACACAGGGACAGAGTGACAAACGCGGCCCCAAGCCCATTTTACTGAAAATTAATCCTTCTGCGAGATATGTCGCAGGTATTGAAATCAATCCCAGCTATATCCATATTGGTTTGTTTGATTTTACCGCAGGTCTGTTGATAAAAAGCAAACTCCAGCTCGCGGCAAGTCACACTGTTGATTATGTATTGGATACGATTGAACGGCAATTTCCGGCTATTGTAAAGAAGTTAAATGGAGACCAGGAAAAAATCCTGGGGATTGGGATCACATTGAGTGGTTCTGTTTCTCCACAGGGGACTGTCCAGTTATCCAGCACCCTTGGCTGGAAACAGGTTCCTTTAAAGGAGATGCTGGAACTGCGGCTGAAAAACAAGGTATTAATCTACGGAACTCGCGTCCGGCTGATGGCTGAAATTGCCCAGGAACCCGAACTACAATCCCGCAACATCTTGTATATCAATGTCGCCAATGGTGTCGGTGCCAATATTTATATGGATGGCAAGCTGATGACCGGCTCTACGGGGCGGTGCGGGGAAATTGGTCACATTATTTATGACCCCGATGGTCCCGTATGTGGTTGTGGACATAAAGGGTGTCTGGAGTCTTTAATTTCCGGGCCAATCCTTGCGGATAAAATACGAAAAGATATCCACAATGGCGTCAAATCCATCCTGTCGGATTGGCTGGTCAAGCAACCCTCTGAGATGCCGGAGGACGTTGTGGACTTGTGGGGAAAGGCCATCGAGCAGCAAGATGAATATGCCCTGCAAGTGCGCGACTATGTCGCAGAACGTTTAAATCGTGCAGCAGCAGCAGCAATTAATACGTTTGATCCGGATACGATTATTCTTGCGGGTTATGTTTGTCGTCAATGTACCGGTTTCTTTGCCGAAAGCATACGACAGGCAATGAACGGGTTTGTTTACGACTCACCGTGGCGGGATATTCGCATCATGGCGGCTCGCTGCGGCGAAGAATCGCTCATTAAAGGGGTTGCAATGAGTATTTTGCAGGATATTCATCCAATTTAGCGGCAGAATCCATCCAAAAAGCTTGCAAATTGAAGCAGAAATTATACACTTCATACAGAGCACCCGTAGCTCAGTAGGATAGAGCAACGGTTTCCTAAACCGTAGGTCGTGCGTTCGAATCGCGCCGGGTGCAGTTAACATATCTTTCTTAAATGTGAAAATGCAGTCGATGACGAGGATTTTGAGGGGATTTGGCTCCCGCTGGAAATCCGGGCATCGGCGATTCAGGACGGTTTATAAAACAGCTCAAAACCATCACTAACAATAAGAAAGGGTTCAATGATGTCGCGTACAGGATTACTGTTGGCTGGCGTGCTGGGGTTGATTTGGCAAAGTTCTGGATTTGCTCAGGATACGATTGTCCAGTTCAATGAGGCCCAGTTCCGCGACCGCGTGTTTGCCTGCTGGCTGGGCAAAAATATCGGCGGCACATTGGGTATGCCGTTTGAGGGCAATCAGGAAGCCCGCGATATCAGCTTTTATACCAACTTGAAGCCCGGCGAACCGGCTGCCAACGATGACCTGGACCTGCAATTGCTTTGGCTCAAGGCCCTGGAAGAACACGATGGCCGGGTGGACGCACGGATTCTGGGGGAATACTGGCTCAAATTTATCCCGGTTGACTGGAATGAATATGGTGTCGGCAAGCGGAATATGAGACAGGGAATCCTGCCGCCGGTATCAGGCGCCTTCGATAATGAACGCTGGAAACACAGCAATGGTGCCTGGATCCGGACGGAAATCTGGGCCTGTCTGGCACCCGGCTGTCCCGGCCTTGCAGCCCGTATGGCACGTGAGGATGCCTGTGTTGACCATGGTCAGGCCGAAGGTACTATGGCAGCTATCTTTGTCGCAGCGATTGAAAGTGCCGCTTTTGTTGAATCCGACCGGGATAAGCTGATTGCTATTGGCCTGGCGATGATTCCAGAAGATTGCCAGGTTGCTCTTGCCGTCAAAGCAGCTCAGGAGGCTTACCGTGCCCAAAAAGGCTGGAGGACTGCCCGTGAAGAGGTGAACAAAGCTACCGAACCGACCGGATGGTTTCAGGCACCCCGCAATATCGGTTATGTTGTTTTAGGCTGGCTTTATGGGGAAGGCGATTTCGGCAGGAGCATCTGCCTGGCGGTCAATTGCGGCGACGACACCGATTGCACCGGCGCAACACTCGGTTCGATTCTGGGCATTATTGGCGGCAGCAAAGGGATTCCTGCCCGCTGGAAAGATCCGATTGGCCTTGCCATCAAAACCTGTGCTATCGATGGTTTTGAGGCGCCTTCCGATTTGAATATTCTAACCGATCGTACCGTAGCCATGGCACGCAAAGTGATGACTGTCCTTAAGCTGCCGGTAGGCCTGACCGCGGGTCCCGCCAATCTGAGCCGGGTCGATCAATTAAAGCTGGTTGATACCCAGGCAGCCCGGAATTTGTGGGAATTATCCCCATGGCAGGTTATCTGGACAGATCCATCTGTACGTGTGGTCATCGATTATCAAAAAGAGCCGTATATTGAGGCCAACCGGCCGCGTCAGGTTCAAATTACCCTGGACTCTGTGATGGATACATCGCAAACCGTTGACCTTAGCCTGGAAGGATTGCCGACCGGCTGGAAGGTTGACAATCTGCCCGAAAAGGCAATCACACTCAAACCAGCAGGCAGTTCGACGAAAATCATTCTGGATTTCTTATCTGCTGAGCCTGAACCGGGTTATAATCGGATGATGCTGGTATTAAATGTTGACCAGCGGGCAATTCGTATTCCCCTGACGCTGGTGTGCAAAGACACCCCGGGGCCGGGTGATCTGGCTCTGGCCGCAAATGGTGCCACAGTGCGTTCCGATGGCGAACTGGACCGCGAACCCGGCTGCACCCCCAGAGCCATTGATGGAATTATTGCTACCGCCGAGGATTTTTCCAATCGCTGGCATTCGTCTCTGGATACTCCGCATCCACATTGGGTCGAAGTCAAGCTGTCTGAGCCAAAATCCATCGGTCGTATGATTATTCGTTTTGCCGACCCGCAGGGATATCCCACCCGCTTTGAAGCACAGGCCCAATTGGCCGACGGCACTGCCAAAACCTTGTTTTCTGTCAGCAATTACGAAGATAACCGGGTGTACCGAGCGACCTTCGAACCGATTCAAACCGACACTGTACGTCTGATTATTCACAGCTCAGCCAATCCGGCCTATCCGAATGCAGCACAGATTAGTGAACTGGAACTCTATCCGCCCAAACCCTGAGAGCAAGACGATGATGCAGAGTCGGGAACTCATCTATGACGTGAGTACCATTTGCGGACGATAGCTTCGGCGGGCTTGCCGTAGATGCAGAATCCAATGTCGGTTTTGGCCTTTTCAGGACTGTATAAATGTGCGGGCCATTCCCACCATGCAAAACCGGCAAACCAGGGCTCGTTCCAGAAGGTTTCGATGGCTGCCTGATAGTAGCGGGCCTGTTCGTCGGCGTCATAGACCATGTTGGGGTCCTGATGCGTCCATGGGGCGGCGGCACAGCCTTTGCCATTGCAGACACCCAATTCAACAAAGAGGATAGGACGGTTGAATTGTTTGCTCAATTTCCCAAGCCGGTCTCGAATGGGCTTCCATCGTTTCAGCAGGGCCGGCAGCGAGGTATCCGAGGGTGGAACTTTGGAAAGGTCGTCGGCCAGGGCTGCCTCAACATCATCGGTGCCGACGGGGAAATAGGCACTGAGGCTGATGATATCCACGGCGTCGAACCAGGGAATTGCTTCTTCCCGACCGTGGTTGGCGTTATAGGTCAGCGGACCGCCGTACACCTGGCGGATTTCAGAAATCAGGGAACGCCAGCGAATTTCAAACGGCTCCGTGGATTCCATCTCGCAGCCCAGACAGAACATTTCGCAGCCGGTTTGTTCGGCGATTTGGGCGTAATGCAGCAGAAACTGTCGAAAGTCCGACCACCACACATCCCAGCGGGCCATATCGAGGGTGCCGTCGGGGTTATTGAATTTGATCCAGGCCCGCCAGGTCGTGTCGCGGACGTTGATGACGGGTTTCAGGATGACCTTGAGATGGTTATCACGGGCAAGCTGGATAGCCCGGCGGACTTCATCGTCGGTAACCATGCGGTCATTGGCCTGCGAAAAGAAAAAGAACGGCATGTCAAAGGTTTCCATCTCGGTGCTGAAAGAGATGCAAACCCAGTCGGCGCCGGTGGCGGCAAGCTTTTTCATGGAGTCGGCGGGGGCGTCACCGGTGTATTGGCCCCGTGTGCCCGACCAGCCCCAGCTAAAGCCTTTGACGAATCCGGCTGGATTGGATGTGTGGCTGTAGGCGGTCTTTGCTGTGCCGAATTGGATTTCTACTCGGGATAGCTGGGCGGGGCAGGTATATTCGATTTTGAGGTATTTCAAGTTTTGCTGTGGGGAGACAGCGCCCTGATACAGGACGGGCACCCAATAGCCGTAGCTGTCTTTATCGCCAAAGTAATTCTGGATTTCGACCGGCAGTTCGGTGTAATTTCTGCCATTGTCAGAGGCAGAGATTTTGAAATCACTGACAGTGCTTTCGAAGAACGCATACAGCATAAAAGAGCAAATGGCTTCGTCGGTCTTGTAAACGATTGACGATCCCTGTTGCCCTTTGAGACGGTGGGCGTCTTCCTTGAATTGACGGGCCTGTTTGGCTTCAAGGCTCAAAGAGCCTTTATGACTATGAATTTGCGTCATGTCCGCCATTTCGTCGATAAGGGCATGGTGGACGGCATAAACGGGGCCGACGACATTAGAGGGGTCGGAGATGCCTGCAGAATTCTGTGCCTTGACGCGGTAATAATAGCTTTTGCCAAGTTGGGATCCGGGGTCGGCAAAGAGCGGCCTGTACTGGACCGCTGCATCGCAAATATCCCGTCCGATAACAGACCATGGGCCGGCGGCAGTTTCGGAACGTTCAACGATATAGCCGGTTGCGCCGGCACTGCCTTGCCAGGAAATCCGGGAATTATCCGTAAAATCGAGAAGGCGGGGGGCGGCAGGGATATCCAGCGGCGGGATGGGCAGTCCGCGAATCTGGTAAGCCGCATGACGCATCATGGACAGGGCGGCGGTTTCATCGTAATCACTGCCTGAGGCAAAGCCCGGCCAGTGGTAGGCCTTGAATAAATCCCCGCCATACGGCTCGCTGTGCCAGTAAAACCCGCCGGCATTGCTGCGAAAACGCAGGGACCAGAGCAGGGCTCCCGTGATATTATGCTGTAACACTGCATCGAGAACAGCTTTAACATCTGCCGTGGGGATAAAACCGAACTCGCCGACGAAATAGGGCTTTTTGCCTTTGCTTTTCCGGACACTGTCGGCGATCTGGGTGATCGTCTGCTTCGGGTCTTTATCATAGTGATGCGTGGTGACCAGATCGATATTGGCATCTGTTATGGAACTGTCCCGCAGGACGGTGGTATGAAAGCCGTCGAGAACGAGATGATTGCTGTCAATGCTTTTAATAAATCTGGCGGCTCTGGATGTCCAGTCGGCGGGGCTTTCCAGTTCGTTGCCGGTTTCCCAGGCGAGAATGGCTTTGTCGTCTTTGTATTTTATACCGGTGATGGTATTCGTACGATTGATAACATAACTGACGATTTGCTTGTAATCTTCAAATAATTGCGGGTCAGTCCAGAAGTCTATAGCTTGTTTACCGCGAAAAGCGGCCATGGCCGGAACACCTCCCCACCATTTCCAATTATCGATAAAGGGGAAGATGATGCGGATGCCTTTCTGATTGGCGATGGCCAGGACTCTGTCCAGTGTCTTAAAGGCATCTTCATTGAACTGGCCGGGGCCGAGGATGTGGCGCGGGATGTCGGGCTTGTCAGATTCGCTGCGAATCGAGAGTGTATAAGTTCGCACGACCTGACCGCCCATCTGGCGGACGGCTTCAAGGGCATCGGCAATTTCAAATTCATCCGGAAGGCTCCATGCGTTGGTTTGCGAAAATGCCATCTGGTCTTCGATATAATGCAGGTTGGGGATATTGAAGGAGATAAAGCGAAGGGGGCCGTTTTCATCGATGAGCTGGTCGCCCTGAACCTTGACGAATGTGGTGAAGACAGACTCGGCGGAGTTGGATTGGGCCGGGGCGGCAGGTTGAGGTGCTGGTGTCGTGATGATGTCGATACGGTCCCAGTAGGCGGCTTCCCATGCCCAGTTGTTGGGCTGGTTGACTAATTCGAGCTTGATTTTTCGGCCGGCGAAAGCGGACAAGTCCACGTTGATATTGGTATATCTGTCGGGGGCGCTGTCGGCGTTGATATCTTTTTTGAGAAGGGTTTTGTCATCGGCATTTACCAGCAGAATCCAGTCGCCGTTGGGGTGCCGCCCAACGGTCAATTGCAGGGCGGTCGTGCCGTCTTTGGGGATTTCCACTTCTTTGGTCAGTGAGCAGCCGGTGCTGGAATCAAGGGGGTGAGTGACCAGAATGCTCGTGCGGCCGTCCAAGGTTTCATAATAGCCAGGGGACATATCCGATCCGCATTTACGGATCGTCCAGCCCTCGGCTGCGGGGCCGCCGGAGATTTGAATCCCCTGGGGCATCTTGTCCACTTCCTGCGAGGTATAACATGTGTTTGCAATCGGGCCCGGGGCAAAGCATTGCTCAAGGCGATTGGGTCGTGGAGGCAGAGGGGGAATAATCAGGATTTCATTGCCATTGCTGTCTTTTTCGATGGAGCCCCCGTTACGCTGGACGGCCTGTCGTGCAAGGTTCTGGCAGACATCAAAGAGGTCGGGCAGATTGTACGGGGTGTGGATGAATTTTTGCGTTTTGTCAAAGGCTTTGTAGGCGGCGGGTAATTTATCCAGACCAATGGTCGTAAACAGGATACCCGCAGCATTGGAGGGGTTGCAATCGGAGTCCTGGCCGCACTGCATGGATATTGCGATGGTCTTTTCGATATTCTTCTGGCCATACAGAAGACCCACAACGATATAGGCGCCATTGATTTTAGCGTCAATGTTGAATTTGCCTTTGTCGCAGCTAAAAAGGCGATATTTTGGATTAAGCTGGTATTTTTCATGGATTAAATTCCATGTTTTGGTCCAGTCATCAGGGTATTGTCTGTGCCAGGCAAGGACATCGCGGATCGCCTCTGCGTATTGGCTCTGTGCGGGGATATATTTGAGTGCTTCGGTGACGATGCGTTCCGGGTCGGATTCGGTAAAGGCAATGCTGTACATGGCCGCGACATACTGGCCGCCGTAAAGGCCGTCGCCGTAGTTCATGATGCGACCGAAAGTGTTGCCCAGATCGACGGCCTGATTGGGCAGGGCGGGACTGATGAGGCCTGCAAAATCGGCTTCGATCTGATAATCAATATCATCGGCATGGGCATTGAACTTCGGATGGCCGGAGTCCGGCGGGGCGATACCTTTGCGGAGATTGTTTCGGCCCGCTTCGTTGGCATGCCAGAGCGGATAAAGGCTGTTGGCAAAGTCAAGGCCCGCCTGGTGTGGGGTGACGTCGAGGCCATAATCCTGAAGTGATTTCAGGAAGGTCATCTCGACATACAGATCATCCTGCCCGAAAGCATTATTGATCATTTCGGTTTTCCATTGGGGTATTTCATTTTCGGGCATAATTTGGGCCAGAAACTTGAACTCAACCGGGGCACCCCAGGCGACACCGGCAATTTGCCCCAGCCAGCCCGCGATCATTTTATCCCGATAGACACTCATCGGCAGACGTATGGTCTGCTTCGCATTGGCGTCAGTGGAAGGCAGCGGAGCGGAATTATCGTCTTCCACACCGTCGGTCCAAATCAGAGGAGCCAGAAATACGCCGCCCTGTCCCCAGCCGCAGTGGCTGACGAACCAGCGGCCGTCTTTGTCGCGGATGAATTCTGCGGCGTGGGAATTGATCCGTCCGACTTCCTGCTCAATCGCCCAGTGGAAGGGGTCCTGACTGCGATATACGCAGGTGCCGCGATATCCGTCACGGGGTCCGATGGACAGATAATAATAGCTGCCGCGCTGGACCACGAAGGGAGATTCGGTCGGACCGCCCCATGTGCCGATTTCCGGATCAGTGAAGACGGTTTTTTTATTGCCCCAGTGAATGAGGTCATCACTTTCGATGGTACAGACGACGTGATTGCCGCCCTTGGGGTCACTGGTGGCGGTGTAGTACATCACCCATTTGTCTTTGATGCGCAGGATGAAGGGGTCGCGGGCGTCAAATCCGTCAATCATCATAGGATTGGCCGGGTGGCGCTGCCATGTGTAGAGATCTTTTGACGTGGCCAGTTTGAGCTGGTATTCCTGTGAAGTTCTGCCGCCGGCACAATAGTACATATAGTACAGGCCGTCGTGTTCGATAACATAAGGAGCCCAAAGGTGAGCTTCTCCGCCTGCCGAGTCGGTGGACAGTGCAAAGGGCTGCTTGACCCAGCCGTCCGGATTGTACAATTCCGGGGATACAGCATGGGCAAAATTATCTTCTTCGGCGGGTTGGGCCGGCTCCTGGCGTGTGATGCCGAACAGGTGCCATTTGCCGTCGGCCCCCTGAATAAAACAATGGTCATTGACGTACCAGGGTTCTTTTTCGCCGACAGAAGGGTCGTAGATACGGACAAACTCGCCGACTGAGAACAAGGGCTGTGGTTTTGGGGTGGATTGCTGATCGGCGGCAAAGGTTGTCCCGATGCTGATTGTCAACAACAGCAAAGAAAAGCGATATGATTTCATGGTTGATACCCTTTATTGTTTCTTGAGATTCAGATAATCCATTCCGAACATATAACGCTGATACGCTGCGGGATTGCTTCCGACGATTTCCACGGTCAGGACATTCCGGCCCTTTTTCAGAGCGTGTACACCGAGGTCGATTTCGTCGGTTGCGGTGACCGCATCTTTGTTGAACAGGTCGATGGGGTCACTGATTTTTTTGCCGTCCAGCGAGAATTGAACAATCCCGTAATCAATGGCTTTGGTCAGCCGGGTCTGGATGCGCCAGTTGCCCTCTTCGGGGGCTTCCATGGCCAGAAGGAGTTTGTCGCCGATTTTAGTTGGTGTCCACCAGAGCTGGTCATCATTGACCCACCTGGCCGCCCTGTAGCCGCCCATGCCCTGGGCCTCAACCTGGCCGTTGGGTTTTTCAAGGACAAGGATTCCGGCGATATCGAGCGGGTAGGTCAGTTGGGTGTAATAACCCAGACGCTGGGATATATCGACGGGCGTATAGGGGTCTTTGCCGCTGCTGTCGAGATACCAGTAGGCGACACAGGAGTACTGAGTAGGGCGCGTGTCGGCCCAGTATTTTTCGATATATCCTTCGAATGAGGTCTGAAACGGGACATTGTCCACAATGTGCCAGCGATTATTGGAAATATGGCCTTTGTTGTTTTCGCTGATGGTTTGATTGTGGTAGGCCGCGGTGAACAGGGCGGGATCACTCCAGGCATAGCCGAAATAATCTTCCGAGCCGGTCCCAAAGCTGGAGGGAAATTTCTCACCATCGACGAAAAACTTTTCATCGCCTTCACCCCACCAGCCGCCGCGAGGATTCCAGATATGGAGTTCAACGCCGACAAAGCGGCCCTTTCCCCGTGTGGTCAGCAGGGTCCAGTCAATCCAGCGTTCAGGTTCTTTGGGCAGGAAGACGTTGCGGTGCCATTTGGCGTGAAAACGGGCGTATTGGTCGGCCGGTTTTTCGAGAGCGGTGTGGGCTACCTCCAGTTCGAGTTTTCGAGCTTCGTAGCCTTCGTTGGCAATGGCGATAACGGCTTGTTTGGCAAACGGCATAAACCAGTTGCTGTAGAAGCAGTCTTTGGTCATTCCCAGCGGCAGGGATTGGTAATAATTAATGCCCGGAGCAGTCCCGAAGAAGTCTCCGATGGGACACCAGACGGCGGGAGAACCCTGATCATCCCAGGTGATGTTCAAAGTCAGTTGACGGGTTAACTCCCGCTGGCGTTCCACATCATCGGGAATGCCGTCCAGACGCAGTTTCAGAGAGGTGATCGCACGGGCACCGTTAATGGTAATGATGCGTTCTGTTTTGCCGGGTTCAATGGTCAGGCTCTTCTTTTCATGGACCGCATCAGGATATCGGGATGCGGCAAAATCGGGGCCGAGATTGCCCAGCATTTGATCCGCTTTATCCAGTGCGGCGGATTCATCGGCGGACAGATTCATCTTGAATGTCGGCACCACAGTATCTTTGGGATACAGGGTATAGGTAAACTGATGGAATTCGCCATAATTTTTATCGGCGATGATTTTACAGGATTTCCGGAAGGGAATAGGGACGAAGTTGTTTTTGCCACTGGCTGCGATATATACCAGAGCCGGGCGGTCGAACGGCGGCTGAGTTCGGTTGAAATAGTCCGCAAACGGCAGATCCACGGTTGGTGTATCGGAACCATCCAGATAGATTCGGACGTGGCCCTGTTGAGGCGTTGCAGACCAGATACGCCAGATGCAGCCGGGGCCTTCCATTTCGGCCAGAACGAGCTTGCCGTTTTCCTGACGGATGAACCCGTCTCCTCCGAAGCCATCTCCGTTGGAATCCCAATTGACGTATTTGCCTGTTTTTTCGTCATAATGACTTTTGCGGTCATAGCTGGACCACATTTTGCACACTTCGCCTTCATCCGGCAGCGTGGATATCCGTTCAAGATCGGTCAGGCGATTGATGATATCGATATAAGTCAATTCCTGTGCCGCCTGGGCCACTGAAACGATGGCCCAAAGTGTAAGAATGGCCGTTACCGCTGTATGTCTGTTCATGTTTTTCTCCTTGGTCTGGATTCATTTGGTTGCCGGGATATATCCGTCAGCAATGCGCTGGGCATAAGGGGCTAAGGGAGGCAGGGGGGCACTGGGGATCGGTTCATACCAGAACGCCGCAACATTGACATCTTCCTGTTTATTGTAATATCCGCCGCCGCCCTCATCTCCGGCGCCAATCTGCTGAAGAGTAATACGGATATCCTTTTTCCAGTAAATAGGGTCTTTCAGATGCCAGCGGTAGAGCGTCCAGAGCCAGTCTTTGCGAAGACTGACACCGCCATAAAGATAGGCATTCTCGTGAAATCCCCAGGCCTGGCCGATATAATCTTCTGTGCCGGTGCCGCAAATAGTAGGAAACTCTTCGTCGCCGTCGAGATATGCCTTGAATTCGCCTTCACCCCACCATTTATGGTCGGCATTGTTGATGCCGATGACACAGCCGGCAAATCGGCCCATACCGGTCCGCTTGGGCAGGATGGTGAAATCCACGCCGAGGGTGGTGGGATTTTCCCGGTGGTATAAGACGTGCAGCCGGCCTACATCAGAGGGCAATTGGTCATTCAGGGTCAAATCTATCTGATAATAGAAAGGCACATCTATTTCAGTGCCTTCATTAGTGACCGTAAATTTTGCATGACGTGTAAACGGCATTGGCAGAAAGATCGACATGCCCGCGGTATCGGTCATGGAGTGCACGGCAGACTGATAGGCTTTGGCAATGCCGTGGGCGGCGCCGAAGAAATTGCCGATGGGAGCCTCGATGGATGGGGTGGTTTGATTATCCCAGTATCCCCGGACAACAAAGCCCAGCAGATTTTCTTTTTTGGCCGGCAGTGTCACCCACATCCGGCGGATGATGCCTGGACCTTGGATGTCACACAGGGTAACGATCTGGCCGGGATTGAGATTTTTAAGGGCGGCACCTTTGCGGCCCACACCAATTTTGCTGGCTGCGGTACCGCCTTTGCCTTTTTCGCCCGTTGGATTCTCAAAGGTAATGGAGCGAGACTCGATGGGGATATTTACCAGATAAGGCGTGTCGGCGGGATCGCCATATAAAGAAGTTGAACATCCCAGGGCAAAACACGCAATACTTAACAAAATCCATTTGACGGACTGGCCAGCCATTTTACTCTCCTTGCAAAAGTGTTGTTGGTACCGCGGCAGCGTTTTTTATGGCTCGATGCAGATTACGGACTATCATACGCGTTCTTGTTTGAGATTTCAAGATTGTAATCCCTGCTCAAACAATGTGGCATAATATCACACACAAACCATTGTGCAATATGAAAACGCATTAATTTCAAATGATTTCTCAGCCGGTGTCGTGTTGTGGGCATAAAAAAAGCGATGGTCCTGCTGACAGAACCATCGCCAGGTGTCAAATATGGTAGTGTTGTTTTATTTTTTCCGGCGAAGTCCGACCAGGGCACCCAGCCCAAGCAGAGCCATGGTAGCGGGCTCCGGTACAAAAATCAGTTCGGTCGGCATTGAGGCACCGCCAATCCAGCCGCCCATCTGAGCGATTTCGGCTGTTGACAAAGCACGTCCCCATGTTGCAACTGTACCAACCAGTCCCCATCCATCTTCCCAGCTATCATCTGCGAAAAGATTAAAGCGATCCAATTCCAAAGAAAATCTGCCATCGATAGACTGGCCAGCACCATCCAGGAACAGGACGCCGTCAACATAAGCGCGGAAAAAGCTGCCATTGTCCACGGACAATACGATTCGGTGCCATTTGGACGAATCAAAGGTCATGGATGAATAGCCCACAGCACCGACACCAATTTTAGCCGAAGACATTCCCGCTGAAGCATCTATCCACAAATCCCCATCATTGGCATTACCGTTCCATGCGGTTTGAAACAGACTATTCCAGCCGCCTGCACCGTTCGAAGTCTGGCAATAGTCGATAGCAACAGTGTATTCATTAATATAGTTGCCGCCGCCATTGGCACCACCAATACCATGATAGCATGTCAGATAATCCCAACTCCGTTCCTGAACACACCCGCCGTCTGCGTAGAGACCGGCATTGGATGGAATTCCGATCATGGTCCAGGGGCCGGAGAACCAACCGCTGTTATCCGGATTGCTGGTTACAAGGTCGGTACCGAGTGTTGCTGACAGTTTGTTGGCACTGTCTTGAAAACGCCACAGACCTGTTACGCCGGCCGGCACATATCCAGCGGCTGAGGCTATCCCGGCCATAACCAAAACACATCCGGCTAATACCACACAATTCTTCTTCATCGCCTTACCTCCATAAAATGTTAATATTTTTCCAGGAAAACTCACAGGATTTTCCGGTTATTACCAAACCTGCTGCATCCTTTCAGAGAACATCCGGCCATATTTACACTGTAATCCATCTGCTTTTAAAATGCAATTCCCACTTCAAGCCATTCGCCGGCTATCAGCGCAAAATCATCGAGATTTACGATACAATCGCCGTTAATGTCGCCGTTAGCAGGCGCCGTATATCCCATTAATAACGCCTGATGGCAGTTATAGGGTCCTAATGCCTCCACCCCGGCCCCGGAAGAAATATTGTTCAGCAGCGAATCGCCCGCAACAACTCTTTTTTCTGGCGAAAGATAAACATCACTGAACACAAAGGAAGGGGTTCCTTTGGGAGAAGTAATCGGGTTGGTACCATAAATTCTCACATACACATTGGTATCAGCCGCCGTGGCCGTGTACGACGTCCCGACGATCTGCCATTTATTCGCGGCATTTTTGATATCGCCGGTGGAAGCAACGTCCGCGCTGGCGATTTTGACATAACCAGCCTGGCCGCCGGTTACGCCGGCATGAATCACAGACGGGCTGGTCACACCTGCCGGGATACGCCATAATTCGATATGGAGGACTGGATTCGTCCATGCTGCCGTCACCAGACCCCATGTCTGCGGCTCAACCAACACACCGCAGGCCATATCGAGATAATAGGTGGTTCCCGGAATCAGAGGTCCCGAAATCTGGCCATAAACCATGGTGCCGCTGCCGTACAAGACTATGTCATGAAGGCCCGGGGTGGGTACCGGCGAAGCGTAATAACCGGAACTGAATATGCCCCCTTGATTGGCGAAGTTATAACCGGCTTGGACTTCATAAATCCAGTTCGGAACAATATTCGGCATACCGCTGACAAACCATGCACCTGCATTATCTGAGGTTGTCAACGATTTATAATAATTTGTGGAATAAATCGCATCATAACTCTGAACGGCCGATAAATCTTCAAAACCGCCGTTGACAAGCTGGTTTGAACGTTTTTCGGGCCACTCATTGGGAACGGTTGTGCCCAGATAAGCATTACCCACAAACAGAATGCCGGACTGATTATAGTAATCCGTGTATGTATTGGCATACGAGAACCTGATCTTGATCAACTTGCCGGCGTCGGCTGGAGTCGCCGTATAGGTTCCATAAAGTGGTCGCCAGATGCTTCTGGATAGTTTACGCGAAAATGATGCCTTCACTGCATCATCGACAAGAATCTCCATAGTCGCGGTATCTTTCCAGCCATACCATTCGTCCAGCTCAAGGCTGCCCGATGCGCCGCCTGCTGTCACATAGCCCATTGCATAATAAGTCTGTCCGGCAACCGCCGGGGCAGATGCAGTTTGTTCCAGAGTGCCGTTGGGATCTTCTGCATATAATCCCAGAGACGCTGCGGAAACCATATCTCGCGTATAAGCGGACACATTGCCTCCTGCCGGATTGTTCATGGTGTGGGTATAATGCCATCCGGTCCTGCCATGCTTAAATGTATTCCAGACGCCGTAATTGCCGGTCCCGGTAAATGTCCAGCCTGTTGGATTCGTTGCCTGATAAGTGCCAGGCGTGATGACTTTGGCAAGATCGTTTGAAAAATCAGCATTTGAGAGCATGCCTCCGCTTCGTGGATCCACCAGTGTCGTATTGACGGAATCCAGCCAGTTTGAGGCCAGCGAATCAAGATCTGGTTCCCCGATAATAGAATCATGATTCAGGTCAGTTCCTTTGAAAGTGGCATAACGGTCGGATACGGTTCTGAAGTTATCAATGTAAAGAATCGTATCCTCTGTCCCTCCCACAATGGCCATTTCAAACCATAGCGGAGTAATCGAAGAGTTGATGGGTTTGGGAAGCGTAAATTCGTAATGCTGCCAAACACGATCCCCGGCATCCAGTGGGCATTCCACTTCACCCAGAAATGTCAGCAATGTGCTATGGTTATTGGGATCCGGGATTGCATCCGAGGAACGCGTATAAACTGTAACTCGAACGCTGGCGCCATTTGAATTTACGGCGGCCACGCGAATATTGGTCCTGAAATAGGGCTTATCTTCCCAGGAATAACCTCCCGGGTTGTAAATTTGATACCAGGCATTCTCTTGTCCATAAATCAAACCGGGAGTAATATAAGCTGCGATTACGGCCATATCAGGTTCCCGACCATTCCAGGACTGGTCCACCCATTCTACCCCATAGCGCGAAATATTTACGGACGCATCACTGTAATCTGCTTCATCTTTTACTTTCCAGGCAAAAGGCCGAATATCAAGCCTGCTGCCGGGCTGAGAGAATATCCAATGCTCATTATACACAACCTGATTGTTGACAATATTCATCATCTGAATCCCGTCCGGATTCAGCGCTGCAATGGTACCAGAAGTATATAAGGCTGTTTCGAGATAATAATTTACAGGTGTAATTCCGCCCGAGTCCACAACCGTCAGGGGAGTAGCGGTTCCATTTGCCAGTTTAACGACTTCACCGGCAGGCAGATAACTGTTGGCCCAGACGGCTACATCATCCAGGGCGCCCGTGAAATAGGATGTATTGTCCAGCCGTGAACCGATTACAAAATTGGCGGTCGCCAAAGGCATCTCGACGCCCGGGATACTGACTGACTCAATTTCGCTCCCATTAACATATTTTTTGATGGATTCCCCGTCACAAGTGACTGCCAGATGGTACCAGGTACCCAGTGTTTTCTGGGCGACCGTTTCCGTGCCCAGCGGGATGCGATTGCCGCTGACACCCGTCCAGCCAAGGTAGTCATAAGCATCCGGACTGGTGGATACGGCACTCGGATCCAAAGCCAGTTGGACATTATAGGCCGTGGTAAACACCAGATTGGGATACAGGTTATTGAAATAATCCACTGCGTCTCTGCGTACCCACATACTGATGGTAAAGGCTTTCCCCAGATTGGTCAGGCCCGGCTGATTTGGGTCCGTTGCAAGTGTATTGGGATCAATAACCACACGGTTGCTGTTGGCACTGCTGACGGTATTGGAATTGAAACGAAGAGCACTTCCGGTGCCATTATGACCTGTAGTCCACTGGGGATAATTGGCTTTATTGGCGGAATGAAGAACGCCGTTTTTCCCGTTGCCTGAAGAATCCGCAACGGTCATGCCGCTGCCTTCATCGAATGCCCAATAACCGGCCAGATCAGCCGCTGCCATCGGCACAGTCAGCAGCAATATTGCATATACCGTCAGATGTTTCTTTGTCATCACAAAACCTCCGTATAATTTACATCGACAAAATCAGACCTGTTGTTGTTTATCCACCATAAATCAAAGAGATCGTATCCGCAATTACCAGACATTCATATTTTCATGCCCGGGATAAGGTTTGGCAAACTTCAGATATGCATCCCGGCCGGCCTCTCCCAAAATCAACTCTACATGGCCATCCACAAAAATTACATTGGCTTTGCCTTCGTTGCGTCTGGCGGCATTAACACCATGATACGTTGCAAAGTTATCGGTTGCCCCCGTTGGCTTGGATTTATTGGCGTTCATCCAGAGGGCGTTGTCATTCAAGACGTTTACGCAATACACTTTTTCCCGGTCTCCCTCCCGGTGCTCAATCGGCCAGAGGTTCTCTTCCGAGAAAGAAAAACACTGGCCCGGACTTCTCACGCGGGATAGCTTCATCGATATTTCACGGGCAAACATTTCCGTGTTGCCGACTTTCTCAAGCGATTCCCAGTCGAAACCAAGAAACCAGTTCATCGAATAGCTGTAGGTCGGACCGAAGGGGGTGAGCATCGAATGAACAGAGGCACTTGGACATCCTTCTTTGCCGGCATGAATGGCGTTCGCTTTAAACACAGGGCATAAATGCACGTCGTCATTCGACAGGTAGGGCCACAAGGAGCCATCCGGCTTGTCTCTGTTATTGTGCCACATGCACCCTTTGGTCATAGCCGGGGCGTTGGCAATGGTGTCCTGCCTGAAAAGCCAGGAGACCATAAACGGAGCCTTGTCTTTATTGTCTGATGCGTACATTTGCAGGGCAGGGCCGTAGTTTTTCAGGTTGGTAGAACAGATCAGAGTTTGTGCGGCAATCTTTGCCTTATTCAGGGCAGGCGTCAAAATCCCCAGAAGTAAAGCAATGATAGCGATCACAACGAGCAACTCGATGAGGGTAAAACCAGTTTTATTTTCGGTCCTGCTCATTTTTGACTCCTCAATTCCCATCCATATCTGTTCCTGTCCTTGCACCGCTGCTTTAACCCCACGATGCCATAGTGCCACTATACTGATTGTCGGCCAAAATGTCAATTTCTTTATTGCACAAACTTTTGTGCACACTTACTAATGATATCGACAACGACCTCCCGAACCGATACAAAAACGCAAAAAGACAAAACAAAGTTACGAAATAGGACATTATTTTGTGAATCATATATTAAGATATGCAACATCTTATAACAGTATATCCAAGTCGGTTTTTAAGCGATTATTTTGCAGACTCCGCTACAATTAAATATGCGCAAGTCTCATAATAACAATTGCTTGTGATTATCCTGGAGGATGGCAAATGCTACGGATTGGGAGCCTTCTGGCAGGTGTACATGGGGGCAAATATATATTCCAGACGTTTGGAGGGGATATTTTTCTGCTTGAGGGTCATTTTTTTTCTGAGCATACTGACTGCCTCTCTGCCCATATCGGTTTCCGGCTCCAGCATGGCAGTGGCGGTCAGGCCTATTCTCAGGTGCGATTCCCCCGCAAACGTAATAATGGACAGGTCTTTGGGGATACGCAAATCCAGACGTGCCGCAGCGGCATAAACCGACGGGACGGAATATGACCAGTAGAACAGCATGGCGGTGGGCTTGTCCGGACGTTTCAGGACGGAATAGAATAAATCGATTTGTTTTTCCACAGAATCGTCGATTTTGTGGTCGGGTGTAATGTCATAGATTCCCAGCCCGGCTTTTTGCATGGCTGAAATGTAGCCGTTGCGTCTGTCCGCCACGCTGTGATGGGCATCCGGCTGAAGATCCTTGAAATAGACATTGCAGTAAGCGATTCGCTTGTGTCCCAGCTCAATCAGATGCTGCGTGGCTTTTTCGGCGGCCGAGAAGCTGTCTGAATAGACCGCATTGTAATCCATTTTATAATTCATCCACACCGTGGGCATCGAGGTGTGTTCAATGGCAGCTTTGATGTTTTCAGGCAAATCCTGATAGTAGTTGATAATTAATCCATCCGCCATCAGCGAACGAAAGATTTTGGGCAACTGGTGACTGTCCACCGTTTGTTCCGGAATATTGGATAACAGCAGATGAGTATCATCTTTTTCAAGATTTCGATGAATTTCATTGACCATGATCTCAGGCAGATAATTTGTGCCGGTTTGGTGGGTTGAACCCTGGTAGCTGCCCGCAGTGCCGCTTTGAAGCAGGGCGACACAGCGAAATTTCCCTTTTTTAATCCCTGCGGCGTAGGCATTGGGGAGATAGCCAAGGGTTTTGGCGATTTTCTTGACCCGTTCCTGACAGGCCGGGCTAATTCGGTACTGGTCTGCCTTGCCATTGAGAATGCGTGAGACGACGGACACATCAACCCCGGCAGAGTAGGCTATTTCTTTAAGTGTTACCGACACCTGAACTCCTGTAAATCTGGTAGTTATACTGATTAAAATCTATCAGCTCGTCGCGGCTAAGTACAGTAGTCTCAACCACTTGCTTCTTTTGCTCGCGGAACAATTAATACCCTTTGAGTATATTCGGATTATGCAGGCATTCTACAGCTTTAAATCTGTGAATTCAAATAATTTTTGATTTTCGATATGCCCGCTCATTATTTAAAGGAAAACATTTGACTCCGACAAGACAGGGGCGTACTATGCGCGGTCATGGAGAAACAGAAGAATAATACCGGTGAAAAACATTCATGCTATGGCCTTGCTGCGCTGATTTTCTTTTCTATCCTTCTCCTGTCCTATGTCGATTACATTGTCCTTGAAAAGATTTATCATCCCGTAGCTGCCAAATACAATGTCAACTGGGACGCGGAATTTAATGCCGTTATCTTTGGCAAACAGACACCCATTCTGAGATGGCAGCTTGCATTTATGCCGTTGGGAGTCATCTTGTTTGTCCTGTTGGGTATCGCAGCCAAATCCTTTCGTCTGGCTTTCAGTGGGATTCTCTTATTCGCTGCCGGATGGGAGGATATTTTCTATTATCTGATTCAGGGCAGATGGCTGCCGGCCGAGCTGGGATGGCTGGACTATTCCCCCCTGATGGGCCTGACACGGCATATGACTGCCACAGAACACGTAACTTCAACAGGTGTCATAATTTCCAGTGGGTTTGGTCTGTTAATTGCCGGCATTATTCTGTTTGGTGATTCATTCAGAACCAAACAGGACCAGATTGTGACGCCATTTTGAGGGGACTCAAAAATGCTGTTGCCTTGCTGCCAGAGTTGCATTATAATTGATTTAAATGTGTCGGACAAATGTTTGTGCAGATATTTGTGCAAGATACTTGAAAAAGGATGAGGACGCCGTAATGAAGGAAAAAAAGTGTCTGGTGACTCGACGTGAACTAATCGGAAGTTCGATTCTGGCCGCGGCAGCTTTGAGCGGCGGGTGTGCTGTCCATACCCCGGCAGACAAGGCGGGTCATGGACATAAAACAAACGCAGGAAGGACGGTTCGCTTTGCCCACATGACCGACCTGCACATCGAGCCGAAACGAAAAGCCCCCGAAGGTCTGGCCGCAGCCTTGCGTCATATTCAGGCCTTGCCTGATAAACCCGAGATGGTCATCACCGGCGGGGACAATGTCATGTGTGTCCTGGGGTCGGATGACAACTGGGCCAATGTCCAGTTGTCTCTGGTCAAGAAGGTTTTCCAGGAGGAATGCAGGCTGCCGGTGAAATTCTGTATCGGCAACCACGATGTCTGGGGCTGGGACAAAAAAAGCGGAAAAACCACCGGCGAGGAAGCCCTGTGGGGCAAAAAACGACCGGTGCATGAGTTCAGCCTGCCGAATCGATATTATGCCTTTGACAAGGGGCCGTGGCGCATCATCATGCTCGACAGCACGCATAGTTCCGATGATGTTTATACGGCCAAACTGGATGAGGAACAATATCTCTGGCTGTCAAATGAACTGGCCGAACATCCCGGCCAGTATATCTGCATCATCAGCCATATTCCGATTCTTTCCGCAGTGGCAATTTTAGACGGTGAAAATGAAAAGAGCGGACAGTGGGTCGTTCCGCATCAATGGGTTCATCTGGACACCCGCAAGCTCCTGGAATTATTTTATCGGCACAAGAATATCAAACTCTGCATCAGCGGCCATCTGCATCTGCTGGAACGGATAGAATATAACAATATAACCTATATTTGCGATGGGGCGGTTTGCGGTGCATGGTGGCAGGGGGCATTCCACCAATGTCCGGCAGGATATGGAGTATTCGACTTGTATGAAGATGGCACCTTTGAACATGATTATGTCGATTATGGATGGATTCCGGAAAAAGCCTGATTTATGATCCCACAGAACACCAACAACAAGCCGCTGCTTTTGATGAGCGGAATCGGCAAGCGATTTACCTCAACGCCGGTCCTCGACGATGTTCAATTTGAGCTTCGGGCAGGCGAAGTGCATATTCTGGCCGGGGAAAACGGTGCCGGCAAGAGTACCCTGATGAAGATTCTGGCGGGTGTCTACACTGCATACGCGGGGCAGATTGAACTGGATGGAACGCCTGTGCGGTTCAACTCCATTCATGATGCTGCCTCAGCAGGAATTGCGATTATCCATCAGGAACTGTCGCTGGTTCCGACAATGACTGTGGATGAGAATATTTTTCTGGGGCGCGAACTGGCCAAAGGACCGTGGCTGACCAAAAAACAGATGCAGCAAAAGGCCAAAGCACTGCTTGCCGGTGTCGGCCTTGAGATTGCTGTCTCAAAGAAAGTCGGAGAGTATTCGCTGGGTATTCAGCAGATGGTCGAAATTTGCAAGGCCCTTGCCTTTGAAAGTAAAATCATCGTCATGGATGAACCGACCAGTGCCCTGACGGATGTGGAGGTACAGCGGCTGTTCGCCATTATTGATAAGCTGAAAAAAGAAGGGCGCGGTATTGTCTATATTACGCATAAAATGGAAGAAATTTACCGGATTGCTGATCGAATCACGGTGTTGCGGGACGGACGGTATATCGGGACCGCCCCGGCGGCCCAGCTTGGTCAATCCGAACTGATAAAATGGATGGTTGGCAGAGAGTTGAGCAGTCAATTTCCGCGGCATCAGGCTCATCTCAGGCAGACAGTGCTGAAAGTTCAGGATTTCAGCGTGCCGGATCAAGCCGGAAAACCCTTCCCGGTTGTGGACAAAGTATCCTTTGAATTACGGGCAGGGGAGATACTGGGAGTAGCCGGCCTTGGAGGTTCCGGCAACAGCGAACTGCTCAATGGGCTGTTTGGGGCGTATGGATCCGGGGTAAGCGGGAGTATTACCTTGCAGGATAAAGCGTATTGTCCTGCCAGTCCAGGCGAGGGTATTAAGGCGGGATTGGCGCTGCTGACCAATGACCGGAAGGCAACCGGCCTGATTCTCGGAATGAACATCGTGGAAAATACAACACTGGCCGCCCTTAAAAAATATGCCCCGTTCGGCTGGCTGCGGCCTGCTCAGGAATTTGAAGCCGCCCGGCACATGGGGCAATCGGTCCATCTGAAAGCAGCTTCCTTAACCATGCCGGTCGATGCCTTGTCGGGCGGGAATCAGCAGAAAGTGGCTATTGCCAAATGGGTGAATACCAACCCCGCGATATTACTGCTTGATGAGCCGACGCGGGGGGTGGATGTCGGGGCCAAACATGAAATCTACGAATTGATGAACCAGTGGACGTCACAGGGGCTGGCCATTATGCTGATTAGTTCAGAAATGCCGGAATTGCTGGCCATGAGTGACCGGATAATTGTGATGCATCGCGGTAAAATCACCGCGGAGTTTACCGCGGAACAAGCCACTCAGGAAAAGATTCTTCGTGCGGCAATGGGCAATACGGATAAATCGGACAAACAGGGATCGTCTCATCATTGATTTTAAAGGATAGCAGATGAAAACAGCATCGAACTCATTAAAAGTCGGTGAGCACTGGCTCGCAAGTCCGACCACCCGTGTGTTGGCGGCATTGATTATTGTGTTTGTACTTGGTCTTGTCTTTAACGCGGATGGTGCCTTCTTTAAATGGGGGACACACCGGGATATGCTTCGTGCGGTGTCTGTATATGGCATTCTGGCCTGTGGTATGACACTGGTCATTATCTCGGGGGGCATTGACCTGTCGGTCGGAAGCATTCTGGCGTTGACGGCAGTGTGTTTTTCGCTGTTTACTATTCATTACCAGACGGCAGTTATATTGGCTATTCTCGTCTGTCTGGTTATCAGTTCCCTGTGTGGAATTATGTCCGGGGCGATTATCGCCCGATTCAAAATACAGCCGTTTATTTCCACGCTTGCAATGATGGTTTTTGCACGCGGGCTGGCCAAGTGGGTTTCCGGCGGGCAGAAAATCTCTACGGCCGTCCAGCAGGCCGACGGAACGTATCAGTATGTAGAGGTCCCCGGCGTATTTAATTTTATCAATTCCAAGCTGGTCGGCGACAACATTACCGTCGTTACGGTGATATTCTTAATCTGTATCGTCATATCTTACATTATCCTGACCAAGCTTCGCTACGGACGGTATTTATATGCCATCGGCGGCAATGAAGAAGCGGCCCGTCTTTCGGGGGTACCGATTATCAAAAGCAAGCTGCTGGCTTATGGATTGAGCGGATTATTCTGCGGCGTGGCGGGCATCTGCCAGGCGGCCCAGGAACTCCAGGGCGATCCCGAGGCCGGGATATCGTATGAGTTGTCGGCCATTGCGATGGTGGTCATCGGCGGCACCAGCCTGCAAGGGGGGCGAGGCAATATGTGGCTGACCTTGATCGGAGTACTGACCATTGGTTATCTTGAAAAAATTCTGAGTATTAACGCCATCGGCGAAGACAAGCGGCTGATGCTGACCGGGGCGATTATTATTGCGGCGGTATTGCTGCAAAAAACCAAAAAATAAGAAGTGGACATCAGAAAGGGAAGTTGCCATGAAAAAGAATTTCGTGCTTGCGGTTCTCTGTGCTGTACTCTGTTTGGCCGGCTGTAAGAAAACAACCCCTCAGGCCGCCCCCGGAACTGAGACGAAAAGCGAAACAAAAAAATGGACCATTGGCATGAGTCAGTGCAACCTTGGCGAGCCGTGGCGTGTTCAGATGAATGCCGATATTAAAATGGCCGCCGACCAGCATCCCGAAATTTCAGTGGTGTTTAAAGACGCCCAGAATGATACCCTTCGCCAGCAGGCCCAGGTCGAGGAGTTCATCAGCGCCGGTGTTGATGTGATTATTATTTCCCCCAAGGAAGCGGCACCGCTGACACCCGTGGTGGCACAGGCTTACGACAAGGGCATTCCGGTGATTGTAATGGATCGGCGCGTACTGGGCGACAAATACACCTGCTTTGTCGGTGCGGATAACAAGAAAATCGGCCGCGCGGCTGGCAGATGGATTGCCCAGAAGCTCGGCGGTAAAGGCAAAGTGGTTGAATTAAAAGGCCTGATGACCTCAACCCCCGGCCAGGACCGTCACAATGGTTTTATGGAAGGCATTCAGGACAGCCAAATCGAAATTATTTTTGATGCCGACATGAAATGGCTGGAACCCAACGCCCGCAAAGAGATGGAGTCGGCCCTGGCTCGATTCCCCGAAATCAATTTAGTCTATGCCCACAATGATCCCGGTGCCCACGGTGCCTATCTGGCAGCCAAGGCGGCAGGGCGGGAAAAGGACATTTTATTTGTCGGCATTGACGGTCTTCAGCAGGAAGGGCAGGCCTACGTCAAGCAGGGGCTTCTGTCCGCCAGTTTTGAATATCCCACCGGCGGCAAGGAAGCCGTGGAAGCCGCCATGACTCTGCTTTCGGGAAAAACTGTCCAAAAAGAGATTACACTGGCCTCGCGGGTCTTCACCAAAGACAACATTGACGCCGGCGGAGAATGGCTTTCCGAATAGTCATTTGAAAACCCGACAAGATCGATATTAAAATGCTTGACCAGTATACGCAAAAACACGCCCCCTTCCGGGATAGTCGGAAAGGGGGCGTTAAATACTCGAAAATCGAATCCGTTTAGTTTGTATCCTTCAGCCAGCGATCAACAAATATCGCCAGGTCTTCCATGTCCACAGTACCATCACGGTTACGGTCGGCGCCATTGCAGTCGTTATTCCACTGACAGTAATCCATTTTCCATTGTGAAGCAAGGATGGCAAGGTCATCCATATCCAGCCCGCGGATGGGGCCCATGACGATCGGCACATTGACCGCAGTATCAATGACCTGGAAGCTTCCGACCGCATCTTCATGATCAGCAAGCACAACATAGTAATTATAATAATTGCCCCATTCCGAACCGGGCAGCTCAAAGACCGCTTCGCCATTCGCATCGGTAATCTGTTCAAGATTAGCAGGCCCGTACATGCTCCACAGCGGTATTGTCACGGTCGCACCCGGCAAGGCTGTGTCCATCTGATCCTTGACAGTGAATGTGACTGGATAGAAAGTCGATGCACCAAACCATGTCCGGCCGGCGATGAGTCCATTTTTGTACACATATAATACGTAATTGGGATTGGCTTCCAGGCCGCCCTGGATGGTCATTTTGATGGTGTCATTGCCGACATAACCAAAATCATATGTTTTGCTGACAATGCCTTGCTCGTAGTTCATCAGGATGGCATCATACGTGGAACTGCCGAAATTTTCTCCAATACCGGCCAAATCCACAGTCAGCTCGATATCATCCGTGGTAGCCCGCAGGCCATGAAATCCTTCCGACGCTTCTCGGGCAAAAAACATTATTTCCGGCTGGCTGTGCGAAGTTGACCATCCGCCGCTGATGCTGCTCATGACAGTATCTTCGTATTCAGGGAAAATGATCGCATACTGAACAGCATTGGGCTGAGCGGTGATATAATAACCACCGTAATTGCTGTCGATGGTAATGCCTCTGGCGTGATTGGAAGCAGTAAATTCTTCCACACTGTTGTCGTCGTAGGTAATCCGAATGATGCCATTGGATATGGGCGTACCCAAATTCAAATCGTAATGATACATCACGGAAGCCGAGGTTTTGTCGGTGAATGTAACCAGTTGAACATTGTCATTCCATTCTTTCCGCTCATACGAAACGACCTGTCCGCCGCTGCGAAGAGTCAGATCGCAGCTCTTGTAGGCAGCAGGATAACGAGGGCTGGAACTGGTCCACAAACTGACAGGAACCGTCCCTTCGGCATGGGGAATCAGGCGAAGTCTGAACACTGCTTCGGATTCATATTGAATGGCTCCAATGGTCACCGCCCCGGTTAAGGTAAACATTGTCTTTTTCCAGGTACCATCAAGGTTAATAGTGTTGGTGCCGGAAATACTCAAACCCGGCATGATATCCAGAAAATTAGCCGTACCCGGTGTGGATAGAATGCTGCTGTCATAAGAAATGGAAAACTCAGCATGGTCAAAAGATGCGTTTTCGATGAGCAGACGCAAGTCCATGTAACCTTCGGTAACAGGTGCCCGATACCATGTCCCCGAGGACCAGAAATCCGGCCTGTAACTGGTGGAGACCCAGGCTTTCGGAGTTGCCAACAGGCTTGACGATAAAGCCAAGACACACAATAAGCCTAATAGTTTCTTCAATCCAGACATTTCAATTACTCCCCATATTCAGTATTAAACCATAGTTTAACCACCCCTGAACTGATAGTGCAACGACACCATCTTCTCTATGTTAAGGCAAATAATACCAGATTCTGTCAAATAAGTCAAGCTGGGAGTTAATTCTGAAGGTTTTCATGGAACTTTGCGAGCAGAAATCATACAATAAACGTATTTATGGATATAGCATTGTATATTCTATAAATATCGGATCAACTATTAATTGGTGGTATAGTTTGTGCAGGATTATCGGCCTTATGTACAAACTGGAGAATGGAAGATTGGTGCCGATACGACCCATTAAGGGGGACCCTCTGATAATTCAATGATGGCAGGGGAGTGAGATATGAAAAGTCATCGCAATTGCTATCAGCCAGGGAATATGTCCTATGTAAATCGGGCGGAAGCCCCCTGCCTGATAGTTTATTTATCGAGTGACTGGTCAGATACAAATCCGGCCTCACAAGCCGGTACAAGCCATCCAAAGCCCAAATCCGGCCTGAACAGCCAGTTTCAGGGCCTGAAAAACAAAATCTATTTGGTCCTATAATGTATCTTATGTTGCATTCGTGAATTTAAAGGCTGTGATGGCTAACATATCAGGATTTATAGAGTTATGACATTTCACCTAAATTCCCTTCCTCCTGATTCTGGATAATTGTGAATAGATGATTATTATTCCCGCTCAGCTATACTCAGTGCCAGCATCGATGTCTGTTCAATGCGTGACCAGTTTGACAGCGCCCTGTCCACAATACCCAGGTTTTCCAGGACAACCTCGATATAATCCCGAGTATCTTCTGAAGATAATCCGTGGAACGTATTATTGGTTTGAATATGCTGCATGGCCTTGGCAAACCTCGGCTTGTCACAGAATAATAACGCGGTCTGGTAATGCAGTTCCAGCATCGCCGACGGCAGCACGGTGCTTTCTTTGAGAATTCCAAAAGCCTCATCATTCTGGCCGATTTCGCGTAGTGCAAGACACAGTTTTATCCTGGACCGATAATGTGTGGGATTTACGGAAAGGGCCCTTTGAAACCAGTGAACTGCATCTTTAATTTGCCCGCGAATCATCAGCAAAACCCCATACTTATAATACAAATCTGCATTCGGGCCGGCACTGGACATCTTTTTACGCCATCCATTGATGAAGGTTTCAATGATATCATCCCGGGTCAGGGATTCGTCGGTCTGGACATTGTCCTGATTCAGCGATGATTTCAGATGTAATGCAGCCGTTTCAGCAAATAAAAGGATACTGTTTTGATGAATACTGGCCGCAAGCGATAAGGTCTGTTCGGACTCCAAAGATTGTCCTTCCAGGTACTGTGCAATCGCAAGGCCTGCATACGCATCGATAATTTCATCATTGATTTCGGCCGCCTTATTGAATTGTTCAGCAGCCAGACTCGGGTGGCCATCGCGCAGATACTGACTGCCCAGTTTAATCGTGGCTTCCAGAGAATTGGGCTGCATCCGCAGGGCGGCTTCATAGTGCGAAATCGCCTCAGTCACCCTGCCGGCATGTCTGCAAATATCCCCTAACTGGACGTACAGTTCGGGCATTGCCCCGATTTGATCCATAATCGAATAGATATTCTCAAATGCCTGCTCATAAAGCCCCTGCTCAAGCAGCGGCGTCAATTCATCTTCCTTGCCATCCTGATTAAAATTGTCCGGATGCGATAAAATCGCAAGATTGAACGCATCGACGGCCTGTGCGTATTGTTCACTAGCAAGATAAAGATAACCAAGCAGCGTAATCGATTCAATATCATCCTGATGTTCGGATGTCAATACAATATATTCTTCAATAGCCTTATCGATTCTGCCATTACGCAGATGGATTGCGGCCATCCGTTGACGAGGCAGTTGGAGATGACGCTTGAATTTCAGGCAATCCTGATAAAATTCAATGGCTTGATCAATCTGATCCATCCGTTCACAGCAAAAGCCTATCAAATACAGGGCCATGGTATTATGCGGCTGACGCAGATAAACACTGCGAGCCTGTTCAATGGCACCCTGCAGATCATTTTTTTGTATGCAAATGGATGCGGCGGCGACGCGACCGCGAGGACAATCCGGCTTTTCGAACAAATAAAAACGCAGAACCTGTTCGGCCTGGTCGAAATTCCGGTCAGAAAGCAGTTCAATCACCTTGCCGAGTTGTTCGTCGAGGCTTCCCTGGGCCGGATTGGCGGGCTGCTGAGCCGCCAGCCAGTTCCAAACCAGTTCGACACTGTCTATCGTGATCCCTTTGCCAAAGATCTCGAGGAGCTTACTCATCCTCTTGGTTCCTACCCTAAATAAGTACATTAATTAAGCATTACAAACGGTTGTACTTGGGGTATCGACGAAACATTTGGCCCGATTAAGGCGAATCAGAGAAGGACTTTTTTTTTAAGACACTTAAAGATATGACCTTGCCATATTTACCGGCTGTAACGACTGGAAACAAACAGGCACTATTTATAGGACATTCAAGGCATGATAAACTGCCCTATTGTGGATATGCAGAGTAGAATACGGCGAATTATCGTGGGTTTGTTGCTTTTTCCACTTCACTCAAATACGCCAGTGTTTTTTCCAGGCGATCCGTCAAGTGTTTCAGTTTAAGCATGGTCTTGACACGAGTGATTAACTCCCATTTATTGACAGGCTTGCTCAGAAAATCATCCGTTCCTGAATTAATGGCCTTCTCAATATCTGCCAACTCGTTGAGCGCCGTAACCATAATCACGGGAATATGGGCGGTTTTGGGGTCGTTCTTTATCCGTCTGCAGACTTCAAAACCACTGATTCTGGGCATCATCACGTCCAGCAATACTAAATCAGGTATCTGGCTGGAAATAATATCAAGAGCTTCCATCCCGCTGGATGCAGACACTGTCTGACAGTCCACATCCTCCAGGTAAGCCATAATCAGCTCCAGATTCTGAAGGTTATCATCAACCACCAAAACTACTGGCTTCTTTGTATCTTCTTTGGATTTATTCGTCGTCATATCAGAGCTATTATATCCTATATGGTTTATCCTATTATCTTACACAAAGGACTCTTGTTTGCAAGTGATATCTTTTTGCGTTGCATCTCGGCGTGTTGATTAATATAAGTTTCAAGAATTTATCAGTAAAATGTCGATACTTAATTTATTCGTGTAGTGAATCGCTAAGATTAGAATAAACAATGATTTAAAACAAAGGGGCAATGAATGAACGGCGTGCTGCAAAAACGACAGGCCCTGCACCGTCAACTGCAATTTCGTGAAGAACAGTACAACCATCTGATTCAGCAGTCGGATCAGTTGCATACTCTGGCTGCTGTAGGCATGGCCTGGGCAATGACTGCCCATGAAATGAATAATCTGCTGACGCCGGTAGGCAACTATGCCCAGCTTGCCCTGAGCCATCCCGAGGACACGGAATTAGCCCAGAAAGCCCTCACCAAGGCCATGATGCTCAGCCAGAAAGCGACTGAAATGCTGCAGCGGGTTATGGTTTTGGCAGGCCAGAAACCATTTTCGACACAAGAAGTCTCCATAAAATCTCTGATTGAGGACGTCTTCGGTGGAATTGGTCGTGATTTTGAAAAAGATAATATCCGTGTTTCTGTTCAGGTGCCGGACGATTTGTTCATCTGGGCCGATGGGCCGTCGCTGCGGCAGGTCTTGATGAATCTTATCCTGAATGCCCGTCAGGCCATGCTCGGCCAGCCCGGTGAGCTGCGTATCCGGGCATATTGCCATGAAGATGCTGTCTGGATCGAAATTATCGACACCGGCCGCGGAATTGCCCCGGCGGCACTGCGACAGATATTCGACCCCTTTTATTCCACAAAGAAAAATTGCCCGGACGGCCCCAACAACGGACTTGGACTATCTTTTTGTAAACGGATTATCGAAAAACACGATGGCCTGATCAGCGTAGAATCAGAGGTCGGCAAAGGAACCTGTTTCAAGATTCGCCTGCCTAAAAAAGATGGCACGGTTTAATCCGAATACGTCTCGAGCAACCAATCGTGAGTTTTCTGATTGACAATTCGCTGCGTTTTGTCGTTATGCTGGGGCTGCTGTTCTGTTCCGGTTTCTGCTCTGCCGCCGAGACGGCCTTTTTTCATTTGTCACCACGCAAAGTCGGCAGCTTTGCCAAGTCATCCAATCGTTTTGAATGGCTGACCTGGCATATCCTGCAAAGCCCCAATCGGCTGCTGACCACCCTGCTGTTCTGTAACATGCTGATCAATATTCTGTTTTATTCCCTTGCTGGAATTACCACCATCCGCATTCAGGAACTTTACAGCCACTCGGCGGCAGTATTATGGGCGGTTGCCGTATTTGTCTCGCTGCTGATTTTCGGCGAAATGCTGCCCAAGGCTTTTGCGTATGCCAATGCGTATGCGATGTGCATGACTGCTGCGCTGCCTTTTTATTTTTTGCTGAGAATCCTGACCCCCCTGCTGGTGGTCATTGATTATGTGATCATAAAGCCGGCCGTTCGGCTTACCGCTCCGGTCACGCAACCGGGACAGTCCAGGGAACCGGTCACACTCAATCAGCTTCGCATCCTGCTGGATCAGTCAGCCCGTAAAGGACTATTGACCCAGGACGAGAATCTGCTGCTGCTGGAAGTGCTGGAACTGGGTCTTCTCAAAGTCCGTCATGTCATGCGGCCCCGGGTGGAAATGAAAGCCTGCCCAATTCACTCCAGCCATGCCGCTTTGCAGGAAACCATGTATCAGTACCGACTGCGTCAGATTCCGGTTTATACCGACAGCATTGATTCCATCGTGGGTGTCGTTCATTTCCGGGACCTGCTGACGAATCCGGGCAAATCCGCAGAACAGCTTGTCAAGCCGGTGCATTTTGTGCCTGAACAGAAAAATGTGGAATCGCTGATTACATTTTTTCAGAATAATGCCATTGATATCGCCATCGCAGTCGATGAGTACGGCGGTATTGCGGGGCTGGTGAAACTCGATGATATTGTCGATCAACTCCTGGGGGCCGATGAACAACAGCAGCCATTAAGTGTTCCCATCCAGCAAATCGGTCCGATGACCTACCGCCTGTCGGCCCGGCTTTCCATTCTGGACTGGGCCGAAGCCTTTGGCGTGGACCCCGAACAGATACGCTTAACGACCATCGGCGGCCTGGTGACCGCCCTGCTGGGACGAATTCCCAAAAACGGCGATGTCGTATCCTGGCAGAATATGAAATTTACGATTGAAACCGTCAAGAACAACCGGATTGAAAGCCTGATTTTGTCCCTGGAACCGCTGGTAGCAAAACCATGACAGATATTGTACTGCTTCTGTTTGTTATTTTGATGTTCCTGTGCAGCGCCTTCTTTTCCGGCGTGGAAACAGGCATCTATCGGCTCAGCCGCTTTCGTCTGCGTCTTGGCGCCGAACAGGGATGGGCTTTCTATAAGCAATTATCCACCGCCATCGCCGACGGTCAGGGATTAATCCTGTCGCTGCTGCTGGGCAACAACCTGGTTAATTATCTGGCGACAAGCTGCCTGGCGTGGTGGCTGCTGTCGTATCTGAAGGATGAAAATCTGGCGGAATTCTACACCACGGCCATGATGACCCCGTCCCTGTTTATCTTCGGAGAAATACTGCCCAAAAGCATATTCTTTTACCGGGCTGATGGTTTCATACGACCGCTGGCTCCCGCGATATGGTCGGTATGGCGCATCTGCACCATCAGCGGTGCCGTAAAATTAATGCGGCTTTTATTTAAAGTATTCTCCCGGCTCTTCCGAATCTCTGTCGATACCGCCGCCGCCGTCGATATCACCCAGCGCAGCCAGGTCCGTCAAATCATTCAGGAAACGCGAGACGAAGGCCTGCTGACATCCCTGCAGAAGAATATGATGCAGCGGCTGATTAACATTCCCGAAGTCTCCGTCGGAACAGTCATGGTGCCGATGAGCAAAGCCGAAATGGCGGAAGTCAGCAGCAATCGGACGGACCTGCTGGCTATTGTCGCCCGATGTCCGCATCGCCGGATTCCGGTGTATGAAAAAGACCGCAATAATATTATCGGTTTTATGGATATCTATCAGACGCTGGGGGCCGGTGTGGAATTTGAAAACCTCAGAGCATTTCTGCAGCCGATTATTCAGATGGACATGTCGATTTCCGTGCTGGACGCCATAGCGATTATGCGAAAAGGACCGCACCGGATTGCCGTCATCACGACCTCTCAATCAGGACTGCTGGCCGAGCAGAAAAAACCGCTGGGCATATTAACCCTAAAAGACCTTGTCGAGGAGCTGACCGGGGAACTGGCCCGCTACGAAATCGTTCCGAATAAATCTAAAACTTCCGGTCAAAAATCGACTTTGTAATTTCGTTAATCCAGTTGCGGGTCAGACCGTTTCCATCCTCGGTCAGAATGCTGAACAGAATATCGCCCGAGGGGGTTTTGCATATTCCGCTGAATGCCCGAACGCCCGAGATATAACCCGTTTTGCCAAGAATCCGACCGCGATATTGCGGCTCCTGGAAATATTTGGATGTCGTTCCGTCTTCACCGCCGACCGACAGGCTGCTTTCAAACATGGCCCAGTTGGCGCTTGCATACAGGTCTTTAAGCACTGAAACGATAATACGTGTCGTCAGTCGGTTGTTTCGGCTCAGTCCAGACCCGTCATCAAGGACAAAATCATTCGGATCCGCCCCAAGCGAACACAAATAATTGCCCACAAGTGTCAGGCCGTGAGGCCATTCTCCGTTGATTCGGCCTTCGGTCTGTTCGGCGGAAATGGTCTTAATCAGCGATTCGGCCGCCAGCCCCAGGCTGTCCTTGTTGCTGCGGTAAAGCACATCGGCCAGCGGCGTTTCGAACGTATGCAGAATCCGCAGCGTCGGGACCTGTTTCACATATTGCCCCAAAAGACCGCCCTGGACTTCAATCCCCTGGGCTGTCAGGCGTTCTTTTAGATGCCAGGCAAAAAAAGCCGAGGGTTTTTCGATAGCAACATCAAAACTTGTTGCTCCGCGGAGATTTCCTTTGACAATCAGGACATTGGGTTTTGAATTGCGATAAGCGCCCAGAGCACTGCTGCCGCTGCCGACGAGCCGCACCTGGTTGATAAACGTCAAAAAAGAGGTGGTCGGTTCAGTTCCCAGAACAACCTTGCCGTTTTTGTTTTCCGCCGTAATCCGGATGCAGTTGTTATTATAGTTAATCCCGCTGACTTCACAAGCGTACCATTGGTTGAGCTGGTCGGCGGGCCAGGCCGGATGGACGCGATTGTTGTCAAAGAAACTGGCATCCACAATAATATCCCGTACCGACGTGATATTATTTTGTTTAAGCATTTCGGCGATTGTATCCATAACCCACCCCGCCTTGCGCTTGTAGCGGGTATCTGTTGCAAGATCGCCCAAAAGCGGATCGCCCCCACCCACAATTACCAGGCTGCCATCCAGCAGTCCAACCTCGGTCTTAAAGACATAATCCGCACCAAGATAATGAACCGCTGCCGCCGTCGTAATCAATTTCATGTTGGATGCGGGCATCAACTGCGTATCAGGATTACGTGCAAAAATAGTTTTTCCATCCGAGGCATTCATGACAAGGACAGAGTATCTGGTTTTTTTCTGTGCAGAATCACGAAGAACCTCGTCGATTGGTTTGGATGCTGCACACAGTGGAACAGTCCAGCAGCACAGTAACAATCCTATTGTGAAATATTTTCGGCTAAACATCGTTAATCAATTCACTTCCAATCCGTTTGTATTACTTCAGGGAAAAATATCCCCCGTCATTCCATTCGACACGGAAGTTGCATATACCATAGATTATGGTGCTGTTCAAGAGGGGATATCCTGTTTTTTCCGATTAGCAACAGGGATTAAAGACTGTAATTAATATATTATATCGTGTTATTGGACATAGACTTATATCTGTTTTTATGAAGTATTTTCTGAAAACTTTTTTACCCCTGTAGTTGACATCTTTTTAGGGGGGTGCTATACTTATCCGCGTTAGGAATCAAGAAGGTGAATATAAGAAAAAGCGGGAACAAAAAAACAGACGGTGAATTAGATATTGGCGGCTTTCTTTGCCGTGGCGGGCTTCCGGAATGTCAGTGGATGAATATTCCGGAAGCTTTTTTTATTCATTAACCTCTTATT